>JAIXKS010000001.1 GCA_026928325.1 Chitinophagales bacterium | reverse complement strand
AGGTATAGGTTACTACATCGCCTACGCCATAACTACCGCTTGACGCTGTTTTTACCAGGTTGATCGCAGGTGTTTGTGTCAATGGTACATCTTCTTCGTCATCATCGCTTACTGGTGTTCCACTCGGTGGTGTCCCCGTTGCTGTTGCCGTATTGTGGATGTTTCCATTGTTTACGTCGGTTTGCGTTACTGTATAGGTTGCTGTAAATGTCGTATTCGCACCTGGAGCTAAACTCGCTACGGTTGCTGGTGTAATCGCACTCATACCCGGTAGTGGGTCGCTCACTGTTACATTGCTTAACGTTACATTTCCGGTATTCGTTACTGTAAAGGTATAGGTTACTACATCGCCTACGCCATAACTACCGCTTGACGCTGTTTTTACCAGGTTGATCGCAGGTGTTTGTGTCAATGGTACATCTTCTTCGTCATCATCGCTTACTGGTGGAACACCAGGTGGGGTTCCCGTTGCTGTTGCTGAGTTATGGATATTCCCGTTATCTACATCTGCTTGTGTTACGGTATAAGGTGCCGTGAATATAGTTTCTTCATCTGGTGCAAGCGTCGCAACAGAAGCTGGACTTATCGTACCCAACCCAGGTAATGGGTCACTTACTGTTACATCACTAAGCGTTAAGCCTCCCGTGTTTTTTACCGTAAAAGTATAAGTAATTACATCTCCTACAGAGTGAGGTCCAGCTGAAGCTGTTTTCACAAGGTTGATTGCACAATCGGTCTCAGTGACTATCACTTCTGAAAACGCCGGAGTTTCACATGGCCCAGAACTAGGAATATAAAATGCATAATATGTACCCGCTGGTGCCTCGGTAATACCGGTGCCCGTGAGTTGTGTCCCTGCTGATCTATTACTTGTTGTCCAGAATTCCAAAATAAATCCAGTAGGAGCGGTACCCACGACAACATCGTTTAAATCGATCGTACTTCCCTCACAAATCTCAATTGGTGGAGGTAAAATCCCTGGTGATGTAGGTGCTCCGCATATCGTCACATCTCCAGTTTGACCAAAATTATATACATCCTCTTGAGCATCTACGGTTGTTCCGTCCGCCATACTTCCTCGGATTCTATGTCCTACATATCCAAACTTTTTACTACATTGTTTAATCAAAAGTGTTGTGTGTCCACCCGTTTCCACAGCCATGATTACATCTGATATGTTCAATTTTTGAATATCATAAGCTCCACTAGTTCTTCCAGGCATTAAACCTGGTGTACTCACATAACTTGTACTGGTTGAGAAGCCTAACATTCCATAGGAGTTTGCTCCCCAAGACCAAACCTTGCCTTGATTTGTTATAACACTAATCGCAGCATTGTTCTGTATTTGAGTACCTCTATCATGTTCCATTGGGCTAATCCATACAACATTACTACCTATGGTATAAGTCGTTCCATCTACTGTTGTAGAAGCGGTTACTTGACCCCATACGTTGGAATCCGAAGTTCCTCCATTACCCAATTGTCCATATTCATTCTCTCCCATAGCAAAAAGCCTTCCATCAGTAGCTAATAAGTAGTAGGTCTTTCCATTACTTGAAGCAGTCATTCCTATCATTTTCGGATTAACTCCTGAAGGCTTTGTAATCAATGTCGCAAAATTTCTACTTTGAGGTGCCCCACTATTTATCCTTGTTCCTTCCCCCCAAGTATATATTTCTCCATCTGAGGTTTGTGCCATAAACGTCTGATACGCACCTCTTACGGCTACTACATTTTGTAGTGGTGTATTTGCTGCGGTACTGACTCTATGCCAAAGTAAATCATTAGCATTCGAATCTGTGGCTCCATCTCCATAAGCATTCCCATTATCTGTGATCACCCAAGCTTGTCCATCACATGTTACTATGGCAAGTCCCATCCGGGTACCAAACAGCATTTTCACATCGGTTGGGCTGACTCCGCTTGGTAAACCATCAGCTTTCGTACCTGAAACGCCATACGTTCCGATATTTACTTTTCTGAAGGAGCCAGATGATGTATTTGGTATATTTGTAGGAACTAATACACCTGTATTTCCCCATATATACAATCCTTCTGTTGTCAATACTGCAAACTGCTGCGTATTGGAACTACTCGCTCCTGTAAATTTTAAAACATTTCCAGTTAGTTGGTTAGAACCAGAACCAAAGTTGGCTCCGCTTAACACACCGGCTGGATCCGTAGTAGTTAGTACATTACCCGTCTGACCCTGACCATTCTGCGCTACACCTTGCCCCCAAACTTTTACTGTACCATTTGCTTCCCTGATCATACTTGAGTGGAAAACACCCACAATGTTATCGTATTCTATCGTGTTAGGATCTTCACTATATACAAACGTATTAGGATTGCAATTTCCCGATACACAATACTGTCCGATGACCTCTTGATTGATACCTGTTATTAAAAACAGAAACATTGTGGCTATAACATATTGTAAATTACTTTTCATGTTTAATTATATTTTAGGAGTTAATGTATATGGCTGAACTTCTCCACTGAAGTCTAAAAAATTTAGCTGAACGCTATTTTTTTCTTCAACCTGACCTTTTAATAAAAATTCAATCATATTCGAGCCTGGCTTAAGCATGACTTCTTCGCCTCTAACTTGTCCACTTATGGTAGAACCAACGCCAAAACTCGTAAACCCTTGATTATAAGGCATCGATTCTCCATTATAAGAACTAAAATTAGCAGCTACTTTTACGATGATGTCATCACACATTTGTCCTGCTTTGATGTCTCTTGAAAAACTTATCGTAGAAAAATCAAAATCCAATTTTATTGGTTTCACCACTATTATTAGCTTTTCAGGAAAATATCCATGCTCTATATCATTTTGGTTTTGATCATAAATAATTTCCAAGGCATACCTTCCAGGCTTGCTAAAAACATAGGAATCCAAGTCTCCTTTTTTGTTGGCCAAAATAAAACCATTCTCGTCTTTAAGTTCCCAACTGATATCTTCACCTAAATTATACGAAAATGGTGTATTATACGAAACAACTACATCTAATGCACCTTCCGGTGTTCGATCTTGCCCAATCATTGGGTTTAAACTAAATAGCATTAGCACAATACTTAAAAAATATTGTGGCATAACTAATTTAGAATATAAAATACTCGCTTTCATAAAATATTTAATTAATTTTTTGGGTTATTATATAATGAAAATATAGAATATACTTCTAACTTATTCTCAACTATCAAAATTCATTGTCTAGTAATTTTTCTTTCAAATGGCTGCTCTAGTAAATGTCGTATCCTTCTCTCTTAGTCCTCTTATATAAAACCTACAACAATATAACATTTAACTATATAGTGTAACCGTTCATAGAAACCGATTCATGTCCAAGTCCTATATGTAAAGCTGCAGCTTACAAATAAAACCATTAGAACCAATCTATTTCAATTTAACAGCCTTGAAAGAAGCAACGTCACCATCATTTTGCTTTATCTTAATGATAAGCGCACCATCCGGAAATTTATCACCCTTTAACGTAACATGATCTGTTCCTTTT
>JAIXKS010000039.1:147645-164785 GCA_026928325.1 Chitinophagales bacterium | reverse complement strand
ATTAGCATCAATAATCATTAAAATTTAATAAAATTTAAAAAATTAAGTAAAAAAAAGTCTAAGCAATTAAAAAAAACATTAAATTTGATTTTCAAAATATAATCGAGCGTGATTTCTTACCCAAGGTTCTATCTACTTACTGGTTTAACGCTTGTTCTTTTCTTCTTATCTGAAAGTATCTGTTTAGCGCAATACTCCAAGAAATCCAGAGAAAGGGAAGCAACTCGTATGGGTATAAAACTATCGGGCGGAGCCATTATGGCTAGAGAAGAAACCGTGTATATAGGAAGTGGTAAAGACCAGATTGTCCACGAAATCCAATTGTCGAATGCATTGCCACAATATAGTGCCGGATTCTGGGCGCAAAAACGTTTTGGATGGCTATATTCCGAAGTGAATGTCCTTTATACCTATTATGGAATGGCCTTCGATGTTACGACATATAAGGAAGACGGAAGACCACCAAAACGCATGATAGAACGGTTTGGCTACATAGATTTACAAGCTATGGGTGGTTTATTTTCCAATAATTTCAGATTGGGCGTTGGTCCTGTCATGCATATCCTTACCAACCAAAAATCTCAATTGCTCAACCTTGAAAATTACAACCAAAAGTTGCGCAACGTCAGTTATGGGTTTAGCTTTGCTGTCGGTTATGACCTCGGAAGATTTAGTATAGACCTCAAATTTGACAAGGCCTTTCGCACGATTGGTGACCACATTTATTACCGCTATTCTAAAAGTCAATTTTTTGAAACTCCCGATGGACTCACGCTTGCTATAGCCTATTCTTTTTCGGATGAACCATAATGATTGACAAGGACATACCTTCTTAAAAGGGATCAAGGATATTTCCACGTCTTACGCTTCATTCAAAGATATTTTATAGCATTTAGCTAGAAATTGTTGTTTCTTATCTATATTTGTACTTCAAAAGTTTCAATCATTTTTTTAAATAATATGCCGATTTTAAATTCGTATCAGGACGTCCTAGATTATATGTTTCAGAAGCTTCCGATGTACCAACGAGAAGGTGCTTCTGCCTACAAAAAGGATTTGACAAATACTTTGGCACTATGCAAGATGGTCGGCAATCCACAAGAGAAACTCAAGTGCATCCATATTGCTGGAACCAATGGCAAAGGGACAACCAGCCATATCATCGCAGCAGGTTTACAAGCTCAAGGATATAAAACGGGTGTTTATACTTCTCCTCATTACAAAGATTTTAGAGAGCGCATCAAAATAAACGGCGTTTATATTGACGTGAAATATTTGAAATGGTTTATCAATACCTATCAAGCACAAATTGAAACCATTCAACCTTCATTTTTTGAGATAACAGTTGTATTGGCTTTTAGTTGGTTTGCAGAACAACAAGTAGATTATGCCATTATAGAAACGGGACTTGGAGGTCGGTTAGACTCTACCAATGTGATAACACCGCTTCTTAGCATCATCACCAATATAAGTTTTGATCACCAAAGCATGTTGGGCAATACCTTACAAGAGATTGCGGCAGAAAAAGCAGGCATCATCAAGCATAAAGTGCCTATAATTATAGGTGAAACACAAGAGGAGGTCGTTCCGATTTTCAAAGCTAAAAGCGAATTAATGGAAGCACCTATTTATTTTGCCGATCAAGTGCTGTCTGCAACAATAGTGGACGACAAGTCGAATCTTACCTTTCAAATGTTCCTCCATGGGCAACCTTGGAATGGCCACTTAAAAACATCTTTGGCCGGTACGTTTCAAAGTAAAAATATCGTTACAGCTTTATTTGCTTTACAACTACTTGTAGAGTCTGCCGTCCCAATAGATATGGCTAAAGTATGGGCATTTTTAAGCGAAATGAGCGCTAAAACCAAGTATTTAGGACGTTGGCAAACTCTGAACACAAAGCCTTTGACAATCACAGATTCTGCGCATAACGAAGGAGGACTCAGGCTTGTCATGGAACAATTACAAAAAATCCCATGCAAGCATAAGCATATTGTACTAGGCTTTGTCAACGACAAAACCTTAGACGATATTTTAACATTTTTTCCTAAGGATGGAATCTACTATTGGGCGAAAGCCAACGTGCCTCGTGGTCTAGATGCCGCAATTCTAGCCAGTAAAGGGAAAAGTTTTGGTCTCTATGGCAATTCGTACACCAGTGTTCGAAAAGCCTATGCAGCAGCTAGAAAAAAAGCCAATACCGAAGACCTCATTTATATAGGAGGCAGTATATTTGTTGTGGCAGAAGTCATTTAAACCCGAATGGCCAAATAGATACTATCAATGATATAACGCATGTGGTCATGCAAAGCCGAATCTCACATAAGACGGAGAAAAAAACAATAGAAAGATGTAAACTAAGCGACAATTTATAAATAAAAACTTTATACTCGAACACGCCTTTTTTAACAAAGAACATTTGTTATAGCACTAGAAACTTATCGCCACTCAATATTAATAATCAAGAACCAAAGTCCGCACAAAATTAAATGGAAATCACGCTATTGATATTCATAAAATATATTGATATTTTACTTAAAAATATCAAAAAAAAACAATATGTTTGCCATAATAAAAGCATGAAGGAGCCGACCGAAACGGAGCATAAAAGGAAACACAAAGTGTATCAGGAGATAAGTAATTACCAACAAGTCTTAATGAAATGGCCGGATCATTCGCAGTATTGAGCGATATATGATAACCTTTAATCAATAAAAAAAAAATGAGAACACATTTTAAATTTGACAAAGAATGTTTTAGATTCCCATTAGGAAAATTCATTACCTCTATAGTCTGCACTGAAGATTTTAGATTTTCAAATGGAGCAACAGTTGAATATCAACCCTGTTTCAATAGATTTGAACGAATACAAAATCTTGTCCTGTGGTACAGTTTTGAAGAAAATCAATATTCCTTAAAATTGTATTGTGTTCGTAATGGTCGTTTTAGCTCGAATGACAAAGATACTTACTATGGTATAAGATCAATCGGTTTAATTCATAATCAAGGCTTAAGCTACAAAAAAAAAAACAGGATCCATTTTTTTAAATCCAGATGGAACATTTGGTATATCTGCAAATAACGAAAGAATAGTGAGTATCAAATTTTACCAGGAAATACAAGAATCGATGATTGAAGAAACCCAAAATAATTATATACAAAAATTAATTGAACCTACACAACTCCCTGATAGAATTGAGGATTTATATATAGTCATTCGACCAGAAGAAGATAATGACCAAAATCTATTTTTAACACGCAACATTGGCTATAAATGGCAAACTAAAGAAGATTACTATCCTAGTTTTACTGAACCGAATGAGGTTAAGTGCATCAAGCTTGACGAAATCAATCTTAATGACTAAATACAAAACAGGATATAGACAACAATGATAACTATATAAAATCCGTTTATCGATTAGCTCCCTTTTTAAATCACTTTAATTATCTTTACCATGAAAAATTTAACCCTATTTATGCTAATATTTTTATCATATACATGTCTAGGACAAACATTCAGCAAATTACTAGACCCTTTGGGCAAAAGATATAATTATCCTAACGATATTGCAGTTTATGGCAATTCAATTTATTTAAGTTCATTCCAAGGCTCTGATGGCAAGGATAATTTTTCTAATTCCCAAGGTTGGAAATTCAGTTCTTTGAATCATCCTATACCAAAATTCTCTTCTATTTTGGACTTAAACAACGCTACCAACCAACTAATCCATACATTGAAAGGCAATCTGGTAAGTCCCTTGAATAAATGGCATGAGAGCTTTTATAGTTCTTATGGTGAGGTATCTAACTATAGATATACTTTTGAGAAGGATAGTATTTTTACAAATAAGAATTGGTATGTCGAGTTGTTACAATCAAAAGAAGAATCAGGAGATATTTGGGAACGAACAGGCAAATATTTTCGAAAATCAGGTAGTAAAATTTATCAAATCGTTAATGGTACAGATTATACCCTTTATGATTTTTCTTTAATAGAAGGAGATTCTTTTAAGATATTACCGATTATAGGATTACCTGAAAGCAATCTTATTGTTACTAAAACTGATTCAGTCACACTACTCAACAACACAAAAAGAAAAAGAATATTTCTAAGGTGTGAAGATGATCTTGATGAGAGTCTATATGGCGCGCGCATTTGGATAGAAGGTATGGGAGATACACATGGATTGATATAAACAGATGATTATTGCTTATTAGACATCAACAAAAAAGTATTGTGTTTTTACGAGAATGATGAAGTATTATATCAAGACCATACAGCACAAACATGTTGGCTAACAACTTCTACTTATGACATAAATCAATTTGGAATTAGTGTCTTTCCTAATCCCACTCATAGTAGCA
This sequence comes from Chitinophagales bacterium, assembly GCA_026928325.1. Classification (GTDB taxonomy): domain Bacteria; phylum Bacteroidota; class Bacteroidia; order Chitinophagales; family Saprospiraceae; genus OLB9. The sequence goes on along the minus strand of JAIXKS010000039.1, from coordinate 160,420 downwards.
TCATCATTCAAGGTCTTGAAAACTTAACAGCCTACCAAATCTTCTCATCTATGGGGCATGAAATGAATTCTGGACAAACAGATTCTATCATTGATGTAAATGCACTTATACCCGGTCTTTATTATTTAGTTTTCTCAATTCAAGGAAAAACAATAACGGCAATAATTATAAAACAATAACCGAAAATAACGTATTTATCAACGATAGAGCATTATTGGTAAAATCAGAACATTATGCAGATTAATCCAAAACCTTAAACCGTAATATTTTTTTGTCAGGCAGTATTTTTACTAAAAACACCCAAGTCATGTCAATTTACATAAATACAATAATAGCCATATTCATCTTATTGCCATCTGTTATCTTTGGACAAGTGGAATGTAATAATTCTTATACTATCCTCCGACAAAGTCAGTTAGATAGCCTTCCTATTTTGAATCCAGACTGTATAGCATTGGATGACATTAGAATCTATGGGAATGACATAACGAATTTAAGTGCCTTAGAAAATATAAGAAAAATCAATAATCTAATAATTAGAAACACTAAAATAATTAGCTTAGATGATCTGAAAAATATGGACACTATCAAAAATTTTAATTTTGGGCGTAATCATTATATTAAAACAATTGATTTTAAAAATAAAATTCAAATTACCAATGATCTAATTATCAGTGGGTGTGACTCTCTAACTGCGATCGTAAACAATCCGTTTTATTCTTTAAGTCTCCTTACAATCCATGATAACATGTCACTTACCAATGTAATCAATCTGAATATAACTCAATGCAATTCAGTGCTGCTTTCTGGCTCCGCATTAGAGGATTTGAGTATAAGTCCGAAAACTGAATGTAGGTACTTAAATATATTAAGAACAAAAACACTAAATGGAATTCAATATTATGAAACTCCTGATATTGAAATTGCAAATAGCCAGCTGATAAACATTAACGAATTAGATAATATAAAAACTTTAAATCATGTTGAATTAACAAATAATTTGTATCTGTCAGATTGTAGTATTCCGTTGATATGCAGTAACTTAGATAATCCTAATTTTACTTTATCATTATTATTCAATGCCACAGGATGCAACACCAAAGAAGAAATCCGGCAGAAGTGTCTTTCCGCTACCAATAACACAGAAGCAATGCTTTCTTTCAGGTTGTATCCTAATCCTGCACTTCATCAGGTTTTTATAGATGGACTTACAGAAGAAGCCACCATCGACATATACGATATACAAGGTAAAGTCGTAAGAAGCACCATTGCGTATTTCAATACGCCGATCGACCTTAGCGATTTCAATAGCGGAGCATATATCGTAAGTATAAAAACAACATCGAAAACCGAAATGCACAAATTGATAATTTATTGAGAAGCAATAATAAAAATTTTCGTAGTGACATCATAGCAACAATCCGCATTTTCATTAGAGACGGCACCAGTACCAACATAAAAAAAGCCCTTGACACATTGTATCAAAGGCTCTTTTTTGGTACCGAAGGCGGGACTCGAACCCGCACACTATTGCTAGCACTGGATTTTGAGTCCAGCGTGTCTACCAATTCCACCACTTCGGCTTATTTTTACTTGCTCATTGTCCCTTTGGACTAAAGCGATGCAAAAGTAGATAAATTTTCCTGAATACGCAACATGTATTTCATTTTTAAAAAATTTTCTTTAATTATTTTTAAGGCTTCATTCTTATCTTCTTGATTTTCAAACAAATCGATACCATGATCCAGGCCCTTATTCAGTTCAACTTTTTTAACTTCTACCTCTTGAAGCGCAGCATTTCTTTTTTCAACATCAAAATCCATCTCCAAATCAAATATTGTCTCATTGATTTCCATAATTTCCATTAAGAACTCAGAGGGTAAAACTTCATGTTCGCCATCTTTCAGTACGCCTAAAAAATGCAAAAGATAACTTATTCGCGCTTGTTCATCAGACAGCACCTTATAAGCCAAATTTATGTCACCGGACTTCAATAAAGCGGCCTCTTGAGCCGCGTCATCCTCCATCGTGAATAAATCCGGATGATACATTCGGCTCAATTCATAAAATTGTCGTTTAAGTTGGCCTTGATCAGGTCGAAAACTTAAAGGCATCTCCAATATACTAAAATAATCCTTCATAATACCCAAAAATTAAAACCATCTGGACACATCCAAGCCTATGGCAAATAACATTAATCCCATTAAAATAACGAACCCAATGATATTTACAATTTCCATAAACCGATCACTTGGCGCCTTACCGGTTATTACTTCCCAGATCAAAAACATGACATATCCTCCATCCAACGCAGGTATAGGCAAAAGATTAAAAAACGCTAGCAAAATGGATAGACTTGCAGTTATATTCCAGAATATACGCCAATCCCATCCCGTGTCAAACATGCTGGCTATTGAGAAAACACTTCCTAGAGAATCCTTCGCTTTGATCTTTCCTGAAAACATTTGACCAAATGCTTTGAGCTGGCTCGACAGAAAGTTTACTGCCATCGAAGCGCCCTTAGGAAACGATTCGAAAAATCCATATTTTTGAGTGGAGACAGCTATAGACAACACTTCGACACCAATCTTTCCTTGCTCGCTGATTAGGATTGATTTATGCAAGGTATCTTGTCCTTCTACATAGCTAAAGTCCATCGTCTTTCCCTTATTGTCCATCAATATTTTCATAAACTCATGATAGAAATGTACAGGTTGATCACCAACAGCTATGATTTTAGGATTGTCCGGCAAACCCGCTGCAGCCGCAGTTCCATCCGGTGTCACCTTTCCTAAATCTAGGGCTTGCCTTGGATAGAATAACGTTTTTTTGCGATTTTCGTATTTGGTGACATATTCTACAAATTCATCTGGAACCGTAAGGGTCACTTGTTGGCCGCCTCTATCTACGACTATATTATTCGCTTGATTGATGATGATTTCATTCATAACCAATGCCGCATTAAACTTCTCCATGGGTATGTCACCGACAGAGAGTACTTTATCGCCATCTAGGAAGCCCAATTGCATACCTAACGAATCCACGACCATTCCATCTTTAACGTCAGTAGTTTTATAGTAACTTTCGCCCCAATAGAACATCATCATCGCAAAAATAAGAATACCCAAAATGAAATTGACCGTAACGCCGCCAACCATGATTATCAACCTTTGCCAAGCTTTCTTCGAACGGAATTCCCAAGGTTGCGGCTCTAGTTTCATTTGCTCCTTGTCCATGCTCTCGTCAATCATCCCGGCTATTTTCACATAACCTCCGAATGGAATCCAACCTATACCCCATTCAGTTTCACCAATTTTCTTTTTATAGAGAGAAAAATAAGGATTAAAGAACAAATAAAACTTTTCAACCCGAGTTTTAAACCACTTTGCAGGAAGATAATGACCAAATTCATGCAAAACCACTAGGATTGATAAACTCAGTATAAGTTGTAGCGCTAAATTAACTTTATCCATTTATTGGAATTTAATTTTAATCTGATAATTTATAAAAAATAAGTAACGAAGGTAATTTGGGAAATGTTTTTAAAACGAGCTGCAAAATTAACGATTAAAATTACATTAACTAATCATATACATACAATCTGCTCAAATGAAGTTTCAATAGACGAACAAATCCTTTGTTTGCAGATATAGATTTAATGATGGAAGATATTTAATAATTTTAATTAATTTTGCCCATCTATAGATTCATTTTATCTAACATAATTCACAATCAGAATGTTCCTATTTTATTCATTAGAACACACAGAAGACCAGCTCATCCTCCTAGGCGATGAACATTTGCATTGTACGACTGTATTGAGAAAAAAAATAGGCGACACGATATTTGTTACGAATGGTAGCGGAAGTACCTTCAAAGCCGAAATACACTCTATTGAAAAAAAACAAACCATTTGCAGCATCTTGGAGACCCAAACCCAATCGCCCTTATTTCCAGAGATTGCCATCGCCATTGCTCCAACAAAAAATGCTTCAAGAATAGAATGGTTTCTTGAAAAGGCTACTGAAATCGGTATTTCTGCCATTTATCTAACACAAACGAAGCGAACCGAAAGAAAATCCACCAATATCCAACGACTTGAAAAAATACTCATTTCGGCCATGAAACAATCCCTAAATACGCACCTACCCACTTTACAATCTCTAACTTATAGCGAATTATTGGATCTAAGCAGTGAAAAATATAAGCAAAAATTTATTGCCCATTGTGATAATCCGGATTTGAGTCTGAAGAACCTATACGATTCGACCACTTCCGCCCTACTTCTTATCGGTCCGGAAGGCGATTTTACAACGGATGAAATTAATCAAGCCATTCAAAGCGGATATAAGGCGTGTTCCTTAGGAGATATGCGGCTGCGTACCGAAACTGCGGGATTAGTTGGTTTATTCACCCTGCGATATCCTAGTGCTCTGTCCACAAAAAAATCTTAATGAAATGTTGTTCTTTTTTCTAATCTCTTCGTTAAAAATACTCGTCATAGTTACCACTATGCCTGCGTTTTTTGCCTTGATCTTTTAAAAAAATAACTTCCATTATTATTTTAAGTCTTTTTATAGACAGAGCACTAGGCTTTAACCTTATTAACATTCTGCTCCAATTATCGTGTTCAAGACTTTTTTATTAGTACAGATGGATTTTGAAGCTTGGAAATTAGCATCATTTTACAAAAAATATGTACCTTTATTCCTGATACCAAAGTAATTTGAAAATTAAATAAAAATTTTAAATTGAACATTGAGTAAACAAGGAGGATTATTGAAGTTGAGTATTAAGCCAATTGTGCGTAATCTTATATATGCGTCGGCAATACACGTGTTGGCTTTTAGTAGGCCATTAATCCAACTTTATTCATAAATTATTTAATCATTTAAAACAATCTGTACCATCTGAAGGTAGAGCGATGAACCAAATTTTACAGGAAACACAGATATTAGCTCCGATATATTCATATCTACATTATACCGATCATCAAGCAATTCTGATTGATGCATACGAACATTACAAAAAGAAGACCTTTAGAAATCGGTACCAACTTTTGACGACGAATGGCGTTGTCACGCTAAGTGTTCCACTCAAAAAAGGGAAAAACAGCCAAACTCCGGTCAAAGATGTGCTAATCGCCTACGATGAACCTTGGCATTTGCAACATTTACACGCCATTCGGTCAGCTTACGGCAAAAGTGCCTATTTTGAATACTATTATTCAAGTCTTGAGCGCATTTTCATGGCTCAGGAGACTCATTTACTTCAATTCAATTTAAGCTTGTTGAAATGGGCTTTCAAATGTCTAAAACTCGATTGCGATCTTTCATTAACAACAGCATACATCAATCCGAAGGAAGTTGTAGATACGATTACAGACATAAGAGACCAAAAAGTACCCGTATCATATCGATTTCAGTCCTATCCTCAAGTTTGGTCAGACAGATTTGACTTTATTGCCAATTTGAGCATTTTAGACTTAATATTTTGCATGGGACATGAAGCAACCCATATACTAAACCAAACCAAATCCTTGAATAACAAACTAATAAACCATTACGACTCATGTCAATCATAGATAAAAACATATCCAACGACCTCATGAGGCTCGCTTTTCAAGTTGATAAATTGCTAGATGTAACGCAAGAGATTGGCCATGAAAAACTCGAGGCTACTTTGATTGAATTTCGCGATCGATTAGATGCGCCCTTCACCTTTGTCATCGTAGGTGAAGTCAAAGCCGGTAAAAGCAGTTTTATCAATGCGCTCTTGGAGTCGGACAAAGAAATATGCAAAGTAGCACCCATGCCGATGACCGATACAATCCAACAGATAGTGTACGGCGAAGAAGAAAAAGAGATTTTCATCAATGATTATCTTAAAAAAATCTTCCAACCCATTGAGATTTTAAAAGAAATAGCGATTGTCGATACGCCTGGAACCAATACCATCGTGGCGCACCATCAAGAGATAACCGAGCGATTTATACCATATTCGGATTTGATTGTCTTTGTCTTTGAAGCGAAAAACCCATATAGACAATCCTCGTGGGACTTTTTTGACTATATCAATGCAGAATGGCATCGCAAAATCATCTTCGTTTTGCAGCAAAAAGATTTAGTTCAAGAAGCGGACTTAAAGGTCAACATCCAAGGTGTCCTCGACCATGCCAAAAAGAAAGGCATCCACGAACCTCAAGTTTTTGCGGTATCGGCCAAACTCGAGCAGGACAAGTATTATGATATTTCAGGATTCAAAGAAATCAAATCCTATATCTCCGAAAATATCACGGGTGGCAAAGCTCCCTACTTAAAATTCAAAAGCAACGTAGATACGCTGCTCATGATATTACAAAAATTAAACGATAGCCTTGCTAATCGCAAAAAACAATATGAGTCCGACATCCGATTTCGTGAGGATATCGGCGAACTTATTAATGACCAACAGTTTAAAACCGGGAAGCAGATTAACGTATTGACTGAAAATCTTTTGTATTCTTACGATGAGATTACCCGCAAAAAATTAAAAGATTTAAGCGAAGGTCTATCGTTTGGAAGTGTGTTAAAGCGTTCTTTTTCTTCTATTTTCGGCAAAGAAGCCGGACTTAAACAGTGGTTGGCAACACAAGCAGGAGACTTTGAATTGCAATTGAATACTTCCCTCAGGGACAAACTCCAAAACGGCATCATTGATGTTGCAGAACACATTCAGCTTATGGGCAAACTTGTCGATGCGCGGCTGAGAAGCTCCGAAACCATCTTAAAAAACAATGATGAGATATTTGCAGATATAGCAGAAAAGCGCACCAATGTCTTGAAAGACCTGCAACAAAGCTTTAGCCAGTTTATGAGCACCGCTGAAAATTTTTATGACGATACATTGCAAACAGAATCCTCTAAGATGGCACCTAATCTCGTAGCAGGTAGCGGAATTGCCATCGTAGGTGTTATCTTAGCCGCAGTCACTCAAGGTGCTGTATTTGATATCACAGGCGGTGTTCTAACAACTATAGGTGTGCTTTTTGCTGGAGTTACGCTAGGTTTAAACAGAAGCAAAGTATTATCTCGCTTTGAAGAAGAAATCGATAAGGGCCGAGATAAGATTCGCAAAGAAGTGACAGACATTCTTACGGACTATACTCGAAGAATCCGCTTTAAAATCGAGTCCAACTTTATTGAATTTGACAAAATGTTGGAATTTGAAGGTAAGACACTCGAAAGAGTCGAACGAGTTCAAGAGGACATCCGACAAGAACTGAATACCATGAATACAAGAAATTAAATAATTTTTAACAATAGTCTGTTCACCTATATCGTTGACAATATGTTTGATTACGTTTATAGACACTAATTTATGGCCATGAAATATATATTTTACCTTTTTGTAGTATTGCTTAGTTATCCGACTTTCGCCAATGACCCGTATAATTTTGAGTTTGTCAATAAAGAATATGACCCAGATATAGCCACTGTTACTTTAGATTACAATGGTTCTCCGATCGGATTCCCCGTAATCCGATTGGGTTCTACCGACTATCTCCTATTAAAATTTGATGATTTGAGCAATTATGAAAAGCATCTTTATTATCGAATTATCCATTGCGACCGAGATTGGCAACCATCCGCTATGCGAGAAATTGACTATATAAATGGCTTTAATGATGAAAGACTGAGAAGTTATGATTATTCATCCAACACACGCATTCAATATTTGCATTATTGGCAGAAAATTCCAAATGCCGACACACGATTTAGAATTTCGGGCAATTATCTCTTAGTGATTTATGAAGATGATATTAAAAATCCTGTACTTACACGACGATTTGTAGTCAGCGAAGGTAGTGCGGGCGTTGAGGTCAATGATATTTATCCTTCTGATGTAGCTAATATCAGGTACAAACAAGAATTAACCATCAATGTCAACACCGAAAATGTCAAAATCAATAATCCGCTTGAAGATGTTACGGTTGTAGCTCTTCAAAATGAAAACTGGTTTACAGCACGAACAGCGAAACCCAATATTTTCGGAAGAAATGTCCTAAAATTCAACAAACTAGGATCTTTTGAATGGTGGGGCAACGCCGAATTTAGAGAATTTGACATTCGCTCCTTTTTTAGAATAGGCCGTGGTGTAAAATTTATAGAAAGAAAGAAAAACGAAACCGATATTTTGTTATTAACGAATAAAAGTAGAAGAAACAGTAATCATATTGCTATTTTTGACTTCAATGGTCGATTCTTTATTGAGAACTTTGATTATCTAGGAAGTTCCCCCGTGTTGGATCTTGGAGACACCTATATTTCCACAGATCAAGCAGAAGAAGCAATTCATGTCATCAATAATAGTTTTGTTGCCTTGTCCCATGAATCCATAACTAGCAATAAGCCTGAAGACAGAAACATATATTCTGACTATGCGGATATTACGCTATATTTTGATGATTACGTTGATTTAGACAAGAATCAAGGCATTTACATCTTGGGTAGTTTTAATAATTTTACGCCATCAGAAGCCTATAGATTGACCTACGATGCAGGCCGAGATATGTATGTTGGGTATCTATTTTTGAAACAAGGATACTATAATTATTACTTAGCCATCGTAGATGATAAAGGTAACATAGACATACCTGCTATGGAAGGAAGTTGGAACGAAACCGAAAACGATTATCAGATTATCGTTTACTACAAAAGTTTAGGAGATCTTTATGATCGAGTCATAGGATTTAAAGGGTACAACAGTAATACTAAAACAAGGTCTTATTGATGCTTCGTGTTAATATGTCAACTATCTATCCTTGATTATATCTGTTGATGTAGCATGAATACGATCCAAGCCTTAATGTGCTATACGTCCATTGATATATTTGAGCGCAAGTTTAAACTGCCCGGATATGGTGAGATGTGTATTATCTAAAAGCATGGCATCCTCTGCCATGACAAGTGGACTATCCGCTCTGGTTGTGTCCACGAGATCTCTGTGTTTCAGGTTGGCCATAACATCTTCTAAGGTGATGTTGGCTTCATTTTTAGCCAACAATTCTTCAAACCTGCGTTGAGCACGCACCTCGACATCTGCAGTTAAGAATAACTTGACGTCAGCATTTGGGAAAACAACGGTTCCTATATCTCGACCATCCATAACCACACTATGTGCAGCTGCTAAATCTCGTTGGATCGCTACCATTTTTTTACGGACTTCAGGAATCGCAGCTACTTCACTTACAACTCCGGAGATAGCTAGGCTCCGAATCTCGGATTCCACATTTGCGCCATTCAAAAAGGTCGTATTCTGTCCTTCCATATTGCGAAAAGCAATATGGATATGTTCTAACGCAGATTGAACTTCATGCAAATCCTCAATATTTACTCCGTGATTGGTGAAATAAAGCGTCACAGCTCGGTACATTGCTCCCGTATCGATGTACATATAATCTAAGTGTTGAGCCAATTGTTTTGCTAGTGTCGATTTACCACAAGAAGAATAGCCATCCACGGCGATTATAATGTTACGAGGCGTCATACTAAGGATTTCTAAAGAATTAAATTATTGTAAAATTAAAAAGTCCCGGATAATTTTCACTCCACGGGACTTTTATTGCTTCACTCACATTAGAGCCATTCATCAATACTCATCTTCATTAAAAAGAAAGTCGTCTTTTCGAGGATAATCCGGCCAGATATCCTCCATTGTTTCATAAATTTCAAATTCGTCCTCTAGCTCTTGAAGGTTTTCGATTACTTCAAGGGGAGCACCGGATCTGATAGCATAATCAATCAGTTCATCCCTTGTTGCAGGCCATGGTGCATCTTCAAGATTATGGGCTAACTCTAATGTCCAATACATAGGTAAATTATTAAATTTTAATTATTTTATTAAATTAATCACACTACTTTACAGAAACGCAATTTTTAAAAAATTAGTTGCGATTTTTATTATTTCTAATCATTTTAATATTTCATTTTAGCAATTATAGGATCAACATGGCATCCCCGTAGCTAAAAAATCTATATTTTTCTTTGATCGCCTCATGATATGCTTCCATGATCAATTCATACCCACCAAAGGCTGCAACCATAATTATCAAGCTGGTCTTAGGTAAGTGAAAATTGGTAATCATCGCATTAGCAATGCTAAAATCATAAGGCGGATAAATAAATAAATTCGTCCATCCATCCGATGGTTTCAATAATCCTTGTGCAGAAACTGAGGATTCTATGGTACGCATAGAAGTCGTTCCTACAGCACAAATTCTTTTATTGTTTTCCTTGGATTTATTGACACTATCTACCGCAGATTGTGGTATGTGAAAATACTCGGCATCCATTTTATGTTTGGATAAGTCTTCTACATCGATTCCTCTAAAAGTACCTAGCCCAACATGCAGCGTTACTTCCGCTAGGTTAGCGCCTTTGAGTTCAAGTCGCTTCAACAATTCTTTTGAAAAGTGGAGCCCTGCAGTTGGTGCCGCTACAGCACCAGTTTCTTTTGCATAAACAGTCTGATATCTATCTAAATCCTGTTTATCCGGTGTACGAGTTATATATTTGGGTAAAGGCATCGTACCCAATTGCTTTAAGGCTGCTCTAAATTCTTCATCTGTTCCATCAAAGAAAAAACGAATGGTTCTACCTCGAGATGTCGTATTATCAACGACTTCAGCTACAAGAATATCGTTACCTTTATCGTCTGCAAAATAAAGCTTATTCCCTACTCTGATTTTACGTGCTGGATCTACCAATACATCCCAAAGTTTGACTTCGGCATTGAGTTCTCTAAGTAGAAAAACTTCGATTTGTGCTCCAGTCTTTTCCTTTTTACCGTACATACGAGCCGGAAAAACTTTCGTATTATTGAAGATGAGCGTATCGCCATCATCAAAATAATCCAATAGGTCTTTAAAAATTCTATGCTCAATTTTACCCGTTGCTCTGTCCACGACCATCAGTCTGGACTGATCTCTTTCTTCAACTGGAAACTGTGCAATAAGTTCTTCAGGGAGATCAAATTTAAAATTTGAGAGTTTTGTCCTCATGTAATTAATCTGTATTTTAAAATTTGGAGTGCAAAAGTATAAATCTTTATACAGTTTACAACACTATATTGTTTCTAAATTTATTAGAATTATATTTTAACCCTATAAAGAGCCGACTTTATTAGAGTTTTAAATTATTTTCTGTTAAACTTTGTTAATAAATATCAATAGCTATCCATGCATTTTCGCTAGAGTCATTTAATAAACTAATTTTGTCATTGATTTGTTGCTCAACGGTATTCATGAACAGATTTTACCTCTTGCCCATTCTTATTACTTTATTTTTTATAGCCTTAGTTCCAAGCTGTAAAAAGGGAAAGAAGTCTTTTGCACCAACCACCACCACGGTACAAGGTAAAATCCGATTAGATGATGCTCATCCATCCTTAATGCTGTCAGGGATCCGTGAATATCAAGGCACGTTAGATTCTCTAGGCAATTTTTATTTTCAAATTTCGCTTTCTGAAGCTGGTATTTATAAATTAGTGTACGGTTTTACCACTAAAAATATTTATATTGAGCCAGGAGATCACATGAGTATTGACTTTACAAGTACGCCTGATTATAGTTTTAGTGGAAGTCATACCTTGGAAAATCAATTTCTTCAGGCATTCAATGCTGCTAAAAATACTTGGCAAGCGGATAGCATTGAGTTAATATACAACCTTCCTGAAAGTGATTTTATCAGAAAAACGGAAGAACGCACCCAATTTCTAGTAGATTTTCAGAAAACCTACCAAAAGGAACAAGCTCCGTTTACAGAAATCTTTGCCGAACTCATCGCGGATGAAATAGCCTATGATGCTTCTATCTTTAAAATGAATTACCCATTCTATTACAAAGCATTAAATCCGGATAGTGTTCTAATGCTATCTGATACCTACGACACTTTTCTTCAAAATATCGAGCTTGATGACGAGCAAATGCTGTTAGTACCTTCTTTCAAGCCGTTTCTATCGTTGTATCTTGATTTTGTCGCTGAACTTGACACGCTAAGCCAGGACACATCTTTAGCCGTTTTTAAGTATAACTTGATTGCAGACCACTTTTCTAATAAAGTCATCAAAGAATATCTATATTATGACTTAATGAAGGCTACATTTGAGCAAGATGTCGATGAAGCCATGCAACTGAAAGAAAACTATCTCAAAGTACAAAGCAACGAAACCTACATCCAAGCAATCAAGGATCTATCTGCCCAATGGAGTCCGCTAATCCAAGGGCAACCAGCACCAAGTTGGACCTACAAAGACCACAAAGGTAAAAAGGTAAGCCTAGAATCCCTTCGCGGAGATGTCGTCTATATCGACGTTTGGGCTTCATGGTGTAGTCCGTGTATCAGAGAAATACCTTTTCTTAAAGAATTGCAGCTTGCATTTCAAAAACAAAAAATATCCTTTGTGAGTATTTCGATTGATCACGAGGTCGAAAGTTGGCGTAAAGCCATTCAAACACATCAACTAAAAGGAATTCAACTACTTACTCCGAATGATTGGGATTCGGATTTAGTTCAAAACTACCTCATATCTGGCATTCCTAGATTTATACTGATAGGTAAAGATGGCCATATTATACATGTCAACGCACCTCGCCCATCAGATAAAAAAATCCACGATCTTCTAAACGAAGCCCTGAACCAAGAATAAAACCGCCTAGTGCTCTGTCTATAAAAGACTTAGATAATAATGGAAGTTATTTTTTTTAAAGATCAAGGCAAAAAACGCAGGCATAGTG
>JAIXKS010000039.1:12215-147535 GCA_026928325.1 Chitinophagales bacterium | reverse complement strand
ATAATGGAAGTTATTTTTTTTTAAAGATCAAGGCAAAAAACGCAGGCATAGTGGTAACTATGACGAGTATTTTTAACGATGAGTTTTGAAAAAAAGAACGACATTTTATTAAGATCCTTTTGTTGACAGAGCACTAGGTTTGGATGACGCCGGGATTAAATTTTTCAACGATACCGTGATCGGCCATTTCTATTCCTAAGGATATAAACCGTCTGGTCTCTCTCGGATCTATAATCGCATCGACCCAAAGTCTAGCAGCAGCATAGTACGGTGTCGTCTGTTGGTCGTATCGATGTCTGATTTTTTCAAAGAGTTGCTGTTCGGATTCGGGATCTGGTGCTGCTCCTTTCTTTTTTAAGGCAGAAACTTGGATTTGTGTCAATACCTTAGCTGCTTGAGTCCCGCCCATCACCGCTATTTTAGCTGTTGGCCAAGCCACGATTAACCTTGGGTCGTAGGCTTTTCCACACATCGCATAATTTCCGGCTCCAAAGGAGTTTCCGATGACTACGGTAAACTTGGGAACGGTTGAATTGGCTACCGCATTCACCATTTTAGCGCCATCTTTGATGATTCCTCCATGTTCAGAACGTTTACCCACCATAAATCCAGTGACATCATGCACAAACACCAAAGGAATCTTTTTTTGGTTGCAATTCATGATAAATCGAGTAGCTTTATCCGCTGAATCCGAATAAATCACACCGCCAAACTGCATTTCTCCGGCAGCATTCTTTGTGACCATACGTTGATTAGCCACAATACCCACAGCCCAACCATCGATACGAGCATATGCGCAAATGATCGTTTTTCCATAATCCTTTTTATATTCTGTCAATTCGGAGTCATCGACGATCCTTTTCAGAATCTCCAACATATCATAGGGCTTCGTTCCATTTTCAGGGTATAATCCCGGTAATTCTGCCAGATTTAATTTTGGACTTTTAGGCGCGACTTTATCAAATCCTGCCTTATTGAATGCGCCCATTTTAGAAACTAAATTCCGAATTGTAGCGAGGCAAGTAGCATCATCCGGCATCTTGTAATCCGTCACGCCCGATATCTCACAATGCGTAGCAGCTCCTCCTAAGGTCTCTTGATCGACTGCTTCACCTATGGCCGCTTTGACCAAGTAAGGACCTGCCAAAAATATAGAACCCGTGCCTTCGACAATCAAGGCTTCATCCGACATTATCGGCAAATATGCGCCACCTGCGACACAACTACCCATGATGGCTGCAATCTGCGGTATGCCCATGGAAGACATCTTCGCATTATTTCTAAATATACGACCAAAATGTTCTTTATCTGGAAAGATTTCATCTTGCATCGGGAGATAAACACCAGCACTATCCACAAGATATATGATGGGTATTTGATTTTCCATGGCTATCTCCTGTGCCCGAAGATTTTTCTTCCCGGTAATAGGAAACCACGCTCCGGCTTTTACCGTAGCGTCATTAGCGACAATCATACAAAGCCTGCCCTCTACATAGCCCATACCTGCAATAACACCTCCCGCCGGACAACCACCATGTTCTTCATACATTTCATATCCGGCAAAAGCTCCGATTTCGAAAAAGTATCGATCCTTGTCTAAAAGCGCCTGAATACGCTCGCGAGCCGTCATTTTTCCTTCTTCATGTTGTCTGGCAATTTTAGCCTTGCCGCCACCGAGTATGATTTTTTCCAATCGGCGATTCATCTCTGAAATCTTTAGCAACATGGCATCTTCATTGATGTTGAAATCGATATTTGTCTTGTGCATGATTATGTTAATCTATTTTGGTTCTAAAATTTATTCAGGTATCGTAAAAGAATACGGATAATCTCCTGGAAATTTAGGATAATACCCATCAATTATAACTGTTTTTCCTCGGTTCGACTCAAGCAATTGTTTTAAATACAATGCCGAGGTCACTTCGATATCGTTGACTTTGGTGATAATAAACCCGGGTTCCATACGAGTCTTCCCTATCAATGAATGGACTTGAACGCTAACGACGATAACACCTTTTGACGCAAACACGGCCTTTTCATATTTGTCGGCTTCGCGAATTTCTATCCCTAATTCCTTAAAAATACCTTCACTTAAGGTACCGATCAAATCCGTAGAGTTCAGTTGATTGCGCAATACGATGTCAAATACCAGCATTTTACCATGCCGGATGACCGTCAATTGAATTTGATCTCCAGGTCGATAATTGGCTATTTGCTCCATAAATTCGGAGGTCGTTTTGGTTTTGATTTTTTCGACGTGCGTGATGACATCATTATTCAAAATTCCAGCTTCATAGGCACCACTACCTTTATTGACCGATGCCACTAAAACTCCACTAACTTCGGGTAAATTCAAATCTTTGGCTAAGGGATCCGTGATGTTTTGAACTTCTACACCAACCCAACCGCGTTGTACGACACCATAAGCTCTAAGATCATCGACGACCTTTCTCACGAGATTGGATGGTATGGCAAACGAAAAGCCTTCATATCGACCAGAATTACTTTCAATAGCCGTGCAGATACCGACCAATTCACCATGTGTATTAATAAGCGCTCCACCACTATTTCCAGGATTAACAGCAGCATCAGTTTGAATAAAAGATTCGATGCCTTGACTTTCTAGTAAGTTGATATTGCGGGCTTTCGCACTTACGATACCGGCAGTTACTGTGGATTGAAGCCGAAAAGGATTGCCTACGGCCATCACCCACTCTCCTATTTGTAAGGTATCCGAATTAGCGAAGGTAAGAAAATCCAAATTTTGAGCTGAGATTTTCAACAAGGCAAGATCGGTACTTGGATCACTTCCCAATAAACGCGCCGAAAAAACGCGGTTATCATTCAAAGTTATCTCTATTTGAGATGCATTTCGCACTACGTGATAATTAGTGACAATGTAACCATCCGTTGTCAAAATCACACCTGATCCCGAACTGACAGAAAAGGGAGAATCTACATTGCCCGAACTAGGATTAGCATCTGTTTTTATAAAAACAACAGCCTTGCGACTGATTTCAGATGCTACAATGAAATCCGAAGGAACAGCACTATGCAACCGTTGACTAAATCGATCCGAAAACAAAATGTCATTTTCAGCTACTTGAATGGCCCGCCTTCTTATATCTTCATCGATATAATCTTGTTTCACAAATAGCCAATGATATCCCGCTATCAATGCTGTCGTGATGACAACATGAATCAAAACTACGGTTAATAACGAACGATACTTAAAGGAGTTCAATAGTATGGCATTTATAAAATTAAGCAAATATAAAACATTTTCCGATATGATTTTAAATATGGAACGTATATTTGCATCAGCAAGGTATCTAATCCTAGCATGAATTACCGGTATATAACACATTTTTAAGAATTTAGATGCAAATATCATTTTATAAATATCACGGCACAGGCAATGACTTTATCTTGATTGATAATAGAACACGTCGATATGACGGAATATTTACAACAAAAATCATTGCCGAATTTTGTCATCGGAGATTTGGAATTGGTGCAGATGGACTCATTCTATTAGAAACTTCTGACCAGGCAGATTTCAAAATGGTTTATTACAATGCTGATGGTCGCGAAAGTACTATGTGCGGCAATGGAGGCAGATGTATCGTTCATTTTGCACATTTTCTGAAAATATTCGATAATCAGACCCGCTTTGAAGCCATTGACGGCTTGCATCATGCGAGCATCACTGATCAAGGACTGATAAGTCTAGGAATGAATGACGTCCTTGACATTCAGGAGATATCACCTCAGACCTTTGTATTAGATACCGGTTCTCCTCATTATGTTTCCTTTCTAGACCAAATGCCAGAGCAAATCCGCGATGCAGGTCGTAGCATCCGTTATTCACCCAACTTCAAAGAAGCTGGTATTAATGTCAATTTTGTGGTGAAGGAAGAAAGCACAATTCAAGTATGTACTTACGAAAGAGGCGTAGAGGACGAAACGTATTCTTGTGGCACGGGCGTTGTAGCCGCCGCACTGTCCTCAGCATTAAGTTCGAATTCGGGAACTCATTATGTAGAAATTGTGACAAAAGGTGGATATTTACAGGTGGCATTTGACAAATCTTCCGATGATTCTTTTCGCAATATTAGACTCATTGGACCGGCAATTCAAGTTTTTCAAGGTACTATATCTTCGAACCCATAAAAGCGAGTCTTTTTTAAAACGATTATAAATAAGGATTGAGCGCAATATTTTTATCTATCAAAGTGGGTAATATTTCAATTTAAACAATATTTTTGTCCGCACATATAAATTTGTATAATATTTGTTATGAAACCTACTGACACTTCCAATCCGGAGTATTATCACAAAGTAGTTGATTGCCAATATGCATGTCCTTCACATACACCGGTACCGCAATACATCCGCCTGATTGCCATGGGCAAATATACCGAAGCCTATATGGTCAACTGGGAATCCAATGTTTTTCCAGGAGTTTTGGGTCGTACTTGTGACAGACCTTGTGAGCCGGCATGCCGCAGAACTAGAGTAGAAGAAAAACCTGTAGCTATATGTAGATTGAAACGCGTAGCCGCAGATTATAAAGATGAAATCGAAAGTTATCTACCTGATATACCTAAGATCAAAAACGGAAAGAAAATAGCACTTATTGGTGCAGGGCCTTCGTCCTTGACCGTAGCAAGAGACTTGGCTCCACTTGGGTACGAACTTCATATCTTTGACGATCAAAGCAAAGGCGGAGGCATGATGCGGAGTCAAATCCCTACTTTCCGACTTCCAGCCGAGGTCTTAGATCAAGAAGTTGATACCATTCTCAATATGGATGTAGTTACCCATTTTAACACCTACGTCAGCAGCATGAAAGAAGTCTTAAATCAAGATTATGATGCGATTTTTGTGGGTACGGGTGCGCCGCGAGGAAAAAACTTGGTTTTACCTGGAAGAGTCGAAGGAAGCGCCAATATTCATATCGGAATCGAATGGTTAGCAAGTGTTGCATTTGAACATACAGACAAGATTGGCAAAAAGGTCATCGTCTTAGGAGGAGGGAATACCGCCATGGATTGTTGTCGAACAGCCCGTCGTCTTGGAGGAGAAGATGTCAAAGTCATCGTGCGAAGTCCTTTTTCAGAAATGAAAGCTTCTCCTTGGGAAATCGAAGATGCTATTCACGAAGACATTCCTATACTAGATAATCACGTACCTAAGAACTTTGTTACTGAAAATGGTAAACTCACAGGTATGTATTTTGAAAAAGTACAGGCAGTATATGAAGATGGAAAAAGGAAGTTAGTACCTACCGGAGAACCTGACATTTTCTATCCTGCCGATGATGTCATTATAGCCATCGGTCAAGAAAATGCGTTTGAGTGGATCGAAAGGGATTTGGGTATCGAATTTAATCAATGGAATATGCCGAAAGTTGATTCGATTACTTTTGCATCTTCCCTACCTAAATTATTTTTTGGTGGTGACGCGGCTTTAGGCCCAAAAAACATCATCACTTCTGTAGCTCAAGGTCATCAAGCAGCCATTTCCATCGATTTATTCTGTCGAGGCATTGACATGAAGGAACGCCCAGCGCCAAATACAAAGTTGATTAGTACTAAAATGGGTATCCACGAATGGAGCTATGATAATGCCGTCACAGCGGATATGCGATTTGCCGTACCTCATGCGCCTAAAGAAAAGACCTTATCCAGTCTGACCATGGAAGTCGAATTGGGATTTGATTTAGAAACGGCCTTTAAAGAAGCACAAAGATGTCTCAATTGCGATATTCAGACTGTTTTTACTGCGGATAAATGTATCGAATGTGATGCCTGTATGGATGTATGTCCGACCAATTGTATAACATTTACGACCAATGAAGATGACGAGCATGATTTAAGAATGAAATTGATTGTGCCTGCCATCAATACGGATCAAGATATTTTAGTGTCCTCTACGCTAAAAACCGGAAAAGTAATGGTCAAAGATGAGGATATGTGTCTCCATTGTGGGATGTGTGCCGAGCGTTGCCCAACCGCCGCTTGGGATATGCAAGACTTTTTATATAACACTTCAAAAGCTGGAAATTTTTCATTTTTATGAGTAGAATTAATGATTTTGTAGTTCGGTTTGCCAATGTTAATGGTACCGGTTCTGCCAGTGCCAACTTCCTATTTGCCAAATCGGTATTTAGAATGGGAATACCTGTATCTGCTAAAAATATTTTCCCTTCTAATATTCAAGGACTTCCGACATGGTATGAAGTGCGTGTATCAGAAAAGGGTTATCTTGGCCGTAAAGACGGTATTGACCTCATGGTTAGCGTCAATCCTCAAAGTTTTAAAAGAGATATTGCTAGTGTAAAATCCGGTGGATATTTCATTTATGATAATACGAAGCCACTCCATGATGAGTTTATAAGAGAAGATATTCACTTTTTGGGAATTCCTATGACCGAAATTTGCAATCGCGAATTTGAAGACCCTCGTCAGAAGCAGCTATTTAAGAACATCGTCTATGTCGGTGCGCTAGCGACCTTACTCAATATAGAAACAGCAGTTATTGAGCAACTCTTTAGCGAGCAATTTAAAGGAAAAGAAAAACTAATTGCTCCAAACGTTAAAGCACTCAATTTAGGTGTTGAGTATGCAAAGACTCATTTTAGCTATCCGCTCGATTTTCATCTAGAAAGACGAGATTTAGTAGGAGATGCAATCATGATTGATGGCAATACAGCGACCGGTCTTGGTGCTATTTATGGCGGCGCAACCGTCGCAGCATGGTATCCCATCACACCTTCAACCTCTGTCGTCAATGCATTTGAAAGTTATGCTAAAAAATATAGAAAGGATCCGGATACCGGAAAAAATAATTTTTCTATAGTACAAGCCGAGGATGAACTCGCCGCTATCGGCATGGCTATTGGTGCCAATTGGAATGGGGCAAGAGCTTTTACGGCTACTAGTGGACCGGGCGTATCGCTTATGAGTGAGTTTTTAGGGCTTGCTTACTATGCTGAAATTCCTGTCGTCTTGATTAATGTACAACGTTCAGGGCCATCTACTGGTATGCCGACACGTACCCAGCAAGCAGATTACATTTCTTCTGCTTATGCATCTCATGGCGACACTAAACACGTACTGCTGATTCCGGCCAATCCAACAGAATGCTTCGAGATGACGGCAGCTGCCTTTGACTATTCGGAAATATTGCAAACGCCAATTATCATCATGTCCGACCTCGATATAGGGATGAATGACCATATGACACCGGCACTCCAATGGGATAATAATACCACCTACAATCGAGGCAAGGTTTTATCAGCGGAACAATTGGATAGCCTTGAATCTTGGGGAAGATACAGAGATGTCGATGGCGATGGTATTCCATACAGAACGCTACCAGGAACCCATCCTGAAAAAGGTTCGTATTTTACAAGAGGTAGTTCTCATGATGAAAATGCGGCTTATTCTGAAGATTCGGCAACTTATGTTAGAATCATGGACAGGCTCATCAAAAAACATAATACTGCCAAAAGCATGATTCCAAGGCCTCAGATTTATCAATCTGAAAACCAATCAAAAGATGGCGTTATTTTCTTCGGGTCCTCAATGTATGCCGTCGAAGAAGTATTGGATATTATGAAAGCTGATGGCAATCCAATAGATGCGATGCGCCTCAAAGCCTTCCCTTTCCATGATGATGTGAAGCAATTTATTGATGCACACGAGCGCGTTTTCGTTATCGAACAAAATCGAGACGCTCAAATGCGTACTTTACTCATTAATGAATTGGAAATCAATCCTGCCAAGCTCATTAAGGTACTCAATTATGATGGTACTCCTATGACTGCAGAATTTATCCTACAAAAATTGAACGTTTATTTATTTCAACCCTATAACTAATTAAGGCCATGTCTTATATCAGACCTAAATTTGTTCATCCTAGATTGCCACATAATAATATCGGATTTACCCGTAAAGATTATGAAGGTGCCTTGTCAACGCTTTGTGCAGGTTGTGGACACGATTCCATTAGTGCAGCCATCATCGAAGCTTGTTTTGAATCGAATATTGAACCTCATAGAATGGCTAAAATATCCGGTATCGGCTGTTCTTCCAAAACGCCAACCTACTTTTTGAGCAACTCTCATGGATTTAATTCAGTACATGGGAGGATGCCCTCCGTTGCGACTGGTGCCAATTTAGCAAATCGCGATCTCGTGTACCTCGGAGTATCTGGTGATGGTGATAGTGCTTCTATCGGTATGGGACAATTTGTCCATGCCATTCGAAGGAACGTCAATATGACCTATATCGTCATGAATAACGGTTGTTATGGTTTGACGAAAGGCCAAGATTCAGCAACAGCGGACTATGGCTCCAAATCAAAAGCGGGAAGTGTCAACCTTTTTCAGGGTATCGACTTATGTGCGATGGCGATTGAATTAGGTGCAACCTTTGTAGCGCAGAGTTTTAGCGGCGACAAAAGGCAATTAGTCCCTTTAATTCAGGCTGCTCTTGCGCACAATGGCTTTGCTTTGATCAACGTCATGTCTCCTTGTGTTACTTTCAACAATAATGTGGGCTCGACCAAATCCTATGATTATGTAAGAGAACATAACGAAGCCATGTCCAAAATTGATATTGTACCCATCCGTGAAGAAATCACTGTCGATTACGAACAAGGTGATGTCAAAATGGTCGAAATGCACGACGGTTCGTTATTGCAATTACAAAAACTTAGTCAGGGATGGAATCCGGAAGACAAATTATCTACAATCTCAGCACTTTACAAAGCACGAGACAATAATGAAATCCTTACCGGTCTCTTGTATATCGACAATGATAGTGTTGAACTCAACGACCTGATCAACACCACCAATACGCCTTTAAATCAATTGTCCGAAAAAGAACTTTGTCCGGGTATGGAGGTATTAGAAGGCATCAACCTTGGGTTTAGGTAACCCAATTCAATCAGCAAACAAAACAACAAACCATACATTTAAGAACTGTTATCTATTGCGTTAGCATAGGTAATAGTTCTTTTTGCAAAAGACGGCCCTTATCCTTATTGTACCACTTTTGGAGTTCGAGAATCAAAGTATCAAAATCAACTTGAGCCGCCATTAAATCATCATAAATCACTTGGCAAGGTTCAGGCCTTGGACCCCAAGTAGCTAGGTCCTTACCAGAAGCATCTCTTATAATCAATTTAGGAATGGATTTCCCACCACGAGTGCGATATTGTTCTATCTCCGAATCCGTATCTCGAAGCTGAATTTCTAAAGTGATTTGGTCATTCAATTGAGTCATTTTAACGATAAAAGGTACAGAATGTGCTGCATCTCCACACCAAGGTTCCGTTATCAATACCCATGTTTGTGGTGCTTGAATTTGCTGAATAGCTTGAACAATTTCCTTGCTAAGTGCTCCATTTTTCAACCACCTATTCATCCTTGACCAATTGATCTTGGTGTATTTCATATAGTCGGGATTATCAAACGGAGGTTGTGGTTGATCGGCATCCAAGATTGCTTTAAAATGCCGAAGATATTGATTAAATTCCATGATTTTATTGTTTGATGCGAATACGGTTATCCCAAGTCTTGAATTGCTTAGAATACTATTCAAAACCAAAAACAAGCATTAAGGTTTTGACAAAAATGCAAAACTTCTTAGAACAATCATCTTTTTTATAGCACGCAAATAATGCGAATTAGATGGATTTTACACTGATTCTTATCAACGATTATCTGCTACATCTGTGGCATCTGCGTTCCATTATTCATAGCAAATAGTGGTTTTGCAAATTTATTTCCAACGAAAATGAGATAGTATTTTTAGGCCTAAATACGCTAATTATACATATTTAGCTATAGGTTCGTTAGTATTTACATACAATTTTTATCAGTAGTTTATGGATGCATACCTATAGGCATGCAGAATCCCAAATACATATACGAAATTACCGAACGATACATTCCGCTGGAATGTTTTTATGGTTCCAACAAAAAGAAATATCTCGTAAGGATTATCGCTCAGTAGTTATATTCATTATCTACTTTTTAGCATGACGTAGGTTGGCTTCCTTCTAATCTTCGATTATCTGCTACATCTGTGGCATCTGCGTTCCATTATTCATACAAATAGTGGTTTTGCAAATTTATTTCCAACGAAAATGAGGTAGTATTTTTAGGCCTAAATACGCTAATTATACATATTTAGCTATAGGTTCGTTAGTATTTACATACAATTTTTATCAGTAGTTTATGGATGCATACCTATAGGCATGCAGAATCCCAAATACATATACGAAATTACCGAACGATACATTCCGCTGGAATGTTTTTATGGTTCCAACAAAAAGAAATATCTCGTAAGGATTATCGCTCAGTAGTTATATTCATTATCTACTTTTTAGCATGACGTAGGTTGGCTTCCTTCTAATCTTCGATTATCTGCTACATCTGTGGCATCTGCGTTCCATTATTCATAGAACACTGATAACGTGGATTGGGCGGATTTTCACGGATTGTTATCTGGGATTCATTATCTATTAATAACTTCCACCTAATACTTTAACTAAGGTACCTTTATTGAGTTTGGTTGTCAATTCCATGCTATTCAGCAAGGCTAACTCTCTATGTCGATCTACCGGCATTTTATACTCATTAAATACTTGTTGCAAGGTCATCGAGTTACTAGCTGTTACGATACGAATAGTTGTCGGATTTTTATTGATCTTCGAGGCATCAGTTAGCGTTTTAAAGGATTTCATGGTCGTCTGAAACTGTGAAAAATAAAAATTGAAATCATTCACTCCACTTACTCCATGAAAAGCATAAATCATCTTATTGTATTCTATAAGATAGGTCAACACTTTGATTGCACTAGTTTGTCCTGTCTCCTGATCTTGTGGAATATCTGCTAATATAGCAATTGCCGAAAGTCCATTGACATTGACATTTGTGGACTCAAGCACGTTCATCTTGTAGCCTTCTACCACTTGATTTTTAGCGGTTTGTAAGTTATCTCCGGGTACAATGCTAAAAACGATAATGGCCTTTCCATCACTTGTTGCCATCTGCACCTGAGTAGGTGCATTGACTAATTGCCAACTATTAGGTACATTAAACTGGAATTTTAATTCTGGATGATAGAATACATTATTTTCAACATAACCTTGCTTAGGATCATCGCCGTAGATCATGCCATCGATGCGGCGCAAATACTGGTCTCTATTGACTTTGAGCTTACTTACGTCCATATTTTTTTGTATATCCGTAGCCCAAGCTCCCGTTTTGGTATATCTGTCTCCTGGATCTGGATGGGTAGATAGAAAACTATGTATCGATCCTTCGTCTCCACTTAATTTTTTTAAAGTTTGAAAAAATCCGGACATTTCTCGGGCATCATAACCAATTTTAGTGCTATACTCTACACCAAGTTTGTCAGATTCGGTTTCATGATCTCGACTATATTTGAGCATTAATAAGCCTACGCCCGTTTGGGCAACATCAGCAAACTGCCTAAACTTTTCGGATAATACAATCCCACCAATCAGTAAAACCTGACCAAGGATTTGATCTCGCTGTTGTCGGGCACCGTGTTTAGCGGCAATGTGCCCTATTTCGTGTCCAAGGACTCCTGCAAATTCGGCTTCATTATTGAAATGCGCCATAATACCTCGTGTGAAATACACATAACCACCAGGTACAGCAAAGGCATTGACAATAGGCGAATCTAAAATTTTAAATTCATAGTTTAGCGTAGGACGATGCGAAATGGCACCCATTTCTTTTCCCTTTTCATTAATGAATGCTTGAAGCGTCGGATGCTCATACAGACCATATTGCGCTACAATCTGAGGATCAGAACTTTGTCCAAGCGATAATTCTTGGCTCTCCGACATAAAAGACAATTCCTTTTTGCCTGTGACCGGATTTCGGGCACAAGAAGTAATCATCAGCGTTAAAACCGCAAACCACCATAAAACTTTATTATTCATGCCATGCATCATTAAAATCAAAAAATACTAATACTTATAAGACTAAAAATAAAGATAAAGTTACAATAAATTTAAAAAATGCAATAAAAATATTCTCAAAATACGAAAATTGTGCGTAAAGCAAATGTATCTTAATACCTATTATCATAATTATCAATTAAAAATTAAAAATTAAAAATCTTAATAGTCTTAATCCTTCTAAGCTGGACATATGGTTCGGACTTATTAACATTTAAAATCAAAAAAAATGAATTTAGAAGTCTTAATCCTTCTAAGCTGGACATATGGTTCGGACAAAAACAAAAAATATTTAAAAAATGCAAACAACAGGTCTTAATCCTTCTAAGCTGGACATATGGTTCGGACTTATATGTAAGCATACAGGTAAACAGCTGGATATTAAGTCTTAATCCTTCTAAGCTGGACATATGGTTCGGACAAATGGTGTGAGGTTGTGAAAGATGTACCGGGAGCGATGTCTTAATCCTTCTAAGCTGGACATATGGTTCGGACCTGCTATAATGGCAGACCTAAGAGATAGCCAAACAGGTCTTAATCCTTCTAAGCTGGACATATGGTTCGGACACAAAGGGAACCACTACATCCACGCTATTATAGCACTGTCTTAATCCTTCTAAGCTGGACATATGGTTCGGACATGTCATCAGGTATAATAAAACCTGATGGCAAAAATGTCTTAATCCTTCTAAGCTGGACATATGGTTCGGACCGTTAAAGTCTTTAAATGTAGTTGATAATTTCAAAGAGTCTTAATCCTTCTAAGCTGGACATATGGTTCGGACAATTTAAAGCAAAGCCCACAAAAAGCGGTATGATGGTCTTAATCCTTCTAAGCTGGACATATGGTTCGGACATTAGCGATGATGTGGTTTGCAATTGCAACTTTATTCGTCTTAATCCTTCTAAGCTGGACATATGGTTCGGACAGTAAAATAATATGAATAATAAAACAAACGCTATTATGTCTTAATCCTTCTAAGCTGGACATATGGTTCGGACATTATTATGAAAACATTTAAGTTATCAGAATTAAGGTCTTAATCCTTCTAAGCTGGACATATGGTTCGGACTGGTTGGAGAAAAATTATCCAAATACATTTATAAATGTGTCTTAATCCTTCTAAGCTGGACATATGGTTCGGACACCTCGATGGCATCGATAGAAAATATTTTGACGCGTCTTAATCCTTCTAAGCTGGACATATGGTTCGGACTTTCTAAACTTTTTATCTGACAACGAATTTCAAGTGTCTTAATCCTTCTAAGCTGGACATATGGTTCGGACATTATTATTATGAACATATACATGAAGATATTGATGTCTTAATCCTTCTAAGCTGGACATATGGTTCGGACAGTTTCAACCGATCAAAGCAACGCCTATCATTAAGAATGTCTTAATCCTTCTAAGCTGGACATATGGTTCGGACTTGGGCTGGTTGGCTGCACGAGTTTAGCAATGAAATGTCTTAATCCTTCTAAGCTGGACATATGGTTCGGACGTTATGAAAAAGGAGATTTACACAAACACAACCCTGTCTTAATCCTTCTAAGCTGGACATATGGTTCGGACACTAATCACCTATCAAGGAGAAGTTCCAATCTACTTGTCTTAATCCTTCTAAGCTGGACATATGGTTCGGACAGTAAAGCTTACAAAGCATTAGTAAAGCTGGCATTGTCTTAATCCTTCTAAGCTGGACATATGGTTCGGACTATAGCTGATGACAATCACGAGTTAATAATCTCGTTCTGTCTTAATCCTTCTAAGCTGGACATATGGTTCGGACCTTACAACCTCATAAAGTTTCAGCCACTCCTAGCGCGTCTTAATCCTTCTAAGCTGGACATATGGTTCGGACCAGCATCCAGACAGCTATTGACAGACAGCATCAAAGTCTTAATCCTTCTAAGCTGGACATATGGTTCGGACTTCTTTTATGTGCCTAAGCGCTTAGTATGGTCAAAGTCTTAATCCTTCTAAGCTGGACATATGGTTCGGACGCATCAGAAATTAACATACCAGAAGGTAAGAAGTATGGGTCTTAATCCTTCTAAGCTGGACATATGGTTCGGACTGTTGGAGAACAAGTTTTAGTAGTAAAAGATAAAATAAGTCTTAATCCTTCTAAGCTGGACATATGGTTCGGACAAAATGAAAGATAATCCTTTTATTAAAGGATTGTTACGTCTTAATCCTTCTAAGCTGGACATATGGTTCGGACACACCTTAAAATAAGGGTAATGAGCATAAATATAAGTCTTAATCCTTCTAAGCTGGACATATGGTTCGGACATTTAATAACCAATCTTATGAGAGTACTGTAGCAAGTCTTAATCCTTCTAAGCTGGACATATGGTTCGGACTGGTAATCTTATAAGATTGAAGGCATCAACAGTAGGTGTCTTAATCCTTCTAAGCTGGACATATGGTTCGGACTCGCAAGAAGTGTATCAGATGTCTGAAGCGTTCAAAGTCTTAATCCTTCTAAGCTGGACATATGGTTCGGACTTGGATGATGCTAACAATGTTATTAAGAGCATACCAGCAAGTCTTAATCCTTCTAAGCTGGACATATGGTTCGGACGAGAAATAGATTACTTGAATACATTAATTTAAGTGATTGTCTTAATCCTTCTAAGCTGGACATATGGTTCGGACTGCGTCAACATGTAAAATCTTGAAAATCAATAAACTAATATTTTCAAAATACCTCATATCGACGAATTACGGTGTAAAAATAACACTTTTTTTCTAAATTCATAACTTTTTGCAACTTTAATTTATTACAAAATGTACTTGATTTTATAAATTGTTTTTTAAAATTTCAACTTTATTGCTCTTTCTTTTTGTACGTGCTCATTTGGTGGTAAGATACAAAAAGCCACATCAGAACCGATTTCGATGTTTTGCATCCGCTCATCCGTGGGCGGAAGGTTAAAATAGATAGATTTATTTTGGTCGTATTTTATGAATCCGTCTATACCCTTCTCGTTATGATGTAAGATTTTAAAGATTTTACCTTGGTACACGTGATTGGCCTTTGTTTTTGACGCATTTTGTTTAAAACCAGACCAATAAATTTTCAATTCTTTAATCAAATCGGGTAATTGCATGATGGTTATTTGCTCAAACTCTACTCGTTGCAATGCATCATCCAAGGATTGCGGCATCTTCCAAGCTGCTTGCTGTCTTAGCAATTTAGAAAGCATATAATGTTTCCATGCTAATGATTTTTCTTGACGTTGCTCTAATAGCTCACCAACGAGGACAAGAACTCCAACCTTGAATTCAAGATTTCCAAAATTATTCATAGCAGCAACGGCGTATTTTAATGCTCGTTCTACATCTCCTAATTCCTTGTAGATTTCAGCAATTTCGTGTTGGATAAACCATTCCTTCTTTTTATTCAAAATCTTCAAAAGTTCGTTGAGTGCCTCTTCGGTATGACCTAAGTATCTTTTAGCCAACGCCAATCTTCTTGCAAACCAAACATCATTTGAATAATGAAACTTATCCAATACTTCCAACGCTTGTTTCGAAATATCAAAACAAGCCTGATATTGTTCGGTTTCAAATAGTGCTTTCGATTTAAAAGCAAACCAATTTTCCTTATCAGAAGCAAGTTCCATCGATTTCTTTGCTCCCTTTCTTTCTACCTCTATGATTTTACACTCAGTATTAAGTTGATCATGAGCGACTAAATCACAAAACCTATTTACTATATTCCAATGAACCGAAGGCTTGTCCTTAATTTTTTTTAATAGATAACTAAAGTCTTTGGGATTCAACACGACGCTATATTGATCTATAAACATAAAAATCGCTTCGTAGTGATTCGATTCTATCAACGCAAGAATTACTTCATAAACGACATATTTATTTAGACCAATTTGAGCCGTTGAAAAATTAGCTTTTTGCTCCTTAAAAAATTGTAGGGTTTCTGAAAATCTCCTTTCAGTATTCAAGGTTCTCATAGTTTTACTTAAATCAAATAAGGTCATCGTTTTAGTAGGTAATTATTAGTGATTAATGGTTGTTAGCTTTTAGCAATTAAAGTAATTTACATCATAAACCTCATAATTCATAATTCGTAATTCAAAATTCATAATTCGTAATTCGTAATTCATAATTATCCATTTTCAATGCTCACTTTTGCCCCAAAATGTAATACCAACCTGTTCCGAAGTAATCCTATTTTCTTCAAAATTAACAATCATGATGATTTCATTTCCATCTGTATTACAAAGGAGATAGTAGTCATATCTGATTTTATCCACCTCTTTTATCATAAATTCGGTCTTATGTTGATCATGATGCCACACGATTTTTTCGAGCGTTATCTCAAATCCATGAATAGCTTGTTCTCTACCTACGAAAATTCCATCAACAAAATAGTCTAGTGCTCTGTCCACAAAAAAATATTAATTGTTTCATTTTGTCTTTGCTTTTTAAAAATTAATATATTTATTCTTTACATAAAAATCCAAATGTAAATCCATCAGTTTCCGGATTGTATTCAACCATTATATTTCGACTTGATTCGCTATAAGTTAAGCAAAATCCTTCGTTTTTGACTTCGTGCCTTGCTGTAATTTCTCTAGGATCATCTCCTTCATAAAGGCATAGTTCATCTCCTTTGCCTAACGGAAACAAAAAAGATCTATTGACCCAAAATTCATCCCTTTCGTCTATTACATATACTTTATATTGATTTGTACCGGTACTTACATACAAGCAGACTAAGGAACCATACGTATCGACTGTCGGTTTTAATACACAAACTACATCCATAATACTATCCTGGTTATAATCATTATAAATAACATAGGGCAGATACTCAGGATCTAAATTGTTGTCGTTTTCATAAAGACATCTATACCATTCACTTCCTTCCACAATATCTTTTTGTGATGGCAGTGCATACCCATATATACCAGGAAAATCTGCTATATCAATCATAAAGGTTTCCGAATCGTTAAGCATAGGAAATGGTATCATATACATTAGGAGCTTTTTAGCCGCATTCAAGTTATCAGAAAATTCCTTTGCATGTTCCAAAATGCGATTGATTTTCCTTTCCTTTTCAATGCTATAACCTTCATGCCAAATTTTTGAATCATAATCAAAACCGCTATAATAGTCTGGTGTATCTGACGACGTATCACAATACTTTAACATGCCAAGCACGAACAAAACAAAAAATATTTGAATTATACCTTTAACATCCATTTCTATTTAATATCTTTAATTATTTTATTAAAACATTTCCTAAACCAAACCCAAGCCAATCATTGTTTAAAAAAATAAAACAATCTTGGGTTGGGTTACAATTTCAAATTCAACATTTTGGCCAATCACCGTAATATTATTGAACTTTTCTTCCGGAACAGGCAGTACAAAAATACTATCTTGATTTTCATAAATATCATTAATTTCTTTGAGTGTTTCCGTTATTTCTTTCATAATTACAGGACTACTTTTTGCAAGATAAACTGATTTTTGGATTCTAAGACAACCCTTTTTTATCAGATATTTGGCGATATGAGTACGGATTTTATTGTTTTCTATATCATACATAATCATATACAACATAAGGTTAGATTTGATGCGGCTTTGACGGGCAAGCCAGCCCATGATGGTATTGATTTTTTGGTCTATATTTAATTCTGCCAACGAAGCTAACTTTTCATCATTGACTTCTACATCTCGAATGGTATTAAATGAAGGGTATTTGCTCATAATTTTTATTCAATTTTAATATTTATCCAATAAGGATTGTAAGACAAATCTGGCTACCTCATTGAGCTGATGGTCAGTTCCTTTTCGTGGACTTGTTACTACCCGATAACCTTGCTTTCCATAATACACATTGATTTCCGCCTTTTGTACATCCTTCGCCAACCTTAGTTTTGCTCCATACTGAATGCTTTCGACATGATCGACACGGATTTCATAGATGTCCAATTCTTCAGATATAATATCCATGATCTGCGATATTTCCGGCATAAGAGGTACAACCGCTTTAACAGTTTTAGGACGTGTATCTAATAATTCTAAAATCTTTTTGTAGGCAGTTTCAGGAATATTTTGTTTTTCAGCCACCATCTCATCTGGAGTATCCATTGGAACACTTATGGAATCTTCCGATATCCAATGATTGATTGTCAATGGGATAGCATCAGAATTGAACCATGCTTGCGAGTCATGGCATATAAAACTAATACGGCTAACGTCACAGTTTTTTTGATCCAAGCAGTCAGCCAAGTGATATTGCATTGCAAAATCACTAGAAAATTTTAGATATAACGCTCTATATACTTGTGCATCTCTAACTGGCTCATCTAAAACAAATACTAATTTTATGCCCATATTACTTGGAGAAATATAACCCAAAGCTATCCTTTCATCCTCTTTAAACTTACGGATCAACTCCTGGTCTAAAGGTGCTTTCATATCTAAATCAATGACAAGTCCTTCAGCTCTAACAAAATTTTGAATGCCTCTCAATGGCGGATCAAAATGCGAACAAGAGAAAAAAGGAAGTGATGTTTTCATGTAACGATATCGCTCTTGAGAATATTTCAGCACAGACCTCAAGTTTTGTGTTGTGGTAACTAAATTGTGTTCGTCCGGTGCAATAATCAATTCATACAAGGACACTAAATCCATGATAGAAAGCGAAGATTTGTTATCCTTACAATTGGTGCCGTATGATAAAAGTATATTTGGCATCTATCTTATAATTATTTGTGTGACGTTATAAATCCTGATTCAGGGCCTGGCGCATTATTTTGAATAAAACTAGCTAATTGTTGAGCTGCCTTATCCAAATGAATCATCCGCGAAAACCGATTTCCCTTATAATCGATTACTTCATCAAAAAAGTCCGAAAAATGCTGAATCAATATCCTTTTAGCATCCCCTTGGAGCCAATATTGTCCATTTTCTATCTGAAAATGAACATCATCTAGTACCTCGTTAGTGCACAAATGAAAAACTGTCCAATCAGCCCAAGGTCTAAATGGTTCGATTACATCATAAGTAAGAACCGGTCTATTGTATTCATCCCGATGAAAGAGGCCAATAAAAGGATCTAACCCAGCTTTTATCAATGCGGATTCTATATGTCCGTATAATATACCATATACATAATTTAACATCGAGTTGACCATATCCAAGGCGGGATGTCTGCTTCTACCTGAAAATTGATATTTAAATGGCAAATGTCTATTGATACACGAAAAATAGAGTTTAGCGGCTTGGCCTTCCAAAGCTCGTAATCTTGCTGCCGCTTCGCTGATATGATCCTCTTTAGATTCGGACATCCTAATAATAATTGATCTCATTTTTTCGACTACTCGATTAATCTCTGTTTCATCGGGTTCATCCAATGTCAATAAGCAAAAAAGTAAATCAATTTGGTTTTCAATTTTTTCTGAAAGTTGGTCGATAACCCACGAAGTAACATGACCACTTGCTGCAAAGTCCAATTGGTTTTTTCGGATAGTAGATATAGATCCGAACCTATTATTCCATAATCTTCCCACCGGAGCACCACTCCGCTCCGTAATCATTAAATCTATGCCTTGTTCGAGGCAGGCATAAAGTACATCCGTAGATAAATGAACGCTTTTTGTAAGATAAATGGTTTTAACTTTTCCTATGGGAACTTTATTGATTTTGTCTTCGTATTTAATTGAAAGCAAACCATCTTGCATCTTCAAAGAAGTTCCGTAAGTATTGATAAATATTCTCATTAAAGGTAGTATTATTAAAAGTTGAGGGTTCGGTTAAAGCTTATCTGTGTTAATAAATATAAAGATGTATCAGTACTATTGTCGTAAGAACTGTAGAAATTCAGCATCACTAACCAACTTAAATGAATTTTCGTCAAAATTTGAATGCAGAAAAGTATTTGATTCTATAACAGCTATAATATCTTCAGCAATGTGATGAATGTTAATTCCAAAACTAAAATTTTCAGCGCTTTCTAATTTGGCAAAAGCAACACCAACAACTTCTCCATTTTTATTCACTAATGGTCCTCCGCTACTGCCTCTATTGATGGGAATATCCGATTGGATGTAAGAATGATTTGCTAACCATCCAGATACAATGCCTCGCGATAAAGTATAATTAAAATTCAGAGGGTTACCCATCGTAAAAATATCTGCTCCTTGTTCGGGCAGATACCTTGCTATAGGTAATGGGCTGACCCACAAATCCGGACAAGTAAATAAAACATAGTCCAAGTCTTTATTAGCTGCAATAACATAAGTGACCGGATGAAACCTACCCTCATTATCCTCGATGAATGCATCCACAGTATTAGGCGGAAAGACATGATAATTCGTCAAAAAAACACCACTTTGCCCAAAACAAAACGTAGTACCAAAAGCCAAGACAGTATCTACTAAAATAGATGTTTCTGTGTACACATATCCGTTTTCGTCTTCCTGCTCTACTTCTTCACTTCCCTCAATGACCAAATACACATGAATGGGAAAGACAGAAGCAGAAAGGTATTTACTCAAGGCCACCAAATCGACAGGTTTAGATGCATCAAACATGTTATTTAGCGTATCTATGGTGTGTTTGAGCGTTTGCACACTATCCTTAAGCGAAGAATTAAATTCATTCATGCTCTGGACCTTATCATCCAATAGTTTAATCTGAGATTGCGATCCTTCATAATAATTAACCATCGTCACTAGGACAATTGCAGTGATAATAAAAGCAATGAAGTACTTCATAGAGAAAAAGAATTAGTTATTCAAAAAAAATTAGATTTTAGAATCTTTTTATAGTTTTCAAATCGAGGTTTTATACCAAACACCGAAAATTGTAATTTTTTACTAATCAAAAGTTCTTTATTTATAAATCGATAAATGGAAGTAAAAAGTTCCTTCAAAAAACAAAAATTATACATGAATTTCATAATTTTTAATATTCACATGCAATATAAAATCCACAATGCAAGATTTTTGCATTCATTTGATTAATTTTGATTTTTGTTAGCTCTTACTTTAAAATTATCACTTAAATGAGTTCTATCAATGCACAATTGAGATACCAAATTATTGACCAACGATTAAGAAAGAACTCCGTTAATCATTGGCAAGACTTATCAGAAGCTTGCGCTCTTGCTGCAGCAGATTGGAATAAAAATCTGATAGCTCCATCGAAGCGAACCATTGCCTATGATATCCAAAGAATGCGTTCCGGAATCTTAGGGTACGAAGCACCGATTGCCTATAACAAACATAAGGGATATTACTACACCAATAAAAAGTTTAGTATTTTTAAAGTTCCCTTAAATAATATCAATGCTGATAAAGTCAAAGATGCCTTATTGATGCTCAAGCAACTGACTAAAAATGAAAAATTGTTAGATATCCATCACACCTTATCTGTCCTTGAAGACAAACTTAATCTCAGCATCGATATCAATCAAGAGCCATCCATTTACCTAGAACATAGCCTGAATGAAGCTGGGCAAAGATGGTTGGACACCGTGTATAAGCATATCAAAAACCGACAAACACTCCGGATCAAGTACGAACCATTTGACGGCGAGCCCGATACGCATACCCTATCACCAGCCTTTATCCATGAATATAACAATCGGTGGTATCTATACGGATATCTACATAGTAAGGAAGTCATCATCAATCTGGCATTAGATCGGATGGCAGATATTCAGCCTTCTTTAACCGATTATTTTATACCTCCAGATTTCAACCACGCCAATTGGTTTAAACACATGTATGGCGTAACCAGGATTCAAGACGCCCAAGTGCAGCATATTGAATTTGAGGTGATACCCTTACTCAGCAAGTATCTTCGTTCTAAACCGATACATCCCTCACAGAGATTGGTCGAACAAACAGAACAAAAGTCGCGCTTCTCGTTAGACATTTACATCACTTATGAAATTATACACCGACTATTGAGCTACGGCCCCGACCTTATCGTATTAGAACCTGCCGAATTGGTAAACATCATGGCTGAAAAAACGGCTAGGATGACGGGATATTATAATAGTGATTAATCAAAAAGTTATGTATGAAATTATAGCGTAAATTCTAGAATCAACTTAAAAATTCGTTCATTATAAATTTCGATAAATTTATTACGCAAACTGACATCAATAAATGCTTGGTTGATTCCATTTCTAACCAATTGCAATATCTGAATTCTAGTAATATCTGGGTTCAATTTCGACAAAAGGATTATATTATCTGTGAGAGATGCTGAACTTATACCTATATTATCAGTATTTACAGTAACTTGAGCTCCTTGATTCAAATAATCAAGTAAAGGATAAACTTTGCTTTGATTTTCCATAGGAGCGTATCCTTTGATTTGATAATTGGCGTAGGGACACATTTCAACGCCGATTCCTCGATTTATGACTGACTTTAAAAGATTAGCATCTTGATAAAGGTGTAGTCCATGACCAATCCTTCTCGTATTCAATCTAAATACGGCATCCCAAATAGCCTCTGATTCATCATTCTCACCTGCATGGATCGTTAAAGCAATTCCCTTTCTATGGATTGGATCAAAAAGATTGGTATAGTAGGATGCCCTTGTCGAAGGATGCTCAAAGCCTGCTAAATCAACGCCAACAATTTTACACAATCCCTTAGTACTACTTTTAGATTCTGCTACAGTAGCCAACTCTAAATGATTTTGAATTTTTTGCGTATTTTTTAGGTCTGTCCGGGTAGCAATAATTAATAAATTGACATGACACCAAAATTCATGTTCTTTAGCAAGGTCCATGAGCTCATTAAACTTATCAATAATGATTTGTACAATTTCAAATCCGGAATATTTATCACTAGCATAATTATAAGGAGAACATCTAACTTCTGCATAGCCAATGTTTTGTTCTAAAAAATGACTGTATAAAAGTTCAATTTGTTTTTCAAGGCATCCTTTATTATGTAGAATATAAGATCCAGTGTTATCACCTAAATTCATATATTTGTCTAATTCAATGGGCTTTTTAGGAAGAGGCCAATTCTCTGGATACGAAATAACATGCTTTTCTCGTAACGGAATATTCCCTTCATAGCTTGCTCTAACGATATCTAGAGCATCTCCGTCAGAAGCAAACCCACCAAGATGACAATGCAACTCTACTTTAGGTAGCATTTTAATAAAATCATAATCACGCTCCACTAACCTACCTTGTAGCCATTGCATTGCCATAGCTGGTAACAACTGTAAAGATTCAAATGGCAATTCATTAACTTGTGACACTGCACGACTGCCGATTATTCCAATAACTTCCCTTATTAGATTAGGTGCTGTGATATTTTGTTGAACCAATTTTTTTATAGCCGGCCAAGCCAAATGCTTACCAATGTTCGCATAAAGAATCTGATTGTTTTTAATAGCAATTTCGATATCGGAAATTGATTTAGGCTCATGTTCTCTAGGAACATCTATAAACATGTGGAAAACCTCTTCAGCTCCAAATAAAAATGCACATTTTTGCAAGGCCAATGAATGCAGCTTATGCCCTCCACCAATAAAAACATATATTTTATCGAAGCCATGAGTTGATTCTAAATACCATTTAAACAACTCATCTTCTTGTACAAGGTAATCATCCTCTTTTTGTAATTTGCCTCCTTGAGGAAGTGAAGAAACTACAAAATTGATTTTAAAGTTATTGTAAAACATTTCAGCCTTACGATCAATTTCTAGTCCTCCAGTCCTAATATATTTAACATTATCAATTACTATTCCTTTACTTTTTAAAAGCAATATTGCTTGAACTAATGTAATGTCTTTGGAATCTGTTATGCCAAGGAGAACAGCCATAAGTCAATTCCTTAAATTGTTTTCTAACAAATCTCCAAGATCGCTAAACAAATCAGCCCTAGTCAACTGAAAAATCTCAGCTGTACGACTTAATAAATTCGGATAATAACTCAGCTTCTTTGAAATATCACTTTCTGAAATAAACTTACCTTGATGTGCAATTTGGTTTCTAGTTACATTAAGTAAAGCTTTCCCGTAAATACAATCATCTGTAAAATCAATATACGGAGAAATCATCTTTGTAAAGTCTTTAGCAGAACCTTTTGTCAAAGCTTTAACAACCATTATTCCAGAATTGACACTCTCTATTTTCGGCTTAAATTCGGGTCTTTTCCGTAAATAATCAGCATAATATTCTTCAAAAAGGCCATTAAAGTTAAAATATTGTTCAGCATTTTGGGCATTAGTCTTTCCATAAATTTCGATAGGTAAAATCACTGGGATAATTTTCTCTAAGAAATATTCATAAAATTGAGAAAATGAAAGTATCGATAGACTAAAATTTTTACGATTGTAATAAAATATACTTTTATAGAGTTTTTCTGTGATATCAATCCAATCACTTCCAAACATCTCCTCCAATTCTGTATTATTTGAAAAAGCATTTTCATGGATACTTGAGTTCAACTAATAAATGCAACTTTTGGTAGGAAAGAAATAAGGGATAATTTTTTTCAGAAAAGAGAAGAGAAAAACTCTCCTCTCCTTTTCTGAATGGTAAAATTTCCTCATTTTGCTCCTCGTCCAAAATTCGCAATAAATGGGACATTTAACCGTAGCACAAAGATACACAATTCAAGTATTAAAAGAAGAAGGTTTTTCACAAAGTGAAATAGCTAAAAGAATTAATCGGGATAAGTCAGTTGTGAGTAGAGAACTGAAAAGGAATTGTGACCAAAGAAGTGGTAAGTACAAAGCCGAATTGGCGGAAAGAAAATGTGCTAACAGGCATAAAACAAAAAAGAAGAAAATCAGATTTACCGCTGAAATTCAGGAAAATGTAGAAGAATTACTCCGACAAGATTACAGTCCGGAGCAAGTCGTAGGATTTTCTAAACTTCAAGGAGACGATTGCGTGTCAATAGAGCGAATTTACCAACATATTTGGTCAGACAAAAGACAGGGCGGCAATCTTTACACACACTTGCGGACAAAGGGCAAAAGATACCGTAAAAGAGGAGCTTCAAAGGATAAACGGGGGCAAATTCCTGATAAAGTAAGTATTGAAAATCGACCTAAAATAGTAGAAGAAAAAGTCAGAATAGGAGATGTGGAAATAGATTTAGTAATTGGGAAAAATCACAAAAGGGCAATATTGACGGCAAATGACAGGGTAACAGGAAAAGCAAAAATGGCATTATTAGAGTCAAAGTCATCGGAAGAGACCAAGCAAAAGGCAATTGAAATCCTTACAGAATGGAAGTCCTTTTTGAAAACCATTACCTCCGATAATGGAAAAGAATTTGCTTTACACAAAGAAATCGCAACAGAATTGGAGATAGATTATTTCTTCGCAAGACCTTATCATAGTTGGGAAAGAGGAGCAAATGAAAACTTTAATGGGTTGGTAAGACAGTATTTCCCAAAGAATTACGACTTTAATTTAATCACAAATGATGATATCGAATATGTAGAAGATAAACTAAACAATAGACCAAGAAAAAGATTTGGATTTTTATCTCCAAATCAAGTACATTTGCATTTAATTAATAATGACGGAAAAGTTGCATTTATGACTTGAATCCGCCATATAATTTTTCAATAGTTCGTTAGAAACTTGCAAATTTCCTAAAATATGTTTTGCCTCATTCTTATTTTGATTAAACCTATAAATAACATGAGCCATAACCTTCCCTTTCCAATCATATTTCTGGGCTTTTTGAAAATTAAGTATTTCCTTATAATCCAAAAGCTCTGCGGCAGCTCCAAATTCACCATGTTTTATCAAACTAATAGCCTGCTCTGAATTTATCACTTTTCTATATTCATTCACATTGACATCCGTAATCAATGAGTTCTTTTCGACATACAAGATTTCATATTGGCTCGCATCAAATACATATTCTGCGATGACTTTTAATGCCATTTTTTGTTGAGCTGTTCCTCCAGCATCACAAATAGTGATAAATGGAGCATCATACTTCTTTTTAATGCGTGTCAATTCAGATCTATAAAATTTAAGTAATCCTCCATTATCTATGACTTTTGATTTTACAGCGATAGTTATGATTCTATCTTCTATATACTCATATCGGTCAATCAGTATTCTTTTAATGATAGCAGCTTCATGAATTGTATCTTGATCTGTTCTTGTCTCATAATCACTTTGGTCGGTGTAATAGAGTACGATATAATCATAATTTTCCTTTTGATTGATAATAGGATTGATGATATTAATATCTAAAAAAGCCTTTTCTTTCTCAAAATCATCATTGAGCTTTTTAGTCCAATTAGCAAAATTGACAAAATGCTTGTGATTTTGATTGCTTATATCCCATTCATTATACGTTTTGCCTTGAAAAGTGATGTTTCGATTACCGAGATTTGTTAATAAAATTTTCATATGATCTTTTCTATGCTCATGATAAAGAAAAAATATTTATAGAGTAATTAAACCTCCTTGGCTACTAAACCAAGTTTTGATGCAACATCGTTCAATTTTTTATCTTCGGTAAGAAGATTAGCTGCCAACTTTTTTGCCATAGCCAAGTATATTGCATCATAAAAACTCAACTGATTTTTAGTCGCTATATCAAACACTTCTTCATTAAAAGTGTATTCATCTACGACATCAGTAATGAGCTGCCGACATTGCATCATATACAATTTACAAGCTTCTGGATGCATATTCTGAAACTGATAATATTTTAGAAACACATTACCTACTTCTGCAAAAAACAAATGAGGCACAAATATGTGTTCAGCTTGCTGTAAGATTTTAATAAGATGAATATCTCGATCTAAAACAACACGCACAGCAGCACTTGTATCTAAAACGATATTCATCTGCTATCTCGATCATTTCTAATCCATTCAGTAGCGTCTTCACTACAAAAAGACGGCTTATTGACATCTTCCAATAAACGCTTTAGCAATTGATTTTTATCGCTAGTCGTATTGATAGAAGAAAGTTGAAGCCCCTTTTCAAGTAAAACGATCGCTTCCTGAGTAAGTGACCGCCGAGATTTATCCGCTGAAGCTTTCAACTCATCATAAAGCTTTTGTGGTAGATTACGAATTTGTAAGATCGGCATAAGCATGAATTTTGAATGTAAAACGCATGAAAAACAAATATAGTTCCCTATCCCTGTTTTTTACGTGGAGACCCTTGAAATCTAATATTATTTCCTTGTTTCGTGCATTCTACTTGAATGATCGTACCTTCATCCATTCCAATCCCATACCTCAAATCAAATTCTTTATCTTCAAAACCTAAAATAAAAGGTTTAAATATTAGTTGAGTACCTCTTTGAGCTACAACTTTTGCATCTACCCATTTCGGTCTGTTGCCTAAAAACGATAATTCCACCATTTTAGGCTTCATTGCTTCTTCTTTTAACGCTTGTTCCTTTTCTTGACGTGCCTTTTCTTCTGCTATTTTAGCTTGCTCTTGTATTTTCGATGCTTCTTGCTCCTTTATCAATTTATCTGCATCCTTAATCCAATCTTCATCTGAAAAGAGCTGAATAAATCCCATTGGATAAAACTTGAATTCCTCCCCAATTTTTTCAAATGCTAATTTGCGAGATTTTGCAGAGTCATATCTGTTTAATGTTCCTCTTGAACGATTCCCAATCATATGAATACTGTCTATCAAATGCGAATCATGAAGCGTATCTCCCGTCATAGCATGAAAGCCAGAACCGAGGCCAAGCCTGAGCAATGGCGAGTTTTCATTAAGTGCCAAAAGTCTATTTAGCTCTGCAATAATAACGTCTGAATGTTGTCCTTTATACTTTTCGAAGAACGCTATTTCTGCTTTAAGATAATTCTTTGTGTATTCTTTGATAATTTCAAATAAGTCTGCTTGGCCGATAAAAATATTTTTAACATTTGCAGGCGCCATAACTTTCCCTTCTACCAACGCTTTTTCAAACGCCTTATTATTAATTATTATCTCAAAATCTGAAAAATCATCTTTCTCGATGACTTCATGAGCCGTGGTGAATCCATTTTCATTAAAATGTTCAGTCGTATTATTTTGCCATGCATTTTTCCACCCACCTCCATTTTCTCGTGCAGTCCTAAGATTATAAATCTTTGTGTTTATATATGTCGATCTATTAAACTCAATATCCCCTACTATCAAGAAACGGAACATATCTACCTCTATTCTTCCGAATACATTACGGTTGTTTCTGCCACCTTCTGCTAGATTATAAAGTACCGACCTCAGTGAGCCTTTCAGCGAACTTCCAGGTATGATTGGTTTACCACTTAACGCATTTTTGATATTCGCTTTGATATCTAATCCAACTACGCCTGTAATGGTAGCTTGTTTATTTGAAAAATCTTCAATATCTCTATGTCTATTTTTGATAAGTTCTCTTAATCCGTTTTCACTCAAAGCATTGCTGTAATTATCAATTCCAAACTCCTTAATTAGTTTCTTATCGTCAAAGAAAAATATTTTATTATCTTTATTCAAATAATCTAAGCCACTCATTAGGTGTTTCTCTTGAGCTCCACCGATATGTACCGGAGTTACAATCCTGACTTTGCCTTTTATTATTGTCTTGCCAATGTTGGTCATCTCTTAAAGTTTAACAGGTATAAAAATGGTTTTGCCACTTCTGTAAATCTTGTGATCGAGTATTTTCGGAATATCAGAAGGAGACAAGTCGATACTACCTTTTCCGTCAATACGCTCATGTTTTTTAAATACAGATCCTTCTGTAAACATATAAATGCTGTTCTTCTCAAATGACTGATAACCATCCGTAGTGATCCAGCCACCACGTTTGATGAGGTCATAGGAGGTATTATCATCCAGTTCGGCTGTGAGTTTATCCCTGCTTTCAGGTACATATAGTCCCAAAGATGCAGCGTAAGAAGTATTATCGGGTAGCGATAGCTCCACCTCACCCTTATTCCATTCAAAGAAACCATTGCCGATGCTTCTATCTGTGCCAAAGCCTTCATACTGCAATAAGTTTAATGCTTTTTCTAAACGATCTAATCCATCGCCGGTAGCTAGAAAATACAAACCTCCCTTTTCAAAGTATATCCTTTCCATATAAAACGGTTCACTTTGATTGTCTTCATTGCGTTCTCTTGGTATTTGCACTCGTTCGCTGACTTGTTTTTGCATAAAACCTCCTTGCGGCAATGCTATTTTTGACAAAAAATCTCCTCGTATAAAATCAGACAACTTTTCAGAGACATCTTCATTATTTATCACTTTTTCAAAATAATACTGATCGAGCCAGGTTATCTTTTTTATTGCTTTTGACAAAGTTGAGTCGTGGTCTTTTATTTTAAAGCTACTCTTTAGCCGCGGAAAAAACATCACTTCATTACCATTAGCACAAAAAAACGGGAAAGCACTACTTATAGTAAAAGGTAAGTCTCCATCACCTATCCAATCTTCATGCCCCGACTTAGCCCATGCTGATATAATCGCAGCTACAATGGTATCGCTCCGTAAAAACGATTCAGACTTTTCATAACTTTCCGGTTTATAATCGCCAATATGAAGCGGTGTATTAAAATGTAAATAGTATGCGGTGTAGGTCATAATTCAATGGGTTCGTCATTTACAATTTTCATCTCAATATGTCCATATCCTCTAGTACCACTTCCTCCTAGATAGTCGGCATTTAATGCTGAAATACCTTTATCTAATAATTTTCTTAAATTATCACTATCACCCTCATAATAATTTAAAATAAATTCAAAATCGAATTCAGCACCGGCAGGTATTCTCTCAATATTTCGCAAACCTCCTTGTCTTGCTGCACCTTTCACTCTATCAATGGTATTTTCAAATTTTATTTCAGAAAATGGTAAGTCTGTATCTAAATTAGAATCATTAAATTTTTTAACTGATTCCTTTGTCATATAACAATCTCGAACAATTAACCTAGAAAGTTCAGCCTTTCTTATGATCGCTCCATCTTTTTTTATTTCTGTAATACCAAAAAGCTGATTAATTTCTGCGCCGCCTTTACCTACCTCAGTTGCGCCTTCAAGTTGTTCTAACAAACATCTTATTTTTCCTTTTATACTACTACCTGGAATATAGGGTTGGTTACTGTCTTTTCGTCTTACTATTGGTGAATCAACACCACCAATATCAGCTGACTCTTTTGAGTCCCCAATATGCAAACCGGATAACAATGTTATTGTCCCAGTCAATTTTTGTTTTTTTATTAACTTCATATTATTAGATTTTTAATTTACTTTTCCTCCTTTATATCTATGATATGCTACAATACCTTCTACTAAATTCACGAAGTTTGAATATCGCTTTTTATCTTCTTTTACTTCGTTAAGACCTCGTATAATCTCATCATGAAATTCCTTTATTTTAGATTCACTTCTTTTCATTTGAGCTTTGTAATCTCTACCTACTGCATAAGCCAATTTGGGCGCTAAAAGGACGATTTCACCTTTTTTTCTGTCAAAATCAGCTTCAATTTTTTTAACTTCACCAAAAAATTTTCTGATTTGAGATGATGATAAGGCTTTTGGTTTATCATTTCCATTATCATCACCATCCTTAGCAAGGAACCCTCCAAAGGATTCTAACCATTCAACAACCTGTTCGTCAATTTTTGATTCGCCGTTAACCCATTTTGGGTCAAACTTCTTCTCTGGATATTTCATACTCTTCTAAATTTTTGTTTTTATCTTTTAATAAATATTCTGCCCATCTTGCTGCTAATGCCATTAAGTCTAGGTATCGTTCAGAACCATATTCTTTGTTGTACAGTATATTATCTGCTATGTGTTCCACAAATTCTACGGCTTGTTTGTCTTTATCTCCAATTCTGTCCGCCATTCTTTTTAAAGTATAAGCACTATGCCAAAGGTAACTTAAATCCTTCTTATTCAATTTAATACCGTTATCTTTAATCAGTTTATATTTTTGTATGTTTTGAAGTAATGCAGTACCTGTTGCATCTTTAAAGTACATAAAACTATCTTTCATGCCTTTAACAAATTCAAACTCTTTATCCCAGCTGACAGTCTCTCCGAAAAAATTAATGGCATTCTTAGCCTTGTTATTGAAATCTTTTGCGGCTTTCTCAGCATCTCCCGCTAAATCGGCAGACTTCATGATTGGGTACTTAGCTCCTACAATAGCTATTCCACCGCTAATGGATATGTCATCCCGACTGACAAATCGAGCAAATTCCTTCCTGACCTCATATGCAAAATTGATAATAGCATCCCACCTACCTACAGCAAACAAGTCATCTCCTCCAGAATATAATATCTGTACATAATCTTTAAACTCAGGATTAGACTGATGTATATGATTGATATGTCCACTGAAAAATGCTTCTAACATAAACGACAAAGTCGAGTATGCCGCAAATGATTTTTTCTGAACCTTTTCATTAAATCCATGAATGAATATCTGACCCAGATTGTCCACATCCATGCGCAGGATACCAAATTTGGTACGATTTCCTTTGTCTGTTAACGCTAAGTCTTCATAGGTTTTATAATCGCCATTGATATTTTCAGGTTGCTTATTTCCTCCATAGAAGATGGTTTTAACTCCAACATTTGAAGCAACTATTGTCGCATCCGTATTATTCATTGTACTTATAGTCGCCTTATCATATAGTGAAGCCGGAAGATTTTTGATGTGTTCTATATCCTTGATTTCAAAAAATTCATCACTAACTTGAATGTCGGTTCTAAGTTTATCCCGAATATCCTTATATGAAATAATAAAATTGCCTTTTTT
The DNA here is from genome assembly GCA_026928325.1 of Chitinophagales bacterium. Taxonomy (GTDB): domain Bacteria; phylum Bacteroidota; class Bacteroidia; order Chitinophagales; family Saprospiraceae; genus OLB9. Next base: position 115,760 of record JAIXKS010000039.1, on the reverse strand, counting down.
AAGGGCTTCACCTAATTCTGCTTGATCGTAAACTTGTTTTAATACCCATATTTGGTCAGAAGAATCTCTATTATTATTCATATCGAACAATGCGCCTCTTTCACCGGTTACAGCACATTTATTTAAATTATAATCAATTGATTGAGGCTTAAAAAAAGAATTATAATCAGCTATTAGCTGACTTTTGAACTTTTGCCCTTTCTTAGCCGAAGCCCTATCGGATGCAAAACGCCATAAATCGCCAAGATCAAAAATGTCTTCAGCAAGCATATTTTTTTCTTTTCCAGTTAATTCTTTACTAAAAATCTTATTAGCCCAAATCCCATTGTTATCTTTAAAGGTTTCATATCCAAAAGCAAGCGCACCAAAACAAGCAAACAGTTTTCCATGGTATTCTTTAAAAAGGAAAGCCTGAATCTGTTCTTCTACGTCGATTAATGCGTCCTTTACTCTTTCAATATTTGGCAAAATCATATATGCTTTACCACCACTTGAATAAATGACATTAGTCGGATAGCAAAGAATATTTTCATGATTTAATACCTTATCAACAATATGCTGCATCAACAAATTGAGATAAAATGAACGACCTTTCAAACTTTTTGCGGCTTTTTTATTAGCTATATCATATATAAACTTTTGAATTCCAGAAAGATCAATACAAACCATCAACAGCGTGTCAATATCTCTTACAGAACTTTGCCAATCTCCCTGAATCGTTATCTCTTTATTTGAATCCTTATAATAATCATATAAGCTCAATGCAATGGCAGCGGTAGTCTTTAAATGCTCATAAAGACTTACATTGGCTGGAATGACATTGGTAGCTGAAGGCATGCACCACGTATAATTCCTAAGTATGTCATTAATGGATGTGTAAAAACTGTCAAAATCAGTACATCTGCTTATTAATGAAGTTATTTCTTTTTCAAATCCTTTCCACAAGTCATGATATTGATCCTGCAGGTTACTATTTTTGTCCGGTACAGTTTTTTGACTAAATAGTATATCACTGTCCAATACATTCAGTTTTGCTAATTTTAGACAGTGACTATCGTAATCCTTGGTTTCTCTATTAAGAATATCAAAAATATTTTCCAATGGCACCTTCTTCTGAAACTGCTCTCCCCATTTCTCTTTAACCTCCTTATAGAAATTTTCATCTTCTTGATCTTCGTCAGGTCTGTCAATAGAAGATGACCATTTGTCTGCAAGAGAAATTATAGCCTCCAAATGGTTTGTTGGTCGGTGATGCTTTGCTGACAAATTAGCAAGGTTTTTGTCCTTTTCATCATCCAATGCCAAATGCGCCCCTATCCCGTATTTATTAAAAAATGCCTGTGTCCATAGTGCATGACTATACATCGGATTTCCGTTTGGGTATGTAGGAACCACATGATTGTATTCCTTATTAGGAAATTCTTTTTTAATTACTTCTGATTGATCGTATTTTAAATCAGCTCGTTCCCAAAACTTTCCGATATCATGAAGTAAAGCTGCTAAAACTATTCTTTGCCTTTCTTTAATACTCATATTCTTTCATCATTTCTAAATAACCTCATAAACTGAACTTAGATATTTATTCTAAATCTTAATCTTAAATTCTAAACTTACCCATTTTACAATCCTTACCCTCAAACTTACCTACACCCAATCTTTCTATCTTAATGCTCTACATAAATTGTCTAATATTTAATTTAAAATGCAACCATGACATACTTACCATTGAAAAATGATTTTTAATCATCAATAATAGGGAATGCTTCATCACTTTTTACCTTACTTTTCGATTTTCGATGAAATAAATCATTTGAATCTCCTAGTTTTTTCACCAGCCCAAACCCGACACTTACGCCTTTTCCGATACCCACATGATTGGGTATAGAAAGATTACATCTAAAATTAAGAGAAAAGGTAAGATGAAAAATATTTTTATATTCTATATACTTTTCTCCTTTGATGTCGAGAATATTTAGTTGAAGTGGTATGACCTCTTCTGCGCCCATGGCTTCCATAAAGATCCGCAGGTGTTTTTCGAGAAGGTGTTCTAAAAAAGCAATCCTTTCGATTAAGGTGGCTAATTGTTGATACTCCCGATAATTATCCTGATTGAGCGCAATCCAATGATGGAGATTATAAACAAAGTCCTGATCCCACGTTTGAATTAATTCATATTTAAGCCGGACATCATCGATCTCATAATTGACGGTTCGCCCTGCGATACGAAAATCAAATTGTCGCTGCTTCAATAGATAATGAATGTCTTCCGTCGCTTCAGCCAAACATATCAAGCTAGCTTTCTTATCCGTCACTTTATATTGTATCAATGGATACCTATAAATATATACATTGTCGTCCACATGATTGTGAAACAAGGTGGATTCTCTCTTGGTCTTTTCAATCACTGCGGCTCTGAACTTAGGGATATCATACGATTGTATCGGCTCAGAAAAAACGATATGTAAGTACCTGGTTTTTGGCATAATTGCGCTTTTTAAAACGGATATAGTTCAATAGAAACGCTAATATACGATACAAAATGCAAAATTCTTGCATTCAAAGAATAAATTTCTAAAATATTTTGAATTATTATTTGCTGTCAATAATTTCCTGATCAAAATCATGGTTCCGCCGCTATGTTTTGACGGATATGCGAATAGGAAAATAAATCGAAATATGCCTACAACGATTGATATAAAAACACAAGCTTTGACTTTTGCGCCCCTTGCTTCATTAAGACGCATCCTCTATACCTATCATTCTAAACTATGGTATGGATAAGAAAAAAGTCATATGACGAAAAATTATCATATGACTTTTTTAAATCCTTCTAAGCTGGACATATGGTTCGGACCTCCGTGAAGGTGAAGAGTATCTACCAGCGATATAACGTCTTAATCCTTCTAAGCTGGACATATGGTTCGGACATATACTGTAGATGATATAACAGTAACCAAAACAGAAGTCTTAATCCTTCTAAGCTGGACATATGGTTCGGACCTAAGGAATATATTGTTATATTATTAAAATCATTAGAAGTCTTAATCCTTCTAAGCTGGACATATGGTTCGGACTTGAGTTCATTGCTCTTTCGATCAAGAAGAGTGATGTCTTAATCCTTCTAAGCTGGACATATGGTTCGGACAATAGTATAGGTGACTTTTACGACCTTATTGACGGGTGTCTTAATCCTTCTAAGCTGGACATATGGTTCGGACATTTTCTAAACTTTTTATCTGACAACGAATTTCAAGTGTCTTAATCCTTCTAAGCTGGACATATGGTTCGGACCTTTAAAAGTGCAGACTATAATAACCCTTTTGCTGGTCTTAATCCTTCTAAGCTGGACATATGGTTCGGACTAAAAATCATTACAGTCTGTACTTTAAAAGTGCAGAGTCTTAATCCTTCTAAGCTGGACATATGGTTCGGACTTTATTAACCCTTTTGCTGCACCAGCAGCTAAGAAGTCTTAATCCTTCTAAGCTGGACATATGGTTCGGACTTATGATGGACAAAGCCCTGTAATTAACCCACAAACGTCTTAATCCTTCTAAGCTGGACATATGGTTCGGACTTAAAAAATAAAATCAGAATAGCGATGGCAGACCAAGTCTTAATCCTTCTAAGCTGGACATATGGTTCGGACAAATAATTATAATATGTTACTGTTTAGAAACGAGTTGGTCTTAATCCTTCTAAGCTGGACATATGGTTCGGACAAAAACAACGAAAGATCTAAAGTTCACAGAAAAAGAAAGTCTTAATCCTTCTAAGCTGGACATATGGTTCGGACTTAACATCTAATTTAAACCAATAAAAATTGATATGTCTTAATCCTTCTAAGCTGGACATATGGTTCGGACTTGCACGACCTAATCACACAAAACATATATGAGGGTCTTAATCCTTCTAAGCTGGACATATGGTTCGGACACTCCAACCGAAGTTTTTCAAACATTAATCTCTGCTCTTGGTCTTAATCCTTCTAAGCTGGACATATGGTTCGGACCATTCAATTAGAAAATGATAGGTTTACCTTTGTCCTGTCTTAATCCTTCTAAGCTGGACATATGGTTCGGACTTAGATAATTTCTTTTTATCTACATTTAAGATTGATAGTCTTAATCCTTCTAAGCTGGACATATGGTTCGGACCTACTAAAAATCCAGATGTATTTTCAGTAGCGGTTGAGTCTTAATCCTTCTAAGCTGGACATATGGTTCGGACCGTAATAGGATTAGCCTATATATACAAATAGTGCTAGTCTTAATCCTTCTAAGCTGGACATATGGTTCGGACATTGAAGGCATCAACAGTAGATGCAGGTTATAATGGTCTTAATCCTTCTAAGCTGGACATATGGTTCGGACTGCGTCAACATGTAAAATCCTGAAAATCAACAAACTAATATTTTCAAAATAGCTCATATCGACGAATTATGCTGTAAAAATACAAAAATTATTGAATTTCCAAGTTATTTGAACTGATTTTTATTTAATTATTTTTATTTCCTCTTGATAATCAAGATTCATTTTCCTACTTTACTATTACTCCTAAAATAAAATCGCAACCTTTTAGTGATGCTCACATCCCCTATTCTACCTTCCTCATCAATAATTCTTCAATAATGTTACATATTACAAAAAATTGTTATATATTTGCCTCCATATTCGGCCGATATTATATAGTGCAATTCATCATCATATGTTTTTAACTATTAAATTTGGCCTTGACATTGCATCTTTCAAAAATTGACCATTATTTATGAAGCCTTTAAAAATCGTTGTTTTCATCCTTGCAGCCTTTCATGCGCACGCACAGGAAAACAAAGTAGATAAAAATGTCCTTGGAGATTACCATCATGGTTCTACCCTATTTGATTATAATCTTTATGGTGGTGCCCGGTATCCATTACAACTCTTTGCAGAGCAACAAAGACCTGCTCCCGAGGATGATTTTGCCAATCTTAAAGATGAAGCCCTTGCTATGGCTGCTATATCAGGTCTTCGGGCGGATTTGATGAGTGGCGAACAAGAATTAGTCGCTTTTATCAATCACAAATATCCAGACCCAGTTACAATACCCGCTATACTTGAATTGGGTAGTTACTACTTCAATAAAAAATGGTATCAAAGATGTATTGAGACCTATGACATGGTTCAATTAGACCGACTTTCGACGGATGAAATGGCAGAGGCTTCTCTAAAAAAAGGATATGCTCTCTTTGTGACGAAGGAATTTATGTTAGCACGCCATGAACTCGATCGCACCCGAGACATTCGCGGCGATTTTTACTACCCGACCAATTACTATTATGGCATGTGCGAATACTTCCTCGGAAGTTATGGTGGTGCCATCGCCAGTTTCGATTTAGTGAAAAACCATGAAACTTATAAATCTTTTATACCCTATAATTTGGTACAAATCTATGCTGCACAACATCAAGATGACAAAGTCATTCAATACGGAGAAGGCGCACTCAATGACAAGCAATTGCGCAATAGAAAGGAGATTCGGTTGATCTTAGGACAAGCTTATTTTCGTCAAGAAAAATACGAGCAGGCGCTCCCACATCTCGCTTATTATGAAGACAATTCTGAAAAATTAACGACCGAGGAGTTTTATCAGCTTGGATTTTCTCATTACAAATTAGGAAATTATCCACAAGCCATCCCACATTTTAAAGAATTGAGCCTCTTAGATAGCCGCCTTGGTCAGTTAGTCAATCATTACTTAGCTGACTGCTACAACAAAACCGGAGATAAGCTTTCAGCACGAACAGCCTTCAAAAAGGTAAGCCAAATGGACTATGAGCCCAACCTTAGAGATGAAGCGCTGATCAATTACGCTAAACTGTCGGCAGAATCAGGATACGAACGTGAAGCTATCAATACCCTTCTAAAAATCGATACTAGTAATCCTTATTATGCGGAAGCTCAAGATATCCTCGTAAATCTACTCGAAAATACGTCGGATTATGCTACTGGGCTTCAAATCATCGAAAATATGACTACCGTCAATGAAAAGATGAAAGTCGTCTATCAAAGTCTGGCGTTGAAATACGGTATTCAACTCTATAATGATGATATAAAAGATGCTGCTTACGCAAATTTTATCAAAGCAAATCAATATCAAGCCAGTCGAATCACCGCATCTCAAGGTCTATATTGGGCGGCAATGGTCAAGCATGAGTCACAAGAATATGAGGCTTCTAATGCCTTGCTCACTACCTACTTCAAAACAAGTAGTGATATCACTTGGATGCCGGACGAATCTACGCAGGCTATGGCATATTATACCCAAGGGTACAATTACTTCAAGCAACAACAATACAGTGACGCTGAAAAGGCTTTTACTCAAACACACGCCTTGATTCAAGCACAACTTTCAAAGATCAAAAACAAACAAATCTCAGAAGTCGTTTGGCCGGACGCAATCGTAAGAATTGGTGATTGCCAGTTTAAGCGCAAACAGTATAAAGATGCCGTTAAAACTTATGATCAAGTCGTTCAAAAAAAGCAAGGACCTTATATTTATGCCATGTATCAGCGTGGGATGTTGGAAGGTTTATTGGACGAACCCTACCAAAAAATCGTTACTCTACGCAATTTGAAACTGCAACATCCTAAGTCAGAATATGCTGATGATGCCCTTTTGCAACTTGGAGACACCTATGCAGAAGTCGAAAATTTCGAAAATGCATATCAAACCTATCAAGAATTAACTGCGCAATACAAGACGAGTCCTTACGTCAATGAAGCGCATCTCAAAATTGGGCTTATTGCGTATAACAAAGGAGATCTAAACACAGCCATTACCCATTATAAAGCGGTCATGGCCAATAATCCTTCCGCACGAGAATCTGAAAGTGCCCTACTCGGCCTTCAGGAGATTTATATCAATGATTTAGGAAAATCTGACGAATATGTAGCCTATGTAAGTACCATCCCTGGTTATAATGTTACCGCAAGTACGGCAGATTCGTTAGCCTATATGGTAGGAAATTTGAGATACAATGATGGTGAATACGAAAAAGCCATCACGGGATTTAGCAATTATCTAGACAAATATCCGAATGGTGCTAATCGATTATCAGCTACATATTATCGTGCAGAATCGTACAGCATTCTCAAAAAGTACAACCTAGCATTAGCCGATTATGAAAAAACGGTTCAGGCCGGTACTTCTGAATTTTATATCCAAGCTATCCGCAAGTCAGCATTGATCGCTTATAATTCTACTCAGGAATTTGACAAGGCCTTTAAGTATTATGACCTTTATTATCAAAAGATCACCGATGAAGATGAAAAATATAAAGCGGCTCTAGGAGCTTTGAGAAGTGCATTCAGAATATCTAATAGTGATGCAATCAAACAATATGGACATATGGTTACGACAGATAAAAGAGCAGATAAAGATGAGCAAGCGTCGGCTTGGTACTATCTAGCGAAGACCTACATGCGTGAAAATGACATGCCGCAAGCTACTCAAGCCTTTAAGCAAGTCAGCACCATGACAGACAATAATCAAGCTGCCGAATCACGATACATGTTGGCAGAGATTTTATACAAGCAAGGCAAAATCAAAGATGCAGAAGCCCAATGTAACCTTGCCAACGAACAAAATGCCGCTTATCCTTATTGGATAGCCAAAAGCCTGATATTATTATCCGACATCTACGTGGATCGTCAAGATCTTTTCAATGCTCGTGCTGCTTTAGAAGCCATCATAGAAAACTTTCAAGGCGACAAGGAATTATTGGGTGAAGCTCAAAGCAGACTGGACTTGATTGGTCAGCTTGAAAAGCAGCAATCCCGTATAAAACCCGAGGCCACAGAGCACGATACCCTCGAAATGTTAAAACCTTAAACCATAATTGTAACTCATCATTTAAAAAAATTAAGATACTTAATCGTATGAAATATATATTAATCCCGGCCATTATTTTTACGACGACCTTATTGATGGGTCAAGCCGATACTGCATATTTGGACATCAAACAAGTGGAAGTATTGAAAGATTTTGAGGCTAAAATCCAAGATGCGTCTCTACATCAAGTGAAGCCTGCTACGCCACCAGCCACCAACTTTACGCCATCTTATAAATACACGATATCTCAATTTCCTGTCCAAACAGAGGCAGCTCGACCACAGATTCTTCCGCTTGCTCTACCACAGGATGCACCTTTTATCGTCAATAACGGATATCTATTTGCAGCTTATGGCATTAAGAACAACATCGATGTATCCGCAGGTTATCATCTGGCTCAAAAAGATCGGTACAATGCTGGTATCCAAATCGGGTATCAATCCTTAGACAATAGCAAAAACACACCTTATCAGCAGTACAACCAAACCAAGATTGGCTTATTTGGTGATTATTTGCTAAAAGAGAATCTAAAACTGTATGGACAGATCAATACCTCATTTCAAAATAGATATCTCTATCATACAGACTTGGGTATTGATACCTTGTACGAAAGTCAAGATTTACGCAGAAAACTCAATGCCAATAAAATAACCATCGGAATAGCTAATCCTGAATCTACCAAGTATAACTTCAATTACGATGTTAAATTTAATATCCACAATCTATCCATAGATGCTAAAAAAGCACGAGACAATGGCTTTGGTATAGAGGCCATGGGTGAAAAACTATTTGGCAAGAGTTCTGTGATCTATGCCCATGCAGGTTATAACTATACATCATATCGGGATTCGCTCGATGCTAGTCTATCCATTGCGTATTTTACGCCACACTTCAAAACCAAAATCAGCAATTTATTGCTAGATGGAGGTGTTCAGATGCTTTACACTTCTGATGGACGATCTTCCCTATTTCCGGAGGCTGAATTAGGTTGGTTTGTACCCGAGCAAAATCTCTTGATATTTGCAAAAGTACAACAACAATACTTTACCAATACTGCCATGAACATTTCAACATTCAATCCTTATATCAATACGAGCATAGACTCATTAACGACAAGCGTTTGGCAAGAATATAGCGCCGGGCTCAAGGGCAAATTCTCTTTTCTCGGATATCAGGCAAAGGTTGGTTACAAAAATATAAAAAATCAAATGTTTCTCTTGAATCATGAAGAAGATTTAAGGGTTTTTGATATGGTTTATGACCATTTGGGTACGACCTTCATAAGTGGCAACCTAGATTTTACATTTTCTAATACCTTTCAATTTGGAGGATGGTTAACACAAAATTTCTTAAAAACAGATACTTTAGCGCAAGCATGGCATACGCCAGCCCTAGAAGCCAATGTTTATACGGTCATTCATTTATTGGATGATAAATTGAGTTTTAGAGGTGATGTTTTCTTAGGCAGTGCAGTTCACTATATTGATAAATTAGGCACTGAGGCATCTTCTGGTTTTCTACTTGACCTAAGTATAGAAGCAGACTATGCGCTTTTTGAGCGATTTCATCTAAATCTTAAAGGCATGAATCTCTTCAATAATCAGTACGAAAGGTATTATGGTTATCCCAATGTCGGCACTCAACTCCGTGGTGGCATAAAATGGGTATTTTAGCCCTTGCTTATGAAGATTGGTATATCTTTATCAACTGCTGGCAAATAGAAGGTATCACTTCAGGAAGAGTATAAAGATCATGACCTAAGTCCGAATAGATTTCATAGTCTATCTGCATGGTTTCAAACCAATCTATTTCTGGTTTGAATGGATCATTGGCGCCATAAATCAAATGTATAGGAAAATTTGCCTGTTCTGTTTCTAATCGAAGCCTCGTAGCACTTACAGCGAGGATACCCGACCCTGAAAGCGATTGTTGTGCTGCCTTCCATGCGATATAGCCACCGATACTAAAAGCCAACATCCAAACCGGTGACTTTTCTACCAACAAGAGTTTATCCACAGCCCTTTCGATGCCTCCATGTATAAAAGCTGTATGGCGCAATGCCTCACTATCTAGGTCAGCCGACAGCTCAGCTAAAACACAGCTATCATAGATCACAAAATCAAAGTATGGATGCAGTGCCTGTAGATACAATTCGATCCAAGGCGCATTAGACCAACCCCACAAATCTGAAAGTATTAGTAACCTTGGCTTATCATTTATGTGCGAATGAGCCATAATGATGAATTTAAGATTGTTGAATGGTAGTCATCGCTTCTATAAAGTTCAAAGCCTCATCCATCGTCATGGCATCTTCTACTCGGTATTCGCCGATAGCCTCACGTCTCAGAGACGAAAGATAGGCACCGGAATTCATGGCTTTCCCAAAATCGTGTGCTAGAGAACGGATATAGGTTCCTTTACTACATCCACAGATAAAAGGCAATTCGGGCAATGTGTAATCCAAGATATCAAACCGTGAAATTTCGATAGTCCTCGGTTTTAGAGCGACATCTTGTCCACGACGGGCTAATGTATAGGCTGATTGACCTTTTACTTTCACTGCCGAATATATAGGTGGGATTTGTTCGATAGTACCTAGAAACTGTTGACGGGTTTGCTCGATGAGCACTTGATCCACATGGTCAAACGCAAAAAAGTCCGTGGGTTCTACCTCACCATCATACGTAGGTGTCGTTGCGCCAATCCTGATGGTACCGGAATATTCTTTATGGAGTCCTTGTAATTCATCAATGGATTTGGTCAATTTCCCGGTGCAAATGATGAGTAAACCCGTAGCCAAAGGATCCAAAGTACCGGCGTGTCCTACTTTGATTTTTTTGATTCCGAGACCATGTTTAATTTTAAATCTCAGTTTATTGACTACATCAAAAGATGTCCACTCAAGCGGTTTATCAATCAGCAATACCACGCCTTGCTCGAAGTCACATGATAGGCTGGCATACCGCTTATGAATGATCTTATTATTTAAAGAAGGCATAAGCAATTCCTATAACTCCTATAAGGATACAGTAATACGCAAAATATTTAAGTTGGCTATTGCGGACAATCTTTAACATCCAAGTACATGCTACCACGCCTGTAATAAAGGAAGCCACAAAACCTACACCTAATTCTGCCAACTTTACATTTTCTGCAATAAACGCACCGTCGAGCATATCTTTGGCCATTTTGCCAAAAATCAAAGGAACAACCATGAGAAAAGAGAATTCAGCAGCCTTTGCACGATCAATACCCAATAAAACTGAAGTTGAAATCGTAGCTCCGGACCTAGAAATACCCGGAATAATCGCAATAGCTTGTGCTATCCCAACTTTTATCGCATCCGCATAAGAGACTGACTTACCGGCTGTCGTAGGCCGATCGGCCACAAACAATAATATCCCGGTTAATATCAACATACCACAAACTAACATAATGTTTTGTGTGAACATCGCTTCTAATTCCTTTTCAAACATGAGGCCGACAAATACTGCAGGAATCATGGAAAGCACAATTTTGTAGGCAAAGGATTTTTCTTCAGATGGCCCTTTAGAAAAAAACTTCTTAATCAAGTCCATGATTTGAGTTCGAAACACATAAATCGTAGCTAAGGCAGTTCCAAGATGCAAGACAACCGTCATCAAGAGGCTTTCCTCTCCTACTGAAGTATCTCCCAAAATAAACTTAGCCAATTCAAGGTGACCGCTACTACTGACTGGCAAAAACTCGGTTAGTCCTTGGACAATTCCAAGAATTACCGCAATCCAAATTTCCCACATACAATGAAAGTAAACAAGTTATTTTTTTACAAAAATGGCATAGATATTTACGCCAAGGCCAATCAAGATGACGATTGGTGCCAAGGTAATCCTTCTGAAACTATAAATCAAAGACTCATCCCACACTTCAGGAGAAGGCATATGCCCACCAGTCATTAATCCCATTCCTAAGAATATAAGTACCGTTCCAATGATGATAAACATATAATTTTTCTTACCGAATACCAATCCGGATTGTGTAGAAACTCCTTCTTTAGAAGCATCTAATCGACTTGTGTATATCTTGTCTTGAGCCATTGATCTTATGTTGTAAAATGAACAAATGCAAAGGTATGCATATTTTTTAATATGTAATAATTACAAAACGTCAAAATTATAAGTTCTGATATGTTTAACTGAAAAACTTTTAGCTTATATTATAAATTTTATTTATAAATCAGATAAATACAAATGATCATTGATGATACTTGCAACGACACGCGTTTGGAATCGTCGGTTGAGATAAGGCGTATTGTGCGACGTTGAGACAATGGCTTCTTCCGTATAAGTCCATGCGGAATCTGTATCAAACACGCAGACATTGGCCTTTACGCCTTCTACTATTTCAGGAATGGGTAAACCTAGAATCTTCCTTGGGCCAATTGTGAGTTTATCGACAATCTGAGCAATTTCCAACGCATCTTTCAGCGTATCTATCAACATGGGAAGGCACGTCTCCAGACCAATTGCACCCGACTTAGCATAAGGAAATTCGACATCTTTGGCTTCTTTATCCAAGGGTGTGTGATTGCTGACGATGGCATCGATTTGGTCATATTTTACGCCTTGGATCAGTGCCTTTCTATCCGAAGATTCCCTGAGTACAGGTACAACCTTTAAGTTAGAATCAAAGTCCGACAAATCTTCATCCGTATGCACTAAATTCATATATGGCACAGTGGCAAAAACGCAAGATTTTTCATGTTTAAATCCTTGGATAGCTTCCAATCCTCTTGCAGTAGAGATACCGTGTTCTACGATAGAAGCTTCATTGTATCCAAGGACCGTCAAATCTCTTTGGATCATCTGAATTTCTGCAATATCCGGTACACCTTTCATCCCGAGTGAAGTACTCGTGACGCCTTCGTGCATCTGTCCTTCGTGGCTCAAAAAATGATCATCCGGATGCAAGATTAAAGGAATATTTGCAGCACTGGCGTACTGCATGGCTCGATTGAGCAAACGAGTATCTTGAATGCTCTTCATGCCGTCACTCATAGCAACAGCTCCCGCTTGCGACAAGTCCAAATACTCCGTGATATCTTCACCTTTAAGGTCGTGACTCAAGGCGCCAATGGGCCAAATATCGACAGCGTTGCGGTCGGGATGATTTTTAAAAAACTGAATCGCCGCTTTAGCTTGGGTAATGGGTTGATTATTGGGAAAAACAACGAGGGATGTATATCCACCTTGCCGTGCTGCCCTAGTCAGCGTATCTATGGTCTCGCGATGTTCAAATCCTGGTTCGCCACTATGCGTACCTATATCACAAAGGCCAATTGTACAATACAATTGATTACCGGAGATTATTTGCGCTTGTGCATCATTAAGGTTTTCACCAATCTGAGTTATAATTCCATCAACGATATGAATATCCTTTTTTTGTTGGTGAAAAATACTGTCTTTCAGCAAAATGGTGGCTTCTTTAATGAGCAAGTTCATAGGGTCATGATTTTAAAAAACGTATCAATAAGGTTTCCACTAGCAGAAAGCATAAAGCAACGATAACAAACCATTTCCATAATGCAATGCCCTGATCTTTTTCTGTTATCGCCGCTGTCATGTTCGCCTGAAGCACTTCTCCCAAGACTTTGACCTTGGGATTGGAGGCTTCTATATCTTTGAGTTCCTTCTCTTCAAAAATCCGCATGTCTGATTCCTTTCTATCATAATTAAACGCCAACTTATTGACCAATTTGTCATCTAAAAGTAAATCATAATATCCGGATTTTTTAACTTGATCGTTAAAATCCAATATTATATGATTACCTGCCGGCATCTGTCCTGGAATAAACTCCTCTTCACCATGCTTTACCTTATAGGTATAATCTCCTGTACGTCGAAGATTGGCGGTTTCGACGGTGATATGATTAGTAATGGTATAGGCTAACGATTTCTGCTTGGTCGTAGAAATGGCTATTTTATAAACCATTGGAACAAAGACCTCGGCATTATACACTAGGTCATTGACTTCTGTATCTAGCGGTGCAGCACACATATAGAATTGACCATCTTGGACCTTGAATTTTCCAAGATACATGCTGCCATCTCGATAGGATAATAACTTTTCCATATTACTAGCTCCCGAAGTAAGAAAATCGTAGCTAAATTGTGTTTTAGGCAGCTTGAGGTTGGAGGCAGTTCGAATGTAAACATCGGAAAAAACAAACTCTTCCGTATTGATTGTATAAACCTCTCGAAGCGAATTATTTTGTGACGAAAGGCTTCCTGCTTGAATAGATTGCAAAAAGCTATTATAACTATTCATATCCGCAGTTTGTCCAGGAAACATCAACACCTTGCCTCCATTGCGAAGATATTGTACTAATTCGGTCGAAAGTCCAGAACTGATTTGCCGCAAATCATTTAATATAATGAGATCATAATCCGGAAACTGCTGGTATTGGAGCTGATTTACATTCTGGTTGAGTACCGAAAGATTTTGAATGCCTTTAAACAGTGCATCCATATACTTTGAAATACCGCCTTCGTTGATCAATAGCGTTTTTATCGTATCCGGGACATTAAATGCTATAAAATATTCATCGTCAAATGTCACTGGATAATCCGTTACTTTTACAACACCTTGATGCCAACCAGAATTGGCTATAGAAATATTTACCGTGTCTGTAACCGTCGTATTTGCCTCAATATCACGAACCGTTACCGGTTTTTCTTGGCCATCCTTACTCAACGAGATTTTAACTTGTTCCGCATTTCGATTACTATTATTGGTCGTCTTGATGAGCAAGCGATTGTTTTGGTTCAGAAATGGAATCGGGCCTTCAAACCATACGCTATCAATAGAAACATTGCTCAATTGATGTGTCTGAATAGGTAGCAAATTGATTTCCATTGATGTATCCTGAAGGGCTTCCACAGGCATTATGGTTCTTTGAAAATCAGATATGATGTAGCTAATTTTATTATCCGAACCCATATCAAGCAATTGCTTTTGGCGATTGATGACCCGGTCGATAGGTTGAACATTTGGTGTAGGAACGATTTCGTCAATGTAGCTTAAAGCATCCTCTTGCGATAAAAATCGTTGATGTCTTCCCTCAAAATCATGCGTTAGGATCTGAAACTGATCCTTTTCACTATAAGCTTTAACGACTGCCCTAGCCTTCTCTTTTCCATAATCCAATAAAGGTACATCATTGCGCATCGCAGTCATAGAAAAAGAGTTATCTACAAAAATAGAAACTTGATTCTTTCCAGATTTAAGCGTATCACCTTTTGGAATAAAGGGTTGAGCGAAAGCCAAAACGAGGGCAACAACGGCTAAAATTCGACTAAGTAATATCAACAAGTTTTTAAGTTTGTTTCTATTGGTCGTCTCATCCTTGATTTCTTTCAAAAAGCGAACATTCGTGAAGAAAACCTTCTTAAATCTTCGAAATTGGAACAAATGAATGATAATCGGAATAGCTATCGCTGCCAATGCCCATAAAAAATAGGGATATAAAAATTGCATATATTACTTCATTGTCGTCACAAAAATAAACTTAGTAATGGTTTAATCACAGTATTTGTTTAAAATTTACTTTTGATTAACGTAAAAATATAAATAATCGATATGTAACCTAGTGCTCTGTCCTCAAAAGGATCTTAATGAAATGTCGTTCTTTTTTCAAATCTCATCGTTAAAAATACTCGCCATAGTTACCACTATGCCTGCGTTTTTTGCCTTGATCTTTAAAAAAATTACTTCCATTATTATTTAAGTCTTTTTATGAACGTTGCACTAGTGCTACCGCACCCTACTTTTTTCCTTTTTAATTTTGAAATGTAAAATCACAAGAGATGCTAAAAGTGTAACCACAGCTATCGCTGCCATCGCCCATATTGAAGATAAAACGTGCGAAATGCCCGAGTGATTCAAATATAGCAATCTAAATATTTTCAGATAATGTGTCAACGGTATCATATCGGCGATGGTCTGAACCCAAATAGGCATTTGACTATGTGGCCATGTAAATCCACTCAAGATGAAACTCGGTGTAGCTATCACCATCAATACTTCTGTCGCCTTCAATTGATTGGGCAAAATGATGCTAACTAACACACCGATGCCACAAACGGCTAGAATAAATATAAAGGTACTGAGCAAAAATGCCCAGAAAGCACCACCTATAATCATATTATAATATCTGGAAAATCCATAGTACATCAACATAATGCCGACCGACATCAACATATAAGGAAACATCTTTACGACCAATAAGCCGATCGGATTTGACATTTTTTGCGTCAATGTACCGAAGGTTCCATTTTCAAATTCCGAAGCGAAAGTCAATGCCAATCCTAGGAGCAAAACTTGTTGAAACACGGTCAACAAAACACCGGGAAGCATAAAATAAAGGTAGTTGCCACTGCGAATACTTTGTTTTACAACCGTCATCTTAAAGGGTTCGAAACTCTGCATCGCCACGTATTCAGGCACACCCTTTTTCATTTGAGATTCGATCTGCATACCAGCTTTCATTGTCATGGTTACTTGGTTGACGGCCATCAATGCAGTGTTGGATGTCAACGTATTAGAACCATCGACAAACACCTTGAGTTCAGGGATTCTATTTTGCTGAATATCAGCGCTAAAATCCTTTGGAATCTCAACAATTACCGTAGCTTCCTTCTCAATGGCAAGATCCTTGACACCAAAAATGGAAGGCAGCACATCTACGATTCTAACCGTCTCGTTATCTTCTAACATTTCGATAAGCTTAGCACTAATCGGGGTAGCGTCTTCATCTACAACAATTATCGGCAAATCCGTAATCTTACCCTTTTGATAGACGGCACCTATCAGCACACCATACATGATGGGCGCACCTATAAACAATAGTCGTAAGACACTATTATCCCAAAACAACTTAAACTCCCGGCCTATTAAGGCAAAAAACTTTTTCACGATTACTTGCTTTTAAATTGCAATGAAACACTGCCTTTGGTTATCAAATCTTTGACTTTATCTTTGTCTTCCGGTGTCACTCGAACTTCAAAAAGTGACTGTTGCATTTCAAAGTCAGGATAAGCCGTTGCTATATTAGCATAGGCACTCAAAGCTTTTATAGCACTGACCTTACCTGGGATAGGACTTCCATTTTTGTACATCAGCCCGACATCCACATGATCGCCTATTTTCAAATCTCCAATTCTACTTTCAGCTATGGTAAAACGGAAAAATACACTATTCTGGAGGTAGCCGCTAAATATCGGATATCCTGGAAGTGCCAATTCGCCCACTTTCAAATTAGACGTTTCTATTGACATATCTTGTGGTGCAATTATGTATTTAGAATTAGCTGCGACACCAACTTCGGACAATGCGCCTTGGGCTAAAATCTCTTGACCCAATGCCATGGTTTGCTGTTCGATGCGCAAGCCTTTTTTAGCATCATTCAGTTCGGTCACGGCTGCCTCATACTGATTTTTTGCGCCCATATACTTTGCAAATACTTCATCATATTTTTGCTGTGCTATCAAACTATCTCGAAGCATCTCTGACATGCGGTCTTTAGATTTTTTTGCAAAATCATATTGTTCTTTCAGCCCATCAACCTTGTTTTGTAACTGGCTCAATTGCGCTTGGGTAGCACCTTTTACTGTCATCGCATATTGCGCTTCCGCAGATTTAACGGCACCTTGGGCTTGTGTCCTTTTGGCTTCAACCTCAGGAATATCCAAAATACCCAATGTATCGCCTTGTTTTACCCATTCGCCTTCATTGACATATAATGCTGCGACCGTACCTGGTATTTTTGTCGTAACTGAAATTTTATCTCTTTCGATTTTACCTAAGAAAGCAGGATCGATTTTTTCAACTTTACAGCTTGCTAAACTTAAAACAGCTCCTAATAAAAGCACTTTATTCTTATTCATGTCCTATGGTTTTTTCGATTAATTCGCCAGTAGCTACAAGCAATGAAACACTGGCTTTACGTTGATTTAATAAATTTGTATAATAATTGAAATTAGCCCGATAATAATCATTTTCTGCCGCTAATCTTTCCGGCAAATCAATAAGACCAGACTGATATTGTTTCGTCGCCAAATCTAGGCTATTCGCAGCAATGACAATTTGCTTCGATGCCACGTCTATTCGCATATTTGCAACATTCAAGTCCGTCTTGTTTTTAGAAATCAAAAGCGTAAGTTTTTCTTCTGTATCTTTCAATTTAGTCTCAGCCATGGATACTTCAAGAGCTGCTTTTTTTATCTTTTTATCTTGGGCACCGCCATCCAAAAGATTCCACTTGAATCCCACACCTATGGTCATAGCTGGTTGTAAACTCAGATGATCGGCTTTTATTCCGATATCTACACCAGATGGTACATCTTTAAGATTGAGATGCGTACCGAAAGCATTAAAATAATTGACATTGGCAAAAGCAAAAACGCTTGGCATCAGACTACCCTTTTCTTTATTGTAAAGCATCTCTTGGGCTTTTTGTCCGGCTGATAAGGCTTTTAATTCCAACCTCTTTTCCGGGGAAGCCACAAAATCGAATTCATCCATAGGTGCCAATTTATAATTAATATCCATCAGCGCTACTGCATCCATGTGCGTCAAATATTGGAGTTTTTCATATAATAACGATCGGCTACCGGCAACATCTAACTTTTTCTCTTCCAATTCTAGTAAAGCCAAGGCTATCTTATCTCTATCATAAGGTACCGCCAAACCATTTTTTATACCCATTTCGATTCTTTGCTTTTCAATATTTAATCGCTGTTCGGTATGTATAATAAGCGTATCTATCTCATGAAGCAGCATCAATTGGTCAAAGGTTTCGATGACTTCCATTGCTATTTCTTCTTTGGCTGCTTCTGCCATCAATCGCTGTGCCTTTTCTTTTTCCTGTAAGGCTTCGCGACCATATTTTATTTGATGCCCGGCATAGATGATTTGCTTAGCTGAAACACCGCCTAATACCGTGTGGGTATTCAAATTTGAAATAAGTGCGTCGTCAAAAATTGGCTTTTGAGAAATAGGTAAATAATGTGTTGGAAATTCATTGTTCATTCGGGAGAACAAAAATCCATAGCCACCAATAACATCTACCTGAGGCGTTTAGCGGCCGCGCAATTGTGCTTCTTCTAGTCGAGTAATCTCGCTATCGGCTCTTTTGAGTTCCAATTGGGCATTGTTAGCAATCGCTTGTCTGATTGGTTCATTGAGTGTAGGCGTTACAATCGACTGGGCGCTCAATGAAGACAAAAACAAGGATGTACTCAAGCTCAAAAATAATACTAAACGTGATTTCATGATCCTAATTTCTAATTATGCCGCAAAATTAAGCCACAAAAACCATTCGATTTTTAAGAAATCTTAAAAAATGAACAAATGATGAATTTATTTAACCTGACCTCTGATTACACTCAGCGTTTGTTGGGAAATACCCAAGTAAGAAGCGATGTCTCCTAATGGTGCTCGCAAAAGGATTTCCGGTGATTCACGTAGCAATTGTGCATATCGATCTTTAGCGTTTTCAAATTGAAGGCTGTACAATCGATTAGAGTAACCTTTGATTAGATTCAATAATAATTTTTGAATAAAATTATTGATGCTCAGGTTGGCTTTAGCCAATTCTTGAATTGCAGCAAATGGCAGTAAAAAAACCCGAGTTTGACTTTCTAAAGATTGTAACCCAAACTTAAATTCCGAATCATCAGCATTTGCATAAAAATTGCTCGTGCGTGTTATAAAGTCATTTTCAGATAAGAAATAATGTGTAATGCTCTTATCTTCTTTGAAATAAAACATTTTAACTAACCCGGATTCTATAAAATAGATATAGGATGATTTATTATCGGGTGGCAAGATAATCTCGCCCTTTGCGAAGCTTTTATTTTTGCCTATCAATAGAATATCCCTTTCTTCTTCAAGGGTCAGATCTAAGTTTTCTACTAAATATCGGCCAAAATCCATATTTGATAATTTACAATCCTAAAAATTAGAAGATACAAACATATGAAAAAAATCACAACCTGCAATAAAATTATCAATCAACTTATCTATACCATTTTATCTATTCATCTTTCATTTTATCCTGACTTATACAATTTCAATATATCCTAATGCTCTGGCTTTAAAATCGTATATTCACACCCAACATCAAGTTAATGCCAGCTTGTGGATATAAGAAATTTTCAGTGATTACATCTTCGTATCTATAGGAATAGGTGTAACCATTGGACGAATATTTATAATTCAACACATTATTGACTTGCAAAGTAGCGGTACAAAGTTTCCAAAATGAAGCATTAAAATCCTTAGCTATCCTCAAATTGTGAAAATGATAACTCGGCAAGGAACGATCAAGATTGGAGGTATTATCAAGATATTGGCGGCTTACATATTTTCCAGACCACTCTATTTCCAATCCATCCAAAGGCTTACACAAAATACCCACCATTCCAGTTAAGGACGGAGAAAATGAAATATCCGTATTTTCGTGATGAATAATCTCTTTTTCAAATCCATTGGTATAATCCGCAAACACCTCGTCAAAAGCTTTGATTTTATTTTGGCTCCAAGTTGCATTCAAGTGAATCGCCCAGGTATTATTTAGAAAATGTGTCAGCGATGATTCCCATCCTAGTCGATAGCTTTTAGGCACATTGACTCGTATGCCCGCACCAGACTCATTAAGGTCGCCAGTGAGTACCAACTGATCTTTATAATCCATATAATAGATATTGGATTCAAACTTCGTCTTATTTTTGTCAAGTCGATACCCGATTTCTGAATTATACAACCGCTCTGGATTGGGTAAGCCTGCCAACGCATTATCAATAAAATCACCTCGAGAAGGTTCTTTTCCAGCTACAGCAATAGATGCGTACAAGTCAGAGGAATGAGTCAAGCCATAGCTCAATCCAGCTTTAGGATTGAAGAAAGTAAAGTCCTCAGATACATCGACAAATTCCCTAGTCTTATCTGTTCCCAAAATACCATAATCTACATATCGCACTTGTAGATCTCCAAAAAATGTCCATCTGTTGGCTAGGTGTTGAACCCATCTCGCATAACCCGAAATATCTGATTTCTTCCCTGTATTATCAAAATATCGATAGTCTCGCGGCAAATTGGGCAATGCGATAGACGACTTCTTGATATGGCCAAAATGGTGACCTACATAATGATTAGCACCTATTCCAAAGTGTAAAGCTGCGTTATTATTTACATCATAGACTGCATCACCGAGCACACCAACAAGTCCATTATCTAACCAACGTTTCCTAACGATGTCCGATTTTGAAATCAAAGAGCCATGCTCGTCCATAACGGGCTCAACACCATAATCTTTGAGTTTAGCTTGAGATTTCCATTCTTCAAAAAAGCCCTTGCCCTTGGTATAAAATAGCGTCAATTTGGTTTTAAACTTAGGGTTGAATTGATACGCATGTAGCAATTGAAAATGTGTTTGGCGGTAATTATCTACTTGATTTTGATAAGTGTAGTAATTGTATTTACGATCGGATGAAAAGAGATTGACTGAGTCCTCTCTGGTTTTATACAAGCCACCTACATTTACCCAATAATGTGCTTGCAAAGCTGCTTCATCGCCTCTGACCTTGGCTTCGGGCGATCCATTCCATGCTTGATAGGTTTGCTCTTGGCCACTTAAAACATTCAATCGAAGTGAAGATTTAGATGTTACTCGAACCGCTGAAAAATAATAACTCGCTAAGTCAGCCGAGGCTCTGTCAATATAACCATCAGAATGTATCCAACTGATTCGACCTTGAACACTATATTTGTCATGCATCAATCCAGAACCTAGATTGGCTGAAAGTTTATGCGTTCCGAAGGATCCATACACAGCATCCACATCAAGGAAAGGATTAATCCTTACTTCTGAAGTATTGATACTCACCGTTCCGCCAAAGGCTCCTGCTCCGACAGTGGACGGGCCTGCTCCTCGCTGAACCTGAACATTCGTCACTGAGGCTGCCAAGTCCGGCATATTGACCCAAAAAACATTTTGAGATTCGGCATCATTGACCGGAACACCATTGAGCGTAACGTTGATTCTGGTTTGGTCCGAGCCTCTCATGCGCATGCTCGTATAACCGATACCGGCTCCGGCATCTGAAGTAACTACCATCGATGGCGTCCACTGTAAGAGATAGGTCACATCTTGCCCTAAATTATTTTTAATCAATGATTCTTTAGACACATCACTCCTCGTAAACGGTCCACGAGCTACGATTCTATTGGCTTGGATATCGATTTGGTGCAATCGAAAAATCTCACCACTAAAATGGATATCTTGTTCGATATTATCATAAACTTCAACCTCCATAATTATCGGATCGTATCCCACATACGATGCTTTTAGGAAATAATTACCGGGTGCAATATCACGTATAACATATAAGCCATTGATATCCGAAACCGCTGCATAAGGCGTATTAACTAGGAAAACAGATCCAAATTCAAGCCGTTCGCCCATGTCATTAAAGACCTTACCGGAAATGGTATATTGGCTAAACAAAACATTCGATGAAAAAAAAGTCAACAGAATAATTAAGTATCTCATTTCAATTACATTTTTAATAAAAAATTGAATTTCCTAAATGAGATACGCTGTAGATGGTATGTTGCTCCCTTTCCGGCATTACCCGGACAGGTTCGATGGGTATAATCTCAGCAAGAGCAATGCTCAAGCACCCCAATTTAGGAAGCACAAAGGTAGGGATTAGTTTTGGGAGTAAAAAGCGATTTAAAAAAAAAGATACTTCATCATATAAAACTTAGCAATTAGTCGTAATACTTTTATACATTTACACGTTAGTAATTTATACTGTAAGTAAAAATGGCAAAATGCCATGGAAAATCAATTCATTTTAAATAAGGGCAAAAAAAAGACAAAATTCCAGTGGTTGATATTAGGAGCAAGCATCCTCGTATTTTTAGCCAAAATGCTTGCATTTTACTTTACAAACTCGGTAAGTATCTTATCCGATGCACTAGAAAGTATCGTCAATATCACTACTTCGATTATGACGCTTCAAGCCTTAAAGTACGCTTTGAAACCTAGAGATGAAGATCATCCCTATGGTCATGGGAAAATCGAATTATTAACGGCTTCAGTTGAAGGTATCTTGATTGCTGTCGCCGGCGTTTTGATCGTCATTGAAGCGATTAATAGGCTCAATCATCCACCGATAATTCAAGATATAGGATTGGGTATTATCATTTTAATGTCCACCAGCCTAATTAATTATATTTTAGGAATGTTCAGTATAAAAAAGGGCAAAAACTATGGTTCCATCAGCCTAATATCCGAAGGCAAGCACCTGCAATCAGATGCCTATTCTACCTTTGCCCTTATCGGAGGATTGCTGCTATATATGGCGACAGGTCACCAGTGGATGGATAGTCTTTTGGCTATTAGCTTTGGGCTTTTTATTCTTTATACAGGCTATCAAGTGCTAAAAGATACCGTAACCGGTCTGATGGATGAAGCCGATCCGATCGCACTAAATAGAATTGTAAACGTCATCAAATTGAACAAAAGACCCACTTGGGTCAATATCCACAAACTCACTTTGTTGAGATTTGGTCAAGTATATCATATCGATATGCATCTTACGCTACCCTATCATTATACTGTCGAACAAGCACATCAGGAGACGACCTTTTTAAAAAGTATCATTAGAAAAGAATTTGAAGAGGAAGAACTCGATATTTCTATTCAAAGCGAACCTTGTCGAAAAGAAAATTGTCCAAAATGTAAAGATCTTTGCATTTTGAATAATCCCGCTTACGACGAAGAAAAGGTTTGGTCCATTGAACAAATCACCGGAAAAAACAATTTGATTATCTAAATGCTTTTTTTATATGCATGACATAGAACCTTGGTGGGGCTGGCGCGACGAATATATGGCAGAAAATGACAAAAAATCTCCTTTCCACGGATGTACGTATGACGAATTTAATTTTAGTAACAAAATATACAACTATCTCATCCACCCACAATGGGATTATTTTGGTTCTGAAACACTATACGGAAAATTACTTTTTGTCAACTATGCCAAGCACTTCGCCGTCGTCGAGCTCATTGGAGAGTGGAATGATGCCCTATATAACGACATCATGTTTTTAAAACGAGAATTTGCTGACATATTAAATAAAAATAAAATATATAAATTCGCTATTATATGCGAACATGTGCTCAATTTTCACGGTGATGATGATTGTTATTATGAGGAATGGTATGACGACATCAAAGACGACCGAGGTTGGGTATGCTTGATCAATACCTATGACCATGTCTGCAATGAAATGTCCAAGTACAGACTGCATCACTACGTTAATTTTGGAGAAAGATATAACAATCTCCCTTGGCGAACTGTTAAACCTAATCATCTGTTAGATATGGTAGAACAAATCATGAATAACCCAATTAAATTACGCTTATGACCGTACATAAATCAGGTTTTGTCAATATAGTCGGCAACCCTAATGTAGGAAAATCAACCCTCATGAATGCGCTGGTAGGTGAAAAGATGTCCATCATCACCAGCAAGCCTCAAACGACACGACACCGCATTTTTGGCCTTATCAGTGAAGAGGATTATCAGATTGTTCTGTCAGACTCACCAGGAGTTATCGAATCTCCGCAATACGGTATGCAAAGCGCCATGAACAAGTTTGCATATTCATCATTCGAGGATGCAGACATCATTCTATTTGTTACCGATATCTTTGAGCGATACACCGGAGAAGAACGGATCATAGCAGCGCTCCAAGCAGCGACTACACCTAAGTATCTAATCATCAACAAAAGTGACCTTGACAAAGATAATAGAAGCGAGGAAATCGCTCAATTATGGCAAGAACGCATCCCATTCGATCACACATTTCTGATCTCCGCCGAACAAAAACTAAATACAGATGCGCTTTTAAGTCAGATCTTAAAAGACCTACCAGAAAATCCACCTTACTTTCCTAAAGACGATATGTCTGACCGTTCCGAACGGTTTTTTACCACAGAAATTATTCGGGAGCAAATCTTAAAACTGTACAAGCAAGAAGTACCCTACTCTTGTGAAGTGGTAGTAACAAGATTTAAGGAAGAAGAAGATAAAAATGGCCAACCTATCTTGAGAATTTATGCCGATATCTACGTAGATAGAAAATCTCAAAAACCAATTATTATTGGGAAAGGCGGTGCCGGAATCAAAAAATTAGGTATCGAATCTCGCCAAGGCATTGAAGCCTTCTTTGGCATTAGAACCTTTCTTGACCTCAATGTAAAAATTAAGGAAAATTGGAGAAATGACGACACGATGTTGAAGTATTTTGGATATGATAATTGAGGATAGTGACTAGTGCTCTGTCCACAAAAATATCTTAGTGAAATGTCGTTCTTTTTCCAAATCTCATCGTTAAAAATACTCGCCATAGTTACCACTATGCCTGCGTTTTTTGCCTTGATCTTTAAAAAAAACAACTTCCATTATTATTTAAATCTTTTTATAGACAGAGCACTAGATCTTCCATTTTAATTTATTTATAACACATCTGTATTATTTTTGACCATTTCCGTCAATAATTGCTTGATGTTTAAATCCTTCGCATCTTGAATTCTATTTGCATGTTTAGCAACCAAGTCTATCCAATCAGACAACTTCATTTTGTCGGTCGTTTTAAGATCCCAATATTCAGAAAGTTCAAAAGCTGATGTTTGCTTTATGTCTTCTACTATACTTGAAAGATTGTCAAACAAGTTCAAAAATATTCTCGGTACTTTTTCATACACATTTTTGCCTATCACATAATCACTCTTTCCTCCTGCCGTAAACAAATCTCGAACATTCGGGCAAACAACCGCTTCACGCGTTACCAACCAAATCGCCAATCTGCTGAATTTGTCGCTTCTATTTCCAAAAAGTTCGGGAAAATATACCATTGCCCGATTTTTCAATTCTTGTTTCTCTTTCAAAGAAAGATTATTCCAAATTCGGATAACAATATTACTTGCTTTGCTATTGTTTTCGGCATCCATCCACCAAAGTTCTTCACCTGGTTTGAGTTTGCTTTTGTAATAATCTACAATCGGCCTGATTGGATTTTCTTTCTTGCGTAATGTGTCGTAAGGCATTTTGATTTTGTCAAAAATAGTATTGCCGTGCTCCAAATTCATATCAATTAAATAGCGAGGAGAGTGTGTTACCACAACTTCCGATAAAACTTCTTCGTAAGGACGACAACGAAACTCTATCGGACTTGCCAACTTTGCGAACAACATAAAAATGCGTTCAACATCATCAAGTCTAGTGTTTTCCAAAATACTGTTTCCCGTAGTTTTCCAATGGTTTTGAGTTGTGGTTTTGACTTCAATTCCGTAATATTTCTTAGCGATAATATCAGGGAATTTCTGTCCGCCAATCAATTCAATTGAGTTTTCAAATGGTGTTCCTACTGCCAAATCTGCCATAACATCTCTTACATACGGTTCTAGATTTCTGCCTAAAAGTGTTGCTACTTTTTTAGCTGATTTTTGGCCGTAAATATTTAACTCGTCAATCGTTGAGCCGAGCAACGTATCAAATTCGCTTCTGTTTGGGTCTGAATTTACTGAAATTATCATAATTATTTCTTGAAATATAAGTCCCAAACTTCTTCTATTCTCTTGGCTAAATTGTAGGCCAAAAGCGGTGGAACTGCGTTTCCAATAATTTTGTATGCTTGTGAAGGACTAACTAAAAAGGAGCCTTTTCTCCCATTTTTATTTTCAATTACGAAATCATAGTCAGGCGGAAACGTTTGAATTAATGCACATTCCCTTACTGTTAATCTTCTTTCCTTTAAACCTTTTTTTAATTCGTTTTCATTTTGGCCTCCGTTTTCTTTTGAAAGCCGCCTAAATTCAATGTTTCCATGATGTTCCGAACGAATTGTTGGCGAAATATTGTCTAATTTAATTTCGGTTTGTCCTTGGCAATGTTTGCCCATAAACTTTGCTTTTGAATAAAATTTTTGGGACAAATCTTCTGTATTTTCAGGTTCTTCTAAATGTTTGAAAACATTTTTTAACTGCACAAAATGCTTTAATTCTTTACCCTTGACGGTGTAGGAATGTGTCGGGTTTGGATATGGATTGTAATGTTCAGCGATCGTTTCCTTTTCCAATTCTGTTAAAGCTGACTTTTTCAAAGCAGATTTTTTGATGCCTATAAAAAACACTCTTTCTCTTGATTGAGGAACACCGAAATCTGCGGAATGTAAAACTTTTGGGTCGAGAACGATATAACCGTTTTCGTTAGCTGATGAAAAGTCGTTTTGTATAATGGATTTTACGTCGCCAAGATTGACCAAACCTTTCACATTTTCAGCAATAAAAATTTTTGGTTGCGTAATCTCAATCACTTCTTTCATCCACATATAAAGCTGCCCACGAGTTTCAACAGAAGCTGCTTTATCGTCAATCAATTCTCCTTTATGGTTTTTATGTGAATTAAATCCATTACGTTTTCCCGCTATGCTAAAATCTTGACAAGGAAACCCACCTGTAACAACATCGACATCTTCAGGAAAAACATTTACACCTGCTCGATACATTTTTACCAAATCAACAATACTGTCCTTGTAAAAATCCTCTGGATTGTGTCCACGATTTGAAAAATAATTTACCCAAGCATTTCTAGCATCGATTAAAATATCATTGGCAAAAATAGTTTTAAACTTTGTTTTTTTTAGCTTTACAAACCCATTATTCTCCTTTCTATCAATGAAATCTTGTGACAAAATTTCATTAACAGACTCTTGCAAAACAGCAAATCCGCCCTCAAAGCCTAAATCCATTCCGCCACAACCCGAAAAAAGTGAAAGCACATTTAAAATTTCTTCCCTTTCACCTATTTTAAAAGTAGCTTTAGGATAAAACAATATATCCAATTGCTGTTCTTTAGCTATATTTACATTGTCTTCTGTTTTAAATGTGCTCATAGATCATTTTTTACCACATTGGACTTTATATACATTATCTTTAATTCAGCTGCTTTTAATACTTTACTTGCACATTCTTCATCTGCAATTTCGTTAGCAATCCTTTCGCTTATAAATTGCACGAGTAAGTCTTCTTTGTCTAGTTTAAGTATTTCAGCAAGTTTCGTGATGTTATCTCGTGACGGCCTACGTTCGTTACGTTCAATCTTACTCAAAATAGCTTGATCAATATCGAGATACGATGCAACCTGTCGAAGTAATAGACCTAAACTTTCCCGCTTTGCTCTTACTATTTGTCCAACTGTTTCCATTTGAAAATTTTAACTTGACACAAAACGTCAAATATAATTAGTCATTTTGAAATAGACAAATATCTTTAGATATTTAAATAAAAATTACCATTAAAATTCAAAATATCCATTTATTTATCATATTATCTATTCATAACCATAAATTAGTTCATCAAAAACCTACAACCTAAAAACAATAAAAGGGCATCTTTTTTAAAAGATACCCTTTTATTTAAGCCTTTCAGCATTTTATCAATTAGATAGGTAATCTATCTTATTTCCCTTCAGGAGCTTCCATCAACTTAAAGAACTGGTCTAACTTAGGTAGAACGATGATTTCAGTTCTTCTGTTAGCTTGTCTTCCAGCTGCTGTTTTATTAGTAGATTTAGGCGCATATTCACCTCTTGCTCCGGCAGTCATTCTTGCAGGATCTACTTTATATTTGCTTTGAAGTGTCTTAACAACAGCTAAAGCTCTTTTTGAACTTAAATCCCAGTTGTCTGTGATACACTCACCGCCCATAGGCACGTTATCTGTGTGACCTTCAACAAGGATATCTAAATCACTTTGATCATTCAAAATAGAAGCAATTTTACCTAAAACATTTTGTGCACTTGCATTGATGCTAGCAGAAGCAGTTTTAAATAACATGTTGTCAGAAAGAGAAATATAAACTACGCCCTTCTTAACTTCGATAGAAACGTCTTTGTCATTGAAATCTTTAAGAGATTTCTTCAAATTCATTGCTAACGCTAAATTAACAGAATCTTTGTACTGCATCTTTTGAGTTAACTCCTTGATGTAGCTACTTTGTTGGCTGATAGCATCAAGGGATTTCTTAATACTTTCTGCACCTGCTTTATTGATGACTGAAGCAGAATTCAACTGATCCAATAAACTGCTTTGGCTGTTTCTTAATACCATCAATTGATCTTCAGCTGATTTCAATTTCATATTAGCCGATGTCAACTCATCATTTGCCTTTTTAAGGTTTTGATTAGCCATATTCAACTGAGCTGTAAGGTCATCAACCTGTCCTTGTAGGGTTTTGGTTCTTTGCTCGCAATCTGTCAATAAATTTTTTGTTGCTTCTAGAGCAGCATTCGTTTCGTTAAATTTTTTCTTGCTCACGCAACTTGTGCCCAAACTAATCAGACCTAAGAGCAAGAATGTCAATTTTAAATATCTCATTAATCTAAATTTTATGATGTTTATAAAATGAACGCAAAGAAAGGGAATTTTAACATAACTACCAAAAGTAAATCTATGATTTTACTCAATAGGTGTTAAATATTTATTAATAAATTTCGAAAAGAGTAGTTTTTAGGTTTATTTATATCGTATAAAGGGTTTTATAGTCCGTTTTCCCAAATTAAAAAATCATTTCTAAACTATTTAAGCGTTGATAGTTTTATAATAAATCCCGACATTCCTAGTGAATTGTAATCCATAAATTTTAAAATATTTCAAATTCATTCTATTTTTACGATTTATTATTTTTTTTCAATTAAAGCATTCAAGAAATATGAATAAGAAAATTGTCTTAAGTTTTTTATTGACATTAGCATTTGTCCTGAATATCGAAGCTCAGCAAAATGCCAGTCCACATGATTTTGGTAAGATGTGGACATTCGAAAACCCACCCAAAGAGTGGCTCAAAGAGACCTACGGAATGGACGTCCAAGATGATTGGTTTGATTACGTTAGAAAGTCATCGCTCAAATTTGCTACCTGGTGTAGTGCTTCTTTCATTTCAGATCAAGGGCTGATTATGACCAACCATCACTGCTCCCGAGATGTTGTCACTAAACTTCAAAAAGAAGGCGAAAATTTCGACAAACATGGATATTATGCTGCAACATTAGCGGATGAACGCAAGGCAAACGGCTTATTTGTAGAGCAATTGATCGAGGCTGCCGACATTACTACATTAATCATGGCTAAAATAAAAAATGCAAAAACGGATGATGAAAAAGCCACGCTACAAAAAGCGGCATTGGATGAAATCGAACAGATGTATAAAGAAAAACCTGAGTGGAAAAACCTAAGAACTCAGGTCGTCACGTTTTATAGTGGCAATAAGTTTTCCATCTATGGATACAAAAGATACAATGATATCCGACTTGTTTGGGTGCCTGAATTAGACTTAGGATTTTTTGGTGGAGATCCCGACAATTTCACTTATCCAAGATACAATTTAGATGCTACTTTTTGGAGAGCTTATGATGATGATGGCAAGCCTTTAAATACATCAAATAATTATTTAAAATTCAATAAATACGGTGCTGAGGAAGGCGAACCAGTATTTGTCGTCGGCAATCCCGGTCGTACAGAACGCTATCGTACCGTAGCACAATTAGAATATGATCGCGATTATAGATATCCATTTATGTACAAATTTTTGAAAAACAGAAACGAATACATGATGGATAAGTACAATGCCATGAAGCAAAATCCTGAAAAAGAATATGAAGCTCAAGAATTATTAAACCGTATCGCTAATATTGCCAATTCGATGAAAGTCTATGGTGGTATTACAAAAGGTTTAAACGATCCGGCTTTATTCAATAGAAAAGTTGAAATGGAAAATTATATCCGTTCTAAATCTCCTGGATTGACCTATTGGGATGAAATAGCAAAGATGTACAAGGACATGAGTCCGAATGGATGGGCAAGCGTTCACCTTAGTCCTAGTCCATTCAGAGGCAATATAATTTCTCTTATGCATGACCTTTATAATTACAAGGAATTAGTTAAAAATGGAGAAAGTGCCCTTAAAAAGGAACAACTAAAAAATACAATTCTCGGGAAATTAGAAACCTTGAATGAGCCCAACCAAAAGGATTTATTCGCCTTAGCGTTACAAGAGATTAAGGAAGATATTTACCCGGGAGATATGACCCTACAAAAGGTTCTTGGCAATAGAAGTATCGAAGCTTATATAAACTATTTGTTATCCAACACCAAGTTTTCAGATGAGAAGTTTAGTGCATCTTTCTTTGAAAAGGAAGCATCTATGTCCGGTATCAAGGATCCATTACTTGATGCTGCCGATATATTGGTGCCTAAATATAAGGAAGCGATTCAGGCTGCACAAGCTACAGAAGGAGCAAGAAAAAATCTGGAAGCTAAGATAGCCAGTCAAACCTTCAAAGTCTTTGGCGATCAATTGCCACCCGATGCCACTTTTACTTTGAGAATCTCTGATGGTGTCATCAAAGGTCTTAATTACAATGGCACAATAGCACCGGTTAATACGACGTATTATGGATTATACGATAGATATTATTCGCACAAGAAGGTATTTCCTTGGTCCCTACCTGAACGTTGGCTAAATCCATCAGCAGAATTGCTTCAAGCACCGTACAATACCGTCTCTACCAATGACATTATAGGTGGCAATAGCGGTAGCCCTTTAATCAACAAAAATAAAGAAGCAGTAGGCCTCATCTTCGATGGTAACATCGAATCTCTACCAGGAAATTTCATTTTTGACGAAGAGCAAAATCGGGCGGTAAGCGTGCACGCAGGTGGTATCTTTGCAGCCTTAAAATATATCTACAAAGCAGAAAGAATCATCAAGGAAATCGACTAAACCGTGCCCTTGTAAAAATTATAAATGCAGTCGGAATCAACATCATTCCGACTGCATTTATCATAATCAACATGAAAATACAATTTAGGCATAACCATATCACCGTTTTCGAAAGTGCGCTCTATCGTACTACTACTACGCTTATAGCCCTCGACCAAGCAATCCTAATCATCGATCCAAATTGGTTGCCAGTAGAAATCGATTATATCGTAAAATATGTCACTCACAATTACAAAAACCACAAGCAATACCTGATATTCACACACTCGGACTATGACCACATTATCGGGTACTGCGCATTTCCAGGGGCAGAAGTTATAGCCACCATTCAACTTGCAGAAAATCCATATAAAGAGCAAATCATCGATGAGATCCAATCCTTCGACAATACCTATTATATCAACAGGGATTATCCAATCAGGTACCCGGATGTAAACTGGGTCATCCTACACGACGGGCAAACCATGCATATCGGAGGCTGCGAATTAATATTTTACCACGCACAGGGACATTGTGCTGATGCGCTATTTGTCGTCATTCCTAACTATGGTATATGGATAGCTGGCGATTATCTAAGCAATATTGAGATTCCCTTAATCGATGACAACTTGATTGCCTATACAAAAACCCTAGAAAAAGCAAAAAATATATTCCATCAATACCCAAGTGTCCATATTCTAATCCCTGGACATGGCGATACCGCAACCCACCGATTGGAAATCAAACGAAGAATCCACAACGACAAAAAGTATCTTGACTTACTTCAGCAGCCGGATTCTGAAAACCGGGAAAAGGAAATCAAACAACACTTGAAGTCCTACAGCGATAATCCCAACCTATTGGCGGCGCATTTGGAAAATATGAAGAAAATAACAGGATAATCCCTAGCTTTGATTAGCCTTAAATTCCAAGTTTTAAAGGTAAAATTCTACAACATTGCACAAATTGCCTTTACGAATCAAACCAACTTTTCCTTAATTTAATTCCTGCGCACATTTGAACAAAATCAACTCAAAGTGGTTAGGTTGAGATATCATTTTTAGTAAAACGAAGCGGCCTTAGGGCATTCTCTATATGCGTATCTCGAAAACACCTTTCAATAAAATCAATAAACTTGCGTACAAGGATATTTACTATCAGGAACAATATCAGCATTTGAAATCTTTCTATCAATACGAACCCACATTTGACGGTATCAAAGCAGCTATTGAAGGTAGAAAAAACTTTCCTGTGGAAAGAGCGCTATTGTCCGAAGTCCTGCAAGACCAATACAAAAATATTGACAAATCAGCAAGCCAGGATCTCAATATTCAGGCGTTAAAAGATGATAAAACCTTTACCATTGTTACGGCGCATCAACCGAGTTTACTTGGAGGGCCAGGATATTATTTTTATAAGATGTTTTCAATCATTAATCTAACTTCTAAACTCAATCAGGAATTACCGGACTATAAATTTATCCCGGTATTTATCAATGGATCGGAAGATCACGATTTTGATGAAATCAAGACCATCAACCTTTTTGGTAAATCCATAACCTGGGATACTCCTCAAAGTGGTTCCGTTGGTAGATTTAGCACTGAAAATTTAGATACAGCAATAGAAGCATTGATTTCCATATTGGGCAAATCACCGAAAGCAGAACAAATAGGAGAAATATTTAAAGATGCCTTCAGTAAGGCCAACAATTACAATGATTTTGTCGCACATTGGGTCAATGCATTTTTTAAAGACTATGGACTACTTGTTTTAAACATGGACGATAAGAGGCTTAAAGCTGCTTTTATTCCGGTTATGGAACGGGAAATTACCGAAAGAATAAGTCTGCCTTTGGTCACAGCAACGCAGGAAGCCCTGGAAAAGGAACACAAATTCACACCACAAGCCTTTGTCAGAGATATCAACCTATTCTATATAAATAATCATTCTAGAGAACGCATTTATTTTGAAGACGACCGATTTAAAATCAACAATAGCGATTTATCGTTTACCAAAGAGGAAATACTAAACTTACTGCATGAACATCCGGAACGATTTAGTCCAAATGTCGTTTTGCGACCGATGTACGAGGAGTTTACGCTACCCAATTTAGCTTATATCGGCGGCGGCGGAGAACTAGCCTACTGGTTAGAAAGAAAAAGTCAATTTGCAGCATTCAACGTCTTTTATCCGGTATTAATCAGGAGAAATTCGGTTATGTTTATCCCAAAACATCTTCAAAAATTGATGGAAAAACTTGGCATTTCGGAAGATGACCTACGGAAAGAAGAAAATCAGCTAATCAACGAA
The DNA here is from genome assembly GCA_026928325.1 of Chitinophagales bacterium. Lineage (GTDB taxonomy): Bacteria > Bacteroidota > Bacteroidia > Chitinophagales > Saprospiraceae > OLB9. Next base: position 81,706 of record JAIXKS010000039.1, on the reverse strand, counting down.
TATATAGATAAAAATACAGAAGAAGAGTTTTATCTGACCAATGAATCCAAACAAATCATGCAGGCTTTTTACGAAATAGCTGATAAAGCCAAACATATCGATGCCACTTTAGAGCCAACTGTCCTAGGCGAAGCCCACAAAACCATTAAAACCGTCGAAAACCTTGAAAACAGACTCAAACGAAGTATCAAGCAAAAACAAGAGGTGCAAATCAATCAAATAAAAAATCTAAAGAGTAAACTCTTCCCTGAAAACAATTTGCAAGAAAGAGTGGAAAGTTATTTGCAATTTTGGACAAATGATGTCTACGATCTTAATCAAATCATGGTTGAAAATCTCAACCCACTCGATAAAGATTTTTTGACAATCTATCTTTAAAAATCGCTATTATCTTGAAATCTAGTGCTCTGTCTATAAAAAGACTTAAATTATAATGGAAGTTATTTTTTAAAAGATCAAGGCAAAAAACGCAGGCATAGTGGTAACTATGGCGAGTATTTTTAACGATGAGATTTGGAAAAAGAACGACATTTCATTAAGATTTTTTTGTGGACGGAGCACTAAATAAACAAAAAAAATGCCTGCACAGTCTTTTCTGCACAGACATTCTAAGGTCCTATTCAAAAAAATAGTTAAACTATTTATTCTTGAGAGCAGTCATAAAATGCTCTAATTCTTCAACTGAAAAAAACAATACTTCGCGTGGTTTAGAGCCTTGCACAGGTCCTACAATACCCAATTGCTCCATGTGATCCATGATACGTCCTGCTTTATTATATCCTATAGAAAATTTTCGCTGTATCGATGATGTCGAACCTTGTTGCGAAGCAACGACCAATCTTGCTGCATCTTCAAATTCAGCATCTAAATCGGAAAAACGAATGTCTCCTGCACCATTTCCGCCTTCATCATCTCCCTTGTACTCAGGAAGATAAAAAGGTTCAGGAAATCCTTGCTGTTTGGATATATGATTAATGACGTTTTCAACCTCAGGCGTATCAACGAAAGCGCATTGCAAACGAACATTGTTACTTCCAATAGACAATAACATATCTCCGGCACCAATCAATTGATCTGCACCACCGGCATCCAAAATTGTACGAGAGTCAATTTTAGAAGTTACCTTAAATGCCAAACGAGCCGGGAAGTTGGCCTTGATGATACCTGTAATGATATTTACAGAAGGACGCTGAGTAGCAATAATCAAGTGAATCCCAATAGCACGCGCCAATTGTGCTAATCGAGCTATCGGCATTTCAACTTCTTTACCAGCAGTCATAATCAAATCTGCAAATTCATCGATGACCAACACGATATACGGTAAAAACTTGTGCCCTTCTTTTGGATTTAATTTTCTATCGGTAAACTTCTCGTTATATTCATTAATATTACGAACTCTAGCCTTCTTAAGAAGGTCATAGCGATCATCCATTTCAATACATAGAGAATTTAAAGTATTGATAACCTTAGATGTTTCGGTAATAATCGGCTCATCCTGATCTGGCAAGAACGCCAAAAAATGCTGGTCCAACGTACCGTAAGGGAATAATTCCACCTTTTTAGGGTCTATCAAAACTAACTTAACTTGAGAAGGATGTTTTTTATACAAAAGAGACATCAAAATAGCGTTGATACCTACAGACTTCCCTTGTCCGGTAGCTCCAGCAACTAATAAATGCGGCATTTTAGCCAAGTCAGCTACAAAGACTTCGTTTGAAATTGTTTTTCCTAAGGCGATAGGTAAAGCCATTTTTGACTGCGTAAACTTATCTGATAAAAGTAATTCCTTTAACGAAACAACTTGTTTGTTTTTATTAGGTACTTCAATACCGATGGTGCCCTTACCGGGAATAGGTGCGATGATACGGATACCTAATGCAGACAAACTTAAAGCAATGTCGTCTTCGAGGTTTCTAATCTTAGATATCTTAACGCCCGGTGCCGGAACGATTTCGTATAATGTAACGGTTGGACCTACAGTGGCACGAATCTGCGTGATTTCGATTTTATAATTCAATAAAGTTGCTATAATCTGATCCTTATTCGCTTCCAATTCCTCTCGATCGACAACCACTTTTTTATCGGCATAATCCAAAAGCAACTCCGTAGTAGGAAATTTATAGCGAGACAAATCCAAGGTAGGATCATAAGGCTCAAGCTCATCTTCCAATTTCACCGCTTCGATTTGTGATTCTGGTGCATAAGGCACTTTTGCCAATCCATTGTCCATTATATCCTCTTCCAAATCGTCTGAGATAGATTCAGCACCTGAACTCACTTCACCAAAGTCTAAACTGTCTATGATTTCTAATTCATGGCTTATAGGTGCTACCTGAGTTTTTATAGCCTGATGTTCGCCCAAATCCAATTCCATAGATTGTCCTGAAGCTGAATCCGCCGCCTTTGTATCAAGCGGTGATGTTGACTTAGGTTTTTCTGTTGTTGACAAATCGTGATCGGGTCTTTTAAACAAATTATCTATAGCATCTGATAAAATATCCTTTTTCGATGGTTTAGGCGTGGACTTTATGTCCGAATCTTCCATACCTTTGAAAAAATCAATAGAAGGCATCTTCATATTTTCTAGCGGGTTTGCTACTGTTAAATGTTCAAGGTTTGGATTATATCGCCACATGATATAGGCACCCATACTAAATAGAATAAGTAAAAACAAGCCCACTTGGCCGAGAAAGTTGCTCAACCAAAAAACGGTACTTTCTCCAAATGCACCACCCCATGTGAATTCTGATCTTCGAAAGATAAACTCTAGCAAAAGTGAGAAAAACGCCATAATGACGAATGAATTTCTGGCAAATATCAAGAATGGTTTTAGTGGTTTTCTTCGAATTAAATCAAATCCCAATTTAATTAACAATACTACAAAAATCATAGACGGCAAACCAAATCCCCAATAGAAGAACATATTAGAGATAATAGCTCCAAGTCGGCCCAGCCAATTTTCGACACTCAAATCGCCTTGAAACAACATACCCCAAGAAAATCGTAAGACTTTATCTTGATCCACTTTCCACGTATATAAATAAGAGACAAAAGCGATTGCCAGATAAATAGCTGAAAGTATAAGAATAACTCCAAAAACTTTGGGAATTCGCTCATCCTTCCAATTAAAACGAGACGCTGCCGTCGTTTTAGTTTTTTGCTTTTTCAAAGCCATAACAAATGAATAATCGGTTTTTAAATAAATACAATCGGGATAAATTGATTTATGACTACATGGATAACACGATTCTTTAAAGAGCAAAACGCGCGTTGATAACAATAAGGCTATTCAACCGTAAGTCTGAAGGAATGTATATATTATCCGATAGGCAATCTCAATTTTGTAGGGCAAAGATAATAGTATCTTTTTAACATATTATAATTTTTCATAATATTTTTAACTATAAATGTTAAAAAATTATACATTATGTATTTTAACAATATATTATATTTAACAAATTCAATACTTTAGACAAGCAAGGATCTTTTGTATATTTATGATTGGAATCATGTCAACATTTTAGAATAAACCGGAAAAGATCATTATCTTTGCAGGCCCAAAAGTAAATAATATAATTAAAACCAACTTACAATAAAAACTGATGCAAGCAAATATTTTTATAGCCGGTAGTGGAGGCATAGGCCAAGCAGCCGGATTAATACTTTCAGAATTTGATTTTTTAGATGCTGTGGTCTATTTTGGTGACATCTCTCAGCAAGCTTTAGATAGGGCTTCTACCTTTGTAATCCAAGGCTGTACAAAATCTGCGCAAGTACATACGGTTCTCATGCCAATGGAAGGCAGCAACGCAGCATTAGACGAAGTGCTTGCTACTTGTGACGTAATCTTAGACTGCCTTCCGGGAAGTCAAGCACCAAGGATAGCGGCTTTGGCAAAAAAACATCATTGTCACTATGCCAACCTTACGGAATACGTCAATGAAACCAATCAAGTAAAAGCTTTATCAAAGGATGCTGATACCGCTTTCGTATTACAGACAGGTTTGGCACCTGGATTTATTAATATATTGGCGAATCAATTATTTAAAGATTTTTGTCATGATTTCGGTGTAAACCAAGCCGACGACGTAAAAATGAAGGTTGGAGCAATCAGTCAACATGCACAAGCACCTCATTTTTATGCTTTCACTTGGAGTCCCATAGGTGTTGCTACAGAATACTTAAAAGATGCCGAAGTTGTCAGAAATTATACCAAAATCAATGTACCGGCACTCTCAGGATTAGAGTCCATCATCATTGATGGCGAACTTTACGAAGATAATTACACTTCGGGAGGCGCAGCAGACCTTCCAGATGCTTTTTCTGGAAAAGTGAAAAATTTAGATTATAAAACTTTAAGATATTCCGGGCATTACGATTGGGTTAAAGAAATCGTCCATGCAATCCCAGAAGGTGAAGACAAAATTCGCAATCTCGAAAAAACAATGCTCGAACAAATACCAAGCGTTGAAGACGATATTGTAGTCATTTACGCATCAATCACTGGTAAAGACAACAACGGGCATTTGCGATCTAAAGAAAAGGCTTATAAAATAAAACCAAGCCTTGTCGGCCGTAGAAAATTAAGAGCCATTCAGACCACCACAGCAGCGCCACTTTGCCAAGTAGCTTATATGATGCTGACCAAAGGATGGAAAGGAACCGTTTTGCAAAGCGAATTAGATAGCGAAGCCTTCCTCAATGGCCCATTTGTGAAAGCCATATATGGCGATTACAACCATTAATCACAATAGATTGTATATGATTGGAGTTATACTTCTATCTGACATCCGAAACAAATTGTACGCAAACATCATTTATTACATATTAGATTATTATCAATCAACCATTAAAGAAAGGATTCATACATATCAGGAATGAAGAAAATAAAATTATCCATTATGGCATTATCCCACAGCGTTACTCAGTCGCATAATTACGCTGTTATCTTGGGAGAAGAAGTTGGCAAACGCAGATTACCTATTATCATTGGTGGTTTTGAAGCACAAGCCATAGCGGTAGCCCTTGAAAATATGAATCCTAATCGACCTTTAACCCACGATTTATTTAAAAATACACTAGATTCATTTAATATAGAACTCAGAGAAGTGATTATCAATAATCTATTGGACGGAATCTTTTTTGCACAACTCGTTTGTGAACAAAACGGAAATGTCATTCAGATTGATGCGCGGACTTCCGATGCTATTGCCATGGCAGTACGATACGAATGTCCTATCTATACTTATGAGTTTATTATGGAAAGCGCCGGTGTCATCTTAGATGAGGAAAACGAAGAAAAACCGGTAACGAAACCTAAGAAATCCAAAGCCGAAGCCATCGAAGAAATGAGCATTTCAAGCCTTGAAAAGCTTTTGGATGCAGCACTTGAAAAGGAAGATTACGAAAAAGCCGCAAAAATCAGAGACATCATCAACAGCAAAAAATCTACCGAGTCCTAATCAATCTACATTTAATATGCTATGACTTTATTTAGTGTCAACATCAATAAAGTAGCCTTAATTCGAAATTCTAGAGGCGCCAATTATCCCGATTTGCTGAAAACTGCTAGGGATTGTGAAAATTTCGGAGCACAAGGCATCACAGTGCACCCAAGACCTGACCAAAGGCATGTCAAATATGATGATATTCCTGCACTCAAGGAGGTCGTAACTACTGAATTTAATATAGAAGGTTACCCATCAGAAGCGTTTTTATCTTTAGTTATAGCCAATAAACCTCATCAATGTACCTTGGTACCAGATCTTCCGGATGCGCTCACTTCAGATGATGGTTGGGATACAATCCAACATCAAGATTTCCTAAAGAAAACGGTACAAAGACTGCACGACCACGGGATTAGAGTGAGTTTATTTATCGATCCTATAGAAGACAGATTGTACGCAGCCAAAGAGCTAGGTGCCGACAGAATAGAATTTTATACAGGACCATACGCCGATCAATACCATCAGGATAGAGACACAGCAATAGCACCTTTTGCCAAAGCTGCAAAATACGCGAACTCAATTGATTTAGGTATCAATGCCGGCCATGATCTCAATTTAGACAATTTGAAATTTTTTAAGGCCAATATTCCTAATTTGCTTGAAGTTTCCATTGGCCATGCAGTTTTTTGTGATGCCTTATATTTAGGTTTAAAAAACACCATTCAACTATACCTAAGAGAATTAGAATAAGCTGCTTATCTACCTACCCTTTCGGGTTTGCCATCATTAGCAATATAAAGCACAATGGTAACTCAAGTAGAACAATACGCTTATCTGCAAACGAGCAAAATAGTATTGTAAGAAGATAGCTGAATTAATCAATGAATGTCATAATATACTTCACTCATTTTCATGAGGTCTTGCTTTGACATCTTTATCCGGGACAATAGGCTGTATATCGATTTCAACATATTGAGCATCATCCAATACGGGCTGTCCCGCATTTACCCATGCAGTATAGATTAACGATCCAACGGCGTGGATAGAAGCGCGCATTTGATCTTCGACCATGGTACCCATTGCCTTCATATAGGCTTTAGCGTATGATTCACACTGCATCCGTACGGTTCTACCTAATCTTTCGTCATAACAATATTGTCGATCAGAATCAAAAGTCTGGCTCAATCGCAATTCTATAGCTAAAACACTATCCAAATGACTATGAGATTGAATAACGATATCCCAAATAAAATCCTTTGGATTTTCAATATACTCGGCTTTTCCAACAAAAAAATCAAATTCCTTTTCTGCAAAAAACTCAGGAATGACCGACTCCCAAAATGCATGAATACCCACTTGATTTGTCAACTGTCCATTATAGTTCTCGGTTGTATGCAAGGGAACATGAGCATCAGCTATATAATGACCAAACTCCGACGATAAACGCAAAATCATCCACAAATCCTTCTTTTCAAAAGCATAAGTCAGCCGAGCTAGGTGCATCTCCAGCTGATAAGGAACAATACCGTATTCAGAAAAATGGTCTTCAATTAAGATATCCACCTTGTTCTTTTGAAAATAGGTCGTTTGAAACAATTCGTCAAAATCATATCCGGACAATCTCCATTCGTCTTCGTAGTACAAAGGTTTTACAACTTTTTTCCAATATTTTACAAACGTAGGATAATCAATAGCCAAGTGGATACCACCAAAATGTGACATGTTCAAGATGAATGAATCTTGCGTAATCGTTTTATCAAAATATAGCGAATCACTACCCGATATCAGTTTAATGCTGCAATGCTTGATAATGGCCTCTTCAAAATCACGTGGCACTTCATCAAAAGGAATTTTATCCCATCGATCGATATCTATAAAATGACGAGGACCTTCGTGCTTGGTTGCGTACCTTCTTTTGTCGGGATCAACAGCATGTTCTGTGAGGTATTCAATGTGTTTCTTATAAAAACCAAACATCTCCGGTGGCAACGTAAATACAGCCATTCGGTTTATCAACTTATGGCCATAAAAACCCCACGATTCGGGCTTCGAAAATGAAAGGAACAACCCTACTCCTAATATCAAGATGCAAATACGCATTGTCCGGATGCTCAACATATGCTTCATTATATAAATCATGCAATGATACAAAATTAGAAGAAATTTCAGTCAAAATTATTTTTTTTTAGTCAAATAAAAATAAACGCTATATATTTGTATCATAATCATCAACACAATAGGAATCATGAAAGCACGTTTTCTTACTTTGGTCATCTTAATTATGGCTTCTTCCTTTGTTTTTGGACAAACGCTTCACAATTTTACAGTTACCGATGTGACCGGACAAACGCACAGGCTCTACGAAGATTATTTAAACAACAACAAAGTCGTTGTAATCAAATTTTTCTTTACTACGTGTCCGCCATGTATCGCCAATGCGCCCTATTTCCAGCAGAAGTACATCGATTATGGAGCAGGTGCTCAAGATGTTGAATTTTTCAGCGTTACAACGATTCCTACTGATTTTGATCCCGAAGTTATTGCCTTTGAACACAAATATGACCAAACTATGAAAGGTATTAGCGTAGATGGTGGTGCACTAGCGCTATCCTATGAATTTAAGGATGGCATATATGGCTCATGGTATGGAACGCCTTCTTTTGTCGTGATAGCTCCGGACAGAACCATGCAATATCCCGTTTTTTTCAATGATATTGACCAAGCAATCAGTATAGCTAGAAGTAAGAAAATCCAAGTCTCAACGACCTATCATTTTACGCCAGAATTACATGCTTTAGCTCCGGATCCAGATGATGCAATCCAGTTTTACTTAAAACCTAAGCATAGTGATTCGCCTCAAATCGAAATATTAAAAAATAGCCAGAACCAATACACTTTTAATTATCCTAGTGACGAATATCCGTCAATGCAAGATCCCGTCGTTATCATGAAAAGTAATGCAGAAGCCTATACTTCGGATATTTCTGCACTAGATATCGTTATTATTCAAAGGCATATACTAGGATTGGGATTGTTGAGTCAGGATTATCAGGTAGCAGCTGCCGATGTCAACGGAGATCAACGACTAACCGCCTCTGACTTAACAGTACTCAGAAAGGTAATTCTTGGCTATTTTACCGAATTTCCTAACAATGTTCCTTCGTACAAAGCGATTCCTGAAGTCACCTCTATCACTCCGAGCCCAGGACAAACCATAGAGTTAAAAATAGATATTGTAAAAACGGGCAATGTAAATTAAGGTTCATTTCACAATGAATCACACACTATACTATGCTGCAAAATTTTATTAAATCAAATCATTTCCTTAATTAAGGAAAATATCGTACCTTTGCGGCTCATTTTAAACCCATGTAAATCAATATTTTACTTGGAAAATGGTTTTATTTGAAATATAATCTGCATATTGAACATTAAAGTTTATTGTAATATCATTTAATTTTTTTCAGTCATGACACTTCGATATCTTGGCCAATCATCGTTTCAGGTCGATTTCAATGGTACAAAGTTGATTTTTGATCCTATGATCACTTCCAACCCTTTGGCAGCAGACATCAATGTCCAAGCCTTACAGGCGGATTATGTATTAATATCTCATGGACATAGCGACCACGTAGAAAATGCCGAAGAAATCGCAAAAAACAATCAAGCAAAGATTATTTCTAACTTCGAAGTCGTATCTTGGTTTGGAGAAAAAGGCGTGGAAGGACATCCCATGAATTTGGGCGGCAAGTTCAAAATGGACTTCGGTTATGTCAAATACGTAAATGCAATTCATTCGAGTATGTTACCTGATGGAAGTTATGGCGGTGCTTCCGGTGGTTTTGTCATTTGGGATGATCAGACCAGTTTTTATTTTGCTGGAGATACAGCCCTCACCATGGATATGAAATTGATTCCTTTGACGTGTCCTAAGCTGAACTTTGCAATATTACCGATCGGCGATAACTTCACGATGGGATATGAAGATGCAGCCATAGCCGCACAATACATTGAATGCGATACAATCATAGGCTGTCACTTCGACACTTTCGGTTATATTAAAATCGACCATGAAGCCGCTAAAGCGCATTTCAAAAAAATGGGGAAAGAATTAATTTTATTAACCGTTGGTCAAAGCATAGAATTATAAATATGGGTAAAGTCATTGCGATAGCAAATCAAAAAGGTGGTGTTGGAAAAACAACGATGGCCATTAATCTAGCGGCAGCGTTAGCTGTTTTAGATCATAAAGTGCTCATTATCGACGCAGATCCTCAAGCCAATGCTACTTCAGGTGTTGGCGTCAAGCCGGAAAACATTGGAATTACAACGTACGAATGCCTTACAGAAGGTGCAAATCCTCAAAACGGCATTATCCTTACGGAAACGCCCAACTTATATATCCTTCCATCATCCATAGACCTTGTAGGCGCTGAAATCGAATTGGTCAATGCGCCCAATAGAGAATTTAAGATGAAGGACTTGGTAAAAAACATCAAAGATGAATACGATTATATCTTTATAGATTGTTTGCCATCGCTAGGTCTCATTACATTAAATGCACTCACGGCAGCAGATAGCATCATCGTCCCTGTTCAATGTGAATTTTTCTCATTAGAAGGCTTTGGAAAGCTTAAAGACACTATTAATCTTATACAACAATCCATCAACCCAGATTTGCAAATCGAAGGCGTGGTGCTCTCCATGTACGACCAAAGACTACGAATGGCGAATATGGTCATTCAAGAAATCCGCTCCATTATTACAGATCGTATATTTGAAACCATCATTCATCGAAATAGCAAAATCGGTGAAGCGCCATCCCTAGGACAACCAGTGATTGTCTATGACGTAACGAGTAAGGGTGCTATTAATTTTTTAAATTTGGCCAAAGAATTTTTAACCATTCAAGAAACAGAAAAAATATTTCAAAACTAACACGAGACATGAATAAAAAGAGTGAAGTATCCAAAGGCCTCAGGTCTTTACTAAACAATATTGAAAAAACCAACAATCCGGTAGAAAGGAATCAGTTAGTCCGTGAATTAACGCACAGTATAGCTTTGATTGATCCAGACAACATCGAGGTCAATCCTTTTCAGCCTCGTACAGAATTCGATGAAAATCAATTGCAAGAACTCGCCAAATCCTTACAAGCCAATGGATTAATTCAACCTATAACTGTTCGATCTCTAGGCAATTCCAAATACCAACTCATCTCGGGAGAACGTCGTTTGCGAGCTTCAAAGATTGCAGGGCTTAAAGAAATTCCGGCCTACATCCGAGTAGCCAATGATCAGGAAATGCTTGAAATGGCTCTTGTAGAAAATATCCAACGTGCTGATTTAAATGCAGTAGAAGTTGCCATATCTTACCAACGCCTGATGGACGAATGCAATCTCACGCATGAAGCCTTATCCGAACGCGTCGGAAAGGACAGAAGTACCGTTACCAATTATGTACGGCTGCTCAAACTACCGGCACAAATACAATCATCCGTAAAAGAAGGTGTTTTGAGTATGGGCCATGCCAGAGCATTAGCCGGTATCGATGATTTGATTCTTCAGTTGAAGCTTCACCAAGAGACACTAGACAAACATCTATCGGTCAGAGCTCTTGAGGGTTTAATCAAATCCTACCATCCCACCAAAAACGATACAACAAAGCCAAATATTGACAAAAAAAGTGGAATAACGGCAGAAGTAAAGAAAATCAAAGATCAATTGAGCCATCAACTGGGTACACAGATAGATATCAAACGCGCCATTGATGGGAGTGGGAGCATCATCATCCGATTTAATACCGATGAAGATTTCAACAACATCACAGAAAGCATCTTAAAAGATGCCTAACAAAACCAGAGTTCATGATTGATCCAAGGAAATTATATCTGACCGCTTTTATATGTAGCCTCATGGCCCTCTTGGGTAATCCTGGCAGCCTGAAAGCGCAGATTAATAGCCATACCAATCTCGACCCTTTTGGCAATCCGATACTAATCGACACATCTGCGTATAACGAAAATGACACCATCATCAACAAAAATGGATTTTTCTCCTTGTTTAAGGGAAAACCGGGAAGAGCAGCCTTATATTCATTAGTGATACCCTCTGGTGGCCAAATTTACAATAAAAAATGGTGGAAAGTACCGCTTGCATTGGGTATCGATGGAAGTTTGACTTATGTGCTTATTTTCAATAGAAACCAATACAAACAATCGAATAAAAAATATTTAGAATATTTGGCGCTTGAAGATCCTTTAGCCAACCGATATAAGCAACAACGCGATTACTACCGCAAATGGAGTGAGTATTCTTGGCTTTGGCTTATCGGTGGGCACTTGATTACCGTTGTGGATGCCTTTGTCGATCGGCATTTAATGGATTTTGATATCAGTCCGGACTTATCATTTCAACCCGACATTTATCCGATCCAAGAAAGGAGCTATGTCCTCCAAGCTGGTATTAAGATCAAATTGAATCAACAGACAAAATCAACCGTGCACCCGGCTTTTAATTCAGCCTATCCATAAATCCCGAATCATTTCAAGAGGATAGTAGCAACAAATCCAACAATAAAAACAGGATAAAAAAGCAGCTAAACCACAAGAACGACCGTTAAAAACATATCCATCTATTTTATATTATAAAAAAATATATATTTATTTTGTAAAAAACTTTTGTAGTTATAAATAAAACATTTATCTTTGCAGCCTGAAATAAGGAAAGCGAAGACTATTTGTTGGGATTTAAAAGATAAATCATTGATAAATAAACAAATAGACTGAAAACCTTCGGGCTCCGTAGCTTAATTGGATAGAGTACCTGACTACGGATCAGGCGGTTGAAGGTTCGAATCCTTCCGGAGTCACAAAAAAATAATTATTTAAAAGGGAATATTTCCCTTAGTATTGATAATACTTAAATACAGCAGAGATGTCAAAAATTTGCCAACTAACAGGTAAAAGACCGATGAAAGGTCACAAAGTATCGCACTCAAACATCAAGACAAAAAGAAGATTTTTGCCAAATCTTCAGGAGAAAAAGTTTTTCATTCCTGAAACTGGTGAGTGGGTCAAATTGAAAGTAAGTACAAGTGCATTGAGAACCATCGACAAGAAAGGCTTGCACGAGTATCTTAAAGAATTAAAATATCAAGGTGTTAACACCGGTGTCAAACTTTAATTTATTTTAAAAAGTAATTAACCATGGCAAAGAAAGCAAAAGGTAATAGAATTCAGATAATTTTAGAGTGTACAGAACACAAGGCAAGTGGTATGCCGGGTACGTCAAGATATGTTACTGAAAAGAACAGAAAAAATAATCCTGACAGATTGGAAATTAAAAAGTACAATCCGGTGTTAAAGAAATATACAGTTCACAAAGAAATTAAATAATAATGGCTAAAGTATCTAAAAACTCAAGAGTAGCTCAGAGAGCAGCGAATGCAGGATCAGGTAGAGATCATGTGAAAATAATCAAGTCTATTAAAGATCCGATTACAGGCAAATATTCCTACAAAGAAACGATGGTTCATAAGGATAAAGTCCAAGAGTTTCTGAAGGAAAACAAATAAGCCGCTTTTAGTTATTTAAAACTTAAACATAGGGTTTTTCTTGGTTTAAAGAGAAACCCTATTCGCATTTATAATTGCTAACCATTAATTCTTATTTGATATGAGCTTTTTTAAAAAGTTTTTTTCCAAAGATAAAGAAGAGGATCTGAACAAAGGGCTGGAAAAAACAAAAACAAGTATCTTTAGTCAAATCACCAAGGCAGTCGCTGGAAAGTCTAAAGTAGATATTGAGTTTTTAGATGACCTAGAAAATATCCTTATTTCTTCGGATGTTGGTTTAGAAACCACTGTAAAAATCATAGATCGATTAGAAGAATACGTAGCACGGGACAAATATCTCAATACGGATGAATTAAACGCAATTCTCAAAAACGTAATTATTGATATCTTATCCGAAAATAATACGGTTGATATTGAAGACTACGATTTGCCGTCTGATATTCACCCATTTATCATCATGGTGGTAGGTGTCAATGGCGTTGGAAAGACGACTACCATCGGAAAATTAGCCCATCAATACAAAAGTAAAGGTTACAAAGTTGTCCTTGGCGCAGGTGATACCTTCCGTGCTGCCGCCGTTGACCAACTCAAGATATGGTCTGAAAGAACAGGCACTGAATTTTACTCAAAAGGCATGAATACAGATCCGGCAGCAGTAGCTTACGAAACAACACAATACGCTCAAAATAATGGAATGGATGTGGCGATTATCGATACAGCTGGAAGACTTCACACCAAAATCGGATTGATGGATGAGCTATCAAAAATCAAAAGATCCATCGAAAAAAAATATCCCGGTGCACCGCATGAAGTGCTTTTGGTTTTAGATGCTACAACCGGACAAAATGCCATAGAACAAGCCAAGCATTTTACGGCAGCGACTAATGTTACGGCTCTGGCTTTGACCAAACTCGATGGTAGTGCCAAGGGTGGCGTCGTGTTAGGTATATCCGATCAATTTAAAATTCCAATTAAATACATAGGTGTAGGTGAAGGCATCCATCAATTGCAAGTTTTTAACAAACGTGCTTTTGTTGACTCTCTTTTTTCGTAGATTTGCAATTTTGTACGACAGTATATTGAATCAATGTCATGAATACAATTGTAAACCTCATAACTCAGCAACACATCAGCCAATGGCTCATAAAAATGAGTTTATGTGTAGGTTTACTACTATTTTTACAGCCGATACAAGCGCAAACGGAAGACCAAGAAACTAAAGCACCACAATTTGTAGAATATAAAGATACCTTAGGTTTGGTCTATCGATATGTTCATGTCTCTGATATTTACCAAATTTACGAGGCGATAGATTCACTAGAAGTGCCTGTCTTTTTATCGAATGTGCATGACTCTGGAAAAAGTGTACTCATCCATACCGGAAATTACGGGAGTGCCACATCTTCGCTTTACAAAGATTTCGAAATAAATACCGGTTTTAATACGGGATATACCCAGTATGCGACGTATCAAATCAGGAAGGAACAATTTAGATTTTATGAGCAAAATCGACCTGTTTCCAATCTATTCTTTTCACAAACCGGAAGCCAAGATAATATCGCAGTAGGTGCCGATTTTTCGAGAAATTTTCAAAATGGTTTATCCGTTAGTTTAAATTATAAAAGGCTCAGTCAAAAGGGCTTCTTCAATGAACAAGAAACTAAAAGCACAGCCTTTGGAATTGGATTTAGGTATCAAAGTCCAAGTAATAGATATAATGGCATCTTAGTTTTTATTCAAAATGCCAATGAAGAAAGATTTAATGGCGGTATTCTGGCAGACAGCCTATTATCAGAACGGTTTCGAAAGGCCATCCCTACCCTCTTGACCAATGCGTCTTCTAGGCATCAGGAGCAATCGCTTTCATTCATTCAATACTACAGACTCAATGCTTCAGCGCATCCAAAATGGAAGCTCTACCTCTCCAATGACCTGAGTTATCAACCGAATTATTATAAATTTTGGGATAAAAATATAGACTCTACAGCTCAAGCATTTTATGATATCAAGAACGAGTTATTGATTCCTAGCGGGATAAGGCGATATACAGATGTAAAAAAGTATTCGGAAAGTTTCTTTATTCATGGTGATAATAACCAAGGTATCAAAGGAAAAATAGGGCTTGCTTATGAATTGTATCGCATTAAAGACCTCCCGAAATCGTTCAATAGATCGGATCTTACGGCAATAGCCGAAGGAAATATTCCTTTTTTGAAAGCTTTAGAACTTGCTGTTAAAGGAAAAATCGGACTATTAGAGAATATTGGAACTTTTGATTTATCCGGTGATTTAGAAATTAGATTTGAGAAACTTGGCGCTATGAGTGGTGGCATGCGCTTATTCCGATACGAACCTTCCTATCGTTCTACCCAACTACAAATCAATGGTATAACTTGGATAGACACTTCATTTACGAATCCATTTGGAACCAATTTTCATGCAACCTTGCACATTCCATCGATTCATTTCAAAGCTTCAGTCAATCAATATTTGATTACCAATCCTGTTTATTGGAATACCGATAGCCGTGCTGCGCAATATGATGGTTTATTCACCATTTCGCAATTAAGTCTTCATCATACTTTATCGTTGAAATATTTTGGATTTGAGAACAGTGCTTATTTCCAGCTACAAAACAATCGTTTATATCCTGTTCCAGATTTCTTTTCAACCCATAAAATCTACTATAAAGGAGATTGGTTTGACGCAGCGATGCAAATCAACATAGGATTTGAAGGAAGGATTATTCCAGCTTATAATGGTCCTGGCTTCCAGCCATTATTTGGAAGTTATCATTTGACAGACGATCCTTTGGCATTTACACCCGAGGCCAATTTCTTTATTCATGCAAAGGTATCTAGCTTTAGAGCGTTACTTTCTCTTGACAACTTCTCCAGATACTTTATAAAAGATCACATATATAATATCGTTGGTTATCCGGTATTCGATCCTGTTTTTAGGTTTGGAATTCAATGGATGCTCAAAGACTAAACGTATGTCGAGCCACAATTGATATTTAGATGAGTAATAGCTAAAAAACTATTAAACATCCAAGTAATACCACGTGATTTGAGCAAAGTTAAGTGAGCTGCAATCCGAAAGGCACAATCTCAATTCCGGTTATATACCCAATATCTTCTTCAATAAATTTAGATCTGTTTCAGCTCCTGCGAAATCGTCAAAAGCCTTATTCGTTACTTCGATGATATGCTTCTTGATAAACGGTGCTCCTTCTCTTGCTCCTTGTTCTGCCGATTTGATACAACATTCCCATTCCATCACGGCCCAACCCTCATATCCATATTGCGATAGCTTGCTAAATATTCCATTAAAATCAATCCGGCCATCTCCAAGGGATCTAAACCTACCGGCACGGTCTTTCCAATCTGCATATCCGCCATAGACGCCGCATTTTCCATTGGCATTATATTCGGCATCCTTTACGTGAAAAGCACGGATTCGCTCGTGATAGAAATCTATAAATTCTAGGTAATCCAATTGTTGTAGTAAAAAATGGCTCGGGTCATAAAGGATACAAGCCCGATTGTGCATTCCTGTTGCTTGCCAAAATCTTTCGTAGGTCAAACCATCAAAAAGATCTTCTCCGGGATGTAGTTCGTAACATATATCTGTGCCACAATCTTCATAATGGTTCAGTATCGGCAACCATCGTTCGGCAAGGTGCTTCATACCCATTTCGACAAGCCCTTTCGGCCGTTGAGGCCATGGATATACCGTATGCCACATCAAGGCACCCGAGAAGGTAGCATGCGCCTTCAATCCAAGATTATAACTTGCTGTTCCCGCCCAAATCAATTGTTGAATAGCCCATTCGGTTCTGGCTTTAGGGTTTCCCTTATAAGCATCCGGCGCAAAATTATCAAACATCAAGTCAAAAGCCGGATTAACAGCTACGAGTTGTCCTTGTAAATGGGTACTTAATTCTGTAATCTCCAATCCGTAAGCTGCTACAAGACCTTTCAAGGAATCACAATAGGTCTTGCTTTCTGCTGCCAACTTCAAATCAATCAGCCGCACATCCCAAGTTGGTATCTGAATGCCCTTATACCCGAGATCCGAAGCCCATTTACATATATCTTCCAAGGTATTCATTGGTGGATGATCTCCTACAAATTGGGCTAAAAAAATACCAGGGCCTTGTATTGTTTTCATATCCTTATCTTTTTGATGTTCATTTTAAAAAGAAATCCATTTTGAATCGCTTTGTCCTGATTCTATTACTTTATAAATAAATTGCATACCTCGAACGCCATCATCGATACTTGGAAAATCCTTGTAGATCGCCTCGGGTTCGCGCCCTTCTGTCTGTGCTTGAATACATTGAGCTACATTGCGATATATTGTAGCAAACGCTTCTAAATATCCTTCAGGATGTCCTGAAGGCAATCTTGTAACCGCCATAGCTGCATCACAAACCGAGGGTCCTCCCGTACGGAATATCTGCATAGGTTTATCTAACCATCGTGCAATCAAAGAATTAGGTTCCATCTGCGACCATTCTAAGCCACCATATTCACCGTAAATGTTTATTTTTAAATTGTTTTCTTCTCCAGCTGAAATTTGAGAAGCATATAAGATACCACGAGCTCCATTTTCTAATCGAATCAGGATATTCGCATCATCATCCAATTTCCTACCGGCTACCAAAGTAGATACGTCAGCGCATAATTCAGTTATCTTCAGGTTAGTGATATAATGCAATAAATTTTCTGCATGAGTTCCGATATCTCCAACCGCACCTGCAATCCCAGATTTAGTCGGATCTGTTCGCCATGAGGCTTGTTTATTATCCGCTGATTCTAAAAAAGTCGATAGCCAACCTTGTGGATAGGCGACAACTACTTTGCGTATATTTCCTAACAATCCCTCTTGCACCATAAATTTGGCTTGTTTAACCATCGGATATGCTGAATAATTGTGGGTCAATGCAAAAATACGGTCAGATTTTTTGAGTATCTCCCTTAAAGTGTACGCCTCTTCTAAATTGAAAGACAATGGTTTATCGCTAATCACATGAAATCCTGCTTCTATAGCCAATTTTGCAGGTTCAAAATGAACATGATTAGGCGTGACAATAGCGACGAGTTGCATGCGCACATCCTCCGGTAGCTGACTTTCTTGAGTTATCATTTCATGATAGGAAGGATAAACTCTTGCCGGGTCCAAGAATAAAGCACTTCCGGTCGCTTCTGATTTTGCCGCATCCGAAGAAAAAGCGCCACAGACCAACTCTATAGCACCATCTAATGCAGCCGCCATCCGATGCACATTGCCAATGAAAGACCCGGGACCACCGCCTATCATACCCATTCTAACTTTGTTACTCATACCTGTATCCTAAAATTAAATATTGGACAAAGTACGATAAAAAATAGGAATTGGACAAACCAAATTGATTATTGAAAAGCGAACACGAGATTATCCATCAATTGATTGATAAGTGGCAATTGACTTTGTGAGTGAATCTTAGGTGTATCCTTAATATTATAAGTCGTAATACCATCAAAATATCGTTTCATATCTAATGTGATATCTACGTTGGTCGTTTTATTCGATTCTATGGTGATAGATCTAGGAAGAGAAATGGTTCTATAGGCTTCATCGCCACCCAAATGTAGTGCAAAATCGGATTCATCCGGTGCACTTTCGTTATAAACAATACTACCTTCTGTTTTAAAAAACACATAGCTTTTCCATGATTCCCAATATTCCGTTGGACTACTTAGTGTCGTCCCCGCGGGATACTCTGCCGGAGATTTGGCATTCATGCCTTTGGGTACACCGATACCAAATTCGAGATTGGTATAATCGCCTACCGGGATTTCGCCTATGGTGTATTCATATCCATTGATAGGAGAACTACCTGTAAACGTAGCCGTGAGATTTAAAAAATCAATATCCTTGATAGCTATTTTCTCTTTGGCATTTTTAAGGTTTACATCTGCAATATAATACGAAAGTCGCGTAAAATAAAAGGATTCGTCAGTACCAGGATACGGATAATTTTTGAACATCTCCATGGGTGCTCCATCATAAACCAGATGAAATCTTAGATTAATATTTCCTGGTTTATCATCTGAGTTACAAGAAAATAGACCAAGCACCAATATAAAAAATAAAAACCTAGGAAGCATATTTTGAAAATTTTAAACTATCATTTCGTTGAAATCACCATAATCTGTCAATAAAAGACTTCAACATGGATTATGAATATTCTTCTACTAGGGCTCTGTCTATAAAAATACTTAATTTTTAAAGATCAAGGCAAAAAACGCAGGCATAGTGGTAACTATGACGAGTATTTTTAACGATGAGATTTGAAAAACAGAACGACATTTTAATAAGATCCTTTTGTTGACAGAGCACTAGCTTAAAAACCACACCATTATAACGCAACTCACCTATCAAAAGTTGCTTTACCAAATTTATCAAAACCTAAAATTGACAACTATGGTAAAAAGATGCATATCCACTTTATTAAATAGGCTTGAAAGATTATCGTAGTATTCACCGATACTGGGCTTAAAAACGTATAGGACCTGTGATTCTGTACCTTGGAAAATCCCTTTGAACTTATGCTTAAAATCAAAAACAAAATGGGCGTATGAAGGTACAGCATACTTGTTGAGATAGTAATTTTTCGTGTCCGGCATCGATATATATCCAGCGGCAAGATTGAGCTGTGAAGATGCGTTTAGATTAAAAGAGCTTTTCAAATTTATGGAGGTAACATCTCCGGCGCCTTCTGTGCGTTCACGCAACATAAATGCATAAAAATAATCCCTACCCCATTCGCGAGGCATCAAATACCTTCCACCGCTAGAAATTCTGTTGAAATTTAGAGAATAATCCCATTTTGAATTTTTCAATCCCAATCTTGCTCCTAGAATCCACACCAGTTTTTTATTCGTATAATAAGCCCAAGCCTCATTTTCGTTACCTCCTTGTCCGACCTTGGATTGCAATGCCAATTGAAGTCCCGAGTATAACCGACTACGCTCAAGTGCATGCTGATAATCACCTTGAATCATAGCGGTATTGAATACATTTTCAAACAAGATATCCCAAGCTTGAATTTTCAAAGCTGAGGAAGCATTCCATGTGTAATTGCCCATAAAAACACCAATAGAGTTCGTATGCCCTTTGTAATCAGACTTAGCACCTGAGGCATCTCTACCTACGGAATAAATACCCAACGAAGATTTCAAATCATACCAATCGACGGTACTCCTAGGCGATACTTTGTATATATAACCCGCTTGAAACTGATGATTGGCGTTATGTTTATAATTTGCCCAAAGTCCTTCGACTACGGTCGGGCGCATCCTACCATCTTGAAGATTGATAAATGGCGTATTTAACAATTGTCTTCCATAGGTCAAATTCAAACCACCATAACTATAGCTCAAATTAAATTCTTCAAGGCGATTGATTTCTTTGATGGATTCCTTGCCGGTAATGTCAAAAAGTCCATATTCATATCTAGAATCTGCACCGGTCAAAGGATCCTTTTCTGCAATATTGGCTGAAGACCCTAAATTAAAAATATAAAATCCGCTAATCACCGCCTTGAAATTATGAAAAGATCCGGTTTCATATCTCAATCCACCTCCTATCGCATTCGCATAGTAATCGCTCAGTGCACCCTTATTGGTCGTTGAGGAAAACACATAGCGAACATGACCTTGCGTTTTACCATTTTTAAAGGCTTGCAAAAGATTCTTGCTTTCTGTAGAGTCCGTTAATGCCAAATTCCAAATCTCAGGTTTTTCGCCGACTTCTTGATGTTGCGCATATACAAACTGAAAGCATAACACAAAAAACAAAACAGCTATATTCCTTTTAATTACCATGCTTAAAAATATTTCAAAAGAAAAAGAAAAACCCTTTGAATTCACTCCTATTCAAAACAACTTAGTACGTATTTATTTAAAACTACCGCATCACCAATAACACGTATAAAGATGCTATTGATTCCAGTTCTAAAGCACATACAATACCCATAGCCTATCCACTCGTTGATGGATACACAATCAAGATATCTATAAATATTTTGACTATAAGAATGACTATAAATCGATACCTAAAGAAAGATGGGCTCAGATTATGACTGTAAGTACCGATTTACATTTTGCCAAGAGCCACCATTATATACATCAGAAATGCCATTACTTTTGAGTATAGAAGCAGCTTGACCACTTCGATTTCCGCTCCGACAGAAGAGAATGATATTCTTTTTATTTTTAAATTTTGACAAATTAGAAGATATACTACTCAATGGAATATTAACAGCACCTTTAGGATGTCCACTTGAATACTCCATTGGGGTTCGGACATCTACTAAGAACGGGGTTGATTTCATTTTTTGATCTAATACAGCGTCAAACTTAGGCGCAAAAAGCGATTTTAAAAATCCCAACATGATAATTTATTATAATCAATTACAAAATATAAAAACTCAACAAGCATATAGTAACAAAATTGAGTTTTCGTAGATATTAATGAGGTAGTTTGCTTTTTACAACTCCGTATAAATAAGTCCCTACCAAGGCAAAAAGAAAAACAATAGTCATCGTTAGAAACCCATATCCGATATTCACCACCATTGGGCCAGGACATGCGCCACTTAACGCCCAACCCATACCAAAGATAACGCCACCGATTAAGTACCTAGGTATCGAACGATCCTTTGGGTGAAATAAGATAGGGTTACCGTGATAATCCCTAATTTTAAACTTTTTAATAAGGAATACGCCAATCATACCTAAGATAACCGCAACACCAATAATCCCATACATATGAAAAGCTTGAAATCTAAACATCTCCTGGATTCTGTACCAAGATATAGCCTCTGACTTAGCCATGACAATGCCAAAAACGATACCTGCAAGCAAATATTTTAAAACTTTCATTTCTATATATTATTTAAAAAATAAAGGGAAATAAAACGTGGGTCATCAATAGGCCACCGATAAAAAAACCAATAACAGCCATTAAAGAAGGTAACTGTAAATTTGATAATCCACTGATAGCGTGTCCAGAAGTACAACCACCGGCATAGCGACTACCAAAACCAACCATTAAACCTCCTAAAGCCAAAATTAAAAAACCTTTACCTGTCATTAACGCGCTAAAATCATAAAGCTCCGCAGGTTGCATCGATTCTGGTTTTGAAAAGCCTAATTCTGCTAAATCCCGAATAGTATTTTCAGAAATATGTGCAGGTGATCCGTCACTCATAAACGTAGCTGCAATAAATCCACCTAAAATGGCTCCAACTAAAAAAATCAAATTCCAAGTTTGAGCTTTCCAATTGAAATTAAAAAAACTGACATGTTTTCCTGCACCGGCAGCGGCACAAATCGTCCTTAAATTAGCTGAAAATCCAAAGGATTTACCGAAAAATAACAATAGAAACATGATAGATGATATCACTAATCCCGAAAACCACCAGGACCAGCTCTGCGTCAGTAATGTCATCATGAAATTATAAATCTGTTTTAATTAAAATGAAATGTAACAATGGGTTTAAACAAATGTTTTACAAGGGCTTCCGCATAACTCTTATGGAATTTACCCCCTTTTCCATGCGTACCGATAAATACGATGTCAGCATCTTGCTTTTTCAAGAACTCCTTTACACCTTCTTCTACATCTTTGGCAGCAAGTATATGCGTTTTGTATTTTTGAAGATTATGATTCTCTGCATAAGTTTTCATATTATTTTCAATTTTTCCACTATCTGCTACTGAATTGACATCATTTATATGTAATAAATGGAAGGTTGCATGAAAGAAATCAGAAAACTTATGCATAATCGGCACATCGCTATTATCGTCGTCTGAAAAATCATGGACGTATAAAACGTCATTGATGATTAAGTCGGATCGATCACACATGAGCGTTAGTACTGGAGCTTGTGACTTTCGAACTACAAGTTGAGACTTCGTAGTTGTCAGTTTCTCTTTGAGACCCCATGTGCCTTTAGTACCCATAACGACCAAATCAAAACCCATTTCGGATGAAAACAAATTGATTGTGTCAGTTAGTTTTCCAAACCTCACATAAGTTTGAATATGATCACCATGCTGCTCTTTAATCTGTTTTAGCTTTTGTTCTGCTATATCTACTTGAGCTTGCACATATCTTCCATCAATATCGCCACAAGTAGTAATATTGCCATGGCCGTCTAACGTCACAGTATCCGGTACATCTATAATATGCACAAAATGCGGCTCAATCGTTAAGTGCTCTTCCAACTTCTGGACCATCATAAAAGCAAAATCAGATTGAACACTAAAATCCGTTGGTATCAATACCTTGAGGACAGCCGTATCCTTATCTTTGTTGCTCTTGTATTGCTGGACAACATCTATTTCTTCTGTAACTATTTCGGCATCATATGAGCCTATTTTAGACAGAGATTGATGTGCTGCTTCAAGAGAACCCGCATTGATCACGTTGGTATGTCCACCTAGATTGAGTAGTCTTTTGGCATGTTCGCTACGGTTACCACTCCGACAATACACGACAACTTGGTTGTGTGCCTTGAGCGCTTCAATGTTATTTTCAATTAATTCAAGCGGGATATTTACAGCACACTTGACGTGCCCAGAAGCATATTCTGCCTTACTGCGCACATCTACCACATAAGCACCGTCTGCGATGGTATCAGAGCTGGAATCCAGCCCTAATACCTTTTTAAAATTTGACAACATAATTGGTCTATATTTTTTGATCCAACAAATCTAAAATTCTAATTCATTTTGATTGGCAACCCACTCATTCATACCTTCAGTAAAGTTATACACATTATCGAAGCCCTTTGCTTTGAGCAATGAATAACCAATAGTAGCTCGGTCTCCACCTTGACAATGGATAACGATTTTCTTATCTTTGTTGATTTTATCTAAATTATCTAAAAGCGTACCTACAAAAACGTGGTTTGCACCTTTAATATGCCCAGAATTAAACTCTGTCAATCCTCGTAAATCCACAATCTGCGTGCCGGCATTAGCTACTACTTCTGCTTTAAGCGAATCCATATCCATATATTTTACGGTACTTAACTTGCCACCTGTAGCTGTATAAGTTTCAGTAGATGGAATATATCCCATGATATTATCAAGGCCGATACGCATCAATTTGCGAACTAAATCATCGTGTTGGTCTTCCGGTGCCACGAGTATAAAAGGCTCATCATAGCTTAAGAACCATCCTGCCCAAGTTGAAAACGAATTGGTACCTTGGATGTTGATACTTCCAGGAATATATCCTTCTCCAAATTCAGATTTTAGTCTTGTATCGATCACTTTAACACCCTTATCCATAGCATCTTTCAATTCAGCCGAAGTCAATTTTTTCAATGCAGGTACAGATGTCAATAAAGGTCTATCCACCTTATTCAACTTTTTCATCATTGCAAAATACTTCGGTGGTTCAGGCTGATCACTCAACAAGTAATCAATAAATCCAGACTTGTCATCACCGTATTGAAAAGCCCAGTTTCTGATTTTTTCATAACCTACTGTAGTGCTCGGTACTGCGCCCAAAGCTTTTCCACATGCAGAACCTGCACCGTGCCCCGGCCAAACCTGAATATAATCCGGTAAAGCCTCGAATTTCTTGATAGAATCGTACATTTGGACAGCGCCTACATCTTGTGTTCCCACTAAGCCAGCAGCTTTTTCTAATAAATCCGGACGACCTATATCTCCTACAAAAACAAAATCACCTGTAAACAACATAACCGGTTCTTTACTTGCAGGCGTATCTGTCAGCAAAAAGCTAATACTTTCAGGTGTATGACCAGGCGTATGTAAAACTTCAAAAATCAAATTGCCCATTTTAACTTGATCATTATGCTTTAATCCAACGTGTGGAAATGCATATTGCCAATCCGGACCACCTTCGTCAGATAAATACATTTGAGCACCTGTGATAGCGGCTAATTCTCTAGAACCAGTAAGGAAATCCGCATGAATGTGTGTTTCAAAAATATGAGTAATTTTCATATTGTTTTGCTCCGCAATCTCTAGATAAGTATCTATATCTCTCTTAGGATCTATAACCGCAGCCACACCATGTGCTTGACATCCAATAAAAAAACTAGCTTGAGCTAAACTTTTGTCATAAATATGCTGAAATAACATAATAAAAAATTTAAAATATGATTTATAAAAAGTAAAAATGTATGCTTAATTAATAAATTACAATAATGTTTCTTTGATAATGATATAAATACCCATAATTAGAACAAACCATCCAAAAGTAGGTTTCAGCTTTTTACCGTCAATCTTCTTAGACAAAAAAGTACCGATAAAAATACCACCAATGGCAAAGGCTGCAACCTTCGACATCAACATCCAATCCATCATGGTTTCACTACTCTCTCCTAAAAATCCAATCAAAGATTTTGCGGCAATGATGACTAAGGATGTTCCTACGGCTTCTTTCATTGGTAATTTAGACAAGAGCACTAAGGCCGGAATGATTAAAAATCCACCACCTGCACCTACTAATCCCGTTACCATGCCGACTAAAAGACCTTCAATCAATATGACGGGATAATTAAATTTTTGTTCAGTTGCTTCATCTGCATCTTCCTCTTTGTTTTTGGAAGGCTTTATCATACTGTAGGCACTGACTATCATCAAAACAGCGAACAACAATAACAACAATATACTCTTCGTCACTACAAAACTACCTACCGAAAAGACCTCATTGGGAATCGCCGGCACCAAGTAAGCTCTAGTTAAAAAAACTGCCACAATAGAAGGTATTCCAAAAACAATGGCTGTTTTGACATTTACAAGACCTTTCCTAAAATATTCAAAACTTCCAAAGGCTGCTGACAATCCAACTATAAATAAAGAATAAGCTGTTGCAGCAACTGCATCCACAGAAAACAAATAAACCAATACTGGAACTGTCAAAATGCTTCCACCACTACCAATCAAGCCTAGCGAAACACCTATTAATATGGAAGCGATATATCCAATAACCTCTATCATCTTTCTGTTTTATTTTTTAACACCGCAAAGATAGCATGATAAAAATCATCTCTTTGTAACAAGGGTTACACCGATTCACCTTTCGGTTTCAAAATACATTTACTAGGAGTTATATACATTCAATCTTATAATATATCATCAACTTATTTGTACCTATCTTTACAATTCAAGAAGTAACACATTACAATTTATTAATATAAACTAATATTTGTACTTAGACATGAAGATGAAACACATGCCTAAATGCGCCAAAGCATCCCATAACATAAGTAAGTATTTATTTATTGGCAAAGGGAATATTAAGGAAAAATGAAAAATTTTGATTATCTTTGCACCATCCTTAACCAACCCGAATTTTATGAATTTACCGGATTTACCATCGTTAGAAGTCTTGGAAACACCTGATAAAGATAGCCTAGCCTTCAAAAAAAATACCTTAAACGACCTATGGGTTTGTATCGTAAGCCGCGAAGCAAGCCTTGTAGGTAGAAAAGAAGTTTTAAATGGAAAAGCTAAATTCGGCATCTTCGGAGATGGCAAAGAAGTAGCCCAAGTGGCAATGGCCAGAGCCTTTAAGAAAGGAGATTGGCGTTCTGGTTATTATCGCGATCAAACCTTTATATTGGCTCGTGGATTAAGTACAGTTGAAGAACTATTTGCTCAACTTTATTCTGACACAAAAAATGATCCATTTTCAGGTGGCAGACAGATGAATAACCATTTTGCCACGCCATTTATGGATGGTGAAGGCGAGTGGCTTAATCAAACGACACAATACAATGTCTCTTCCGATATTTCTCCCACTGCTGGCCAAATGGCGCGAAGTTTAGGAATCGCTATGGCTTCAAAAAAATATCGGAAATTAGATATACCCGGCAAAGGACATTTTTCTGATAATGGCAATGAGATCTCCTTTGTAACCATAGGCGATGCTTCCACTTCTGAAGGTATCTTTTGGGAAACGATTAATGCCGCTTCTGTCACAAAAGTTCCGCTTCTCGTTTCTGTTTGGGACGATGGTTATGGTATCAGTGTTCCGGTAGAAATGCAAACCAACAAGGGTTCTATATCTAAATCTCTTGAAGGCTTTCTTCAAGATAAAAACGGTAATGGAATACTCATTTATACTGTAAAAGCATGGGATTATCCTACACTTTGTGCAGTTTATGAGAAAGCGGCTCAGAAAGTCAGAGAACAGCATGTACCTTGCTTGATTCACGTTCAAGAAGCGACACAACCCCAAGGCCATTCTACGAGTGGGTCCCACGAAAGATATAAATCTCCTGAAAGATTACATTGGGAAAAAGAAACCGATTGTATCAAAAAGATGGAAGATTGGATCATCGAATCAGGAATTGCAACAGCTGAAGAAGTAGAAGCTATCCGAACAGATGCTATCGAATATACAAAAAAAGCCAAGGATAATGCTTGGAAAGCTTATAGAGGAGATATTAATAACTATTTAGATCAACTCAAATCTATTTACAAGGCTTTACCCGAAAGTACAAAAACAGATGCGATAACTCATCTTGAAAGTCAACTTCTCACCTCTCTGAATATCAGTTTTGCAGAGATTATCAGCAATGCACGCAAGCTCGACATCCAACTTAGCCGACTCAACTACGACCAAGGAAACGCATTGAAAAATTTCATTGCAGAAGGTTTAGATGCTGGAAATAAAAGATATAGCACAAAATTGTTTAGTGACAATAAATACGCTGCGATTAACATTACCGGAACAGCTATCAAATATGGTTTAGAACCAGAAATGGTTCCTGGTTATCAAGTACTCAATCACTATTTTGATGCTTTACTAGCCTCCAATCCTTATGTTATAGCCTTTGGGGAAGATGTTGGGCAAATTGGTGATGTCAACCAAGGTTTTGCCGGTTTACAGCAAAAGTACGGTCATGAACGCGTTTTTGACACCGGTATCAGAGAGTGGACGATAATGGGACAAGCCATAGGTGGAGCAATGCGCGGTCTTAGACCCATAGCTGAAATTCAATATCTAGATTACCTGGCTTATGCTTTTTCTGCATTGACGGACGATCTAGCTACAGTGCGATATAGAAGTAATGGAATTCAACGTTCGCCGGCTATCATCCGAACAAGAGGGCATCGTCTGGAAGGGATTTGGCATGCTGGATCTCCGATGGGTATGCTTTTAAATTCAATGCAAGGTATCTACATTTGCGTACCAAGAAATATGACGCAAGCCGTCGGTTTCTACAATGCACTCATTCAATCGGATGATCCAGGCATCGTCATTGAATGCTTGAACGGTTATAGGCTTCGTGAAAAGCTTCCGCAAAATCTACTAGAATTTACATTGCCATTGGGCGTTCCTGAAATCCTCTTAGAAGGAGATGACATCACCCTTGTTACTTATGGTTCTTGTGTAAGAGAAGCTCAAAAAGGTATCGAACTGCTTCAAAGTTTCGGGATATCCGTTGAACTTATCGATGCGCAGACCTTACTTCCTTTTGACAAGCATGGCATTATAGCCCATTCTATTAAAAAGACGAATCGAGTTATCTTTATGGATGAAGATATACCCGGTGGTGCCACGGCCTATATGATGCGCGAAGTTTTAGAAAAATGGAACGCTTATCAATATCTAGATTCAGCTCCAGTTACCCTAACAGCAAAAGCGCATAGACCTCCATTTGGATCCGATGGTGACTATTTTACAAAGCCAAACGGCGAGGATGTATTTGATGCAGTCATGCGTTTGATGCAGGAAGTATTTCCTAAAAAATATTCATAGCCAATCGAATTAGAACTTTCCGAGGTAAATGCCAATTAAAGAAATTTTAATTTCTTTGATTCTAGTGCGATGTCCACAAAATATCTTAATGAAATGTTGTTATTTTTTTTCAAATCTCATCGTTAAAAATACTCGTCATAGTTACCACTATGCCTCCGTTTTTCGCCTTGATCTTTTAAAAAAAATAACTTCCATTATTATTTATATCTTTTTATAGACAGAGCACTAGTCAAAACAATCTTAACATCTTGCCAGATATTATAATTTCTAGCATAAGCGGTATTGATAGCCTTAAAATCCTTTTGATCGTAGATTATACCTATATCATTAGCATTTATAGGAAAAACGGCTTGAGGTAATTCCGGTAAGAAGTGATAATCTTGTTGCTGTCCGGTGTACCCTACCCAAGTTCGATGACCCAACACGACCTGTACGATATTTTCCACAATCTTAGACGAAAACCCACTCAATATCCATAGAAATGGAATAAAAGGAATAAAAATCAATGCCAAACACAAGTCCAAAATCCGCTTAAATCGCAACATTCTAAAATCTGCTAATTTATATTTAACATCAAGAGAAAAAAATTCACCCGGTGCATTTCGATCGTCTGAGCCTATGATTTTTTGAGATATGGCACTTCCTATCTTAAAGCTTACATTTTGCCCAATATCTGTCATCGACTGTATGATATCTTTCATGGCCACATCTTCGCTACCATACACGACTTCACTGATTCCTAGTTTTTTGACGATATTAGGTAAAGAAGCAAGTGTATTGGTAAAAAACGAATGGTACTGATCCTGATTTGGAGCAATAAAATAACAAGTCTCATAATCCATCGTGCTTTCAATAACTGTTTTTAATATTGCCGCATTTTCCTGATTAGCAACAATGGCGATGGTAGGTGATTTGACCCGATAATTTTGTTTTGACTTTTTCAAGCCTGTAAACCACGCCGTTAAAGTTACTATGATGTAACTACCTATCGTTCCTAGTAAAATAATCGCACGACTGGTTCGCAACCACACAGGCAATAAGGCATAAACCAGCAAAATCAACACAGTTCCTATCCATAAAGACTGAAAACTCCTTTCACCGGCTCTATTGCGATCATAATATCCATTCAGCCATAATACAAACACCCATATCAAAGCATAACCGCTAAAAATCCAATATATCGGCGATTCATCATAGTAATGGTTATTTTCAAAATAATAATTGGCCCAGCCCGCTTTCACTAGGTACAACATGAACACAATTAAAACCATATCCAAGATAGGACGAAAAACTACCGCTAAAACCGCACCTATTCCACTAATTAATCCTCTAACAGCAATGGCCATATTAATTACCTTTGCAAAAATCCGAGCGTCACCTTGTCCGTAGTGCTTATTGACATAGATTTGCATGGCGCCATAAAAGGTCTTCAGATAATTAAAACTACCCTTCTTAGTGCTTTCTCCTTTATAGTGAATAATGGTTGTCTCGGGATAATACCAAACTTCATAATTTGCCTTTAAAATCCGATAAGACAAATCTATATCTTCTCCATACATAAAGAAATCCTCATCGAGAAGCCCGATTTCATCAAGGACATCATTTCTAATGAACATAAAAGCACCACAAAGAACTTCCACCTTATGCGTTTCATGTTCCGGAAGATAACCTAAGTTATACCCGCTAAATATTTTAGAGGATTGGAATAGATCCGAGAGATAAAATAATTTGCAGAATGAATTCCAAAGATTGGGAACACTTCTCTTGGACTCTGGCAAAAAAACGCCCGCTCCATCTATCATTCGTACACCAACAACACCTGCTTTAGGCTTGCCCTCCATAAAATCAAAACACATCTTCAGCGTTTTCTCTTCTAAGATGGTATCCGGGTTAAGCAAAAGGACGTATTTGGCGTCCATCATTCGGATGGCTTGATTATTTGCGGAAGAAAAGCCGACATTATCGGCATTTGCAATAAAATTCACTTCAGAAAATTGAGACTCCACCATATCAGCAGTGCCATCAACCGAGGCATTATCTACAACCCAAGTTTCGATTTTGAGTCCATCGACGACAGCATTTTGAACAGATAGCAAACATCTTTCTAAAAAATGCCTAACGTTGTAACTTACAATAACAATACCTATATCAAATCTATGCATAGCCCTAGGTCTGGACGTCATAAGGAGTTCGCAAGGTGATAGAACGACCGAGCGTCAGTTCATCGGCATATTCCAAATCTCCACCAAAAGCAACACCGCGAGCGATAATACTTACTTTCACTCCGGAATCTTTAAGCAATTTAGAAATGTAATAAATGGTCGTTTCTCCCTCTATGGTCGGACTGACTGCCATTATAATCTCTTCGATTCCTTCAGTTTTTATCCTAGAAAGGAGCTGATCAATATATAAATCTTGTGGGCTGATACCCTCTAATGGCGAAATCACACCACCCAATACATGGTATCGACCCTTAAACTGCCCGGTGTCTTCAATAGCCATAACATCTCTAGCCGATTCTACTACGCAAATCACATTTTGATTTCTAGACGGAATCATACAGATTTCACAAGTATCATGATCCGATATATTAAAGCAAATACTGCATTTTTTAATGTCAGTTTCGAGTTTTAATAATGCCGCAGCTATCCTTTCAGATTTACGGGATGTATCCTGTACCAGGTGTAAAGCAAGTCTCAATGCAGATTTTTTACCTACACCTGGCAGGGTTGCTAAAGCGTTAACAGCTTCTTCAAGAATTTTAGATGAAAAGTTCATAAAGCAAAATTAATATATTAAATAAACCTTACATACTTTTATAAGTTAATTTTTTTAAAAACATAGACTACAAATTATGTATCTTTGCGACTCTAATGAAATTTAATCAGCATACATGGCAGGTTTTTTACAGAATCTCATAAAAAAATCGGAAGCAACTCCGACTGAAGATTCTAAAGAAATGGGATTTTTAGACCATATTGAAGAGTTGAGATGGCACCTTATCCGAGGCATAGTAGTTGTCATTTCTATTGCAGGAATATCCTTATTCTTCCAAGATGAAATCTTCGAATACATAATTTACGCACCAAAAAAACCAAACTTTATAACTTATAGGATTATGTGTGCTATTTCTGAAGCTACTTGTTTCGGACCTCCTGATATGCAGCTAATCACAAGAGAACTTGGAGAACAGTTTTTTATGGGTATGAAAGTATCTCTGTATTTAGGTGCTATCATCGCCTTTCCTTACCTATTTTATGAATTCTGGTTGTTTATCAAACCCGGATTATATGAAAAAGAAGTAAAAGTTGCTAGCAATTTGATAGGCGTCACTTCTTCTTTATTTATCATTGGTGTTCTTTTCGGATACTTCATTATATCTCCGTTTGCCATAACTTACTTAGGCAATTACACCGTTGGTACCGAAGCGATTAACAGTCCGACACTTGCTTCCTACATCACCTATTTGACGATGTTTACTGTTCCCGTGGGATTTGCATTTGAAATGCCGGTAATCATATATTTCCTAGCAAAAATCGGTTTAATCGGGCCCGCATTTATGAAGAAGTATCGGCGTGAGGCAATCTTAATCATTTTTTTAATTGCCGGCGTTATCACTCCTCCAGATGTTCTTTCACAAATCTTAGTGGGTGTTCCAATGGTAATTTTATATGAAGTTTCCATTCGAGTTGCCAAAAAAGTGGAACATCAACGAAATGCCGGCCATTCACAACAATCTTAAATTTTCGAGATGCACAGAGTTACCTCTAACCTTACCATATTTTTCAAGATTTTTATCCCAACCGTTTGGATTGTATTTTTTACATCAATCCTAATTACCATTTTCACGATAAGTAGCCAGACACTACCTGTACTGACTACCACAAGTTTTAAAATTGGTTATACAATCTTTTATGTCATTTTTTTGCTATTTCTATATTTTACCGTTTTTCAATTAAAACGTGTTGAGTTAGGTCCTGAATATTATATCGCTACCAATTATTTTAGGACCTATAAGCTTATTTACGATGATATCGAGGAAATAACCACCACGTCTCTAGGTCGATTTATTTTAGTAAAATTTAAGCTCAAGGCGAAAAGCAGCTTAGGTAGAAAAATATATTTTCTTGCAAGTAAACAACTGTACGAAATCTTCATGAATAGCCATCCGGAAGTAGAAGCGTATTTGTCAACCCTTAACAAAAATCAAGAAGTTTAATTCAAGTTATCATACAATGAGTAAGCCAGAAGAAGAAAAAAAGGCACCTAAATTCAAAAAAGAGTCCGCAAAACGAGCCCTTAAAATATTTAAATATGTTCGTCCATACCTTTGGCATTTTACGATTGGTATGGCTTTTTTGGTATTGAGTAGTTTGCTTTTTGTCGGATTAATGGGCTTACCTGGAGAGATGGCAAACATTGCATTGGGCAAACCCAAATTTAATATAGGAATCAGTGTTTGGGACTTTGGCTGGATATTTTTGGTCATCTTAATCCTACAAGGTATTTTTAGTTATCTTCGAACGTATTTGTTTGCTGTAGTTTCTGAAAAAGGCATGGCCGACTTAAGGAAGGAATTATATCAAAAGATTATAACACAACCTATCACCTTTTTTGAAGAAAGACGAGTTGGTGAGCTCACAAGCCGGATCACAACAGATGTAGAACAATTGCAATCTGTATTTTCAGTTACCCTAGGAGAATTTATACGTCAAATCGTCGTGCTTTTTGCCGGCATCATCATCATTATCATCTGGACACCCAAACTTTCTATGATTATGTTGATGACATTTCCTGCGATTGTCATTAGTGCTATGATTTTTGGCAGGTACATTAAAAGGCTATCCAAACAACGGCAAGACGAATTAGCGCATACCAATACTATCGTAGAAGAAACATTCCAATCCTTTGCCATCGTCAAGGCCTTCGCTAACGAATGGTATGAAGCCATCAGATATGGAAAATCCATCGATAAGATTGTTGCTGTTTCGCTTTCGTTTGCCAAGATGCGGGGTATCTTTTTCACATTTATTATTACCATATTATTTGGCGGCATATTTTTCATCTTATGGCAAGGCGCACTCATGTTAGAAAGGCACGAAATGGAAGCAGGTGACTTGTTTTCATTCATCATGTACACCGGAATCTTAGGAGGTGCCATTGCAAGCTTGGGTACGTTATCCACGCAAATATTAACTGCAATCGGAGCAACAGAACGAATTCTCGAAATTTTAGACAATCCCTCAGAGTTACCTATCCAAAAAGAGAATTTTTCGAAAGATTCACTTATCCTTGAAGGTAATATTACCTATGAAAATGTCAGTTTTTCTTATCCGACTCGTAAAGATTTGCAAATTTTAGATGCCATAAATCTTAAAATTCAAGCAGGCCAAAAAGTGGCTTTAGTGGGTCAAAGTGGCGCTGGAAAATCGACGATTACTCAATTATTAATGAAGTTTTATAATCCGGATAGCGGAATGATTACGATCGATGGTCACGATATAAATTCCTATGATCTCAGTCAATATAGGCACAATCTAGCCATAGTACCTCAAGAAGTCATTTTGTTTGGTGGTACTATTCGCGAAAACATCTCCTACGGAAAACCGGATGCCACCGACGAAGAAATCATAGAGGCAGCTCACCTTTCCAATAGTTGGGAGTTCATCAGCGTTTTCCCGGAAGGACTTGACACTATCGTTGGAGATCGAGGCATCAAACTCTCCGGTGGTCAAAGACAACGAATAGCGATAGCTAGAGCTTTGCTCAAAAATCCTAGAATTTTAATCTTGGATGAAGCGACTTCTTCACTCGATGCAGAGTCAGAAAGATTGGTTCAAGAAGCGTTAGATAAGTTGATGCTCAACAGAACTTCCATTATCATTGCCCATCGATTGGCTACAATTAAAGATGTGGATTGGATTTATGTGCTGGAAAACGGAAAAATTTGCGAAGCAGGTAAACATCATGATCTCATCGAAAAAGAAAATGGCGTTTATGCATCTTTAGCTAAACTTCAGTTTGAAACAGCTTAAAATCCGACCTCGATTTTCAATAATCTGAGCTTAGCTTTTACTTTTCAAACTAAAATTATTACATTTACGTTATAAGAAATACAACCCATTAATGAATTGGGATATTACTCAAGATTTTTGCAATAAGTTATATATAATTCAACGATGCTTAAAAAAACAATATTTTTACTCCTGCTATTAAGTGCCTTCCAAATGAACGCTCAAATAGGTTATGGCCTCACTGCTTCCACGGATTTGTATCATCGCTACGTAAATCCCAAAGATGATATCTTGTCGCCTTCTTCAGGAAGTGCCATTCTAAACCTAGGTGCCGGTCCGAAAATATGGATTGGCGGAAAGGGTTTTTCTTTCTCAGCTGAAGGTCAGGCCGTTGTAGGTTTTTTGAGTCTTTCGACCAAAGATTACAAAGGACTGGGTTCCGTAGCATTTCCCGTATTAGGAAAATTTAACTTCAAAGGGCTCAGTGGATTAAACAGTGAAGGACAATTGGGATTTAGCATCGGAGGTGGTATCCAATGGAATAAAACAGAGCTCTGGGGATTAACCGATAAAGCAGCGGAGAAAGGTGTCAAAAGAGACTTTTTTCCTACTTACGTCGTTCAAGCGGGCTGGGGATTTGGTATTAGCGGTTTTACATTACAAGGTATTGTCAGATACGGGTTTAATCCGGATGATCACAAAAGCAACACCCTAAATGTAGGCTTTCAATACGATTTCAACTTACCTATGTTGAAGAAAATAGACAATCCACAAAGTGCGCTTTAATATGAACCATGCACTAGAAACAAACTTAAAGGCCTATAATACTTTTGGTTTTGAATACCATTGTAAAGGAATCATCCGCATCTTTTCAGTGGAAATGCTTCAAGATGTACTTAGCAAAAACTTCAAACCCTTTAAAATATTAGGTGGTGGTTCCAATGTGCTGCTTACTGAAAACATCGATGCTTATATTCTAAAAAATGAAATTAAAGGCATTTCCATCACCCAAGAAGATGAAGATCAAATCCTAGTTCGAGTCGGAGCCGGAGAGATATGGCATCAATTTGTCATGTGGTCTTTGTCCCATCATTTGAGCGGCTTAGAAAATTTGTCACTGATCCCTGGCACTGTCGGTGCGGCACCTATGCAAAATATCGGTGCTTATGGTGTCGAACAAGAAACTGCCTTCCATCACTTAGAGGCTGTACATATCGAAACTGGATCGATTCATGAATTCTCAAAGGAAGTTTGTCAATTCGGATACAGGGAGAGTATTTTTAAAAATACACTTAAAGATCAGTACTTCATTACACACGTTACTTATCAACTCTATAAAAAGCCGCAAAGTCTTCATTACTCTTATGGCGCTATAGAAGAAGTTTTAAATGCTCACAATATCAGCAACCCTTCAAGTAACGACATTGCCGAAGCCATCATTGAGATTAGAAAATCTAAACTTCCTGATCCTAAAACCATAGGAAACGCTGGCAGCTTTTTTAAAAACCCGGTAATCTCCAAGGAACAATTTTTAACATTAAGGAATACTTATGCGAATCTGCCACATTATCCGGTTTCTGATACTTCCGTTAAAATTCCCGCAGCATGGCTCATCGACCAACTGGGTTTCAAAGGCATCACTAGAAATGAAGTCGGTGTTCATAAAAATCAAGCTTTAGTACTCGTGCATTATGGCAGTGGACAAGGTCAAGACGTCCGTATGTTGGCTCAAGAGATCCAGGCAAAGGTAAAAAGCACTTTCAACATCGAAATAACTCCAGAGGTAAATATCTGGTAAATTGTCAACTTTCATCAAAGCATAAAAAAAGGTTACAAGAAAAAAATCCTTGTAACCTCATCATAAATTATTCTATAACCCAATAATTAACTGAAAGGAATTACTCTGTAACGCCTCCCATGTTTTCTATTTTCTTTTTATACTCATCAGACTTTTCAAAGTCTCCATTTCTAGCATAAATTTCTTTCAATGCAATTTTGGTATTCAAATCCTTTGGATCTAAATTTTCAGCTTTGATGAAGAAAGGCAATGCCTGGTTAAAATAGCCATCCATTTCGTCTTTAAGCGCTTTGTATTTTTTATTACCCGCAGCTGAAAAGTCATTACTTAATTCATTCAATTGATTAGTCATGCTAGCTGCTTTATTATAATACAAAGCTCCTTGGCTATACATTGCGTCAAATGTATTTGGATTCTTATCAAGGGCTTGACCATAGTAATCAAAAGCTAAATCAAAATACTTATTGGCTTCTGCTACATTTCCAGCATTACGCTCTCTTTGATTCAATTGATCATATACGTTTCCTAACGTAGTATATACGGAAACATTATCTGGTTCTCTATCAATAGCGGCCTTCAATTTACCAATCAAAATATCCAATTTTCCTGCACGCAAGTAGTAATTGATTTCTGCAAATAACAAGCTACTATCATCAGGAGCCATTTGCTTACCTGTTTCAAGATACTTTAGTGCTTGTGCTTCATCCTTATCTACAGTAAGTGTAAATAGCGCTTCATATACCATAGGATGGTTGTATTTTACTTGGTATAATTCTTTCAATATCGGCAAAACATCATATTTACCATTCGTCAAATGGCCGGCAACCGCAGTATAGAAATAATGGTCATTGCGCACATCATCTATATCCAAACGACTTTTTTCCTTATTAGCATTTAAAATTTTATAAGCCTCGATTCCTGCATTAAAGTTTTTATAGGCATTATCATAATCATTGCTTTGGAAAAAAGTAATCCCGATGTTATTGACCACTTCTTCGTTTTCTTTGATTCCATTGATCGCATCTTTTGACTTTTTAACAGCTAATGCCATACCTTTTTCAAAGGCAGCTAAAGCAATAAGACCTGCATCTGGCGTATTTAGTCGAACAGTTTTGCCCAATTGCTCTTCAAGGATTTTTTTATTCATTTCATTTTTGCCAATTTCATTGAACATTTGTCCTTTAGCATTCCAAGCATCTGCGCTTGCCTTTGCATCTTCGGATTGAAAAACAACATCAATCAAAGCAAGCGCTTCGTCTAAAGAGGCTTTATTACCATCAAGATCTTGATAATACTTGTTCAACAACTTGTTGGCATTTTTTAATTGTTTTTTATACTCCTGTCCATAAGAAACACTTACAGCCAGCATTAAAATCATCGCATTTAAAAGAAATCTTTTCATTTTACATTAAATAGGTTAAAGTTTAGAATACAAAAGTAGAAAAAATATTAATAATTTATCTGCTTTAACAATTATAAGACGTCTGTCATTAAAAAATTTATACAAGAAAATGTTAAAATAAAGAAAAAAACCGTTAAAAACTTAACTTACAAGTTGCCTTGAATTTATTCCTCTTCTTCGTTTTCCTCTCTACTTATTACCGCTACATCCGCAATAGATTCTTTATCATCGATACGAATCACTTTAACGCCTTGCGTCGCCCTACCCATCAATCGAATATCAGAAACCGGAGTTCGAATCACGATACCATCTTGTGTCGTAATCATGAGGTCATCAAATTCGCTCACCCACTTAATAGCTACTAGGCTACCTGTTTTTTCAGTAATACTGATGGTTTTAACACCCTTTCCACCTCGGTTTGTAATACGATAATCTTCTAATGAAGATCGTTTTCCATTACCTTTTTCAGAAATAACAAGTACAGAATATTCCGCTTGAGCGGCATCTACAGACAACATTCCGATTACTTGATCCTTGTCATCTCCTAGCGTAATCGCCTTAACTCCCGCCGCAGATCGCCCCATAGGTCTTACCTTCGTTTCATTAAATCGAATAGCTCTACCTTCCATATTCGCTATAATGATTTCATTACTACCATTGGTCAATTTAGCCTCCAAAAGTTGGTCACCTTCATTGATCGTTATGGCATTAATTCCATTGACTCTCGGTCTGGAGAAAGCTTCCACAATCGTCTTTTTGACCATGCCCATTTTCGTACAGAAAATAATATAGTTATTATTGATAAAATGCTCATCGCCAAGGTTTTCAATCTTGATGTATGCTCTTACTTTATCGTCAGAAGGAATAGAAAGTATATTTTGAATAACCCTACCTTGTGATGTCTTGCTAGCTTCAGGAATTTCAAACGCCCTCAACCAATAACATCGTCCCATTTCGGTAAATAACAATAGATAATCATGACTATGGGCAATGAACATTTGTTCGACAAAGTCGGTGTCTCTAGTCTTTGCACCACGAGAACCCTTACCACCACGACCTTGAAGTCTAAACTCATCTGTTTTTGTTCTTTTGATATACCCAAGGTGAGATATCGTAATAACTACTTCTTCATTTGGAATGAGGTCTTCTATGCTGATTTCCTCATCTGCATAGGAAATTTCGGTGCGTCGTTCATCACCGTATTTCTCATTGATTTCGTCCAATTCATCCTTGATGATGCCTCTTTGAAGCGCTTCACTAGCAAGGATACTTTTATAATATTCGATTTTAGCCAATATTTCTTGGTATTCTTCTCTTACTTTATCTATCTCGAGGCTTACTAACCTTTGCAATCTCATTTCCAAGATGGCCTTAGCTTGAATCTCTGAAAGCTTAAACGTGTCCATCAAACCGTCTTTGGCTTCATCGACTGTTTTAGACTGACGAATTATTCTAATAACTTCATCAATATTATCCAACGCAATCAAGAGACCTTCGAGGATATGTGCACGTTCAAGGGCTTTATCTAAGT
Organism: Chitinophagales bacterium; assembly: GCA_026928325.1. Lineage (GTDB taxonomy): Bacteria > Bacteroidota > Bacteroidia > Chitinophagales > Saprospiraceae > OLB9. Next base: position 42,135 of record JAIXKS010000039.1, on the reverse strand, counting down.
CATATTGGGTACGTCGAACGATGACTTCCAATCTGAAATTGATAAATTCATTCAAAATATCCTTCAAGTTCAACAACATAGGACGACCATTGACCAACGCGATGTTATTCACACCATAAGAAGATTGCAGTGGTGTAAATTTATACAACTGACTTAACACCACACTTGCCATTGCTTCTCGCTTCACCTCAACGACGATTCTCAATCCTTGTCGGTCGGACTCATCTCTCAAATCTGAAATGCCGTCGATCTTACCTTCATTCACCAATTCGGCGATTCTACTTACCAAATTGGCTTTATTAACTTGGAATGGAATCTCCGTAATAATGATCGATTCTCTACCATTAGTATGAGATTCTATATTAGCTTTACCTCTAAGGACTACCCGACCTCTACCAGTTTCAAACGCCTCTTTTACGCCAGAATATCCATAAATGATACCACCAGTAGGAAAATCCGGCGCCTTAATGTAAGTAATTAATTCGTCTATAGTTATATCCGGATTATCTACCATGGCCTTAGTACCTGCTATGACCTCTGTAAGATTATGTGGCAACATATTGGTTGCCATACCTACTGCAATACCAGAGGCACCATTAATCAAAAGATTGGGAATCTTAGCCGGAAGGACAGTTGGCTCTTCGAGTGAATCGTCAAAATTAAGCCTAAAGTCAACCGTATTTTTATTGATATCAGCTAGCATTTCATCCGTAATCCTAGCCATACGAGCTTCTGTATAACGCATTGCCGCAGGACTATCACCATCCATAGATCCGAAGTTACCTTGTCCATCTACCAATGGATATCGTAGCGACCAATTCTGCGCCATCCGTACCATCGCATCATATACTGAGGAGTCACCATGTGGGTGATATTTACCCAAGACTTCCCCAACAATCCTTGCTGATTTCTTATGTGCACGCCCGTAAGGAATCCCTAACTCCGACATTCCAAACAAAACGCGCCTATGCACAGGCTTTAATCCGTCACGTACATCAGGTAAGGCTCTTGCAACAATAACAGACATCGAATAATCAATATACGACGACTTCATTTCTTCTTCTATCAATATCGGAATAATCCGCTCATCATTAGCCATTTATATATATGTATATTTGTTGTGAATATGAATGTGCAAAGATACGAAATATATATAACATTTTAAAAATATTACACCTATTAACTTCATGTTAAATAATTAAATCTCCTACTAATTTACTGCGTCTTTCGGGTAGAATGATTTTATAAAAATCGTGGCTCAAAAAGCAAAAAAGCAACATTCATTATCAAAATACAAATCCAAAACACTAACTTGCATGTTATTTCTATACGACATGCTTTTTTTATAGGCTTATACAATGATTTCAATATGAAAATACGATTATTTTGCTGGATACTCCTAGTCGCTTTTAGCTCGATGGCGCAAGGTCAAACAGAAACTTTCACTAAAGCGGATACCTTGCGTGGTTCCATAACTCCTGAAAGAGCCTGGTGGGATATTCTTCATTATGATTTAAAAGTCAAGGTCAATCCTGGAGATAAAACTTTTATTGGTAGCAATACGATTACCTATCAGGTTTTAGGAAGTCATACCAAAATGCAAATCGATTTACAAAATCCGATGCTCATCACCAAGGTCACGCAAGACAACCAAGCTTTGAGTTTTAATAAAGAAGGAAGTGTTTGGTACATTGACTTTCCGGAGACTCAACCTTCTGGTACTATCCATCAATTAAATATTGAATTTGGAGGCAAGGTACAACAGGCCAAAAATGCACCTTGGGATGGCGGTGTTGTCTGGTCCAAAGACAAAAATGGCAAAGATTTTATTGCAACTGCATGTCAGGGTATTGGTGCAAGTATCTGGTGGCCGTGTAAAGATCATACTTATGACGAGCCTGATAGTATGAAGATTACGATAACCGCACCCGATCATTTAGTCGGTGTATCCAATGGCAGACTTCGGAATATTATCCAAAATTCTGACAAAACCAAGTCCTTCGTATGGGCCGTAGTAAATCCAATCAATAATTACGGAGTTAATATCAATGTCGGTGATTATGTATCATTTAAAGAATCATATCCCGGCGAAAAAGGCCCTTTAGATTGTGAATACTATGTTTTAAATTATAATCTAGATAAGGCGAAAGTACATTTTAAAGAAGTCAGTAGAATGTTGGAAGCATTTGAATATTGGTTTGGGGCCTACCCTTTTTATGAAGACGGATACAAATTAGTAGAAGTCCCTTATTTAGGAATGGAGCACCAAAGCTGTGTAACTTATGGCAATCGCTATGGCAATGGATACCTCGGCGGAGATCTAAGTGGTTCTGGATGGGGCATGAAATTTGATTTTATCATCATCCATGAATCGGGGCATGAATGGTTTGGCAACAGTATAACCCATGAAGATATCGCCGATATGTGGATACATGAAGGTTTTACGAGTTATTCTGAGCATTTATTTTTAGACTATCATTTTGGCACAGAGGCAGCAACGACTTATACCATAGGCACACGAGCCAATATCCGCAATGATATACCCATAATTGGTATTTATGGTGTCAACCATACAGGTTCTACAGATATGTATTACAAAGGAGCCAACATTTTACTTATGCTTAGAACAATCCTCAATGATGATGAAAAATGGAGGGCAGTACTCCGAGGTCTGAATCAACAGTTTTATCACAAGATTGTCACGACTGAAGAAATAGAGAATTATATTTCTGACGCTTTCCAGCTTGACCTTTCAGGCTTTTTTGATCAATATCTAAGAACAACACAAATACCCAAACTCCATATTATGATTAGTTTAAACGGTATTCGATATCGGTGGGAAAATTGTGTGGACCATTTTTCTGTACCTGTCATCGTTGAAATTGATGGAGAAAAACATAGCATCACTCCATCAACAAATTGGCAAAAAAAGACTTTCAGAAATCCCGTCAAAGAAGTATCGTTGAGTAAAAAGTACTATTGTGAATTTACAGTTAACAATATTATAGACAATCGAACACCTTACATACTTGAAGAAGATAAGGAATAGATTGCAATGCATGAATGATCATTTATTAAGCTAAAATATTGGAGAAAAGTGTTTTACTTTCCTTCATAAAACAAAAAAAGGAGCAGAAACGCTCCTTTTAAATTTATTGAATGGTGATATTAAAATGTAGCACAAACTGTACTTAAACTCTTTCTATAATCATGGCACTTGCGCCACCACCACCATTACAAATCGCTACCATACCATATTTCGCATTATTTTGGTGTAAGACATGGGCTAAAGTAGTTATTATTCTTGCTCCGGAACATCCAAGCGGGTGACCCAAGGAAACAGCACCACCATTAACGTTAACTTTGTCTTGGCTTAAGCCAAAATGCTTGATGAAAGCAAGCGTAACTACAGCAAAAGCCTCATTTACTTCAAAATAATCAATATCGTTGATAGTCAATCCGGCTCTTTCTAAAGCTTTTTCTGCTGCGATAGCAGGTGCAGTTGTAAACCATTCAGGTTCCTGCGCACCGTCGGCATAAGATACGATTCTTGCTAATGGTTTTAGATTGTTCGCTTGAACGGTGGCCTCATCAGCGAGAACTAATGCAGCAGCGCCATCATTGATGGTTGACGCATTAGCTGCTGTAACCGTACCATCCTTAGTAAATACAGGGCGTAATCCGGGTATTTTTTCAAATTTTACATTTTTGAACTCCTCATCTTGTGCAACTAGCGTGACGTTGCCCTTTCTATCTTTCACTTCAACTGGTGTTACTTCATCGGCAAATTTCCCAGATTCCCAAGCAGCAGCGGATCTCTGATAAGACTGGATAGCAAATGCATCTTGTTCTTCTCGTGAGATTTCACATTTTACGGCTGTAGCATCAGCAAAACAGCCCATAGCTTGACCGTCATAAACATTGGCAAGACCATCTTTAACCAAGCCATCTAATACTTCTCCATGTCCATATCCATGTCCATATCTTCCTTTTGGCAAATAATAAGGAATGAGCGACATATTTTCCATTCCACCTGCAACGACTACCTTATTAAGTCCCAACTGAATAGACTGAGTACCAAACATAACGGCTTTCAAACCAGAAGCACAAACCTTATTAACGGTTGTCGCGGGAGTTGAGTGTTTTAATCCTGAATATAAAGCCACCTGACGAGCAGGAGCTTGACCAGCATTCGCTTGAACAACCTGTCCCATGAATATCTCTTGAATGTCTTCCATAGCTAGGCCAGATTTTTCAACAGCAGCCTTAACCACTGTTGCTCCAAGTTGTGTGGCAGGAACGGTTGACAAGCCACTTCCAAAACTACCAATTGGCGTTCTTAAAGCCGAAACAATATATACTTTTTGCATGATTAATTATTAATGTTAATTAAAATTTGGAAATGCAAAAATACGAATATTTTGTGCATTATCAAAGCCTTTGACCGCTCATTATTCATAACAGACAAAATAGGCTGAATACAAAAGTGACATTCAAATTGGATCAATGTACATATTCCCCATATCAAGGATTAGAATTACGCTTCATACCCAAGACTGTGTATATCCTTTCTGTATAAGATTTATTCTAATGAATTTCATAAAAGGCTGCATGAAATAGATCCCATTAAAAAAAATCCGCTCAGCGTATCACTAAGCGGATTTTTTATATTTATTCGATAATAAAGCGAATGCTTATTTTAATTTATTATTAGCTGTATTATCAACTATAAATGAAAGTTTACCACATTGTTCTTTAGGCGCTGTAGGATCCGGTTGGAATTTATAACCTCGTGCCGCTTTCAGATATAATTTTAAGCCTTCGCGATCTTTCAGCGTTGTCTCTGAAGCGAGCAACTCGACATAAGTTACATTACCTGCTCGGTTGATGCATACTTTAGTGACCACTTTTCCACTTGCGTTAATCGCGGCTTTAGCTGCACTAAGGTCTCTATATACCACTTTTCTTCCGAATACGCCGTTTCCTGTACCATCATATACACCGGTACCATCACTACTATTGCCATAGCCACCATCTCCGTCTGTACCCGTACTCATTCCAGCACCAGTACCTGTATTGCCTTTCCCCGTACCACCGGGTCCATCGATGGTAGAAGGTGGATTTTTTGATGTTCCAGTTGTCGAACCTTTTGTTGGGCTATTGCCTGGCAAATTCGAACCTGATGCCTTTGTGCCAGATGTAGTCGTTGGCCCAGTTTTAGTAGATCCGGATGATTTCGTTGATTCTGGAGCACTTACTGGAGAATCTTCTTTAGAAGATACAATATCATCATTCGTTGGCGTAACTTTAGGGCCAGGTACCTTTACATCTACTTTCGTCGGCGTAATCACTTGTGGCTTAGTATTATCTATCACCTGTGGATTTGAGTTGCTAGCTGGATCCCTTGACATAGGTGCCTCATTCGGTGCACTTTCTGACTTGGAGCGCATCACTCCTTCATCATCACTAGACATTCTACTATTAGAACTTTCTTGATTAAATTCTGTTAAAGGCGGTTCTTTTGTTTTTGGTGGTGTTACCGGAGCTATCTTTCTAAATGCTGGTAAATCCAAATTCATCTCATAAGAAGGTTCTTCTTGGATGGAATTATCCACTGCCGGTGGCAAAGTATAGAATAATGCAAAGATGAGCAACACTGCGTGTACAAGTACAGCGATGATTCTACTTTTTGTTTTATTACTCTGTTCTAAAGCAAAAGTGTTAGACATGGTTATAACTATTTATAATTTTATATAATACCTTACAAGATATATACGCTTATTATGAAAATTCTTAATTTTATATTAAAAATCTAAATTTATATAAATCTCCTGATTATAGGTTGTTATCTATTAATATTTTAACAAATTTTAAATAATAATCATATCAAGTGTAACCTCAAATACAATTAAAACTTCTTCTATAACTCTTAAACGTAACGACAAACAAGTAAAATATATTGCAACAAATTATTTGAGGTTAAAATGATAAGCTCCGTAAAATTCCATTCCAGGTCCTGCTTTAGACAAGGTTGAGGTCAACCCATAATTGGCTATAACACCCAATCTAAGTTTGGAATACCTATTGCCAAATCTGTCCAAAATTACACCTCCTTGGATTGCAGCCATCCCTTCATTTGAAAATCCAACACCAGCCCAAAATGCATCTTTCATTTCATATCTTAAACTATACAAAACATCTATCAAGCCTGGCTCCACTAAATTAGCAGTAATCATTGGCTCAATATAACTGTCGTAGTTACCAAATCGACCTCCTACATTAAAGTGAATATGCTTTTGTCTCACTTGATCAAAATCATTGACCAAAACCTTCGTCGTAAAAAACTGGTTGATACCTGCTCCTATAAAAAATGCATTGCCTACATATTCTCTCGTGTTACTTGTATAATAAAAACCCATTCCTGCAGAAGGAAAGAATGAAGATACACGACTGTTATTAATAATATCATCATCGAAATCCTGGTAGATAGCATCCGCACCATTATAACTATAATTTTGCATATTTGCTGATACTCCTAAGGACAACCGACCATATTTCGTAAACATCTGCTTGAGATGATAAGCATAATTCAGTTGAAGTCCCAATTTACTTACAGGACCAGTTTTATCTACATTCAAATATCCGCCAACACTCATATTTTGCTTAATAAAAGGATATTGCAAAGATGCAAAACCAGATAGCGGTGCACCTTGAAAGCCCAGCCATTGCATTCTAAAGAATGCATCTACAATCATATCATTATCTGGTGCTGTCAAGGCAGGATTCCATAACGATCGCGTTTCTCCAATATGGGAACTATTCGGTAATTGTTGTGCTTGAAGTGGAATACCGACTAAAAACACCAAACAACTGATAACTAAACTTAAATATATCTTTTGCATATTTCTTTAATTTAAAATGATCAGAATTAATCCCACAATATGGTTAATGCACTCTTATACGTTTCACCTCCAATGGTCAAAATGTAATAATACGTATCGGCCGGAAGTCTTTCTCCTCGTCTCGTTCCATCAAACAACTTACCTATATGTTGATAACCTTCTGCCTCAAAAACGGTATTTCCCCATCTGTTAAAAATCCGAAGTTTGTTGTCCGGGTATTGCGATAAATCGCCAAAATAAAGTTCGTCATTTTTACCATCTCCATTTGGTGTAATAATATTGACTAATTTGAAGTCTAGATTATTAGGCTCTCGCACGCATACAACCACTTGATCCGTGTATGTACAACCATTAGCATCTGTAATAGTAACTGTAAACAAGGTCTCCGATGTAGGTTTGATCTCCGGATTTGCAACGGTATTACTTCCTACGATTAATTCCGGATGATCCCATTGATAGGATATTCCTCCAGTAGCCTGAAGTCTGATTGTTCTTCCGGCGATAACACAAGTATCTTGCCCTGCCGAGACATTGACTGGTTCGTAAATCTTAATCTCTATAGATGCAGAGGAAGTATTATTAGCACAAGCGCCATCATCACTAACCTCAACAGAATAAATCGTCGTTTTCTTAGGATTCGCAACTACCTGATTTCCATTGAGTGCTGACAAAGAGCCATCCAATGGATCCGTCCAAACATACCGAATACCTCCGGATGCTGTCAGCGTAACCGGCTCTCCATTACATACTCCAGGTTGGTTTGAAGTGATTTTTGCTTCCACTTTAGGGATGCTCGTAACTTTGACGCTATCATCAGCGATACACCCAATGAAGCTAACGACTCTCACTGAATAGACCGTTTCTGTAACTGTCCCTCCTAGTGCATTATTCTGAACAAGCAAAGTTGGTCCTATATTCTGAACATTCCATTGATATAAAATATGATCTCCACCTGCATCAAGGGTTCGAGTTTCACCTGGACATAAAGTAAAGTCCGGGCCCAAATCCAGTACCGGATTTGGATAATCAACTACTACAAAATCACTATATGCGTTACAATTTGCGGCATTGCTTGCTTCTACTCTATATATACCGCCTGAAGTTATGGTTATACTCTTAGAATTGTTACCAGGAATAACAACATTATCCTTTTTCCATACAAAGGTAGTTCCGGAAGACACGATCGTGATTTCTAGCGTTTTCCCTTCACATAAAGCATAAGAATCTTCTAAATTCGAGATTTCAGGTATTGGTAAAAAATCGACTTTTACCTCATCCGAACCGCTACAACCAAAGCTGTTTTCAACGACAACTTTATAAGTTCCTCCTTGCGTAGCGATGATGGTTTGGTTCGTACCCGATTGAGTTCCGTTTAAACTCCAACTGTACGAGGCGAAACCTGCTCCAGCATCCAATGTTGGGTTAGTACTTCCTTCACACAAGCTGATATCCGAGCCTAAATTGACAACCGGATTTGGATTAACCGTTATGTTTATATCCTTAAATACTTCGCATGCCGGCGTGCCTCCTTTGACTGAAACCCTATAAGTTCCGCCTTGAGTCACATTAAGACTTGTCGAAGTAGCTCCTGCAATCTGCCCATTGACATCAAACCATTTGATTTCAGGATTTGAGGCATCAGTGGTTATGGTAATGGTATGATTGCCACCTTCACAGAATGAAGCATCTCCACTAACTGAAACTGATGGACCCGGAATAAACGAAATATTGATTTCATCTTCTGCCACACATCCATATTCATTCGTTACAACTACTTTATATTTACCATCCGTAGTAACCGAGATTGTTCTCGTTTTATCTGGTAACGCCACACCATTATTGGACCAAACAAACGATTGTCCATCTGCTCCACCATCCAAGGTTACCGGGTTTCCAATACAAGAAACTAAAGTTGGATCACCTAAATCTACAGCAGGAAAATCTCTAAAATTAACTTCAATAGATTTTTTGGTCTGACATAAAGCCGTGTTGGTCGCAACCACCGTATAAACACCACTCTCCGTAACTCTTATTTCTGTCTTCGCATCATAAAGCGGGGATCCTACTCCATCTTTTAACCAAGTAATCGTGTTATAACCCTTAGCTACTGTGGTCAAGGTAATCGTTTCGCCCTTACAAGCATTGATTATTGATTCTGTAAAATCGGCAACTTCAGGAGATGCGAAGAAATTAACCTTAACTTGAGCATTCGACGAACACTGTTTTGCATTGGTTACGACAACTCTATAAATACCTGATTTATCGGCCTGATGTGTCGAAGCAGTTGCACCAGGAATGACAACACTATTATAATACCATTCAAAAGTAGTACCATCATTACCGGCATCTAAGATGACCAATTCTCCTTCACATTTACTTTGTTCTGGACCTAAATCAACCACTGGAGCTTTAACTCTTTCGATATCCATAGTGGCTTCATTAGAACAATTGTATTGATTGCGAACAACTACTTGATAGATACCTCCTTCGGTTATTTCCAATTTTCCATTATTAGCTCCATTCAAAATAACGCCATCTTTATACCATTGTATCTCTGTAGCACCGGTGATGCTCGGATTAATTTCATAGGTTTCGCCTTCACAAAAATGCAATTCAGGAAGACTTACGACCTGAGGCAACTCGTGGAAGACAACATCGACTCTATCCGACTGTTTACAACCCGAAGCATGAGTTACTTCTACCTCATAATTACCTGTAGTCATGACTGTGATCGTCCTACCTACACTACCTGCTATCTCCACGCCATCGCGTTTCCACAAATAGGAGGCGCCACCACTTCCAGCATCCAAGGTTACGGATTCACCAACACATTTTTCTACCTTATTACCAAGATCCACATCTAATGGACAACAATTTTTAGGTGCCGTAAATAATGCTTCTCCTAAAAATCTACATTCAGGTATTTCACTAAAATAAGCATCCACATCCACCGGTTGACCATCAGAATCTAATCCGGTAAGTACAATCGTTTGTGGGCTTTCTGTTACATTAAATTCTTGACCATTGACGATTATCAAACCGCTATCTGGTGCTCGATCGTAAGTAATCGTCAACTCTTGTGTAAACACATTGGTTGCTACAATACAAGGTGTTTGCGTACCAAGCGTCACTGATTCTATTCGACAACCCGCATTGACAGCTATACTTCTACAATTAGAACTAATTTGGATACAATTTCCATCAATGATAGACTGGCTTACTGTCTTCCCAATCCAAGTAGTCGGATCATTCGTATCACTAGAGATAACTCCATAGATGCAATATTCGCCAAAACGCAAGTTAGTGAAATCTGCTTCGTCACTGACACCTGCTATAACATCTGTTGCACTATTAACCGCAATATAGGTATAGAAATAACCATCCGGAAGGTAAACACCATCAAAAAGGCTACTTCCAGCAGGTTGATTTGACAATGTTAATTTATAATTGAATGGGATAGTAGGTAAATCTAAAGAAAAACTTCCTACCGTCATAAAATACAATTTACCAGCGGTCAACGATACAGTCAATGGACTACCGATATTTATACTACCCATTCCAGTAGGTCGAACAGCCGAACTACCAATATGATTTGTACAGTTTGTCCCTGTAAACTCATATTCATACACATTCATCACCGTACCAAAAGGTCCTCCATCGTTAAAAGTATAATTACCTGATTTATCGACAGAAAACTCAATCACATCATATCTATTGGAGTTAGACGGTCCTGCGCAAACCGCAGGTGTTTTATCTAAAAATATCAAATTCCCTTCCGCATCAGTTCTAGCAACTGATCCTGATATACTCGTAACTTTTTTACCTAAATTGTTCTTCATATTGAGTTTCAATCCAGGATCGCCCTCTAAGAAAGTTGCAAAAGTAATAGGTGTAACCTTGGTAGAAGGCGCGATACAATTAGATATCACCTCAAAGTTGTTTTTAGAAATCGTAAAGATCTTGAAACAACTATAATCCATACATTCTATCATCATTTTTGCATCCTTAGAAGCTACTACACTTTCTGGAATGGTAATCGTATAGGAACCTGCATTGTAATTCACATTTTCCGCTACAACAAAATTAAAGGTATTACCGCCGTCAAAAGACAATTTGATCCGAACTTTTGAACACAAATTATCCGAACCGTTTGTATTCCATTTAACTTCTGTAGGAACACCTGCATTGAGTTTTTCACCACCGTTCGGTGATGATATAACAAATGGGCCGCTATTCTCTACCACAATAGATACGTCATCATTAGCCACAGCGCCTCCATCAACATTATTGTCTCTCAAAGAAACATTGAAGTTTAAAACCCGAGCTACAGAAGGCAATATATCAAAAGGATTGACTTGTCCAGTATTTAGCGAAGAAAGAGCAGGAAAATATCGATAAGGAACATTTGTCGGCGGATACGATCTAAAAATAGGAGCTCTTGCATCACTAGCTGCTCTCGTCCCTACTTTTCCTTGAGTCACTATCGTACCACTACCATCTTCATCAATCTGTTCCCAACAAAAAGTATGATTATCCTCATCAGGGAATGTACCTTTCGCCTCCAAATAGAATGGTGTATTCTTAGGGATTTTATAGGTAGCATTACATGGATTAGCTACTACTTCAGGTGCTAGATTATCTGACGCTTTATTAGTACCACATTTTCCTCCATTTCCTTTATACACAAAATTATACATTTGCTCTAAAGAAATGATATGGAAATAATTATCCAAAATTCCGCTACCGGGTATATTTTGATCCGCATCACAAAGTCCATTATAGGACATAATGGTCGTACCACTACCGATTTCAACAGCAGTTTCTGAACTTATATTATCGGTACAACTCCCACCAAATCCATTGAAAGTATGGGTTGCACCAAATTGATGTGCAAATTCATGGGCGGATAAGTTAATCCATCCATTACCCACGTTGCTATAAGAACCACTCCAGCCGCCTGCTTTTGCCGGGTTTGAACCCGCATCATTACATACTGCTTGCAATAAAGCAACACCACCATTGGCCCATCCATCACCATCCTGATGTTTATGAAATACATGACCTAAGTTATATCTATTGGATGTAAAATTTGCGCTAATAACCTCCCGAGCCATCTGCACTCTATCTCGACTTGGATCAAAAGGGTCAGAAGCAGGATTGTTATATAGTTTTATAATGCTACTACTCGTTTTCAACGTATAAGACAATTCATTTTTAAAGATTGCACTTATTGCATTCAATGAGTTAATCATAGATGTTCTAACGGTATTGTCTGCACCTCCATTGCCTTCATAATACTCTCCAGTACAGGCCAAAGCAACATTATATTCGTATCTACTTGAACCCATAGTCAACTTACTTCTGTTACCACCTTGGAAAACATCCATAGTTCTTTGAACCTCTTCGTTGGCCGGATGATCCGCACAAAAATGTTGTAATCGGTTCATTTCTGGCTGAACGCCGTACTCAATCCAATATTCGTTGAAGGCTTTGTAATCCGGATAGATACTAATCATTTTACCATAATTATAAATGGTAACAAATAGATATCCCGAGCCTACAGTCAGCGCTCCATAAACATGGTTCAGTTCCGGAATCCTTATGTCATACGTCTTCACTAAATCATGACCTCTCTCGTCATCAGTATAAACATCATTAGGAATCGCCTTAACCGTTAAGGTTTGCCCATAAACGGGTAATTCCACCTGAACTGTTGATCTTCCAGAAGCATTTAATAATTGATTTACCCAATCATTAGAAATGGTAACTTTTTCTTTAGTTCCGAAATAATCCTCATTAATTTTAGGAACATTATTTCCGATGGTTTGAGCATGAACTGATAATAAAGAAAAACTTACCAGCATAGATAAAAACAAGCTCACAAAATTGATACGAAACATATAAAAAAACTTAAGCAGGTTAGCAAATTATGATTCATAGCCATAAAATTATTTCTTTTTTTGTAAATTCAAAATAAGAATACTTAAAATTAATCGAATATTATTTGTCCCGACCTTTATTAAAAGTAAAATATATAGCCAAGCACCATTACAACTCATTGATATTTAATAATAAACACATAATAATAAATCAACAAGTATTTAAAATCGATTTACGAGTCAAAATTAAAAAAATAATTTCGACATTCATAAAAATATTAAATTCTAGTGCTCTGTCTATAAAAAGACTTAAATTATAATGGAAGTTATTTTTTTAAAGATCAAGGCAAAAAACGCAGGCATAGTGGTAACTATGACGCGTATTTTTAACGATGAGATTTGAAAAAAGAACGACATTTCATTAAGATTTTTTTGTTGACAGAGCACTAGCAAAAAAGTTCAGATCAATGAATAATCGTCAGCGATCCAGAATATTGTTTTGTCTGTGCTAATGCGCCGAAATAGACTTCAACAGAATATACATAAACACCTGGGTTAAGTAACCTTCCGCCAAATTTTCCATCCCAACCATACTCAGGGTCATTAGGTGGAGCATCTTTCACTTGAAACATCAAATTGCCCCATCGGTCAAAAACGCTTAAATTTTTAATGGTTGCCGATAAATTATCGGGAACAAACACAAAAAATTTGTCGTTGACACCATCATTATTAGGGCTAAAAACATTAGGAATCGTCACATCCGCTACAATCCGTTCAATAGTGATGGTTTGGAATTCTTGGCAATTACTTCCATAAAGATACGACAATACATAGGTCGTTGTTACTTCAGGATTTGCAATAGGATCAAAACAATCTTTGCAAGTTAAGCTGCTAAATGGAGACCATTCCAAATCAAAGATATTATTTTGTGGTGCAATTACCATAATTTGAACTCGACCATCTGATAATGGAACTTGTGTTAGTGTAACGTCCGGGCTAGGTTCGTTGTCTTTCACCTCGATGTTTATCAGAGATGCGCAACCAGCGGCATTGACTACCTGAATAATATGCTGCCCACTTAAAACAGGAATTTTTATAGGCAATACATTTGCTTGGCTGACTTCCGTCCCATCTACTAAAACACGATAAGGTCCACTTTGAGAAGCACTAACGACATTCAGTATGGCAGGCGAGGCATCACAAGCATACTCTAATTCGTAATCAAATCTAAAATCTTCAAAAATCAGATTTACTAACACCAAGCTATCACAGCCACCAACTGCCAAACCCGGTAATAATGCTTGACCTGAAGGATGCGTTTTATTAAAGGATTCTCCGCCGATATTCAATTCATAATTATCATCACACGTCGTTACAGTGAAAGCTCCGGTAATGGTTATCTTATCATAATTAATCTTTACATGGATAATACTATCACAGCCATTGGTAGCACCTGCTTTTAAAATGGCAATACCCTCCGGTTTTGTATAGGAAAACGTCTCATTTCCGATAACTACCGTCTTTTGAATATCGCAATAAGAGGCTTCAAAGATTCCAATAGCTTCAGGATAAAACTGAAGATTGACTTGAACAATTGTGTCACACTTCGTATCGTCTTGAGAAACAAGGATGACTTCTCCTGAAGGATGCGAAGCCGAAAACTCTTGACCGCCAATCGTGATAGATTCCGAATTACAAAGGACTTCTTGGATGCTTTTAACAGGAAGATCATTTATATTTAGCGTGACCGGTTGATCTACTTCAAAAACGCACAAGCCATTATTCATTGTTATGGATTCTAACGTCAACACAACTGTACTTCCCGAAGGCCAGCTATTATCAGAACAAATTTTCAGTAGCACGAAATCTGCGCTAACGTCATCATCAATCGCATAATGGATCTCTGTAAACTGTTCATTGGTTGACCATACTTTGCCGGTCAAAGTTATCTCATCAATATTGACAGGATCATATCCAACATATAAATCTTGACATTGACCAATACACATATCAGGGATATTCAATCCTAAGAAAGGAGGAGCTTTGATTTTATTAAATTTCAAAACCGAAGATACTTTTGGACAGACGATATCATCTCCCACTTCATAGATAAAGGTATAAGAATCGATGGTATTAAAAGTAGCAAAAACTCCATGATCTACTGGTTGCCCTCCATACAAGAAGGTGCCTCCTCCATCCGCATTGACATCCAAATAATCAAAGAGATTTATCGTTTTGGTATCACAAAAATCGACATCTACGTCAGCTCCTGCGTTCAATGCGGATTTAAGGTCTATCGATATCAATGCAACATCATGATTACAAGGGAATATTCCATCTACCGTGTATTCAAACGTATAATTACCTTGTGCCAAACCAGCCGTATTCCAAACAGAACCACTAAAACCTGGATACATATTGATATTTTGAAATCGTCCAGTAAGATCAACACCATTCAACAATGAGAATAAATCGATTTGTGCACCTACACATAAAGCCGTATTTACATCCGGACCAGCATGAGGCTCTGCTATCACAAAGATAGTAACGACAGCACTATCGGGATCACAATTATTATCATCGATTTTATAAGTTAGAATATATCTCCCTGGTGGTGTCGCCGACAAGTCAACTTTACTAGGATTGGACAAATCGATACTTCCAGAAGGTACTACCGACCATATGCCACCTTTGTCATGATTTCCTAACAAAGTACCCAAGTCTAAAACGACATTACTATTTTCACAATACTGACCCGTAAAATCTTTACCGGCATTGTTACCTCCATTGATCGTAACGGCAATACGAGCTGTATCCACCCCGCAAATCGAATCAGAAACAATGTACATCAAGACCGTATCACCGAGAGGTAAGGCTGTTATTAAATAATCTTCCGGAGTTTTGATTGTGTCTTTACCTGACTTCCATACGCCACTTTTAGATGTACCCAAAGTTAAATAATCAAAAAGATTAACCGTTACTTGATTTGTATTACAAAATATAGCAAAGGAATCACGTCCTACAGATGATGAAGTAATGTCTATATCATGCGACAAAACATTTGAACATCCCTTATTATCAGTTACCGTTACAAAAATGGTAGTAGGGGTCGTTATATTTTTAAAAGATGCCTTCGACAAAAAGCCACCACCATCAGACCAATCGTAGGTGCTACCTCCTGTTACTTCTAGAGTGACATCTTCACCTGAACAAACTAAAGACGGACCCATTATCGGTCCACTTGGCAAAGCATTTACATACAATAAAAAGGTTACAGTCGCAGGTTCACATGGATCGCTGCCATCCGGATCATTAGATATAATGGTAAATGTAACGACCTTACCTGCATCCCCACTACCCGAATTATATTTAAAATTAAATGTAAAAAGTCCGGAAACACCGATATTTACTGTTCCTGAACCATTATGAATAAATCTCAGGTCGGTTATATTGCTAGAAACGATGATGTTATCTAGAAAAAAGACCTCATTTACGCAAATTGTGTCTGAAAATGATGGTAAAGAAATAGTAGCAGGATTAAGACAATTACAATTGACATTAAACGATAAGGTTTGCTCACATCCTGTCACTACATTGATTACTTTGATTGTATGACTACCGTTGAGCAGTCCTTCAAAAGTGACATTTGTCTGAGGAACTCCATTATCTACCTGATACTCATATTCTGTTCCTAAAGGGCTCAAAACCTCAAAACTTCCAGTATTATTATTTGAGGTACAATCAATATTTGTTATAACCGGTACAGGAGGTAAGTCCAAAATCGACACTGAAAACGCTACAACGTTGCCGATACAATCCGGATCAGCAACCGGGTCAAAAATGTATAAAACGACACTTGTATTCACTGTGTTTCCTGGGTAGAAAATCGTTCCTGTACCATCGGAATTCGTGCTATAATAAGCAGAATAAGACACACCATCTCCAGTTATTGCTGGTAAAACAACACTTCCGCATCCTTCCAAATCCGGAATAATATCAAATAAAACCAATGGAATGATCGTTATATTAACGATTACTTCATCCGAACACCCACCAATTTCGTCATATATGTATAACGTTTGACTGGTCATAATCGCAATCCCAGGATCATAACCTATTCCAGTACCTCCCGGACCTGTATAATATTTTGCATTTCCTGACAAATTACTACCTGTAATCGGAGGCAAAATAATACTATTACATGAAGGATCAATACTGATAGGATCGATATCCGGAGCACTTACTATATTGATATTGACCTGATCCATATAGGTATTAATATTTTGGCAACCACCCATAGGTTGTATATCTAGTAACATAAAGGTTGTACTACCGAACACCGGTACCGTTAGCGAACTATAATTGCTGACGGTTCCACTATATTGGGTTGATGTAGCCAAATCGACAACCGTAACATTGTAAGCATCGTTATTTCCAAACAGGAAGGCCAAATCTACAGAATTCCCTGTTAAACACAACGTACAGTTATCTGTGCCTGAATCTGCACATAACATACTAATAAATGGCACCATCCCTATATCGACAATCAAGGTTATCGGCACAAGATCAGAAGCACAGCTTCCATTTGACACTTGCGCATACACAGTGCCACCGGATGTAACATAAGCAGATGGATTAGTAATTGGCGTTTGTCCTCCAGCATCCTCAAACCAGTTCACAATCAAAGATCCATTGCCTCCTGTTATGGTATTATCCAAGGATGTAAGGTCAAACGTTGCCGTTCCATTCATATCTGCACATGCGGTCAAAGGTCCAGCTCCATTAGCAGTCGGCCCTGAAGTCAAGGTCAAATCAAAGCTACCCGATGCTGTGCCTGGACAACCTGAGCCATCGGAAATCCCAGTCAAAATCAACGATCCAGATCCAGAATAAATCGTCGGTATGGTGATGGTAAAAGTACCGGGATCAAATGATGGAAATGGCCCACTACCCATATAACAAATGGTAAATACTTGAGAAGTACTAACTCCAGGAATTGGTGGTAATGAAAATCCCGGAGGAGAAACCGACAATTGTAGCGTATAAGGCTCAGTACCGCTATAGAACGAAAAAGAAAAAGTGGTACATTGACCCGGACATAAAATCGCACTTCCTTGTAAATTGCCTGATGGCCCATCAAGTGCGTTTACATTCACTGAAGCTTCATCCCAACAATTACCAGGCGTCGTATATTTTACAGTATAAGAATGACCGCCGACGGCATTAGAAATAACGCCGGTTGAAGGATTGATCGTCGCTCCATCTCCTGGTGGTGGATCAAAGGTAAATGTCCCACCGGACGTTCCTATTATAATCGCAGCTCCAGAATTCGGAGCACAAAAATCGTCTAAAAAAAATGAGGCATCTTCTATAGGATCCAAAGCAACAGCTACACTACTTGAGGCTGTACATGAATTAATATCAGTTACGGTCAATGTATAAACATTTCCATTCGTTGCACCTGTAACTGACGTGTTCAATGAATTTGGGTCTGCGATTATTCCACCTGTTCCACTCCATATATGACTACTTGCATCAGCGGGTACTGAAATCGTTCCTACCAAGTTCAATGGTTGACCTTCACACGTCGGCATCGGGTTGTAATCCGCTGTCGGATTCACATCCCAACATGCAACTTGTACATTGCTAAATGAATTTGTTTCATCCATTGCCCAATTCATATTGGTCACCTCAATCGTCATATTAGAAGCGCCATTGGTACAATCGGACCAAAAAAGATTTCCACTTTGTCTCGTCTCTCCTGCCCCACCTATAAGTTCAGCGTAAACTGAAATTCCATCTATAAAAACTTCAATATGCATAAAATCCCAACAACTAAAGCATCCTCCAACTAAAGCATCTTGTACTTGTCCGGAACATCCCATACATTCATCGGCAGATTCCATATTTCCGGATCCAGGCCAGCCAACATTAAAAGCAAAATCCATACTAAAGCGTACGGATGTACAATTGGAAATATCGATTGGCCCATAGGTATCAACAACCGGATAATTGGGTTGTGTATTATCAATATTAGTGTAGCTTGCGCCGCTATTGCTAAATATTATAGTTTGCCCATAGCTTTTAAGGAAGCTAAAACAAACCAACACGATATAAAAAACATGTTTCATAAAAAACTCAGTTCTTCTTTTATAACATTTTACATTTTAAACGAGCTACTTCTCTCGATTTTTTACATACTTTTCCAACCATTGATCCTGCTCCCACAACATATGCAAAATGGATTCTCTCGCGGCATATCCATGGCTCTCCTTGGGAAGAATAACTAAGCGTGCTGTTGCTCCTAAACCTTTGAGTGCATTAAAATATCGCTCACTTTGCATCGGATAGGTACCCGAATTATTGTCTTCTTCTCCATGTATCAACAACAAAGGCGTTTTCATTTTATCTGCATTTTGAAATGGCGACATTGTATTATATACATCAGGTGCCTCCCAATAACTGCGTTCTTCTGATTGAAATCCAAAAGGCGTCAACGTCCGATTATAAGCACCACTTCTAGCGATACCTGCTGCAAACAAATCCGAATGCGTCAATAGATTTGCAGTCATAAATGCACCATAACTATGACCACCTACCGCCACTCTATACGGATCTATATATCCCAATTGATCAACTGCATCAATTGCTGCCTTAGCATTATCAACCAATTGGGAGACATAACTATCATTGGGTTCGGCGTCGCCTTCTCCTATGATCGGGAACGAAGCACCATCTAGCACAACATATCCTTTGGTTAGCCAATATAGTGGAGATCCATAATAAGGAAAAGTAAATTGATTGTCATTAGCTGTTACTTGGCCTGCACTAGCTTTGTCCTTATATTCCGTCGGGTATGCCCACATAACCATTGGCATTTTTTCCTTTTTACGCATATCATAGCCAACGGGCAAATACAAGGTAGCAGACAATTCTACGCCATCTTTTCTTTTATATTTGATGACTTCCTTATAAACATCATTTAATATCTTAAACGGATTTTCATTATAGGTAATCTGCTTGGTAGTGTGTTTTTTAATATCTCGAATATAGTAATTCGGATATTCATTTTTTGATTCGAGCCTTGTCAAATAAAGTCCTTTTTTCGTATCGATATCTGTAACCAGTTGTTCGAGACGATCCGTTTCAACACTCTCGTAAATCCGTTTTTTATCAAAAGTCTTTAAGTCGTACTGATCGATAAATGGAAATTTACCCTTTTCAGAATATCCATCACCGATCATCAGTAATTTCCCCTCATTCAAAGCTAAGGTATAAAGGCCAAATTGATTTTTTTGCGTCACAAAATCTCCAGGATCTGCATATCTGTCTTGTGAATTTCTTTCGTTAAACAATCTTGGATTTTCGTCGGTAATTGACGGATTGAACAACAGAATTCTCGACTTTCTTGTATTCCACCATCTTTCATATAAAACAGCAGTTTGGTCATTTCCCCAATCAATACCAGCATACCGATCTTGTGTTTTGACCATCAATTTTCCAGCGCCAGAATAAGGGAAATCCAATTGATAAACGGCATCTCTAAATGGTACATCATTTTCAGGATCACCTGCATCCAAGGCTTCTACCCAAACCAAGGTAGCTGGTTTGTCTGCCCTCCATTGGATACTGCGTTTTCCCTTTCTAACAGCCATAAATCCTTTCGGTAATTCTTCCGTTAGTGGGAATGTGTGCAATTTCTTGATAAATTTCCCTTGCTTATCATATAAATCTACATCTGTAGGAAATCTGTCATAAGTAACAATATAAGAAAAAGGCTTATTTAGTTTATAGGCTAACAAATAATTGCCATCTGGAGAAAAAACCATACCTGTGTACATTCCGGCTGGTAAAAAGGTATCATGGTTACCCAACAAATCATATCTTCTGATTTCTGAAGTTACCAATGTTTCAAAATTTTCTTCATCTATTGGTCCTTTCAATAAATCCTGATAGGTTCTATTCTGAGCCTTTTGTCCTTCATTTTCTGAAATAATCGGACCACTCGGGATATTCGACTGCTTGTCAATCAGTGGTTTTCTATTAGATGGAATCGTTTTTGTAAAAATATACTTATCATCTCTTGACCACAACAATGCACTACCAACTGCTGTCGTAATAATTGGTCCACTGAGTCTCTTGCAAACCCGGCTTTCTATATCCAACACCCACAATTCTATACCCGATTCTGTCGTGTGCAAAAATGCCATTTTATCCTGAGCATAATTCCAACTAAAATTGCTCAATTGAGGATTGTTTGGTTTATTAGTAACTTGATAAGTTTTTCCCGATTGAATATCGAGTACTTCTACGTCCGTATAATAAATGCCTCTACTTTGCCCATTGGTGTTAGGATTCACCCGTATTCCGGCCAATTTCATTTCAGGTTCACTCAATTCTGCAATACTCTTATAACTATTTCTAAACAGTAAAACAGCTTTAGAAGCATCCGTTTTCATCCGTATCACGGGCGCCGGTCTTGCATCAGCAAGCGCCAGTATATCTCCATCCGGTTGCTGATATGCAAATTCGGATTGAGCATATATATAATTCAACGACATAACCAATAACCCTACTATTACCCAATACCCTCTCATAGACTTGAAGATATTTAATACATTTATAAAAATTATTATCGCTCAAATTTACCATAAAATTTACATAATTCTTTCTTTTGAGATATCATTGTTTGGATAAATTTACAATTAATTTTATCCGGATTTGCAAGTCATTAATATCTAATATTAAAAAATAATATAAATTTATAATATATTGCTCTGCCTATAAAAAGACTTAAATTATAATGGAAGTTATTTTTTTAACGATCAAGGCAAAAACGCAGGCATAGTGGTAACTATGATGCGTATTTTTAACGATGAGATTTGGAAAAGGAAGGACATTTCATTAAGATTCTTTTGTTGACAGAGCTATATAATAATTCATAAGTTAATAATTTATAGGGTGGCAGAATAAACCTATATTTGCATCTGATGTTACTAATAACAAATAATTAAGTTAGGAAATATGAGATTATATGCACTTATAGTGGTTGGATTATTCCTTTTCAGTTGTAAAAACGCAACTAAAAGCAAGTCCTCGGATGACGTAAGCCAACAGATTGAACAGCTAGAAACCACCTATCAAAACACCAAGGATGAAAACGTTTTTTCTGAACTCGTGTACGCCTATGGCCATGAAATCTCAAAGGCAAAAAACAAGGAAGATAAAATAAAATATCTAAAAAAGGCAATTAACCTAACTAAGAATTCCGAATTTACAGAATACAATGTTTTATTCTTAATGGAATTAATAAAAACGGATCCAGAAGGTACGGCAGACGAACTCCTTCAACTCGGAAAAATCTATGAAGAAGAGCAAAATACAGAATTACAAAGTCTTATCTATTTGGGTTTTAAATCAAGATTTCCTAAAGATCCTAGAATCAAAGACATCAATCACAAAATCTTTTTAAAATTAGATGACCACAAATTATATTTTAAAAAGCTATTAAATGACGTTTTCGAAGCATCAGAAGATAGTGATATAAATATCGAAAAAGGACAACAATATATTGATCAAGTCATTGCTTTTTCTTTAGGTTTTGCCGGCGATCCTGCTATTCCCAATTATTTGATGATTTCTGCCGACGTAGCTCGTGCTATTGGTGATCCGAACACTTCCGTAGGTCAATACGATTGGGTCTATAATTATTATCCACAATACTCCAAAGCTCCTATGGCACTATTCTTGAAAGGTTACGAAATTGAGAATTCCTTAAAAAAATATGATGATGCTAAAAAAGTCTATGAAACCTTTTTAAAGATATATCCCAATGATTCGCTAGCCAATGATGTCAAATTTTTAATCGAAAATCTAGGAAAAACGCCTGATGATTCTTTTAAAGAAATGCTTCCCGCAGAACAATAAGATCCATCACTGATAAAAGCTGTATTATATGCAAGGCTAACCTTCTTCTATAATCATATACAGTTTCACATAGCACGTCCTACAAGCAATGCAGCCAACGTTAGTCCATTGCGATGCCTATCATACCATCCCTCATCATAAAAAAAACCGGAATAAATCTAATACTAGAATTATTCCGGCCATTATTTATAAATCCTTTAAAAATCAATCTTCAGCCAAGAATGGATATTTATAATCCTTTGGCGGAACAAAATTTTCCTTAATTGTTCTCGGCGAAATCCATCGGTATAAATTCAAAATAGAACCTGCTTTATCATTTGTTCCTGATGCACGAGCACCACCAAATGGTTGTTGCCCTACAACAGCTCCAGTAGGTTTGTCATTGATATAGAAGTTACCGGCAGCATTCCTTAGTTTATCGAAGCCGACCTTTTGTGCATATCTATCTTTTGAAAAAATAGCACCCGTCAACGCATAAGGACCTGTCTTATCAACGATATCCAAAGTAGCTTCAAAATCCTTATCTTCATAAACATAAATCGTCAACACCGGGCCGAACAACTCTTCACACATGGTCACATAATTAGGGTCATTGACCTTAATCACTGTTGGCTCGATAAAATATCCTTTTGATTTATCGAAATTACCACCTGCTACAATCTCTACATTTTTGTCTTCTTTAGCAGCTGCGATATAGGAAGTAATCTTATCAAAAGCCTTGACATCTATCACCGCATTGACAAAATTTGAAAAGTCTTCCGGGCTTCCCATTTTAAAATCAGCTAGATCTTCCGTCAAATAGCGCTTTACATCTGACCATAAAGATTGTGGTATATAGGCTCGGGATGCTGCTGAACACTTTTGTCCTTGAAACTCAAAGGCACCTCTTGACAAGGCAACAGCTACTTCTTTTGGACAAGCCGAAGCGTGCGCCACGACAAAATCCTTTCCACCTGTTTCACCCACTAATTTTGGATAAGACTTATATTTTGTGATATTCTCGCCAATGGTCTTCCAAATCTTTTGAAAAACACCCGTACTACCTGTAAAATGGATACCAGCAAAATCCGGATGATTAAAGATAACATCACCGGCTGACTGACCATCGACAAAAACAAGATTAATCACTCCAGGAGGTAATCCTGCTTCTTCATATATTTCCATAATGACTTGCGCTGAATATATCTGAGTTTCCGCCGGCTTCCACACGACCGTATTACCCATCAAAGCCGGAGCACTACATAAATTGCCTGCAATCGACGTAAAATTAAATGGTGTCAATGCAAATACAAATCCTTCCAAAGGTCTATATTCTAATCTATTCCATGTTCCGTGTGCGCTTTCGGGTTGCTGTGCATAGATTTCAGTCATATATTGCACGTTAAACCTGAAGAAATCCGCCAATTCGCAAACAGCATCTATTTCTGCTTGAAAAACATTTTTGGATTGTCCTAGCATAGTCGCTGCATTCATCTTAGCTCTATAAGGTCCTGCAAGCAAATCCGCAGCTTTCAAAAAAATAGCTGCTCGGTCTTCCCACGGGGTATTCTCCCACTGCGCTTTAGCATCTAGGGCAGCTTGCACAGCCTTTTCGACATGGGTTCTATTTCCTCTAGAATATCTACCTAAGGTGTGACCTAATTCATGTGGCGGATGAATAACCCGCTTGTCTTCTGTAAAGATTTTTTGACCACCAATATGCATAGGTATATCCATCTCCATACCCTTTAATTGATTTAAGGCTGCCTTAAGTGCTTTGCGCTCCGCTGATCCGGGAGTATAAGCTAAGACAGGTTCATTAATAGCTATTGGTGCCTTAAAAAATGCATTTGCCATAATATAATATTTTTATTTAAAATCTGATAATTCGTCTAAAATGCTAGATGGCACAAATCTACTCACATCTCCTTTACCTCTAATAATCTCCCGTACAATCGTAGAACTAATAAAAGAAAACTCGGGTTGACTTATTAAAAACAAAGTATCTATTTTATGCCCAATGATGTAATTCAATTGTGAAATTGTTTTTTCGTAGTCAAAATCAGACCCGTTACGCAGTCCTCGAAGCAGATAATTGGCGCCCTTTTCATTGCAGTAACTCGCGGTTAAGCCTTCGAAATAACCAATTTCTACCTTATCCATCTCTTTAAATACTTTTCTTAACCAAGCCAACCTTTGATCAAGCGAATATAACGTTTTTTTTTGGCTATTGACTCCTATCGCAACGATGATTTTATCAAACATCGGCAATGCCCTTTTTACCAAATCAATGTGACCGACCGTAACCGGATCAAAAGAACCGGGAAAAACCGCTATATTCATATTCCAAGATTGTATGTAAACACTTTACAACGTCTAATTCGTTCTATAAAACTGCCCAAGATAAGGCAATTTATGATATTAACAACTAGCAATTACTGATAGTTTTTTATATCCCCTTCAAAATGGGATATTGACAGATTTAATCTTAGTAATTCATCACGTTTAGATATTTTATTATAGCATAAAAAAAGCGCAATAATACCACCTATTACTACGCTTTTCTTATTTATTTTTTAATATTATTACTTGTTCAAAATTACCACCTTTTTAGTAATCACACCGGTCTCTGTACGCACCTGAATATAATAAATACCTTCAGCATAATGCGATGTATTTAGATGAACAGACTGTGCATTTATGTTTTGCATATCATCGACCAACATACCTACTTGATCATAGATACTTACCGATTGCATTACATTTCTACCATTGAAATGTATCATCAACTTGTCCTTAACAGGGTTTGGATATACAATCAACTTATCTTCTGTTGGTTCAGTAGCTTGTTTTTTCTTATTTACCCGGATATCAACATAAGTATCAGGCAACAAATATTTTGTACCATCTGCATCCTCTATTTGGATGCCATCCGTGCTAATCCTTCTAATGATATAATCATCGTCTGTCTTAAAGCCTTCTAGTTCATCTTCTACAATCATCACTATCTGGCCGATAGCACCAGCACCGCTCGTACCTGGTGGTCTAAAGCCTTCCAATTCATCTTCTACAATTGAATAGGTATTGGTGATGGCTGTATGTAACAATCCGGCCTTAGGTTGCTTTGTCATGTGTAGTGTAGCACGATCCCTGCTAAACCAACTATTGTCAAAATAGTTAACATCCAGACTTGCCGTATCAATCATACTTGGATTGATGTTCAATGCGAAGGCCAACCCAAACAAGTCAACAACCGGCTTTGAGGCACTACCTAAAACTATATCGAGAATCAATAAGTCTCCGGAATCAACTTCTGTTGTATTTGGAATCAAATCAAATGGGTAATCCTTAATGGCAAGGATTTCTTCCGGTACCAGTTGATGCACATTACCATAATAAGCATCAATCAACGACATATCAGCTTCATTTATGATTCCGTCGCCATTAGCATCGATATGCTTGATATTCAAGCCATTCGGTTGATCATAATTCCAATTGCTTGCTTCTTGTCCCGATCTGAAAGTATATACCACATCCTCTCTTTGATCGCCGGATATTCCGATAAAGCGTCCAAGGGATAACAAATCGGTTACGGATACTCTACCGTCGCCATTCATATCTCCAGCCCAAACACAATCCGGCCCGTTGCAATGACAAAGGGTATCAGGTGTGGCATCATGGATATTTATATAAACCTTATAAATCTTACAAGGATTATCAGCTGCACAATATTCTATATCAAAAGAATCACTACCGTAATATTGATAATCCGGTGAGTATATAATCGTTGATTTAGAATAGAACACATCACAACCTTCACTTACAGTAGTATTATTAAATATCTCTACGGAGCCATAAGCTGGTTGATTCAAGACATTAAAGGTATATCCATCAATCGGCACGTTATAAGTCAGGACTAATGGATCATTTTTTAAGGTATGGAAAGTATAGTCTTCAGTTGTAAGCGGATCATAATTTCCTATATATAGGGTAATTTTACCGGTTGACTGCCATTGACCATAATTAACTTTATAATTAAAGAATTTTACACCTGAAAAATCCCTAGGTGGATTATATGTAAAAACACCTAACGTATCTAAGGTCAAATCTTGAGAATAACTGACAATTGGAAAATTCTCACTTAAATCATTCGCAAAAACATCAAAAGTAATTGAGGTATTTTTAGGCGTATAAAAAACGTCGTCTCTTACACTAGATGTATTCTGTTCTTTATTGAGAATATTAATTATAACTATTCTCTGGTTATCATTTGCATCTGTAAATGTTAATCGCTCTTGACCTTCTACACCGTGTAAAGGTTGGAATTTAGCTGCAAATGGTGTTAAGAAATCTACGTCACCAAATTCAGTAGTACTCGTAAGTGTAAAGTCCTGAGTTGAAAAAGTGATTACTTGACTTTGTGAATTCAAAATGGTATATTCCACTGAATCCAAAGTCGGATAATTGTTATGCTGACGAATATATCTTATCGTACCATTAGCCACGGCTCCTAAATCGTCCTTCACACCATAAATGACGAATCCGAGGTCTGCATCGGCATCTGGCGTAAAATAAATACTATCTTTTGTAAAACTAGCTGTCCCTCCTTTGACAACACCTAATCCAGAAATCTCTAAGCTACTACCAGAAAATACATCATTAGCTAAAGGATCTATTGCGATTTCATCATTGGTGTCGAAAGCCACAAAATCATCCGTGGTTGATATTTTCGAAGCCAAATAGGTGATATGCCACGTTACGTACCTAGGTTTAAATCCATCAGTATATTGAACGGACACTTTTGCGGGACCAACATAGTCGGGGTTACTTTGTGGGGGATTGACTACGATGCGGTAATTCTTATTGCCTAAATTTGCAATTTTGGAGATATAGCAATTTTCAATAAGAGGTGAAATACCGACAATCGGAAAATTACTTTTAATCGTATCTTCGTAAACTTGCCCTTGAAGCAAATATACGAATTTTTCACCATCGTTAATTTGTGCATTAATCTTTGGCAAAAAAATCAAAAGCAAAATAAAAATCTTTAAATTTTTGATATGCTTCATTTTAATAAAATTGTGGGAACGAATCCCTATGATTTTGGTTACAATTCAGGAGCAAAGAAACAAAATAATTATTAAACTACAAAATAAACAACAAAAAATATTATATGTTTTTTATAATTATATAATATCACATCCTTTTTTGGTATCCAATATGAATTAAACTCACTTATTTATACATGTAAAAAATATTCATGTATAGCCAATTTATACAACCATTTTCAGAAGTTCACTTGACAAATAATGGAATTTTATCATTTATAACAACTATTAAAATAAAAATATTATACATTATATTTTTAATAAAGATGAAGCAGTTTGTTTACCAGATATCAGCATAAAATCAGCCTTTTTTCTATGAACTATAAACCATTAAAATACAACTTCTGATGTTGAAAATCTAAATTTATTTTGTGCTATGATTAAATTATTATAACTTTACATTGTATATTTTTTCATTTAAATTGAAAGACCGAAAGATAACAATTGCACTTGGCAACCTTTCTGTGTACGAACTTAATAGCTTTAGTAAGTATGTACGCTCTCCTTACTTTAATGCTAATGAAAATCTTATTGTTTTCTATAATATCCTAGAAGATGCAATTCGAAAAGGTATTATCGAAGATTTATCGCCGGAATTTATTTGGGATATCGTTTTCCCCGGAAAACCCTTTAAAAATCAAAAATTCTTACAGCTTAATTCAGATTTGATCCACCTACTTGAGTCGTTCATTGCCCAAAAAGAATTTGATCAATCCGAGAGTTTTAAGACCAATTTGAAGCTGGAAGGCATTAGAAAACGAAATTTGAGCAAATTATACAATAGTATTATTGGAGACATAGAAAGGCTTTCTAAATCAGAAATGAACCAATCGGCCGAATTTTATCTCAACAAATACTTGATAGAAAAAAATCTATTTAGATTAAAAACCGAAAATGAAAAAAAGAATGAAAAGGTCGAAATTTCTTCTGAATTAAACCTTAAAAACATTTCAGACAACCTAGATTACTTTTATATCGCCGAGAAGCTTAGGCAATACTGTACCCTACTCAGCTGGCAAAAAATGTATAAAATTGATATTGAACTCGAGCATATCGAAAACATACTTATTTTAGCTCAATCGGAGGATTACAAGTCTATTCCGGCCATTGACATGTACTACAACATATACCTAACCTATAGTGAAAGTAGTAATATCGTCCACTACGATAATTTAAAAAATCAAATCAAAAATTCCATCCATCTTTTTCCTGAGCACGAACAATGGGAGATCTATTCGACAGCCATTAGCTACTGCATCAATAGGGTCAATAAAGGAGATATTAGCTTTCAACAAGAAACCTTTCAACTCTATAAGCAAGTCATTGACAACGACTTGATCTTACATGAAGGTAGTCTATCTCCTACCACCTTTAGAAACGTCGTACAAATAGCTACAAGGGTTGATGAAACAGTTTGGGCTGAAAATTTCATTTATGAATATTCGAAATATGTCGATGAAAAGCTAAGAGATAATGCTGTAGAGTTTAGCTTGGCGAGATTGGAATTTTATCGCAAAAACTTTGGTAAAGTATTGCAGCATCTATATAGAGTATCCTACGAAGATGTATGGTACAATATTAACGCAAAAACCTTATTAATCGCTGCCTATTACGAATTAGATGAATTTGATGCCCTTGAATCGCATTTACAAGCCTTCAAGATGTTTATTCGACGAGAAAGGTCTTTATCCACGGATAGAAAAGCGCATTATCTCAATTTGATAAAATTCACTAATAACCTTATTAAAATCCACCCAAGAGATAAAAAGAAAATTGAAAAGCTATACCAAGAAGTCCTTGACACGAAAGGTATCGTTTCTAAACCTTGGCTAGAAGAAAAAATTCAGCTGTTATTACAGAAATGATTTACATAGTGCTCTGTCTATAAAAAGACTTAAATTATAATGGTAGTTATTTTTTTAAAGATCAAGGCAAAAAACGCAGGCATAGTGGTAACTATGGCGAGTATTTTTAACGAAGAGATTTGAAAAAAGAACAACATTTTATTAAGATTTTTTTGTGGACGGAGCACAGTGCTCTGTCTATAAAAATACTTAAATAATAATGGAAGTTATTTTTTAAAGATCAAGGCAAAAAACGCAGGCATAGTGGTAACTATGACGAG
>JAIXKS010000039.1:0-12198 GCA_026928325.1 Chitinophagales bacterium | reverse complement strand
GATTTGAAAAAAGAACAACATTTCATTAAGATTTTTTTGTGGACGGAGCACTAGATTAACGAACAACGTAAAAAAATTGAGAGAAGCTTCCTAAAAAACTTCTCTCAATACTATCTACCTCAATAATATTTTATCTCATTACCGTCACGTCACCTGTTAATGTTTTAGGCCCAGATGGCGTAGTGTATTGAATGATGTAAACGTAAACGCCTTGTTCTACCGGTCTTCCTAAGAATGTTCCATTCCAGCCTTCATTTGGAATATTCGGCTCAATATTTTCTTTGATAAACATGAGATTACCCCATCTGTCATAAACCGCCATCTTGTCCACACTAATCACACTTTCATTTGCAAAAATGGAAAAGAATTGATTTCCGCCGCTCTTAGGGTCTATAATATTTGGAACGGTGATTACTGCATTATCATTGATTCTCACAGAGATCCTAACGCTTTGCTTACATCCATTAATATCTGTTATCTCTACGATATAAGTAACGTCTTCCAATCCCGTCATCGTTGTTACTAAACAGTCATCACAAGACAGGTTGTCACTTGGCGTCCATTTAATAGAAGCTATTTCATGTGGCTCAAGGTTTGTAATCAGTTCAATAACTCGCGTCTCCTTATAAATCAACTCAATTGGAGAGTTAGCAAATAATTGAACATCATAACCTGCATGAACAATAATCACTGTATCTAAAGTACATCCATTTGCATCTACAACACGAAGCGTATATTGACCTGGAGCTATAGGGCTAAATGTATTATTCGTAGTAGGAGTACCATTATTCAATGCATATAAAATGGGTTCCTTACCTCCTGTAACAAAATCAATAGTAATACTACCATCCTTCTCGTTCTTACAAGATTCGTCATCAATAATTGCCCTCATATCAACTGGATAATCATTATCGACTTCCACGGTTACGTTTTCTGTCGTTTTACAACCAGAATCATTATAAGTGACTTCTACTGTATAAACACCACTTCCTGAAACTTCAATTTTAGATTGTGTCACTGGCGAAATAATTGTTCCGTCATTAGAGCTCCACTTCAACGTTGTTGAACTAGCCGGATTTAAAATATCTGCACTCAAAGAGGTTGTTGTTTCACCACAGAACAGTTGAACATCATCTGACAACTTAACGACAGGGAAATCTCCAATCCGCTCTACGGTAAGCGTATCTCTATTAGAACATCCATTTAAGGTATCCGTCAATACAACATAATACGTTCCTGGAGATGTTACAAAAAGTGAATCACCCGTAGCTCCAGCGATAAGTTTGTTGTCCTTATCATACCAAGCAAATACCAAGTCTGGACCATCCGGAGATAAACCCGCCGAAATATAAACACCATTATTGACACATGTAATCGGTTCCGTCGGCTTGGTTATCAATATTGGATAATCCTGTAAGTCAATGATTTCGATCATCGCTGTATTCTCACAACCATTGATCGTGTCTATAGCAGTCATGGTAATCGTACCCGGACTACTTACTAGGATAGATGGTTGATTGGCTATAATCGTTTCTCCTGTATTCCAATTGAAGATAACATTGGCTACTGGTTTTCCTGACAATAAGATGGTACCTACTACACAATCGATAAGATTGCCCGGATCCGCATTGATTACTGCTTCTGGTTGTTCTATATCTTGTCGCACCGTAACTTCATCAGCTCCTGAAGAACAGCCATTTTCTGTATTAATAACCTCAAAGTAATAAGTGCCCGGATTATTAACGAGAAGCGTTGGTTGATTAGAAACGATAACACCTTGGTCATTCTTCCAAATAAATTGCAACGTTGTACTTTGCGTTGCAGTGCTTCCGGTCAAGACTACTTCTCCTAATATACAAGTCAATGTCTGATCAACTCCTGCAAATGCATCCGGCACACTGGCATCTTTGGTTACAATAACGCTATCGATTGCCACACATTGGTCTGGATAAGTCACACGCAAATAATAAGTACCCGCCGTTGAAGTGGTGACTGACTCACCCGTCTTAATAAATCCATTTGGCCCCGTCCATTCAAATGTACCTCCAGCCGTAGCTGTACC
This sequence comes from Chitinophagales bacterium, assembly GCA_026928325.1. Classification (GTDB taxonomy): domain Bacteria; phylum Bacteroidota; class Bacteroidia; order Chitinophagales; family Saprospiraceae; genus OLB9. Next base: position 10,136 of record JAIXKS010000039.1, on the reverse strand, counting down.
CGTAAGCGTAACTATATTGGACTGACAAGTAATTTCTTGGTTTGCACCGGCATCCGCTGTTTGAGTACAACTCGAACATGGATTTTTAGAAACGTTAACTTCAGTTTGACATCCACTATTTGATGGGTCAATAATAATCAATTTGATATTCTGACCATTCGCCGGAAGGCTATCTATCCGAATGACATTACCATAAACAAAAGGCCCATATTCCTTATTACCTGCGGTAACTGTGTAATTTTTTGCAGATCCACTAATTCTATTTACTGAGAAAGTTACTGCAAAGAAATCATCCGCATCAGTTGTTCCTGTCTGGTTGTTATTACAATCCAAAATATTGAGATTGACTACTTCTATGACACATGGTTCGCTACATACAGCAGGTGGTGTTATCGTAACAACATCCGTACAAGTTGCTGTTCCACTATCTTCAATGGTCAATGTAACATTTCCGCCAGAAATCGGGTAAGGCCCCATAGTGACAACTTCTCCGTATGCAAAGGTGGCCATACCTTGAGCTTTCCATCCTGATGAAGTATTCAACCCATTGACGACAATGTCAAAATAGAAAATATCGTCATTCAGATCATTGATTGTACCATTATCATTACACAGGATATTAGAAACCGTAGCTTCTATATCGCACTTAGACGAACATGGGTTCAACTTAGGTGCAGGAAGTACGATTTGACAACCATTGATATTAAGATCTTTAATCACTATGAATGGATCTGATCCATCAGCATCAAAATTAAACGTTACTTTCGTGCCATAAGTATAATCGCCTAAACTCTTACCGTTAGAAGATACATTAAACTTATTAGAAGCACCCGTATTTACACCGGTTACAGTAAACGATATCACGAAATAATCATCTGTATCGATGGATTCAGTATCATTATCAAAGCACACAATACTTAAATCAGAAATTTCAAGTTCACAATCTGTTGAACATGGTTCAAGTGGTCCTACAGTCGCTGTTAACTCACATCCTGTTACATCATCAACAAATACATAAACCACGTTATTTCCATCTGCTGGAATAGTAACAGAGTACTCTTGGTTGTAATTGTAAGTACCTACTACTACACCATCGCGCAACATTTTATAAGTATTCGTCGCTGAAGTCGTGTTTGACAAGCTAAATGTATAGGTATAAATATCGTCATCACCGGTCGTTGGTGTACCATTATTGCTACAAATCCATTTATTCGTCACTAAATGCAACTGTTGATTTTTATTAAATACCTCAACTTCATCTTTACCTGACTTACAATTATTTAAAGTATTGGTCACTTCAAGGTAATAGAATCCTATTTCCGTTACTGTAATCGTTGGTGTATTGCCTATAACCATACCGGCTGCATTAGTCCAGGTATAGATTACATTATCAGGAAGGTTAGACGATCCCGCTAAAATAGCCTCCTTCTTTATACATGTCAACTCTTGATCCGGTCCTGCATTAGCTGCTGGTAGATTGGCATCTTTCGAAACGAGGACAACATCTGTAGCTTGACACTGATCTGGGAAGGTAACTGTTACGGTATATTCTCCTTCTGCACTAGTAGTCACTGTCTGACCTGTCTTATTAAATCCATTTGGTCCTGTCCAGACAAACACACCACCTGATTCTGAAGCCGTAGCTGTCAGTGTTGCGGTATTATTCGTACATGTCAATATGATATCCGGCCCAGCATCGACTGTTTGAGGACAGAACGAACATGGTGCTTGAGATACAGTAACCGTGGTTATACAACCATCATTGACCGCATCTTGGATTGTCAATACTAAGTTTGTACCATTTGCAGGCAAGTCATTGATACTTATTTCCTGACCATAGGTGAATGATCCATAAGTCTTACCATTAAAGGTAACATTATAGAAGTTTACACTTCCACTTAATGCATTCACCTTAAAGGTCACTTTAAAGAAGTCATCCGCAGATGTATTACCTGTATTATTATTATCACAATCGAAAATTGTAACATCTACAACTTCGAGTACACATGGCGTACTACATGGCTCTGGTGCTGTCACGTTTACAGTTTGCGTACAAGAACCATCATCTGTATCCACGATAATTAGAGACAAATTACCACCACTTATCGGATATGGTCCTAGTATTACATCTGTATTATAAGGATGAGTATCACCTTGTCCTGCTATTTTCCATGAAGCAGAAACATTATTTCCTGTAACACGAATCGTAAATGTAAAGGTATCGTCTGCCGGATCATTGATTGTTCCGTTATTGTTACAAGTTATTTTACTAACTGTCGCTGCAATCTGACATGTTCCTGAGCAAGAGTTTAGCGTACCTGCATCTAAGCTTGTAAAGCACTGAATATTTTGAGAATCTCTAATCCGAATATCCGGTGTAGAACCATCTGCTGCAAGTGTTATTGTCACTAAATCACCATAGTTGTATGTACCTTGAATTACATTATTAATAAGTAATTGGAAAGTGGTTGAACTTCCGTTATTCACAGCCGTGGCAATAAAGACTATCGTATAGGTATCATCTGTAGGATCGGAATCCGTATCCTTATTATCACATTGGATATTGACACTTGATAATTCAATGGCGCAGCTTGTAGAACATGGAGTTAATGGTCCAACATTTCTAGTTACTTTACAACCCGTTGTATTATCAATAACTTCAATTGTTCCTGTCGAACCATCAGCAGGTATAGACATGGTATTATTCGTAGCATAAGCAAACGAAGTACCTAAGGTCTGACCATTATAGATCACAGTATAAGTATTGCCTGGTGCAGACGGCAATGAAACCACATTCATTACGATATCATACGTATCATCATCTCCAACACTTAATGTTCCTTGATTATTACATGTAATCGTAAAGGTTTCGAAACTAAGTTTTTGTCCTTCATTAATCGTAACAGGAATGGACACAACGCATTGATTACCATCTCTAATTTGTAAGGTATAACTACCATCTGCCAAATTGCTAATCAATGGATCTGAAGTCCATGGTAGATTATTCAACTTAAACTCTAAGCCTGTCGTCGGTGGATTGACCAAGATAGAACCATCGTTTTTACCTGAACATATCTCATTCGTTATGGTCAAAGTATTGCTTGGCAATGGTAAAACTGTCAGTGTTACTTCTGCGATTGACTTACAGCCATTGGCATTTTTCACAACCACATAAATCACCTGATTATTAGATGTATTGGTGTAATTCGCCGGCAATGGATTGATTTCATTTTGTGCATCTGATAGGCTTTGGTGGTAACTGAAAGTAAATCCACCACCACTAACTACCTTAGTCTTTGCATCATCCAAGTTAAATTGAGCGATTCCATCGGTATCATCATCACACACTTTTAACACTGCACTATTCACGGTAGGGTTAGCTACTACTTCAAATTGGATAGCGATGCGCTGGCTTTTACAACCCGTTTGTGGATCAATAGCCAACACATAATAAGTAGTCACTCCTACGACGCTAGTAGGTGGTTCATACGTAAGAGAATTATCTTGAAGTAATGTTCCACCCGATTGAGCGGAATACCATTGAGCTGTCAAACCTGATTCAACTGTAACAGACAATGTAACACCGGTCTGATTTTGACATGCCTTTTTATTTCCACCCGAAATCGGATTTGCTATAATCGGACAATCACATTGAGGTGGATCAATCGTAACAGTTTCATCTCCACACAATCCTATAGATGTAAATGTCAACGTAACACTCGATGCAATAGGAATACCTGAAATCGTAATTACGCTTCCATTTTTGCTAATCGTACCGATGGAGGTTGTCACATTAAAATCAAAGACATTGAGTTTAACGGTATAAGTATCAAAATCACTGGCACAAATAACATCCACAATTTCAAAAAATCCTGGTTCGACCACTTCAATAGTCACTGAAGTCATAGGATCTGGACACAAATTACCACTTGGAACGATATAAAACAATTCGTAAACACCGCCTGCCTTACCTTCAAAACTTACATTTGTCGGATCAGAAACATCGATACCGTATCCATATTCATCACTCCAATATCCATAATTATCATATGGCGGATCGAGTAAATCCCATAAATTAACCGAAGAATCTTCGCTACAAATGGAAATTGACTTTCCATATCCAGAGTTAGGCGGAACAACATTATTGATGCGAATAGCGACTTCGTCGGTACAACCGTATTCATTGGTTGCTAAAATATAGTATGTCCCTTCTATGGTCACCCATGTAGATGGCAATTGATTACCAAAGTTTGCCGGCGTACCGTAGTGATATGTAAGTACAATATTTGTACCTGCCAAATCCGTAACTTGAACATCTGCTAAATCATAATAATCATTTACACAAATATCAACCGAAACTGGATCTGCAACAATATCTGGAACCGGGCTAATCGTTACCTCTTGTGTTGTCGTAATAGTATTGCCCGTACAATTATTCGTATAGGTCCATGTAAAGGTTCGAGTATCTCCGGAATCTTCATAAGTCGGCGTTACTGATCCATTAATGGCACATGGTCCTGTCAGTCCATTCGTATAAGTCAATGGCACCAAGCCTGGGAATCCTTGATTACAAGGTAAAAATTCATCATCTGGCTCTGAAGTGAAATATGGCTCATCTGCCGGAAGGATAATGACGCTTTGATTATATACAATAGAACGTCCACATTGATCTGTAAACTGCCATGTATATTCTATGGTTCCTCCACATGCCGTATAACCTCCTGTTTGGATCGGTGTTACACTTCCTATGATGGCACACATGCCTGACTCCCCATTGGAGTAATTCAGTGCAGGTGGTGCTGCCGGAACATCGGTACAAGAAACAGTTACTGTAGGATCAGGAAGATTTAAAAATTCAGCTGGTGGTGCCGGAAGAACTGTAATATTTTGAACATGTTGTAATGTAAAGCCACACAAATCTGTCTGTTGCCATGTAAGCGTAGCTATACCACCACAAAGGGTCACCTTAGAATTATCCAATACCGGCACGATTGCACCCTCTCTTCCACAAGGTCTTCCCAACTCATTACTGTATGAAAGTGGAATTTGGTATCCCGTTAGTTCTTGGCAACTCACGGTGATATCATCCGGTAAATCTGAAGTAAAGGAAGGTGGTGGTGCTGGTAATACAGAAATAATCTGATTATAGGTGATATTGCGATCACACCAATCGGTTTCCGTCCATGTTATATCGATGGTTCCTCCACATGCAGTAAATTGCTTATTAACTATTGGTCTGGCTGTGCCACTAATTTCACAAGATGCATTATTAGAGAACTCTAACTCTGGTGCATCAAAAAGCTCCGCGTCTTCACAACTCATCGTAGTGTAAACAGGTGGATTTATAAATACAGCCGGTGGCGGTGGAGAAACATTGATGATTTGTGTATAGGTTATCGTACGATTACACATATCTGTATAATTCCAATCGTAAGTATATACTTTAGAACAACCGTTTTGAGTAACTCTCAAATCCGGAATAGCATCTCCTTCTATTAAGCAATCTCCTGTATCACTATTGGTAAAATGCAATATCGGCAAATTACTAGGATCTGGCTCGTCATCACAAGAAACACTTGAAATCGCAGGTGGTGCATTGACAAATGATGGTTCAGCAGGTGGATTGACTGTAATGGTTTGTCTCCATTGGATGGTTCGTCCACAATTATCGGTAAAATCCCAAACCAACTGGTGGGTACCTATACAATTTACAATCGTACTTTGTACCTGAGCTTCTACACTGCCACTGATTTCACAAAAACCTGATACATTATTACTATAATTCAAGATTTGAGGCAAGGTCAAATCTGGTGCTGCATTACAACTAACGGTTATATCAGCCGGACCATTCAAAAATACAGGTTGTGGAGGTGGAAGTACATTAACAGTTTTAGAGTGCGTAATCGTACGACCACAATTATCTATATATTCCCATTCATAAGTAAATATCTTCGAACAATCATCATTTTCTTGAACTTGCGGCAAGGCAGAAACCGTGCCTGCTATCAGACAACTTCCTGTTCCATTATTCGTATATTCTAAATCAACTGGTGTATCTGGATCTGGAACTGCATCACAATTTGCAGTCTCATTTGTTGGTGGATTGACAAATTGCGGTATCGGTGGCGGAACGACAGTGACCGTTCTTATGTGTTCGATGCTGCGGCCACAATTATCCATAAAGGTCCAAGTATAAACATAAGCACCTTGACAATCTGTCACATCTCCTGTTCTCACAGGTGTAACCATGCCACTAATCTCACAATCTCCTTGGCCTCCATTGTCATATCCTAGGTCTGTCAATTCATCAAAATCAAAACCATCACAAGAAGCTACTGTAATATCCGCAGGTGGATTGACAAATTGCGGTATCGGTGGCGGAACAACAGTGACCGTTCTTATATGTTCGATGCTACGACCACAATTATCCATAAAGGTCCAGGTATAAACATAAGCACCTTGACAATCCGTCACATCTCCTGTTCTCACAGGTGTAACCATGCCACTAATCTCACAATCTCCTTGGCCTCCATTGTCATATCCTAGGTCTGTTAATTCATCAAAATCAAAACCATCACATGACGCCACTGTAATATCCGCAGGTGGATTGATCCATTGTGGTTCTGTCGGTGGATCTACGTTAATGGTTTGTGTATGGCTAATAGTTCGATTACAATCATCTGTAAATTCCCATTCATAAGTATATATTTTCGAACAATCATCATTCTCTTGAATGTCTGGCGTTGCTGATATTGTCCCACTTATCAAGCACGTTCCACTTCCACCATTGGTGTACATTAAATCTACAGGGTCATCACCTGGTTTCATTTCACACGCAACGGTTTGATCAGCAGGTGGATTGACAAATGCTGCCTCTTGTGGAGGTTCTACCGTTATTACTCGTGTATGGGTAATCGTACGATCACAATCGTCCATGAATTCCCATGTGTATTCATAAGAACCTACACAATCATCTACACTTCCTGTACGAGTAGCTTGAACACTACCCATAATTCCACAATCCGGGCCTGTCTGTCCATTATCATAAGACAAGAATGGAAGATCATCAAAATCATATCCATCACAAGATTGAACTGTAATATCAGCAGGTGGGTTAATCCACTGTGGTTCATCCGGAGGGTTTAAAGTATAGACCTGAACATGAGAAATTTGCCTTCCGCATGGATCTGTAAATTCCCAAGTAAATGTCACCGTACCTGAACATCCTTGTATATCATTTTCTCTTACAGGTGCTACCATACCGTTGATTGCACAGAAGTCACCATTGGGTATTCCATTAGAATATGCCAAATCTGGCATAAAGTCATCTGCTACCGACTGTCCACATGGCAAATCCACATCTGCCGGAGGGTTAATCCACTGTGGCTCTGGAGCGGGCTCGACATTTATTAATTGGCTATGTGATATATATCGACCACAACTATCGGTTTTCTCCCATAACATTTCTATGGTACCGCCGCAGATATCATAATTATCAATACGAACAGGTATCACCGAACCCTCGATGCGACATCTACCTGCTGGTTCTCCATTATTATAACTCAACGGAGGCAAGATACCCGGATCCGGAATATCGGCACATGATAGAGTAACTTCATCTATAGGTGGATTGACAAACATAATCTCCTGAGGTGGTTCTATCGTCCAAACTTGTTCGTGGTGTAAGTTACGACCACAACGATCTAAGCCATCCCATATAAAAGTAACTGTACCTTCACAATTGGAGGTATCCACTACTTGAATAGGTATAATTTGACCACTGATCAAACACATACCTGTTGATCCATTGGTATAACTTAACGGCGGAAGATAAGAGGCCACTGGAAAATCGTTACAAGTTACCGTCACATCACTCGGTGGATTGATAAAATCTGCCTCAGTAGGTGGCTCTACCGTATAAACTTGTGTTTCTTCTATATCGCGTTCGCACTTATCCTTAACCAGCCAATGGTAAGACACTGTTCCCATACATTGTAAGGTATCTACCGTACGCGTCGGGATAATGCTACCCATGATCTGACAACCACCTGTTTTTCCGTTGTCATAATTGAGTGGTGGCATCAAAGAGGCAGGAGGAAACATTTCACAAGTAACGGTCATGTCATCCATTGCAGTAAATGTAGCCTCTGGGATAGGATCTACAGTGATAACCTGCGTTTCGGTAGTAATATTACCACATCCATCTTCTACTGTCCAAGTACGTGTAATCGTACCACCGGCGCAATCGGTATAATTATCTTCTTTCTCCCCAGCAACCGTACCAGGTCCAAGACAGTTATCTGTATAATTCAGATCCGGCATATTGGGTAAGTCTTCATAACAACTTATCGTGATATCATCAGGAACACCCATGATCAACGGCGCCTCATCGTCTTCAAATATGATATCGACAGAATCAAAATCGCAACATTGAAATGCACCTGCACAACCTGCTTGAATAGATGCAAAATTATCTCCAACTTGAGGGATAGGTTGTTGAGCAGTTACAAAATTGTAGCTATATGCGGTAAAAACTCCACATTCGGGCCAAGTAAAAATATCACTTGAACCTTCAGTGACCTGCACTACCGTGCCACTAGCATCTACGATCACAATATATTGCGACAATCCCTGTGCTGTAGCATATCCGGACACTTGGATATTGACATTTTTATCTGGACAGGTAGGTGTCGGGTTTGCGGTTATCGTTCCTGCATCTACACTTACAACAGTTATTGTTTTACATTTTTCCACAGGATTACTTGAATAAGGTACACATTGATTTTCTGTATCGACACAAAGTAGATATTCCCCAGGTGTTGAAAAAACTTCAGAAAAACAAGATATCCCAGAACCATCTTCATCAAATTGAGATTCAGCGAAAACCGTTCCATTCAATGTCCATCTAAATTTAAGTCCTCCTAATGGCTCTTCAATGCAATACTCTACATAATCACCCACACATATATATTCAGGACCTATTATTTCTCCAGGCCATGCACCAATCTCTGGTGGACAGTATGGACTAGTAACTGTAATGGTAACATCACACGCAGAGTTACAGCATCCATCTACTATCAAGGAATAAACTTTACCAACGACAAGACCCGTCATACTCAAATTGATTGTCTGAGACCATGGGGCATTATTTCTACAATGATTAACATCACACGCAACTGCATCCCATGGGTTTTGCCAATTACACTCTGGATATACAGCTACTTGTACACCTCTAGAATTACAACCGAAAAGACCACCATTCAGACAATTGGTAGTATTGACCGTCAAACTGATATCCTCACATACTGCTAAAAATCGAAACCAAGTGGGGTTATGTGCAGTAGTCCCTCCTTGATTCCAACACATCGGGTTATCAGGACCATCATCTGGATGTAGAAATTTATCCATTTTATAATAATAGCCATCTAGTTCCTCAATCGAACATAACAAAGGTGAAAAGTAACATGTACAAGTACTCTGACTACCGTCAGTACATGGAGGAGGTTGAGCATGAAGAAATTCCAGAGAAAAAATCAAAAAAAGCGAAGAAAAAATACAAATTATTCTAGACATTAGAATCAGATTTGTTAGATTAATGAATTGTTAGTTAGGACAAAATTAACATAAAATTATCATTAAGTATAAACTTAACAAAAAATATTTACGATTTTTAAAGGCATAGTATATATTACCATCTATAAATAGCATATAATATTAATATATTAACATTTGATATATAGAAATTTAATAGTGACACGTTACTTTTATTTTAGATTCACAAAATATTAACCTAAATCCACAAAATTGTCTTATGAACGACAAATTGAGATGAGATTCTGTATAATAAGAATTAGCAAAGGCCTATAAAATCATTTAAAACCAAGCGAATAATTGCATATTTATGATCGGGATTATCCAATCTGGCTTGATTTTCATATATATCCAAAACCGCAGTAAAATACATGTTTTAAGCTAGATAATGTCCAATTAAATCGGAGCGATTGATTGGGCATTTTTTATATTTTAACTGCAAAATTATATCGAAGCACAGAAGTTCTAATATTCCACATAAATCAATATTCGACCTAAGTAAAAACTCAATTTATACAGTAGGTTTAGTTAAAATTCTACAAAAA
>JAIXKS010000046.1:10244-29070 GCA_026928325.1 Chitinophagales bacterium | reverse complement strand
ATATTTATCATATAGAAAATATTAAGAATTAATCGTTTTGGGATATGGATATTAATTTATACCTTTATTGTATTAATATAATTAATTGAAAATAATATGACAAAGAAATTTTTAGCCATATTCGTTTTTTGTGTTGTCCTTTTCGGTGCAAATGCTCAATCAGAAATGCGTAAATTTGATATTAAAATTGGTGTTGGTGTTGGACAGGATAGATTAAACGATGTTTTACTGTATAATTTAGAAAACGAATTGACTTATAAAATGAATACCTATTTTATTGCTTCAGCTTTTGTGAATTTAGGGCGTGGCGGCGAATTAAACCCCGACCATTTGGCTATTGGAGACAGTAATGTAAGTAGTGTTTTAGGCGGTTTTAATATTTTAATTTCTCCATTTAAAAATAACAAAGTTAATAATTTTAAAGTAGGTGCCGGAATAGGGTGGTTTCGTTCAACGGAAACTTACGTTCGATACAATTTTAAAAACTATGAATATAATTATATAGAAGATAAGGGTGTAGGTCTCAATTTAATTGTTGAAGACGAATATAGGATTAAAGACAGATATCTTCTAGGTTTAAAGTTCTATTTGAATGGAGAAAAATATATTGCAGATGCTTTAGGTGGTTTGCTAAGGTTTGGTGTGATATTCTAACAAGAACCTACTTCCAGAATGCCCGCAAAAACTAAGCGCGCAAAGGACTAACGATTGCTGAAAAACTCCCTATTTACGGTACCAAAATCTGCGAAGTCTGGTTATGAATGGATGAATTTATAAATCCTATCAGAAATTTCATTGTTAACACAACTTTCATATTCTTCATAAGCACAGGCAAGGTATTCATTGCAGTTGCTTGATTTTTTTATCCACCAACGATGGGTGGCATTATTTTTAAAAAACAACAAATCCTCGGCGATGGACGGATCGGTAACTATAAATTGGCTGTTGTCATGATTGATAGCCGGATGATCGTGGTTTTGTTGTAGATTCATACCTTCGGCAAAATACCAAATAGTTTCCGCAATTAATTTTGCAGCATCCAAAGGCTGAATAAAATCGTATGGTCTGATGCAAACGGCTTTGAGGTTATTGGCTGTACCGGCATATTTTAACAGTTGACACAATTCCTCTGCACTTAATCCGGTCGGCAGCGTATCGGGAACACCTGGACATTCGGATGACTTGATGGCATCTAAAGAGATATGCAGCAATTGACAATCTCGGAGGATCGGCTCGGATAAATAGGCATAGGTCCTACTTTTACCCAAGCTGATAGAATTGAAATATATTTCTTCAATTTCATAGATATCATCCAAATCACAAAGATGCCGCTGATAACCAATAAAATCATTTTTAATAAACTTTTTTTCACTCGTGATATTAGTGATCTTGTTGGATATTTGAAAAATATTGCTTTCTAAATCTAGAGACATCTTTCCAAGTGTATCGAGATCAAGACCCAAGATAAAAGGCACTATATTTTGCTGATTTAATTGCTGAATGAGGGTCGATAATTCTTGTGTTTTCAAATCGTTTGCTATGCCGGCGTCATAAATTGCAATATTTTTGAAATGATTCTTAAACTTTTCAATACATTTGCGTACGCTTGCAGAAAACTCGTGATTATCGGTAATGAGGGCTATCCCTTTTTGGTTGAAAGCAAAGGAATCGTTGCCGATATGATTAGTGTGCGTAAAAAAGGAATACGCATCGCCACTAATAGGAGTTAAGTTTAAAGGCTGTTCATGCATAATGATGATATATTAAGATTTTTGCAAAGATATAAATAATTAATAAATAGTAAATTAAAATTTATAATTGAAATGGAGTCACAAAATGATTTTGATGAATTATTGCATCAATACACTTCAAAAAAACCAGAAATTGTATTTGAATGGAATGATTCAGAAACAGATGCACGTGGTTGGATTGTAATTAACTCGCTTAAAAATGGTGCTGCCGGCGGTGGTACTCGGATGCGCAAAGGACTTACCAAAGATGAAGTGATCGCCTTATCTAAGGTTATGGAGATAAAATTTGGTATAAGTGGACCGCCTATTGGTGGAGCTAAATCAGGAATTGATTTTGACCCGTTAGATCCACGCAAAAACGAAGTTCTCAATCGTTGGTTCAAGGCAGTTTTCCCTTTGTTGAAGATGTATTATGGCACTGGCGGTGATTTGAATATTGATGAATTAAAAGACGTCATCCCGATTACAGAGTCCATTGGTTTATTGCACCCACAAGAAGGTGTGGTCAATGGCCATATACAACCCAATGAAGCCGATAAAATCCAGATCATAAATCAACTTAGGACGGGTGTTTCCAAGATCGTTACTGATCACCGTTTTGTACCCGAAGGTGATAAGGAATATGCTATCGCTGATATGGTTACAGGATATGGTGTGGCTCAATCGATTAGACATTTTTTTGACATTTTTCATAAAGAAGATCTCCAAGGTAAAAGGGTGATTATACAAGGTTGGGGTAATGTTGCGGCGGCAGCCGGATACTATCTTTCAAAAATGGGTACGATTATTGTTGGAATTATAGATAAGAATGGTGGGTTGATCGAGCCAGAAGGGATGAGTGAGGCGGTTGTTAGAGAACATTTTGTTTCAAAAACGGGAAATACCCTGAATGGTGACACTTTGGATTTTGAAACGTCTAATAGTCAGTTGTGGGACTTACCATGTGATATTTTTATTCCGGCAGCAGCCTCCAGATTAGTAACAGGAGATCAAGTTGACCGGATGATAAAAGGCGGATTAAAAGTAATCGCTTGCGGTGCCAATGTACCATTTATCGATGATGAAATATTCTTTGGAGAGACAGCGAAAAGCGTGGATCAACAAATTTCTTTGATTCCTGATTTTGTTTCCAATTGTGGGATGGCAAGAGTTTTTGCGTATCTCATGCAAAAAAATATTTCTATCACGGACGAAAGTATTTTTAACGACATTTCTAATATAATCCATGGTTTTATAAATGAATTATATATAGAAGATAAGTCTAATATAAATATCAGTAGAAGAAGTCTCATTAAGGCACTAAGAAAATAAAATAAATAAACAAATCATAAGTTGTAAAATAGTTTTATCTTTACCTCTAAAATTGACCATTAACAAAATTTTTTCCTATGAATATCAAAACAAATTTTTTATTCCTGTTATTTATCATGGCGTTTTTTACTGCCAATGCTCAGGAAGTCACATCTCTCAGTCAAGAACCTGCGAGTGACCAATCGGTAATAAAAATGGAAAAATCAAATTTTCCTGCAAAGCCTAAAAATGCTTGGGAATTAGGAGTTCACGGAGGCCATTTTTTTATCGATGGAGATGTTGACCCAAGACTACCTGGTGGTTTCGGTATAGGTTTACATTTGCGTAAAGCAATTCACTATGCATTCTCTGTCCGTGGAGACTTTATGTATGGCCAAACTAAAGGACTTGATCCTCAGATGTGGACACACTCATCTAAAGGTGGAGGTTTAGTAGAAGATGTATTTGCTGCCTATGCTGGCGAGGACGGATGGTTTCCTGCTTATAAGACTACCTACGGATATTTAGCACTTCAAGGTGTTTTGAATATCGGTAATATTCTATTTCACAAAGAAAATAACAAGTGGAATGTTTATACGGCATTGGGTGCTGGTTTGAGCAATTTCGATACAAAACTTAACTTGTATGGCGATAATAATCTACCATATAGTGGATTGGGTGCTTACCAAGGTAATTTTGACACTAAGGCTGGACGTAAGGATATTAAAAAGAATATCGATAATGTATATGATAATACTTATGAAACAGATAGTTGGCAGAAAAAAGGTATCTTTAGATTAGGTGATGAAACGAATATCCACGTTGTATTTACTGCTTCAGTAGGTGTTTCAAGAAAGTTGAGCAAAAGAATTAACTTAGGTATTGAGCACCAAGTGATGTTGTCAGACAATGATATGATGGATGGTATCCGATTTAGATCAGCTTATGACCAAACAAACAATAATGACATTGCGCATTATACTAATCTAAGATTGGCGATTAACTTGGGAAGTTTTGATAAGGTGTCTGAGCCACTTTATTGGATGAATCCTTTGAAATATCAAATGGATGATATCGCCGAACTTAAAGCAAGACCCGTGTTTGATTTGACAGATTCAGATGGTGATGGTGTGATTGATTTACTTGATCAAGAACCAGACACACCGATGGGAGCTCGAGTAGATCCTAGAGGAATCGCAATGGATAGCGATGGAGACGGTATTCCAGATTATAGAGATAAAGAACCTTTCTCTCCTCCAGGATATGTTGTTAATAAAGATGGCGTTGCTGACGTTAAATGTTGTATAACAATGGACGACGTTAATAAAGCAATTGATATGAAAGCTTCTTCTTTCAAATCTGATTGCGGCAAGTGGTTCTTACCTATGGTTCATTTTGATCCTGATAAGACCAATGTTAAGCCAGAATACTACGGACATTTACATCATGTAGCAACCGTAATGTCTATGTGTCCAGATTTATGTATTTCTGTTAAAGGATACTCTGATATCAATAGCAATAACAAAAACAAAGATGCGATGTCTTATGCAAGAGCAGAAAATGTGGCAGATTATTTAGTTAGCCGCTACGGTATCGACAGAAATAGAATTAAAGTAGGATACGGTCATGACGAAAATCCGGTATTTAAAAATAACAAGGGTGAAGGTTATATGAACAGAAGAGTTGAAATCAAAGTTTGTGGAACAGAAGATACTATGAATATGGTAAAACCTGATAACGCTGACAGATTTAAAAACTCAGGTGCGCCAAGAAGCGGTGGTTCAGGACAAGGAACACAGTTCAAAGGTGATAAAAATTCAGGATATTAATAGTTAGTTTATATTAATACGATATAGAAAGGTACAGAGCCAGTGCTCTGTACCTTTTTTTTGTCTATAAGCATGAATGATATTTTGAGTTTAGATGCATAAAAAAGAGTTATAAATCGACCTTCAAAAAATTAATGCGAAAAAATATTTATATTTTTTTTGTAAATGCTTTTAGATTAAAATGATAATTGTATCTTTGTCCCACTTTTAAGAAATTGTACTTTGACATGCGGGTGTGGTGAAATTGGTAGACACGCCAGACTTAGGATCTGGTGCCGCGAGGCTTGGGGGTTCGAGTCCCTCCACCCGCACTTTACAGATCTTGAATTCAAAGCTACAAGCAATTGATCTGTTCGACATGTTTCGAAAATTATTCCTAATCAAATATTTTTATTTTTTATGCGTATCGTAAGAAAGGATATAGACGCTTTAAATGCTACTATAGAACTCACACTAGAACCGGCTGATTATGCCCAAGAATTTGAAAATCAATTAAAGAAGGTTAAAAACCAGGTTCAGATTAAAGGATTTAGAAAAGGTATGACACCTATTTCCATGGTTAAAAAAATGTATGGAAAATCTGTGTTCTCAGACCTTATTAATGATACCCTTCAAAAAGAATTATTTGGTTATCTAGATGCTGAAAAGCTCAATTATATAGGACAACCACTTCCGAATGCGGAGCAAAATACTATCGTCAATTTAGATATCAACGACCTTAAAAAGGAATATACGTTCAGCTTCGACCTTGGACTAGTTCAAGATGTCGATGTGAAGGGTGTGGATGAGACTGATGCTTATACTTGGTATGATGTCAATATTCCAGACTATATCGTGGACAAAGAGGTTCTTGCGATTCGCAGACAATTGGGAAGCCAAGTGAAGGCTACAGATTCTATTGAAGAGAATGATATGCTCTTGTTGAAAGGAATCGAACTTGACGGTGATGCACCTAAAGAATCTGGTTATGAAGCGGAGTTTAGCATCTTGACGGAGTTAATCCCAGATGAGGCCTTGAAAAAGGAATTTCTGTCAAAAAAAGCTGGAGATACAGTAGATGCTAATATCTATTTGCTAGAAGATAAGCCGAAAGAGCATATCGATAAATATTTGCTTAAGAAATCCGAGGATACACAGGTTGGAGAAATGTTCCGTCTGACCATAGAGGAAGTAAATAGGGTAGAACCTGCTGAACTCAACCAAGAATTTTACGATCGATTGGGACGTGAAGCGGTTACGGATGAAGCAAGCTATAGAAAAATGGTTTACGATGACATCAAAAGTTATTATGATGGACAAGCATCGAACTATATGAACCGTGACATTATGGATGCACTCATTGAAAAGAATAAGATTGAATTGCCAGAAACATTCCTCAAAAAATACCTCAAGGAAACCAATGAGAATGTAACCGAAGAACAAATCAACTCGGAATTTGCAGGATTTGCTACCAATATGAGGTGGTCTATGATCAAAGGAGAATTAATCAAGAGATTTGAAATTCAAGTATCTGAAGAGGAGATTAAAAATAATATGGTTGACTCTGTACTTTCTTTTATGTATAAGTATGGTCAATTAGATCCGAGTTTTATTGACTCAACAGTAGCTCGACTTATGGAAGATAAAGAGCAGGTGAATAAAGTGTATGAAGAATTGTTAGCCGAGAAATTATTTGTAGCTATCGGTCTTTCTATCAAGAAGGATATTACAGCTATTTCTTACGATGAGTTTGGTCAGAAAGTAAAGGAGTTGAATGAACGGCTTAACAATTTAAGTGTTTAGTTGTTAAATAAATAACTTTTGTTTTAAACAGGAGTATATTATTTAATGTTATTAAACCATAAACAACACTTTTTATATGTATTCGCAGGACGAGTTTAAAAAATATGCTGTTAAGCATTTGGGGATGAATAGCATGCATCTCGATAAGTATATGCAGCAATCAGTACCTGATATTACGGGTTTTACGCCGCAGGTTATTGAAGAAAGACCGATGAATATCGTCGGAATGGATGTTTTCTCCAGATTGATGATGGACAGAATTATTTTTATGGGCGTTCCGGTAAACGATTATGTAGCTAATGTAACGCAAGCACAGCTATTGTTTTTGGAATCCACAGACCCTAAGAGAGATATTCAAATGTTTATTAATAGCCCGGGTGGTTCTGTAATCGCCGGAATGGGTATTTATGATACGATGCAATACGTTTCTCCCGATGTAGCTACCATCTGTACAGGATTGGCTGCTTCTATGGGTGCAGTTTTGTTATGTGCTGGCAAAAAAGGAAAAAGAACTTGTTTGCAGCATTCAAGAGTCATGATACACCAACCTTCAGGAGGTATGCAAGGACAATTTACAGATATGGAAATTTCCTACAACCTCATCAAGCAATTGCGAGGTGAACTTTATGAAATTATGGCCTTCCATACCGGAAAATCTTTTGAAGAAATAGAAAGAGATTCAGACAGAGACAATTGGATGACAGCATCAGAAGCTAAAGAATACGGATTAGTGGATGAGGTGTTGGAAAGAAAGTCCAAATCAGATAATGCCTAATTTCCTTGACTAAAATATTAATCTTTTATGGCTAAGTATAAGGAAAATATCAAGTGTTCATTTTGTGGTAAAGATAAGCGAGATGCGCTCATTCTCATTGCAGGGATAGATGGACATATCTGTGATACCTGTATCGAACAGGCTTATGAAATCATAACAGATGAAATCAAAGGAGGTGAAAAAGCGGCTAAAGAAAAGGGCTTTGGAAGTTTACCCCAAAACATTACTCCGGCTCAAATAAAAACCTTTTTGGATCAGTATGTTATTGGACAGACAGATGCTAAAAAATATTTGTCCGTAGCCGTTTATAACCATTATAAGCGATTGAATCATAGAAGCACAGACGATGTAGAGATCGAAAAATCGAATATCATATTTGTAGGAGAAACCGGTACAGGTAAGACCTTGCTTGCCAAGACCATAGCTCGATTCCTCGATGTGCCATTTGCGATTGTCGATGCTACTGTATTTACAGAAGCTGGATATGTCGGTGAAGATGTCGAAAGTATGCTAAGCCGGCTGCTTCAAGTGTGTGATTATGATGTAGAATCCGCACAACGAGGTATCGTTTACATCGATGAGATTGATAAAATCGCTCGTAAAAGTGACAATCCATCCATTACAAGAGACGTATCTGGGGAAGGTGTTCAACAAGCCCTACTTAAACTATTAGAAGGTACAGAGGTTAATGTTCCGCCACATGGAGGTAGAAAACACCCTGAACAAAAGATGATCAAAGTAGATACTTCCAATATTCTCTTTATCTGTGGAGGTGCTTTTGCAGGGATTGATAAAATCATTTCTCGAAGGCTGAATACGCAGGTTATTGGGTATAACCATGAAGAAAAGGCAATCATAGATATGGATAATATGCTTCAGTATATTACGCCACAAGATTTGAAAAATTTTGGATTGATTCCTGAATTAATCGGCCGTCTTCCAGTATTGACTTACTTAGAGCCATTGGATAAGACGATGTTAGTTTCTATTCTTACAGAGCCTAAAAATGCCATTCTTAAGCAATACAATAAGCTTTTCGAATTAGAAGGAATCAAATTGATTTTTACACCTGAAGCCATTGACTTTATTGCAGAAAAGGCCATTGAATACAAATTAGGTGCTAGAGGTCTTCGGTCTTTATGCGAAGCTATTTTGACAGATGCTATGTTTGAACTTCCATCACAAAAGGAAGTGAAGTCATTTACGGTCGATAAAATATATGCTGAAGATAAATTGAATAAAAGTGGTATTCAAAAACTGATTGCCGCTTAGTTTTTTTGAACTTCGAACAATATCATGAATCCATTCGTTTTATAAGATGAATGGATTTTTTTATTTATTAATCTGAAGTAATTCATGAAAGTCAAGATCGTCCTCCTCCTATTATTTGGTTTCTTTTCATCTTGTGCGCAGAAAAAGAACGACAAGATTATCGTTTCACAACAGAACGGCGTCACCAATTATTTTCAAAACAATGTAAAATTGAAAGTAGCAACCTTTGCCGGAGGTTGTTTTTGGTGTACCGAGACGATTTTTGAAAATATCATAGGCGTCCACGAAGTTATATCCGGATATGCTGGTGGTCACGAGGAGAATCCCACTTATGAGGCGGTCGGTACAGGACGTACTGGGCATGCGGAAGCATTTCAGGTGTATTATGATCCGATTTTAATCTCTTTTAAAGATCTCGTTCGAGTTTTTTTTGCTTCGATTGATCCTACGATTATGAATGGTCAAGGCCCCGATAGAGGCACGCAATACAGAACCATCGCTTTTTATAATAACGATGAAGAAAAGCAGATTATCTTAGATAAGATCAAAGCGCTGTCCAAAGAATATAAAGATCCTATCGCAACTGAGATCCTTCCTTTTGATAAATTCTATGAAGCTGAAGATTATCATCAGGACTTTGTCAAACGAAATCCCAATCAAAGATATGTTCGATATGAAAGTATTCCTCGTAGAACTCGTACCCTGGAAAAGGTTTCAGATTTGGTAAAGCAGGAAAAATAACCAACAAGTGTCCTCACTTTTGGCTATCCTAAAACCTTTATTGGATAAACTTGTACGGAATTTAAATCCGTTCATAAACGCCGTTTACTTTCCGAAGAATATTGAGTGGATTATCCGCTTTAAGTGCTTCTGGCAATAATTCGTCCGGGCAGTTTTGAAAACATACAGGCCTTGCCCATCGTTTGATCGCATCCATACCTACAGAAGTAAACCTAGAATCCGTTGATGCAGGATAAGGGCCACCATGAACAGTCGCATGACCCACTTCCACGCCTGTTGGCGTTGCATTGAAGACGATGCGCCCTGCAATATTTCGAGCTATATCAACCATGGTTTTATGCGTTGTTAGATCTTCATGAGTACCGATTATAGTCGTAGAAAGCTGCCCTTTTAATTGTTTCCAAATCTGTGTCAATTGTTCGAGATTGTCACATTGTATGATGAGCGTAAATGGGCCAAAAACCTCTTCATGTAAATGCGGATTTGCAAGAAAAATATCGCCGGTTGTGGTTGCGATAGCCAATTCTGCGGAAAGAGATTCCGTGCCGGTCCGGTAAAAAATGGTTTGGATGCCTTTGGTTTCCAGCGCACTTTTTAGTTTTAGAATATAGTTTTGATGTATCCCTTCACTAAGCATGTTGTAGTTTTTCTTCTCAGCCATAAACTTGGATAATTCTGCAATATAATAATCCAGTGCCTCACTTTTGACGGCTAATTGAATTCCTGGGCGAGTACAAAATTGGCCTACGCCCATATTGATGGAGTCAGCAAAGGCTTTTGCCCAAGCCGTACCAGATACTTTAAGGGCATTTTCTAGCAAAATCACGGGATTAACACTACCCATTTCTGCAAAGACAGGTATCGGTGTTGCTCGCTTTTGGGCATAATCATAAATGGCTCTTCCTCCTACTAAACTTCCTGTAAAACCAACTCCCGAAGTATGTGGATGTTGTGTCAATAACTTACCAATTTCAAATGAATCTCCTTCAACCAACTGAAAAACATGAGGTGGCATATTACACTTTTGAATGGCTTTTTCCATCGCACGAGCTATGAGTTTAGATGTTTTAGGATGTAGTTGATGTCCTTTGACGACGACAGGACAACCGGCAGCTAGGGCAGAGGCCGTATCTCCGCCTGGTGTCGAATAGGCTAGCGGAAAGTTCGAGGCTCCAAATACAATGATTGGCCCTAGAGCAACCAACATTTTGCGCAGGTCAGATGATTCAGAACTTTGATTTTCTTGATGCCGATCGATAACCGCTTCTACCCACGAACCTTCTTCAATTAAATCTCCAAACATTCGGAAAACACGACAAGTCCGCTCGCTTTCACCGATGAAACGAGATATGGGAAGATTTGATTCTTCCGATGCTGTTTTTAATAAAACCTCGCCTAATGCCTCAATCTCTGAAGCTATCTCGTATAAAAAATCTTTTTTTTCTTTTCCTGTAGCAAATTGATAGACTTGAAAAGCATCATTCGCTTGGGTCATGACTTGATCAATATATGTTTGCATGGTTATTGTATTTTTGGGTCAACACCATTATATATAACAATTCTTTTCAATCCTCGTTCAAAGGGAGCGATATGGCAGCAGTCTTAATTTCAGAAACTACCATTTGCGCTTATAAAATAAGCCTTGGTACAATGGTAATCCTATATAGTATAGCATCATCAGCATATCGAGCATGGGTATCCATACCAAAAGATCACGGCTTTTAAATATTGAAAACCACTTGGAAATGCAGAAGATTTGAAATATCCACTTGAATAATACTAGGAGAAGATAGAGTGTGATTAGTTGAGGATTAAGGATGATGGCCCAAGTAATGCTAGCGTAAAAGAGGATTTGAACGACAACAAATAGCGCTAAGTAAACCTGATGGCTTGCCCTGTAATAGACTGAAGTAGAAATATGTCTGGATTTTTGGTTTAGATAGGAAATTAGATCGCCTTTAGCTTCTGTCATGACAAAACTTTCAGGATCTGAATTTATCGTGGTATTTTGGTGGTTGGTAGCCGATTGGATAAATAAGTCATCATCTCCCGATGCAATATGCGCATGTCCAGAATGTCCACCGACCTTAAAGAATACATCTTTTTTAAACATCAAATTACGTCCGACAGCCATGTAGGGTTTGCCGATGAGGGTACGAGCACCGTATTGAATAGCTGTCATAATCGTCTCATATCTCGCAAATAGGTTTAACAAGCCCGATCCTTGGATCATAGGGCTAAATCCTAATGCAATTTGGTAATTGGAATGGCTGGCCATCGAATTGACCATGGATTTTATCCATTGATTACTGCTAATGATACAGTCAGCATCTGTAAGCAGGATATAATCATGTCTCGCTGTATTTATAGCCAATGTTTGTGCACTTTTTTTACCAGGTTTATCTTCTGTGGCAGATAGAATGATGAGGCGAGGATCGGCTATGGATTGAAGTATTTCTAACGTATGGTCACTACTAAAATCATCAACGACGATAACTTCAAATCTAGGATAAGCTTGATTCAAAACTTGATTAACTAGGGCTTTAATACCTTGACTTTCGTTTTTGCAAATGATGATTACACTAACTCCGAGTGGCTCACTTGAGGATTGAGTTAAAGACTTTTTTGAAGCTTGGTTTAGAGCAAAGTAATAGGTTAGCCAATAATAAGCAATGCCTATTAACGATATAATTAGCAGCGACAATATGATAGCATGTGTCATCCTTCCCAATTAACTATGGGTAACAATCCAAATTAAGTTTCAAAATTAGACATTCAAGCCTAAATATTATAATAATCGGAAACAATATAAATTATCTGAGGTAGTTTGGGTCTAATAAATTGGAAAATACTTTATTTGAATTGAAAGCCTTTTGAGTAGGTAAGGGTGGTAAGGTGAAATTTCAATAACCGTTTTTTTTAGTTGCAATTCATAGTATAAATAAACCAGTGCGCCTTGAATAACGCACTGGTTTAATAATATCGTCTAATTAAATTTTATTGAATTTATGTGCATAAACGCCATCTTTAGTACGTACATTTAGGAAGTACATACCTGTTGATAGGTTAGCTACATGGATGAAATTAGCGTTTGTACTGATATCGCTAACTTGTTTACCCATAAGGTCTGTAATGAATAATTGATAGTCAACACCATCTTTGATCTCTAATTCAACATTTAAAATGTCAGCAGCAGGATTTGGATAAACTCTTAATCCTTCTACAAATGGCTGATCTTCTAAAGAAGAAGTAAAATCTACACTGATATACAATTTAGTAGATGCTTCAAATACAAAATCTGATTCCATTTTAGGTTTAATAACGTCTCCATCACTATTAAGGAAGACTACGCCTGGCACTGGATGTTCTAATCCAAAATAAGGCATTCCGTCTTGATATTGATCTGAAATTGTCATTGTTAAACAATTGACATCTTCGTCTTTTATTGTCAAGTCATATCTGAATTCCTTGTTTGCGTCAAGTCCTCCTCCACCAAAAGAATCCTCATTTCCAGGTCTGTAATTTGGTTGATTATGAACTACTCTGTTTTTGTTGTCGCGAATAACCCATGAAGTTTCAGATGGATAGAAGTCCGTAGTAAATAATACAGTGAAATTCTTTTCCGTAGTAAGTGGTCTATATAATGTTCCTGTTATTTCATTATATTCGTCATTGGTAACTGCTACATCGTCGATATCTTCAATTTTGATATTAACTTCAGTGGTCTTTTCTAGAGTTGTATTTCCAAAATTTAGGGTTGTTTGTTGGAAAACGCCTAAAGGCTTACTAAAAGTAACAAGTTTGTCTTCTCCATTAAAGCTGATAGAAGCATTTACTGTAGATACGCTTGTTGTACCCATGTTGATGACATTTGGGCGTTGAGCGAAAATGGTTGTTTTACAAAAAGTTTTTTCGTTAACTTGGTCTGTAAACATCAAATCCTTTTCTGCTGTAGGAATCATGGCTTTTATCCAGATATCTAATCGACCTCTAAAATCGCCCATTTCCATTACTGTTCTGTCTGGTCTGATGACATAAAGGGTAGGGAAGTAGGCTATTTTTAGCAAATTATTATACGTGTGATCATTGATGATTGGATAATCTACACCGGCAGTCCAGTCTCCTAATGAAGAAGGAACGCTTGCTGTTCCCTGTACAGCTTGGTAAAGGTGGTTAAGTGGCGTGGTTCCGTCAGCTTCTAAACCGTACACTCGGATCTGATCAGTACCGTCTGGTCCGTAGGTTTGGTTTAGATATTTAAACATACCACTATTGTGAAAACTCCAGCATGGTCCACACCAAGTAGCAAACACGTCGATAATTACAGTTTTACCTGCGTCTAAGTCAGCAAAAACATCATAACTATTGCCTTTAATGTCCTTACCCTTCATATTGCTAGTTAGTTTTGCTCCTGAAGTTATTTGGGCATTCAAAGACATGCCAAAAAGTATAAAAAATGAAAAAAGTAAAAATTTCCTCATATCGTATTGGTTAAAAATTAAATAATTTGTTAGAATTAAAAATCTATATCATGGCAAAGTTACAATTCGATTTTAATTGTAATAGCTTTATATCACTAAAATGTAGTGAGAAATACAAAAAGTATTTAATTAACCATTATTTTTAGTAGAATTGCTAGAATTCAACTGTATAAGTTCTGTTTTTACGTTGATATTGAGCTGCCAAAAAACTTCTAAAATATAAAATAGAGGTTGAATCCACAACGGTTTCATGTGGGTCTAAAAAGATATTAGAATCGGACATTGGGTCGCTACATCCACGTCTAATTTTAGGCCATAAATCACGATGTATTTATCTCAAAAGAACAAAGCTGTCAAACTTAACGTATTCTTGATTGCCACATCGGTATTTGATCTTATACATATAAGTCCCGGTATTGAGTGGTGTCTCAAGTTTACTGCCATTCCACTGGTCGTTTGTAAATTGGGTATCCCATACTTTCTCGCCCCAGCGGTCATAAATTTCGAAGTAATCTAGACTTTCTATGATAAATGCATTGCTGATGCCGTAAGTGTCGTTAAGGCCATCATTATTAGGTGTAAATGCTTTAGGCAATAGAAGGCTTTTGCAATCTATATTTTCTTTATCTGCGGTATAAATCAAGACAGTATCCGTACTAATACAAGTTCCATTATGGAAACTGACTTTGTAGGTGGTCGTATTTTCAGGTGTTGCGATGGGATCTAAAATATGAGCATTGTCCAAGGTCGTAGATGGTGTCCAAGAAATACTACTTGCACAAGTTTGGCCGGTTTCCAATTGTATGGATTCGCCTTTGAAAATCGTCGTATTGGGCGTAATAATGCGATCTGGGTACTTAAATGTATTCAATAGTTCTATGTCAGATAGCGCAGATTGGTACAAGCGGATCTCATCTAATTTCCCTTTAAATCTTTTCGTATTATCGATGCTATTACAAGGGTTATTGCCAAAGTAAAGGCGAGCAATTTTAGATAAGACGATATTTTCACGGGCAACAAATTTACCCATCAATTCATTGTCTAAATAGATTTGATACTCTAAGCCGAATTTTACTAAATTGAATCGATGCCAACAATTGGACGGATCGAGCTTTCGCTTGTATGCATGGAAATTATTGATATTACTGCCGATTTCAAAGCTGATTTCATTGGAATTTTTGAAATATCGGAGTTGCATCATAGAGTCCAATTTGCCACATCCACTACGAAGTGACATGATATCCATATCTCCCGATATTTCATCCAGCCAAAAGTAGAAATCTAAGGTGAAATTTGAGCTAAAAAGCTGATTTGTGAGTGAATCAAACTCCAAATAGTCTTGAAGGCCATTGAATTGGATACTGCTTTCGCCAATGCCACAAATACAAGTAGGATTGCCACCTATAATGATATTCGAAAAGTTGCCTATTCGATCTCCAAACCCGCAATCATCAAAATCATAAGAGAAATGAAGTTTTTGAGCAGAGGTGCTGATTGACAAAAACGCGGCTAAAATTGTAAAAAATGCTATTCTTAACACGGATTCCTGATATTATTTGAATAAATCTTCTAGACCTCCTGGCAACATCGATGACATGATTTGCTTCGATTCGTGTGCTTCGATCATAGTAGCAGCCTGAATAAAATCGTTAAAGGCAGCTAGTAATATATCTTCAAGCATCTCTTGTTCTCCTGATTCGAGGATGGAAGGATCTATATGGATGTCCGTAACTTCTCTTAGGGCATTACCGGATATTTGAACGCCTTGATTTTGAATGCTTACGGGCGTATTACTTAATTTATCTTTTATTTGAGCTTGTTGTTGCTCTATATTATTCATTAAATTGCCAAACATACTTGGATATTGATATTTAAACCGCAAAATTAAAAAACTATACCATATCTTAACTCTAAATTTGCGATTGATAGTATAATTTGAACGGAATTATTCGGTAAATAGTTGTTGTCCTCTAATCTTAAAGGTAGGCAATGCCTTGATCCTTATGTATTTGCATGTATAATATAAGAAAAAGGTCATTCATTCGATCCATCCACCATTAATCATCATCTTCATGGTCTTGCTCCATGGTATGTGTGATTTTATCGATATTTAAACTGTTGGCCATAGCTGAAAATATTTCGTAGTATGCACCTTTCTGGTTGTACAGGGTTTCGTGCTTGCCACTTTCGACGGAGCGCCCATGCTCCATGACTACGATATGATCGGCATCGATGATTTGAGATATACTGTGCGAGATTACAATTACCGTTCTATTTTCCTTAATGGCGTCAAGGCTTTGTTTGATTTGTTCTGTTGCGATCGCATCCAAGCTGGCTGTCGGCTCGTCTAGGAAGATAATGGGTGGATCTTTTAGAAACAACCGAGCAATAGCTATCCGTTGTTGCTGACCACCCGATAATAGTCTTGCATCGGATTGATATTGTTGCGGCAAGGCTAGAATCTGGTCATGTATATAAGCCTTCTTAGCTGCGATGACAATCTCCTCATCCGTTGCTTCTAATTTTCCATATCGAATATTTTCTGCGATAGTTCCTTGGAAAATATGATTTTTTTGAAGTACCAACCCGATGTTTTCACGCAAGAAGGTCGTGTTATACGCTGCCAAATCCATGCCGTCAAGGCAAATTTCTCCTGCCGATGGTTCATAAAACTTGTCGAGGAGGTTGACGATTGTACTTTTTCCGGCTCCGCTCAACCCTACAATAGCTGTCGTCTTATTAGCTGGGATGAACATCGTAACATCAAATAATGCTTGAGTTCCGTTGGGATAGATAAAGTCCACATGATTGATCTCGATATTTCCTTGTATCTTCTCTGGCTTGTAATTTCCTGAATTTTCAATTTGATCGTTCGAATCGAGAATATCAAAAAATCCTTCTGAATAAATCAAAGCATCATTGACGTCATCATATATTCTATGTAATTGACGGATAGGCGCAGAGATATTGCCAAATAACATGATGTGAAACATAATAGCTCCAATGGTTAGATCTCCTTGAAGTACAAGGTAGGAGGTCAAAATAATGATAATGACGACACCTATCTGTTCGAGAAGTCCTTTAATACTATCAAATAAGAAGGCGGTTTTGCGCGTTTCCATTTGATTTTCTGTGATGTCATACTGGATTTCTCTATGTTTTTCAGCTTCTGAAGCTTCTCTTACAAAGGATTTTATAACCGTAATAGATTCGATAAGGCTAATAATGCTATTGTTTTTTGTCTCCCGATAATTGCGCATTTTTCGTCGAAATCCACTCAACTTATTGGCTTGCATTTGACTGATTAAAAAATACAAAGGAACAATGGCTAAACTGACGAGCCCAATCCAAACATTGGCAACAAACATGGCGATTAAGGCAACGATGGCATTGGCAAAAAGCGGAAAAATGTCGATAAAAAAGTTTTGAACCAATCGTGTGAGGCTGCTAATACCAGTATCTATTCTGGTTTGTAATTTCCCACTTTCATTATCTCCCGACGTATAAAATGCCAATTTATACGTTAATATCTTTTCTACGATAGATTGTGAAAAATCCCTCGCAATGAGTATTCTTAAACGCTCGCCGTAATACTTTTGACCAAATTGGACTAGGGAGTTGACGATTTCCTTCCCTAATAATATGATGCTTATCGTTCCTAATAGCGTAAAACCATCGGACAATGGCTTATGAGCAACCATTAGATCGGAGATAGAATCCACGGTATATCGAAGGATATAAGCATTGACCTGTGCAGCAAACGAACCAATCACAGTAAGTACCAGCGTTAAAACGACCAATACCCGATAGGGCTTGACGTATGGTCTGATTTTCTTAAATAATTCGAATAAGGTCAATTAAAAAGCAAGTTTGATAGGACAAAAGAACACAATTTTATTGAAAAAAAATAAAAAAAAGCACTTAATCATTGTTGAATAAGTGCTTCTTTAAATCTTTGATATTGTTTTGGACAAATTTTAGGCTCCAGTATTTTGAGCTTCGTTAAGGATTCTTTTTGCAGCATTAAGGATCAAGTCGTCTTCTAATTGTACAATTCCACCTTCGGGACCGGGTTCAATGTGACAACCAACAATCTGACCATTTTCATATTTTTTCGCACCAAAGTAGTTTCTGACTGTTTGCTCTTCAACATCCAGTTCGGTAGCAATGCGGCTAACACTTCCTGTAGGCAAGGCATGTTTGATTCTTCTTAATTCATCAAATGTAATATTCATGTCCCTAAAATTTAAAAGTTATATAATAAAATTGATAATTGTGCAATATACGTACTAATTTAAATATAATACTAAAAAAATTAACAATTAATTTACAAAATAGTTCCTTAGTTAAACTTCTAGTTGTTATATCAATCCATAAAATCGTAGATGATTTTGATCATCCTAGCTAAAATGATTAACATATATTTTATATTTATATATATAAATAATTTGTTTACTTGTGGTTTGTGTCAATTGTAATAAAAATCAACGCATAGGGATTCGTCCCAATTAGATCAGCACAAAGCAGCATGATGATGGCGTTAGTTGGATAACACTTTCGGAAGGATAATCGAATTTGAAATTTTCACCTTAATCATTTTTCAAATCAAGCATTCTAAATTCTTTGTAAAATTAGGTGTACTCGTGTATATTGCTCTGTCTATAAAAAGACTTAAATTATAATGGAAGGTGTTTTTTTAAAGATCAAGGCAAAAAACGCAGGCATAGTGGTAACTATGACGAGTATTTTTAACGATGAGATTTGAAAAAAGAACGACGTTTCATTAAGATTTTTTTGTGGACAGAGCAATATTACTCTGTCTATAAAAAGACTTAAATTATAATGGAAGGTGTTTTTTTAAAGATCAAGGCAAAAAACGCAGGCATAGTGGTAACTATGACGAGT
>JAIXKS010000046.1:0-10234 GCA_026928325.1 Chitinophagales bacterium | reverse complement strand
CGCAGGCATAGTGGTAACTATGACGAGTATTTTTAACGATGAGATTTGAAAAAAGGACGACATTTCATTAAGATCCTTTTGTTGACAACGCATTATAACAGTGAAACTATCCTATTCCGGCATCCAACACCATCATAACAGTAAAACCGATGATGAATCCCAAAGTGGCTATGTCCGTATTTTTATCTTGTTGGGACTCGGGAATAACTTCTTCTACAACCACAAAAATCATAGCTCCAGCTGCAAATGCTAAGGCGTAAGGCAATATCGGAGTGAAGAAATTTACGGCAAGTGCGCCCAAAACACCGGCTACGGGTTCTACAATAGCTGACGCTTGGCCGTACATGAAACTTTTTGTTCTGCTCATACCCATGCGTTTTAGTGGGATAGCAACGGCGATACCTTCTGGAAAGTTTTGAATGCCAATCCCTAAAGTTAAAACGACAGCAGAAGCTATACTAGCCTCGGGAATACCGGCCGCAACACCTCCAAATAAGACTCCTATGGCTAGTCCTTCGGGTATGTTGTGTAAGGTTATTGCTAAAGCCAACAAGGTTGTTCTTTGCCAAGTAGTTTTAGTACCTTCACTGTGTTCAAAATTGATGTGAAGATGCGGAAGAAACTTATCTAAAGCAAAAATAAATAGCGATCCAAGGATAAATCCTACAGCGGCAGGCATGACCTTGAGAATGCCTTCATTAGGACTCATGTTGATGGCTGGTGTGAGCAAGCTCCAAAAACTTGCAGCCACCATGATACCTCCGGTGAAGCCGAGCATCCCATCGAGTACCGAGCGATTCATCGTTTTGAAAAAAAAGACTACTGAGGCGCCTAAAGCAGTTACACCCCAAGTGAACGTAGTCGCCACCAAGGCTGCTACGACCGGATTTGCTTGCTCAAACCATTGGAGTATTGCTTCAAACATACTTGTCGATTAATTGAAAGTGTAAAATTATAAATTTTTAACAAAATATATCCTTTCTGGTTTTAGTAAAATATTTTGAATTTGATAAAAAATTAAAATGGGATTATTTGGTGTCGTCCTAGGTTTATATTAATTTTACTCTTTAATGTCATCATTAAATATGGATATAGATGTGTATGTATTAAGTCTTATCGATAATCTTTCGATTGTGATTTATGAATATGGCGTCGATATTGAATATTTTGATAATTGAAAATCATTGAACTTAGATTATGTGTTAAGTTATGCGTAATTTAAGTTTATATTGACGGAGCAATATATGCAGTAAAATCTGTTACTTTTTAAAACAAGTAAATCTTTCAATAGATGAATCAACCTTTGGCAGAGCGGATGCGACCCAAAACCTTGCAAGACTACACCGGTCAGCATCATTTGGTCGGTGAAGGCGCTGTTCTTCAAAAAATTATAGATACCGGCAAGCTTCCATCGTTTATTCTGTGGGGACCGCCCGGAGTAGGGAAGACGACACTTGCCTCGATTATAGCAGCGGCGCAAGATCGTCCTTTTTTCAGCCTTTCGGCAATCAATAGCGGTGTTAAGGATATCAGAGATGTCATTGAAAGGGCAAAATCTCAACAGTTTTTTAATCGACCGAACCCCGTGTTGTTTATTGATGAAATTCATAGATTTAGCAAGTCGCAACAAGATTCGCTTTTAAATGCAGTGGAACGAGGAATCGTAACCCTTATCGGCGCTACAACGGAAAACCCATCTTTTGAGGTTATTCCTGCTTTATTGTCCAGATGCCAGATCTTTGTATTAAAAGCTTTAGAAAAAAAGGATTTAATCGAAATGATCGATAAGGCACTTGCCACGGATGAATATCTCAAACAGTATGAAGTAACGATCGAATCCTACGATGCCTTAATAGCTATATCGGGTGGTGATGGCCGTAAATTGTATAATGCCTTAGAATTGGTGGTTAATCATGCTCCGGACAAGGGAAAATTGACTATAACAGACGAATTAGTGACCACGATTATTCAAGAGAATATCGTCAAGTACGATAAAAGCGGAGAACAACACTATGATTATATCTCTGCATTTATCAAATCGGTTCGCGCCTCAGATCCCAATGCCGCCGTTTATTACTTGGCGGTGATGATAGAAGGTGGCGAGGACCCATTGTTTATATGTCGGCGGATGATTATCTTGGCTTCAGAAGATATTGGACTAGCAAATCCCAATGCTTTGTTGATGGCCAACAGTTGCTTTCAAGCCGTTCATCAGACCGGAATGCCAGAAGGAAGGATCATGATGTCTCAAACTGCGGTTTATCTGGCTTGTTCTCCTAAGAGCAATGCCACCTACAAGGCAATAGACGAAGCGCTGGAAGTAGTACGTCGAAACGGCGCCATGCCGGTGCCACTTCACTTGAGAAATGCACCGACAAAGTTAATGAAAGAGTTGGGCTATGGTGCAGGTTATCAATATGCACATAATTACAAACCGGGATCATCAGATATGGAATGTCTTCCGGACGCAATCAAAAATCATACATTTTACGAACCAGGTAATAATATGGCAGAAAAAAAGCATCAGGAATATCTTAGGATGATTTGGAAAGGAAAATACGGGTATTAAAACAATAAGTTGCCATTCTTTTTATGTTGACAGAGTACTAGTATTTGAAGTAAATTGAGTGTTAAACAGTTGTAATTTAGGATTGAAAATATGTTAATATTTTATGATATGAACTATTTGTTATATATTTGACCTTTGAAATCGGTTGATTGATGATTAGACGTACTGTATTTGGGTTTATTGTATTCGAACAAAAAATATCGTGGTTGAGATGAAGGAAGAAATCAGCACATTTGTAAATTATCTTCGCGTAGAAAAGAAATATAGCGAGCATACAGCTATTTCCTATGGGCATGATTTGAATACGTTCTTAGATTATTGTAATGAAGTTTACGAAATCGCAAACTTTCAAGAAGTCGGCCATATCCATATTCGGTCATGGATAGTAAGTTTGATATCGGATGGAATCAGCCCTGTGTCTGTCAACCGCAAAATTTCGGCCTTGCGTTCCATGTACAAATGGATGATACGGCGCAACCTCATCGTTAATAATCCGATGCTTAAAGTTGTAGCACCTAAGATGCCCAAGCGTTTGCCGGTTGTGGTGCAGGACTTGAATATGCAAAAAATAATAGAAAGACCTATTTTAGTACCCGAAGCAGATACGGATATCTATGCGAAGATTCGAGACAATTTTGTAATGGTTTTACTTTATAGTACGGGGATTCGAAGGGCTGAATTGGTCGGGCTGAAAATATCTGATTTTAATATATCGAGAAAGGAAGTTCGGATCGTAGGTAAAGGAAATAAAGTGCGAAGTATTCCATTGACAGATTTCTTGATTCAACAATTGGAAGGCTATCTTGAGGCACGTAATATGATAGAAGATAATGGAACCGAAAATCTTTTTTTAACGAATAAAGGAAAGCCTATTTATCCGAGATTGGTACACGATATAGTGAAAGGTCAGCTGGATACTTTGACAACCTTGAGTAAAAAAAGCCCGCATGTTTTGCGGCATACGTTTGCTACCCACATGCTGGATAATGGCGCAGATCTGAATGGAATTAAAGAGATTTTAGGGCATGCAAACTTGGCTGCAACACAAATTTATACCCATAGCAGCATTCAGAAACTGAAAGAGGTGTATAAAAAAGCGCATCCTGGAGCCCAAGATAAAAAATAGAGCGTTTAAAACTAAATTGAAGATAACTTTGTTCTATTCTAAAATAACAAGTCATTAACACAATTAAGATATATTCATTAACTATTAAAAATTTGAAGTATGCGAGTTACATTTCAGGCGGTACGGTTTAGTGCGGATCAAAAGTTGAAGGATTACATTAATGAAAAACTTCAGAAAATCGAAAGGTTTTACCCAAAAATTATTGAGGCGATGGTGTTTTTAAAACTTGAAAACTCAGGCCAGATTAAAGATAAGATAGTTGAAATACGGTTAAATGTACCGGGAAGTACAGTTATAGCGTCTAGTACGGACAAAACCTTCGAGGCAGCTTTTGATGATGCCCTCGAAACAATAAAACGAAGGTTGAAAAAGGTTAATGAAAAGGTACAATCTGCAAGATAAAAGATTGATTAAGTTTTTTACGAAGGCTGGAATTTATTCCGGCCTTTTTTTTTATATAAATTTTGATTTTACTTATTTGAATGTCCTTGTTGCATGGCGAAGTCTTAGATATAAGATGTGCTTGGGATGCGATTTTCGATATGGTTAAAATATAATTTTGCAAAATTTAATTTTTAATATAGCTTTTTATTTTGTTTTGATGAAATTAAATCCTTCAAATTTAATTATTGGAATATATTCTTGATGTTTTAGCGTATTTTTGGTATCTATTTTATTTTTATGGTTCTGGTTTTTTCAAAGCTTTAGAAATGGTGCTAATTATTTTGATTTAAACTGACATTGTTGATTGGTTAATAGTATTTAATATATTATTTATTATACATATGTGTTTTTTGAAAAAATAAAATTGTCTATAAAAGTCCGAAAATTAGGCAGCGAAACTCCTTAAAAAACTGTTAAATTATAGAAGGCGTGGTGCTTTTGTCGGTACGCCTTTCCTATATTTGTAAAATCATTTACCCTTTTTTAAAGGTAAATATTATAATATTTTATTTTTTAACAAAACAAATTTAGTATGAAACAAGTCTTATTTAGTTTGCTTGTGCTCATGGGGAGTATGAGTATGGCCATTGGCCAAAGCTTGGTTTCGGGGGTTGTTACAGACAATTCCGGCGAGACCTTGATTGGAGCAAGTGTCGTAGTGAAAGAGTTTCCGGCTATAGGTACAATTACCGATATAGATGGAAGATATTCTCTACGTGTTCCTGAAGGTGGCGAGACACTGGTGTTTAGCTACACGGGGCATACTTCTCAGGAAGTAGCTATCGGTGGTCAATCTTCTATTAATGTTTCCTTGGCAGCAGGGCAGGTATTGAGTGAGGTAGTTATCACCGCATTGGGTATTTCAAAAGAATCAAAAAGCCTAGGTTATGCGGTTCAGGGATTGTCTAATGAAGAGATTCAATTGACTGGAAACAAGGATCTCCTAGGTGCTATGCAAGGAAAACTTGCCGGTGTAGATATTAAACCTTCAAGTGGTATGCCTGGAGCCTCAACTCAATTTGTTATCAGAGGTGCGCGTTCATTTACTGGTAACAATACACCATTATTTGTTATTGATGGAATGCCGATATCATCTACATCTACTTTCTCCACTGGTAATAGTGTTACTGGATCAGACATCGGAGGTAGAGCCTTGGATATTGACCCGGCAGATATCGAAAGTATCGATATCTTAAAAGGACAGTCTGCATCTGCGCTCTATGGTATTAGAGCTTCCAATGGTGTGGTGGTCATTACGACAAAGAGTGGTAAGGGATTGAGTGTAGGAAAACCGGTTATTAGTTTTACTCATAATAGTACTTTTGATCAAGTTTCTAGAAATCCTGATTATCAAACGACTTATGCTCAAGGAAGCTATGGTGCTTATGTTCCGAATGCTTCTTTCTCTTGGGGTCCAAAGATTGTAGATTTACCCAATGACCCGAGCTATGGTGGTAACACAGATAATGCTTATACGAAGCAATATGGATTACAGCAAGGTAAGTTTTATGTACCACAATTGGCGCAAGCTGGTTTAGATCCTTGGCGTACACCGGAAGTATTTAATAATTGGAAAGATTACTTCCAAACTGGATATACAAATTCAAATAACTTGAATGTATCTCAAGCAACTCAAAATGGTAATTACTCATTGGGATTTGGAGTAACGGATCAGACCGGTATTGCTTTAGGTACAGGTATGACGCGTTATAATGCAAAGGCTTCAGGAGATAGAAGACTGAGCAATCATTTTACAGTAGGTTATAGCGCTAATTTTTCAAAAAGTAACATCGATAAATTATCAGGAGCTAACGACGGTTCTCTAACCGGTGTTCTTGCTGCTCCACCGAGCTATGATTTGAAAGGCACACCTAACCACATTCCTGGAGATCCATACCGTCAGATTTACTTCCGAGGAGGTTCTTTCGATAACTCTTATTGGATTCCAGGCAACAATTCATTTACGGAAGCAACAGACAGATTCTTTGGTAATGCATTTGTTAATTATGGCACAGACCTTAATGAAAGCATGAAACTCAATATTCGTTACCAAGCAGGTACGGATAACTTTACATCTCATTTGCAAGATATCTTCGGATATGGTAGCCGTGGTAATTCAAAAGGAACGATCGAGAATTACGGTTTAACTAGATCTACATTTAACTCTTTAGCAACGGCTAATTTTGACTGGACTATCAGCAATGATTGGCAGTTTGATGCTATGTTGGGTAATGAGTTGAACAATTCTTCAGATAAGGTTTATTCTCAAAGCGGTACTGATTTTAACTTTGGTGGATGGAATCATATCGGCAATGCAAATATTCAAACAGCTAGTGAGTCTCAGTCTTCTAATAGAAACGTAGGATTTTTTGGAAGCCTTGGATTGTCTTGGAGATCAATGATTTACTTAAATGCAACAGGTAGAAATGACTATGTTTCAAGTATGCCAAGAGGCAACCGATCTTTCTTCTATCCATCTGTGGGATTGAGTTTCGTATTGTCAGAACTTCCTGCATTACAGGATGTTAACTGGTTGTCTTATGCAAAAGTTAGAGGATCATACGCAGAAGTAGGACAAGCAGGTACGTACTTGGAAAATTATTATGTAACACCTAGTTATGGTGGTGGATTCTGGTTGTCAGACCCAGTTCAGTACCCAGTGGGTGGCGTAAATTCATATATTCCATATTCATTGCAATATGACCCGAATCTAAAACCACAGAATACGGCTTCGTATGAATTTGGAGCGGAATTGAAGTTTTTGAATAATCGTTTAGGTATTGACTATACATATTCAAAACAAGATGTAACAGATCAGATTTTTGCAGTTCCGTTAGCAGGTTCTACCGGTGCTACTTCATTAGTTAAGAACGGAGGTGCAATTAATACCACTTCTCATGAAATCATGGCCTTTGCTACACCGGTAATGACACAAAATTTCCGTTGGGATATTGGTGTTAACTATACAGCGATTGAAAACAATGTCATCGAATTGGCAGACGGTGTTGAAAGTATCTTCTTAGGTGGATTTACAACGCCACAAGTTAGAGCAGGTATTGGCAATACATTCCCAGTTATCTATGGTTCTTCATTTGCTAGAAATGCCAACGGAGATATTCTTGTAGTGGACAATCCTGGAGCTTGGAATCACGGTATGCCGGTAGCAGGTGGACCAAAAGTGATAGGAGAGGCATCACCGAAATTTATTTTGGGCGGATCAAACACCTTTACTTATAAAAACTTAGCTTTAACAACGGTTGTTGAATGGAAAAATGGCGGCCATATGTATTCAGGTTCTAACGGATTGATGGATTTATATGGCGTATCAGCGGTTACAGAAGATCGTGATGCAACGTTTATTTTCCCAGGTGTTAAACCTGATGGCACGCCTAATGACATCGTAAGAGGTGGATCAGAAGATCCGGAAGCATTGCAAGATTTATATGCCAATGTACTTACAACGATAGACGAATATTATATCCATGAAAATTCTTTTGTAAAATTAAGAGAATTGTCTTTAGGATATAAATTTGCTAAGCCAGTATATAAGTCATTGAACATTGGCGTTTCATTATATGCTAGAAATATACTTTTATGGAGTGCATTGCGTAATTTGGATCCAGAAAGTTCTCAAGGTAATACCAATATGGGTGGATCTTTTGAGCGATTTTCACTACCTCAGACAACGAGCTATGGATTCGGTGTTAACTTAACCTTTTAATTAATTAAAAATATAATTTCATGAGAAAGATATTAAATATTGCTATCTTTGGATTATTAATGACATCGATGTGGTCTTGTTCTGAAGATGTTTTAGATGACATCAACAAGAATATCAATGACCCGACCGATGTTACTTCTAATCTTATCATTACAGATGCAATGGTAACATCTGGTTTTTCGATAACTGGAAGTGACCTTGCATTTTATACCTCCATTTATATGGAGCACAATGTAGGAATCTGGAACCAAGGTTATAACGCAGAGATTCGTGTAGGTGAGCCTATCAGCGCTACGACTTACAATAACAGTTGGAATACCATGTACAATAATATGTTTAATCTAAAAACGATTATTACGAAGTGTTCAGAGGGTGGATCTGAAGAAGGTAATTACCATACCTTAGCTATGGCTCAAACCTTATTGGCCCATAATTTAGCAACACTTACAGACTTGATGGGTGATGTTCCTTGGTCTGAAGCTTTACAACCAGGTATCATTTATACACCTAAATTAGACAAGCAAGAAGATATTTACAAGGAAGTAAATAGATTATTGGATGAAGCTCTAGTTAATTTTGATAAGGATACCAAATTCGCAGGATTAGGTGCACAAGATTTCATTTATAAAGGGAACATAGGCTTATGGAAGAAATTCGCAAATGGCTTAAAAGCTCGTTATATCATGAGAACATCTTTGATCAATCCGAATTATGACGGCGTGATTGACTTCGCTAACAAATCTTTTGCTGCTGCATCAGAGCAGGCTCAATTGACGTATAACGGAAGTACGATGATTAGTCCTTTTTATAAGTTCTATACAGATAGAAATTATTTTGGAACAAGTCAGAGCCTTTATAATAAGTTGGAAGAAAGAAATGACCCAAGAATTGATGTATTTTGGAAGCCAGCTGCTGGTACGAGCGAAATAGAGATCGCACCTAATGGCAATCCTGATCAGGTTCAAGGTAAATACGGTATTTCAGCTATTTCTAATGCGACTGCACCAACTTATATCCTAAGCTATCACGAGATTGAATTTCTTAAAGCTGAGGCTTATGTAAGAAAAGGAGATTTAACTTCTGCACAAGCTGCTTTGAAAAATGCAGTTACTGCAGCGATGTCTAAATCAAATATTGGGTTGAAGGCAGAAGCAGAAGATTACTTCGAAAATGAGGTGTTGCCTAAGTTTAATTCAAACCCTCTTTCTGAAGTCATGAATCAAAAATACATTGCTTTCTATGAAGAGGAAGCAGTAGAAGCATATTGCGATTATAGAAGATTAGTAGCAATGAATAGCAATGTTATTAAGCTTGAAAATTCAAAGAATGCTGGAGGCGAATTTCCATTGAGATTAACTTATGGAAATAGTGATGTTACAACAAATATTAACGTGAGAAATGTATATGGAGATGGACGTTATGTTTATTCAGAAAATGTCTGGTGGGCAGGTGGTACTCGATAAAAGCATTTTATTCATTTATTAAAATTAAAATAGTATGAAATTTATAAAAAATTTAATAATTCTAAGCGGATTGATGCTCATGTTTAGCTCTTGTGAGACAGATGTAGTGGATCCCGCAGGATTGCGCAATCAAGCTGCTGTTCCTGGTATTAAAAATCTCAATCCTGCGACTTACGACGTTAATGATTTGAGCAAT
This sequence comes from Chitinophagales bacterium, assembly GCA_026928325.1. GTDB lineage: Bacteria > Bacteroidota > Bacteroidia > Chitinophagales > Saprospiraceae > OLB9. Next base: position 715 of record JAIXKS010000046.1, on the reverse strand, counting down.
ACCTACATACAATTTGATTTGACTCTCAATGCCTCAGGTGTTGACGAAGCTGTGTTAGTAGTTTCTTATAAAGGTGGTAAGCAACGTAAAGAAGTTGCTAGAGTCAATAGTTTTCCATCGAATATTAGAGTAGCGTTAACGCAAGCTGCTTCTGCTTTAGGCCTTGATATCGCTGATGTTAAAGCCGCGGACGTTTTCAATTTTGAAGTGCAGACGGTTCAAGGTGGAAAGACGTACTACTCAAGTGCTGCATTCAATGTCGCTGTAGTTTGTGGATATCTTACAGATAATGTTACAGGTAGCTATCATATTTATAGTTCGCCGGATGATTGGGATTTTGAAGGCGATGTTACCATTACTGCAGACCCGGACGATCAATATATTCTTTATATCAATGGTCTTGCTGCTGCTGAAGGACTTGAAGATGCAGGTCCGATCAAGTTAGTAATAAACCCATTGAATTATGCTGTAATAGCAGAAAAATCCACGATTTCAGCGAGTTTGGCACCATGGGGATTGTCCTATACTGGATATTCTTACCAAGGTTCAGGACAAGTCAATACTTGCGATGGAACATTTGATATGTTATTCACTATTTCAGTTGATCAAGGTAATTTTGGAAATTTCCCATTTGTATTGACTAAAAACTAGTGCAACGTCCATAAAAAGACTTAAATAATAATGGAAGTAATTTTTTTAAAGATCAAGGCAAAAA
>JAIXKS010000035.1 GCA_026928325.1 Chitinophagales bacterium | reverse complement strand
AAATAATCTTATCAATAAACTATTTTTATTAAAAATGGATTTTTTTATCATAATTACTGAATCCTTATTGAAATTTTAATGAAAAATTCATATTTTCAAGAGGATTGAAATCCGATGTCATAGGTCATAATAGCGAAAATATCGGTTCGTTTTTAGATATAGGGTCAAAGGCTAAGTTCATATTGTAACGCTGGTTTTCAATCCATAATAATAAAAAGGGTGACTTTATCCAATCATAAAGCCACCCTTTAATTCTAACATTTTCTTAAAAATCAATCTACTCCACTTTCACAACCTTATGCCTTTCGTCAATCATATTATTACTGAAATCAAAGATATACATCCCTGCCGGCAGATCAGATATATTGATTGTGTTTTCGACATTATTCATTTGCTTCAATATCTGACCATGGATATTGGATATCGTCACGGTTGCAGGTGCTTCTAAATTGTCTATATTAACCTCGTGCGTGGTTGGATTAGGATACAAAGCCAGCTTTTTGGTTGGTGTCACGTCCTTCACGTTGGTCAATACACCCAGCTCTACAAGGTCATGCATACTTACTACTATTCTGTCGTGGATTTCGTCAGCAAATCCGTTCGGTTTAATTACCCTGACCCACATTGTAATGGCAAGATATCTATCATGTACTATTTCTGATTGTATGTTTATAATCTCGTCTTCAAACTTTTCAGTCTCCAATTCTTTTATAAAACTCAGATTTCCATTCCCATCCGATTTGTGAATTTCTATCGCATTTTGCGTTTGAAAGTTTGCAACATAAAGCAACCCTTTTTCACCCGGTATTTTATGTATCTGATAATTGTTATAACGCCTTACGGGCAACTCAACAGTTTCATTAATATTATAATCAAAGTCAAGTGTTGTAATTTTTGTTATTTCCGGACCCGAACTATTAATATTGTTTCTCAGAGCAAATATATGATGCTTATCTTTGATACCAAGATATTCATAAGCTGCAGCTGAATCCAGGACTTCATGAAGTGCTGTAGATTCTATTCGATTCCAATCGTCATCAAACTTATCTATATACAATTCATAATGACCCGGAATATTCGGAGAAATAAGCACTGCTCTTTCGGAAGCTGCATAGGTTGATGTAAATAAGAATCCATCATGTTTATAAAAATTCAAGTAATTATTTAAATAAGGATAATTGAGTTTATATATTCTGCTTTTTTCTTCAACAATATTCAGATTTCTATCAAATTGAAGTACTTCTAATTTACTGAATAGTGAGTCATCACCCACTTTACTATCACTTACAAAATATATATAGGAAATATTACTTCCATTAGCTATAACCTGTGTTATTGGCGCAGGAATAGGCATTATTAATTCTGTAGTATCTCCGGACGGTTCTTTATACTTATACTCCAACAACTGTCCGTTAGTTAAATCTAATCTACGATAGGATAAATTCGCCTGAAGCCAATAAAAAGAAAAATTGTTCCCAACCTTACTCCTTAAACAAAAAAGTTCAAGTTGGCCTTCATCATTTATTTGTATAGCACTCGGAAACTCTCTTTGACTACCTGATCTCAAATCAAAACTATATGTCCAATTCAAACTTCCGTCAGCTATATTCCGTACCTCTATATATCCACCCTGAAAATAATCTTTAGTATTAACAAATAAATTAATGATCTTATCCTGATATACTAATGGTTTATCATTAATGATCAAATGTTGCTTCCCATTGAATGTATCTCTTACACCATCTTTATTTATTGCTATATGTCCCAAATATGTACTATCATTTACTATATAAGACCAGGTCGGTTTATAATTTTTAAAAGGAAATGATTGTGTAAAACATATCGAGGTAATTAAACAGAAAAAAATTGCTACTATAATTTTAACTATTTTCATGATAAATTTAATTTTGAATTTAAAAATATTTTTAGTTTAATAACTAAAATTACATTTCATCAAGAAAACATTGATGCTGACAAATCCCTAAAGGTCTATATCCAATAGAACATCCTTCACCTGGAGTAGAAGAAATACAGTTTCCTAATACTTGTATATTAGGTAATGACTGATCAAGCTGATTTAATGCGGTATTCCAACAATATAAAGTTGTACGTTTGCAACAACTTTCACCACATGTACTTGTTTGATGATCAAAGACAGGTTGACCATTAATAATAGCATAATAAATACAATGTTGAAAACAATTTGAAACATTAAATTCTGTATATAGAAACGAATTCAAATTATTACAATTAAATATAGATTGGATAAATGGATCAGAAAACAAATAATTTATATAATTTTTTTCTACTATTTTTAAAGCTATACTATTAAATAAGTCCAACTGATTATTTAGTTCATTAAAGTCTCCTAAAGTAAACAAATCTATCCATGAATTTAATATAGAATCACAACCCATGCCAGCTATAGGATATGCGGAAAAATTATTAAAAACATAATTTATAATAAATGAACTTCCAGGTATAGGACATACGTACAAATCATAAGTTACTTCCGCATAACAAGAAGTACCCGGCATTAAAATTGTATCTTTTTTTCCAGCTTCAATCAAAGAACAACCAGCGGTTGTATTACCACAGTCCAACATAGTCACAGACCGCAATTCTACATTTTTATCAATTCCAAGAATTGAATACAATTGTTCTATTCTTTCATTTGAAAGTGATATTTCTTCTTTTGTACTTACTGGATTATCCTTAGCACATGAAAAAACAAATACTGTAGTTAAAACAACTACCAACGTTCCTAATAAAATTTTAATTCGACTCATTTTTAAAAAAATTAATATGGTTAAAAAATAAATAAAATACAAACTTTAAATAAAACATCACTAATTGACTTCTATTAATGATATAACAATAATTATTGATGCAAATCACAACATAATCATGACGCAAATATATAGTCCGAAATTGAAAAAAAAAAAAAATAGACTTTTTTTGAAAAAAAGTTCAAAAAAAACAGCAATGTAACTATTCAGGTATATGCTTTCAAATCAATAAGGCCTGCTATCTGAATGCTCTATATAATTAATGAAAGCTCTGTTCACTACCCTGTTGCCACCGGGTGTTGGGTAGTTTCCGGAAAAGTACCAGTCGCCGTGATTATCCGGACATGCTTTATGGAGATTTTCTATCGTCTGGTATATCACTTTTATCTCCGAGGATATATTATCCGGCGTGATCAGTTTCGCTATTTTATCAGATATCTGTTCATCGGTGTATTGATCATACAATGACCTGACACAATTGGTCATCTCTTCTACCGGGAGCTTTTCCTGTCTCAGACATTCCTGATATACGTCTTGTAGCTGATACGTTTTATTATCCTCATGTAGCAACTCCACCAAGGCTCTGAATGCTACGAATTCATTCATTTTGGTCATATCGATACCATAACAATCGGGATATCTAACCTGTGGCGCTGACGATACGATCATGATGCGTTTAGGGCGCAATGTAGCCAAAATAGCGATAACACTATCCTTCAAAGTCGTACCTCGCACGATAGAATCATCTATCAGCACAAGTGTATCTCTTTCATCATAAACGATGCCATACGTCACATCATAGACGTGTGATACCATGAGATCTCTGGATGCTTTATCTGCGATAAAAGTTCTGAGCTTCTCATCTTTTACAGCCAATTTTTCTGCACGCACAGAGATACCCAGTACTTCCTTTATAGTCTGTTCATTGATCTTATTTTGATGACCGAGCTCTATAATTTTAGCTTTTTTTATTTCATTCAGGCTGGCTTCCAATCCCTTGATCATACCATAAAAAGCGACTTCGGCAGTATTGGGTATAAAAGAAAAAATCGTATGCTCTAAATCATAATCAACTGCCTTGAGTATAGCATCCACTAAATACTCTCCAAGCTTCTTTCGCTCTAAATAAATATCTCGGTCCGTGCCTCTACTGAAGTATATCCTTTCAAAACTACATGGTGTTGATGCGACAGGCTCTCTGTACATGTCTTCTGTCACTTGCCCGTTTTTACGGATGATCAGCGCATGACCGGGCCTGAGTTCCTGAACTTCCACAAAACGAACGCCTAAGCTGGTTTGTATAGCAGGTCGTTCAGATGCAACTACGACGATTTCGTCATCATGATAATAATACGCCGGACGTATGCCGCCCGGATCCCTCAACACAAAAGCGTCGCCATGACCAATCAGACCTGCCATGACATATCCTCCGTCAAATTTTCTGCTTGCGCGTTGCAACATCTTCAGTATATCGAGATGCTCCATGATCATGAAACTGATTTCCTGATTGCTGTATCCTTCCTGCTTAAACAAGTTAAACAACTGCTGAACTTCATCATCTAAGAAATGTCCTACCTTCTCTAAAACCGTGACTGTATCCGTCTTTTGCATAGGATGTTGTCCATACGACAATAGCTCATCGAACAACTCATCGACATTGGTCAGGTTAAAATTACCTGCCATGATCAGGTTACGAGTTATCCAATTATTATGCCGTATAAATGGGTGTACAGACTCTATCGTATTCGTCCCGTGTGTTCCGTACCTAAGATGCCCAAGCAGCAACTCTCCGATGAATGGTACATTATTTTTCATCCACTGCACATCATTCAATTGTTCGGTGCTGAGACCACTAAAATGGTTGAACACACCCGAAAAAAGATCCTGGAGATAACGCGGGCTATTGCTACGATGTCGATTAATGTAGGAAGTTCCAGGCTGACAGTCTAACTTAATATTGACGAGTCCGGCACCGTCCTGACCTCTGTTTCGTTGCTTTTGCAATAATAAATGTATTTTATTTATGCCATACAAGACAGTTCCGTATTTTTCATGGTAGTACTCAAGAGGTTTAAGAAGTCTAACTAGGGCTAGTCCGCATTCATGATGGATTTGTTCACTCATTTGTTATTATAAGCTATATTAGTCAGCTAGCCACAAAGATAAGGAGATTTATATGAAGAACGAATAAGAACTTATCTCTGTTAAGAAAAAATTTGAAAATAATCCAATATTATGATAGAAGTTGATATACAAGCAAAGCTCCAAAATAGGCCATGGCACCCATAAATAAGAATTGAATTACCGGCCATTTCCAGCTCATGGTTTCTCTTCTTACCACTGCAAGTGTACTCATACATTGCATCGCAAAAACATAAAAAACCAAAAGCGAAAGTGAAGTTGCTTGATTATATACTTTGATGTCAGTGCCTGGTCGAACTTCAGCTGCCATTTTTTCTCGTATGGTCATCTCATCACTTTCACTACCGATACTATTAATAGTCGCCATCGTACCAACAAAAACTTCTCTAGCTGCAAAAGATGTCAACAAAGCTATGCCTATCTTCCAATCATACCCCAACGGTCGAATAGCAGGTTCGATCCATTTTCCCATATAACCAATATAAGAAGCTTCGAGTTTAGCTGAGGCGATGTGATTGGCCATTTCCTCTTCATCCCAATTTTGTTCGATACTCGTATTATAAGCCATTTCTTCTGCCTTTTGCATCGCATTACCTGGACCAAAACTCGCCAGAAACCACAATACAATAGAGATTGCCATGATGATTTTACCAGCGCCAATCACAAAAGATTCAACTTTTTTCTTTACGGTCATCAAGACATTCTTCCACAAGGGCTTTTTATAATCCGGCAATTCTAACATCAAGAAGGATGAGGAATCGCTTTTCAATATAATTTTCAACACTAAAGACACAGCAAAAACGCCTACTATCCCCAACATATATAAACCCATGAGTACCAAACCTTGAGCTTGGAAGATTCCAATCCTTACATTGGGAACAACAAAACCTATCAAAACGGCATAAATCGGAAGTCTTGCACTACAACTGATCAGAGGGCTAACCAAGATCGTAATTAATCGTTCTTTTTTGTCGCTAATCGTCCGCGTAGCCATGATGGCAGGTATTGCACATGCACCGCTAGATATCAACGAAACAACGCTTCGCCCATTCATTCCAAACTTTTGCATGATTGAATCAAACATAAAAACCACACGACTCATATACCCAGATTCTTCGAGCAAGGTTATGAGAAAAAACAAGATTGCGATTTGCGGAACAAAGACTACGATACCTCCAAGTCCGGCAATAACTCCATTCACCAGCAAATCCGAAAACCAATTGTCACCGAGCATTTTTCCAGCCCAAGCTCCACTTATAGCAAATCCCTTCTCAATCCATTCCATGGGATATTCTGCCCAAGTAAAAATAGCCTGAAACACAAAAAGCATGACCACAAAAAATAGAATAGGTCCAAACACTTTGTGCGTCACCACATTGTCAATTCGCTCAGTCCATCCTATGGTTGATGATGAAGGTTTCCGGACTGCCTGCTTGATTAGGTGCTCATGGATATCAAATCTGCGCATCGTTTCTCGAACTTGACCTCTCAAATCGACAAATTCATTAGCTAAAACGATTTTTTCAATATCTGATTTTTGTTGTTCTGAAAGAAAATCCAACCATTTATAGTGATGCGCCAAGAGTTTGGCGTGATAAATACCTTTGCATGGTATGATTGCGCTTACTTGCTCTGCAACGGACTGTTCCATTTTGTCCAAATTAAAGAGCATCTCAGGCGTAGATACTTCCTTATTATTAAGCGATTCTTTGATGGCATCCAAAATGGCATCTGTATTTCTGCCTTCACGAACAGATACCGATAGCACTTTGCATTTAAAAAAAGAAGCAATGTGGTCGATATCAATTTGAGTAGCTGAATGCTCTAATAAATCAGCCATATTAAGCACGAGAATCATAGGAATACCCAAGTCATGCACTTGAGACGCCAATAACAAATGCCGCTCTAACTGTGTCGCATCTGCCACATAAACCACCAAGTCTGGATAATTTTCATCTTGAAGGTTTGTCAAGGTATTTGTTACAATCCGCTCATCTAAGGAATTGGGAAACGTACTATACGTACCCGGAAAATCAATAATCGTAACTACTTCGTCCTCGATCTTGAGAGTTCCTACTTTTTTATCTACAGTTACTCCAGGAAAGTTAGATACTTTCTGCCGCATACCTGTAAGAAAATTAAATAAAGAGGATTTTCCTGAATTAGGATTTCCAAGTAATGCTACTACCGGCCGCGTACGATTACCCATCATATTACTTCTTCTATTATCACTGTGTTAGCTTCTGCCTCACGTATAGCGATTTGGTGATCATCTAATTTTACATAAAAAACCTTTCCAAACGGTGCCTTTCTCACCATCTTTACCCTAGTATTAGGAAGGATTCCAAGAGCCATCAGCTTACTTATAAAGTCATTCTCTTCTAAGAGCGCTACTAAGCCCGTCTCTCCCGGTTGCAAGGCCAATAAGGTCTTTCGTGGATCCAAAACTTGTTATTTAGACTGATTTTAAATTGCAAAGATAATATAAACCGTCTAGCAAGCAAAATGTTTGTCCAGATAAAAAACATCTATAAAAATAATTTTACTCAAACACCATATTTTTTAGCTAAAACGAGGATAATGCTCTATTGGCTACTACATCTCTAAATCTATATGTCGTTAAAAATAAAAATGAGTTGCCAGCGAACTGACAACTCATTTTTTAGGTTGATTCAACAATTACAGTGACTATCTAATATTGAGCATCTTGCCCACTTTTGTTTGATTGCCATATCTCAATTCATACATCAACATACCCGGAACTGTGATATCATCCGCACTAATTCTCAAGGCATTTTCTCCTTGTCTGAAGAATTCATTGTGCGTAAACACTACTTTACCGGTTACATCTGTGATACGTATAGAAACGTCACCTTCAGCAGGTAGATAGAATTGTATCTGCGTTTCATTATTCCATGGGTTTGGTATATTGCCATGCACTTGGAATATGTCTCTATTATCTCTTATAACTCTCCAACCCAATTTATTGGATTTAAGATCCTTACCGTAATACTCTGGAGTAAGGGAATGATTCGTCATAAGATTAATCGCTCCTGAAGCATTGCTATTTTCATTCAATTCTAATTGAATATAGAACAATACATCCGTTGTATTCAAGTGCATACCTTCAGCAGAACTCCAAGATAATTTCAATTTGTTATCCGCAAATAGGAAGTTATCTGCTCGCACGCTCATGGCTCCTGGCAAGATTTGCGCATCCGTTACGCCATTCAAAGCCAAAGACAATTGGAATCCATAGATAAAGTCTTCATGATCAGCATACACTGGAATCAAGTTTTTACCAGGATTCATAGAAACCTCAGGAATACTAAATTTAAGTCCTGCATTTCTAGACTCTGTGGTTTTAGCGTGAGCATCAGCGACATAACTTTCATTGACGTCTCCAATTTTAACGCCTATCCATTGGATATGCATATTATTGCCAAGGCTTGGTATATGATAACGCTCTGGAAGAATCTCTAAGAATGGATCTTCCAAATCAGGGAATACATAAGCTTTGTCAATCATGCGCCAGCTGTTATTATTCGGGAACTCGTCATAGACTCCTAAAATCATTTTTCTCAATTGAGAAATATCAGAAGCAGTCACTCTTTCGTCATTATTAACATCCGCTGCAATAATCTTAAACGGAGAATTTAGTGGATCTACACCTAAAATATGTCGCTGCATAAATACCAAGTCTAAAGTACTTACCCCTTCAAGTGGCTCAATATTGCGAACTGGAATCACATCGTAGGTACCGCCACCAGGCATTGGAGGGAATTCGTATGCCCCATTTTTATCGGTCAAAGTCTTAGGCAAGCTACTTCCTGCTAATTCGATGCTTACTTCAGGCACGACCTCACCGTATGCAGTCGTCACATTTCCATCCACCCTCATGGTAATAGAGTCTGGGCAGAATGGAGGATAAATATTGGTCAATCCAACTAGAGAATGACATTCATCAAATGGGTATGAGAAACCTTCTTCCCAGAAGAATATTTCAATACCTATCGGTGAACCCGGCAAATCTAAACATGTATAAACTCTCATGGTATCATAAGGATCCGTATTACTAAAGGATGCTATGACCTTTGGATCGCTTGGACAACCTTGAATGATGGTCGCATGATGATATACATTGTCTAAGACATCCAAATTATCACCCAACTCTGGATATGTTTTTGTACAAATCAACTGTCGCTCAACGCCAACTATTTCAAGATGGAATTTGAATGTATCTCTTATCGAAGTATCACAATTAGATACAGCGACCAATTCAAAATCATATTTTCCATCTGCATATTCTCCATTGAGATTATAATCATCGACTACTTCTCCGTTGACATAAAGCACTAGGTTACAACCAGTCACTGTATGCAATACTTCTCCTTCTAAAGATGCAGCACAAGTAGTAGTATCTCTGAAGATAATCAATGTATCTGGTCCAGAGATTACTGGTACTAAAACATTAACAATAATGTTTTGCGTGTAATTCCAGATACCTTCATCTGTACCGGCAACTAACTGACAAGAATCCACAACTGTCCAATTACGTTGGAATACACCTTCACATAAAGAAGAAGGAACATTATCCGTATAAGAAATATGAACATTTCCACACTTAAATTGATCTGTATCGATATCGGCAAATCCAATATCTGCCGGGTCTGCAGAATCACAATCTGTAATATTCACATCATCAGGGAAGCTAATATCATCAATTGTAATCGGATCATCGTTATAAACAGTGATTAGCTGTACACATTGGGAAGAATTACCAGAAATATCTGTTGCTGTAAAGGTACGCGTAATTAGTCCTACATAACATTCGCTAACATCAACGATACTTTCTTCTTCTAATTTCAACTGAACGACGCAATTATCAGTCACTGTTGCTTGTCCATAAGTAGATAATGGCAATTCCGGATCGTAAATATCACAACTGATATCCAAATTTCCTGGACAAACCAAGTTAGGTTTGATTGTATCTAAAACGGTGATAAATGCAGAACAAGTCAAGGTATCATTCGTATTGACATTAATAACAGTCAAAATCACCTCAATAGGATCCGGTAATGTTGCATCATTACAATTAAATTCATTTGGAGTAACATAGGCTTTTATGTTAGTACATACGCCAATTTGACCTGTACTGATATCACCTGGTTCCAATATAAAACTACCGTTTTCATCGAGATATACTGTAATATCTTGAGTAGAACAAATTAAGTCTCCTGTATCTACTAAGATCGTAATAGAAGCTGTATCCGAACAATTATGCTCATCCGTTACCGTAACATAAATCGTGGTTGTTTCTGTTAAAATCACTTCAATATTTTGACCTGTTTGTCCTGTACTCCACTCGTACTTAATACCACCAGAAGCTGATAATTGAACGAGATCACCCGCACATACTTCAGTAGCTCCAACAATAGCTGCCGGTTCTTGATTATAAATTTCTACTGTGTATGCTGCCGTTCCGATACATCCATTCGCATCCGTGGCAGTAACTGTATAAGTTGTAGATGCCGTCGGTATAACGGTGATTACTTCCGTTATTTCTCCAGTACTCCATACGTAGGTCACACCACCGATAGCAGTCAATTCAACCTCTGTTTTGGCACATACTGTATCTGTACCAATGATAGAAATCACTGGAGCAGGCAATATACTAACTGTTGCTTCAGCGGTATTGATACATCCATTAGCATCTGTAGCCGTAACCGTATAGGTAGTAGGTTCAGTCGGTGATACCGTGATACTTTCAGTAGTTGCTCCTGTACTCCATGCATAGCTCACAGCACCAGAAGCTGTAAGTGTTGTTGATCCGCCTTCACAAATCTCTCTATCTCCACTGATGACGATCACAGGAAGTTCATAAATATCAACAGTTTTAGTTGCTGTTCCTTTACAACCATTGATATCTTCTATCGTAACTGAGTAAGTCGTTGTCTCATTGACAATAACCGTAATACTTTCTGTTGTTTCTCCTGTACTCCACAAATAAGATACCGCTGTACCTCCAGTCAAAACACCAGTTAATACTGTGGATGACCCTTTACAAACGATATCTGCTCCATCTATGGAAGCGTTGATGGTCAAGCCATTGACTGTGACTTCAATAGAAGCTGTATCACTACATCCATTAGCATCTGTAGCAGTAACATAATAGGTAGTTGTAACCAGAGGGCTAACAATGATCGATTCTGTTGTCGCTCCAGTACTCCATACATAAGATACACCTCCCGATGCAGTAAGTTCTGTTTGTTCATTAATACAGATCGTAGTATTTCCAGTAATACCTACTGTAGGAAGTGGATAAACATCCACCAATTTAGAACCGGAATTTACACATCCTTCAGCACTTGTCACCGTAACTGTATAGGTTGTCGCTACCAATGGCGCAACTGTAATTGACGATGATGTCGCTCCGGTACTCCATAAATAACTAACACCACCTGATGCTGTTAATTCGGCTGAAGTTCCTTCACATACGCCATTTGGTCCTTCAATATTTGCAGAAGGAAGTTGATGAACTGTAACCAATTTTGAAGCGGCTGCAGTACATCCATTCGTATCTGTTATAGTAACTGTATAAGTAGTGCTTGTAGATGGTGCTACAGTAATACTACTAGAAGTACTTCCTGTACTCCAAGCATAAGACTGAGCCGTTCCACCATTTAATACACCCTCAAGGGTAGTACTATTTCCAAAGCATATTTCATCATTTCCAGTGATTGTTGCAGAAATCGACAAGCCATTGACCACTACCTCGATAGAGGATGATGCCGTACAACCTTCATCACTTGTTACCGTTACATAATAAGTCGTTGTTTCCACGGGAGAAACGGTAATTGTTGCCGTAGTCTCTCCTGTACTCCAAACATACGATCCTCCTCCAATAGCCGTCAAATCTGTACTAGAACCTATACAAATAAAGGTATTTCCAGAGATAGATACTTCTGGTAAAGGATATACTTCAACTTCTTTCGATAAAACAATGCTACAACCAATCTCATTGGAGATTGTAACTGTATAAGTTGTATTTGTAATTGGTGATACTTCGATAGAGCTCGTAGTTGCTCCAGTATTCCACTCATAACTTACACCTCCGGATGCAGTCAATACTGTACTTTCTCCGATACAAATATTATCGCCCACAATCTGTCCACTAGGATAATCAAAAACAACTACTGTTATACTTGTTTCATCTTCACATCTGTATTCATTGGTTACAGTAACGCTATAGGTTTTTGTGATACTTGGATTAACTACAATAGAACTTGTGGTTTCTCCTGTACTCCACAAATATGTAATACCACCACTTGCTGTTAAAACAACTTCATCACCTGCACAAATCTCTGTTGGTCCATCTATGACAGCAACCGCAGGGAAGTTTTCACATATTTTCTCACAAACATCAGAATCATTATTATCTTGAACATCTACGTCAACAATAACATAGTCCTTATTTCCATTACAATCATGTGCCCATAATTCTACAGTTGTAGGATATCCCACGTGATAACAAGTGAAACATCTAATAGTATCGTTGATATCCTCTGAGAAACTAAATTTCAAAGGTTCTGTACAACAAATACTTTCGCTACTAAGATCTAAAGTCCAAGCTTCGATACATGCCATTTCGACATCCGCATCTCCATCTCCATCCGTATCCCAAGGAATAACGCTAATGGAGATACGATCTAAACCTACAACCAACGGTTTTTCATTATTGATTACGGTTACGAGATGCGTTCTAGTAACGATATTACCACACTGATCTTCAAATGACCAAGTGATTCTATGGGTTCCAACTGGGAACAAACCATCTACTGAAGCTGTATTGCCATATCCTTTATCTGTAACATCATCTGTACGATCATTATAAAAATCAATCACATATCTCCATCTTAACTTATGATCAGGAGTACATAAATCCTTTCCAATATAAGTTAAGGTTACTCGACCAAATTCGCAGTTGCCCGGATCTGTATAGAACGTAGTATCCACAGGCTCTTCATTTACAAAGAACGGTGGCTCGTCATTCGTCACCATAATCGTCTGATGATACTCGTATGGTTCGTAATCTTCACCAAGTCTCTCCATTTCACACCAATCGATTACATACCACTTTCTCACAATTTTAAAGCAAGCACCAAGGATACCCTCATAAACAAAATCTTTATATGTAGCCGCAGCTAAACCGCAAGCAGCTTGTGTGATAACCGGATAACCATATCCATCAGGAAGATTTTCTGGCTCGAGATCCGTTGCAGAACATGTGTTATTTACGCTATAATCTTTAGGGAAAACCACATCTTTTGCCGGATTAAAATAATTACCGTTAACTACCGTTATTGTCTGTTGACATATTACCGTGGTTTGGCCATCTGTAGCCGAAAATGTACGAACGATCGTTCCAGTACGACAAACACTTAGATTAAATTCAGGATCTAACTCTTCTAGCTCAGCACCACATGCATCGACTGCCGTTGCATTACCATATTTGGTTAAGTCCATTCCACTATAAACCTCACTACAATCTATAGTGATGTCAGCTGGACAATAAATCTTTGGACCATGTTTATCCTGTACTTCTACACTGACCATACAAGAGTTTTCATTACCATTGACATCCCATGCTTTTAAAATGGCTATATTATTCAAACCAACTTCAGCACATGTATATTGGATATACTCGTGGAAAGCTGTGTCCGGAACTAGTGGAGATGTACCCATTTTAGCAATCAACATCTTATCTAAACCACAGCCATCGAAACTTCCATCATCAACATGTCTAGGATATAAATATCCATCACCTTGACTATTAAGACCTACAACCACGATTCCTTTACATATCATGGTCGGTGCAGTCTTATCTTCTACATTGATTACAAAAGTAACCGAAGTAGCATTTTTGCAATTGTCATAAGCGGTATAAGTAACCAAATGACTTCCTGAAGATAAAGTAACTGTTGCATTATTATTAAAATCTTCAATAAATCCGCCTGGATACGTTACATCTACTCTCCATATACCACTGCATGCGTCAGATGCTACTGCCGGTGGCAAAACAACATCTGCTTCACATAAGTTACGACCCTTAGTAGTAACAGTAAAATCATCGATAGGCTCAAGAACTGGCGCTTCATTATCAATAATTTCTATCATCTGAGGGTGAACTTTTATTTCATAAGAAGAGCACCATCCTTCATATACGTACCAACGTCTTATAATTTTTCTAACACATCCTACAAACCCGAAGTCCTCGTCTTCATACCATACTACAAGGTTACAAACATCAGAAAATTCAGGATATAATGAGATACCCGCTAAGGTAGGTACACCTGTTACTGCCACTGTAGGCAATCCGTTTCCATCAGCTTCAAACTGGTGACAAGTAAGCGGTGTATCTTCAGACATACTAAAGTTAGCCGGGAAAACGATATTATCAACATCCGGTCTTTCCAAATAAATTTTCATATCACAAGGCGCTGACTTATTTCCTGATTCATCAGTCGCTTGATATGTTCTTTCAATGATACAAATATAATCTGGATCACAATCCAAACCAATAATTTTTTCATTGACAATAATATTATTTACGAGACCTCCACAATTATCTTCTTCAAATGGACCTACATATTGATCCAATTTATAACATGGAAGTACTATATCTTTACATAAGGATATCGGCGCTTGCTTATCTTCTACAAAGATTTTTGACCAACAAGAATTACCACCACATCCTTCTTGAAGCGTTGCCATAACCATAGTTCCGACATGCTCTCTTGTAAGTGTGGCATTAGGGATGATTTTGCCATTCATATCTGTAAGTATCACTATATATGGCGAAGTTGGATCTAAAGCACCCGCAGCCAACATCGCTGGTGTTACCACCATAGTACAACCATCTCCCAATCCAATATTAAAGTCTCCAATACATATTATAGACGAAACATCCGCTGCACCAATTGCAACTGTTAGGACTGCCGGAGCGATACAATCACCACCATCAACCTCAACTTTCAATTCATGCAATCCATCTGCATAACCTGTCCAATCTATCGTGTGTGTGCTTTCACTCAATCCCGGAACCAAAACATCGTCAATATACCACAATAAGTCCAAACCGACAGGTGCGCCAGTAACTTTATAAGTTGATGAACCTCCTACACATAATGATTGCTTACCAGATAGCACCATAGGCGCAAATGTACAAGCATTAGAAGATACTTCAACTTGTTCAAGATCGCCATAGATATTTCTAAATCTTATCGCAAAACCCTGGCCATCAACATGGACGGCACTAAATAAATATTCGCTAAATCCTGGATCACTAGCCAATGGATTTTCTGTCATTAAGCTACCATCTGCCAAGGCAATCGGTGCACCTGGAGGCAATGGACTAGTAATATCATACATTCTATTGGACGACTCTACAAACCATCCATCATCTTCATGACTAACGATTCTGAATGTAGCAACAAATTGACCATCAGTAGGTGTTGTTGCCGGACGACATGATGCGCAACTTGTATATTCTATTGGTGGGAATAACAATACAAAATCATAATCATAGTCATCATCATAAGCATTGCCAAATTCAGGTAATTCTTGAATATCACCTGGATTTTCAGGTAATCCTGCTGTTTTATTTTCAAATTCCGGATTGGAAACATCAGAACCAAATTCATCAAAAATCTCTCTAACCGCTGCAATGTTAACCAACTTCAATGGAAGTGGTGCGTTTGGAGATATAATGGTTTTTATGGTTGTATTATAAGTTTGTCCCGGTTGTAAATTACCCGGAAATTCTATAACTCTCTCGGCAATATCACCAACTAACTGCCAATCAGTATCGAATAACTTCATATTGCTCGGTAAATAATCATATAGCATAACTTTTGATACCGGCGTTCTTCCAGAATTGATTATTGCTATATTAAAATCAACAATATCTCCCGGTTTTGCACGATGTGAATTCACCGATTTTACAAGTTTGATGTCTATATTGCCGATAATGACTAATGCCGGGTCTTGATCATCTTCATCAAGAGATCCGTTGTCAGTAACCAAATTGTCAGTAGGAGATTTAGCAACGCCTCCGTTATCATTATTTGGATTAGTGTCTGCCACAGAGTCAAAATCTTCAGAAACTGTACCACAAGTCTGTGCTGCTATTTCTGCATAATTAATAAAATGACCTACTGATTCTGCATCTTTAAGATGTAAATTCAAGGTCACTTCTCTTTTTTCACCACTTGGCAAGTTAGTGGCATCCACATAGTACAACTTCGTCAAATCTTCAGAAATCGTCCAACCAGGATTCAACACCGGATCAAAACCAAATTCAGGATTTATATAATTAACGATGGTATAACCATTGGCATTCATCGTACCTTGATTATAAATCGTCGTTTTGAAAGCAACCTGATTATTTGGGAAATGAACTACTTCTTTGACTGGTTCGTGTGATAACGCTAAATCACAAATTCCAGGCGTTGCAAAAGATTTGGTATCGTCAATACTTTCAAAGCATGATATCATATCTTCTATTTCATTTCCTAAAAGGTCATGAACTTTCGTAACAGTAACTTCATTTTCATAATTTGGAAAGATAGCTTGTGAACCATTAAACTTAAGATTCAATGATATTTTTTTACTTTCACCGGGTAAAAGTTGTCCTGACAATGTACCTGTAATTGTAGAACCATTGTAAGACCAATCCGGATTTTGGCTTGAAACAAAATAATACGTTGAAGGAAGTTTATCTACAACTTCTATATTTTGAACTGTTTGTGTTCCATTGTTTCGAACCTCGATTTCAAAATTGACATTATCTGTATGTTTTATACCCGGAGCATTGAGCACCGTCTTATAAACTTTAAGTTTACAATCTCCTGATTCTATCAATCCCAAATCAAAATTATGACTGGTTCCTGTGACTTCGATTGCCGCAACACCTTGAGTACAACCTGTCGATGTCGCAACACTATTGATACCTGGGAATGATGAATTATTTACCGTCCATTTATAATATTGACCGTTAATAATATAGGCATTAGATGCATCGTCATAATAAGACGCATCTAATCCAACATAGTAACGTTGGTGACGAATTATGCCTCCTGCTACGTTACTTCTATTAAAGGTATAATTACCGTTTTCATCTGTAGTAGTTGTAGCAATAACATTACAATTGTCATCGAGTAAGGTAACGACAACACCAGAGATTCCAGCTTCATTGGCATCTTGAAGACCGTTCTTATTGGCATCAAACCAAAGAAGATTACCTATTTCTATATCTGGTAAGCCGCATAATGGAATAATCTCGCCAAAACCGGTTGCTTTTCCAAAAACAATCTGCGTATTGCGTGAATACAACTCCTTACTACCTTCCTTTTTACCAGTAGTCGTGTTGTATCTATGTAAACCACCTGAATACGAATTCATTTCCGGGTCAAATACAGTGGATACAACAGATCCGGTTCCAGGCATAGCAAAGATACTACCAGTAGTGATTTCCGGGTGATAGGTTGGATTCGCTATCCAATAATCATCACTAAAAAACTCACCTCCGTAGCTTCTATCTTCTAAGGTCCATCCGCCCGTATTATTTTTAAAGGCTATCATCAAATCACCGGTTTGCTCATCCAATCTATTTGTAACATTATTACAATAAACATGTCCGATTCTATCAGATAGAGAAAGAAGCATATCGCCATTATCAGAAAAATCTATATCTGTCAACCAAAATGCAGGCATTCCTCCAACAATATGCGTTGATGTCCAATCCGAACCTGCATTCAATTCCAAACCTGTATTTGTGAAATCACCTGTTTTTGGATTAAATTCCCAAATATACATTTTTACACCAGGCTCAGTAGTACCAACATAAATTTTCCCATTATAGTATTTTAATGCAAAAGCGTGAATATTCGATCCTGGAATCTGATAAGTAACAGTTGTTGCCGCTGTTGGATTGTCGATCAAAATTCGCACTAACGTATTATTATATATATTAACAACATACAAGTATTGCTCATCTGGCGAAATCACCATACTACCCAAGCCTAATTTACCGACTTGATCACCATAAGCGCAATCCGTGACATCCGTAGTAGTCATCGTTCCTACTTCTTGTCCTAGATCACTCAACTTAACAAATGGAGATGATGTAAACATAGCTCCATTAAAAGAAGACTTGAAGATCGCATCATGACCATTTTTCAATCCGGCATATTGTTTAATAAAAGCCGAAGAGAAAATATCATGGGTAGTACTTCTATAAGCAAGTCCCCAGATAGCACCTGTTTCACCATGCATAGCAAATTTTCTAGCTGGTGTTGTGCTATTAAAACCATAAGCGACGCCTACGATCGTAGGTTCAGCTGGTCGGAGCGAAGTTTCACCTTGAACAAAACAAGTAGTAATAATTTCTGTATTACTATTACATACATCCAAGTCTGTGGTTAAACCAAAATTGACATCACAGGCCGGAGCTTGGACAAACTGAACAGCAGAAGCATTATCTGCGCCTAGTCTGCCAGAATAATAATCAGGTAAAAAAGAAAAGTTAATTCTATACCTTTCTCCATCCGTCAATCCCAATAGGGCATAACCGCCATTAGCATCTGTCGTAGATGATGTGAGCAACGCTCCATTTCCGGCATATACCTTAACTAAAATTCCATTCATTCCGGCTTCGCCTGCATCTTTGGCACCATTATTGTTGGAATCATTAAAAACTACACCTCTTATTTGGCCATTTGGGGCATGACACTGGGCATTTATAGAAAATGACCACAGGTTAAATAGCGCAAATGTCATTATATATAAATAATGACGCAATGTCACATGGTGACATAATTGAGTAATACTGGTTTTCATTTTAAGACCTTAGTTGTTTAACAAAAAATAAACTTATCACAAACTCAAAGCCGCAACCGAAATTGGCTCTTTGTTCTCTTTATAATTAAATATCAATATTTTATATAATTAAAATAAAAAGTATTGACGTTTAAAATTATTTTACTGTCTATTTGGGTTGATTTAAATTGTAAGACTTTGAGTTCCGACAATTCAGACCATGGGGCAAATATATAAATAATCTATAATATGTTGTATCGATTTTTAAAAATAAATTAAAAAAATATTTAATATGTTATTTTCATACTATCACGCCTATTATGATAAAAAAACATAAATTTGCCCTAAATTAATTAAACATGAATCAGCAGACCATAATTTTAAAAAAAGGTAAATCACATTCCCTATCCAGATTCCACCCTTGGGTTTTTTCAGGTGCGATTCATTCTGATACTAAAAAAATTCAGGACGGGGATGTCGTTGACATTTTTTCAGCAGAACGCCAATTTTTAGGGAAAGGCCATTTTCAACATGGAGGTTCCATAGCCGTCAGAATGTTGACGTTTACAGATACTGCGATAGATGATTCATTTTGGCACAACCAACTTCAAAAAGCATTAGAGTATCGAAAAATACTGAACCTGCCATCAAATACAACCAACGCATATCGGCTGATTCATGGAGAAGGTGACGGCCTACCCGGGTTAGTGATTGACATATATCATAATATAGCGGTCATCCAATGTCATTCTGTAGGTATGTATAAGGCTGCGGATTCTATTGCCCATGGTCTTCAAACCTTATTGGGTAATGCTATTGACGCAATCTATCTCCGAGCAAAAGATACATTGCCTAAAGTTCAAGCTAATGCTATAAATGACAGATTTCTTCTCGGTGAACAAAGTAAGACCACCATCCTTGAGCACCAAGTTGCATTTAGTATCGACATCATACAAGGACAAAAAACGGGCTTTTTCCTTGACCAGCGGGATAATAGAGCGTTAACCAGTGCATTTGCTAAGGATAAGGAAGTGTTGAATTGCTTTTGCTATACTGGCGGATTTTCGTTGCTTGCGCTAAAAGGTGGTGCTAATCATGTGGACTCTGTCGATATCTCTCAAAAGGCCGTTGATCTTATGCAAGAAAACATCGACCTAAATCATTTTCAGGGAACACATACAGGACATTGTGCAGATGTGCTCCAATTCTTATCCGACAAAAGCCTCAAACAATATGATATGGTCATCGTCGATCCTCCAGCTTTCGCCAAATCACTCCAAAAGCGACATAACGCCGTACAGGCTTATAAGAGACTCAATGCAATGGCGATGGAAAAAGTAAAACCAGGTGGATTGATGTTTACTTTCTCTTGCTCACAGGTTGTGGGCACACAATTATTTTACGATACTATAGTCGCTGCCGGCATCGAAAGCGGCAAAAAGGTAAAGGTTATGCGGAATTTGAGCCAAGGAGCTGACCATCCGGTCAATCTATATCACCCTGAAGGACATTATCTGAAAGGCCTCATGCTATATATAGAATAGACCCAATTTTATTATCAAATTTTACTTTGAGATTGTACTAAATATTCAAATTCAAGGTGTTTCCCTATTCTAAAGGATGAGATTAAAAGATTGATGGTTAGCCCTATTGATTTTTCCGCTTAGTAGGTATATTTATACTCAAAGCCCAATACAAATCCTCGAGTCAACCCATCTGGGCGAACATCTCGGACTATTAATGGTGCACCAACGCTTAATTGCACTGCATGATGTGCCAAAAAAGCATAATCCAAATAAACATTGCCATTGACCGTAAGTCCTTGTGATCCTACTATTGCGACTTCCTGCACAGGTCCGACACGATAAGTATCATCAGCAAGATGATACACAGCCAGCACACTCGGTGTAATCCGCAAACGAGACATTACAGGAACATCATAGGATATCCGCGCTAAAGCGTCACTTTTTCTTTTATAGTTCACCGTCGTTTGAAAGGTACTAAGAATATTATCTTCGGCATAACGTGCTGCATCAAATGTGTTTTCATTTTGAATGAAAGGATGCTGATAACCCAACATCAGTTGTAGATTGGCCAACCGATATCCCAAGCCAAAAACACCATCTACGGTACCCAAACTTGCTTGATAATCCATCGGGAGCGGCCGCTGATCTTTCAATTGATTGCCCGTCGTCAATGGTGCTTTAACTCCTAAAACCAGATGCAATTGATCCCAGGCCCTATACTTGCCGGTCAGATAAAAATCAGACAATCCCCATACAGAAATTCCATTTCCTGACTGTGCCAACGAAGTCAGCTTGGCATTTACGCCTAGGCGATTATTCACATTGCGGTCATATTCGATATAAGTTGAAAATATAGAAATATCATGGTCTGCACTTCCTATCGAGGCTCCAACCTTATAACTAGTCGTCAAGCTATCTGCTGCATAGATACCATTGGGTTTAAAACTCGTTATGGTACAGATTCCGGCATCACTACATCCTTGAGCCTTTAAATTCTTTTGCATGCCCAATACCAAAACTATAAATAAAACAATCCTTAGTTTCATCAATCACGATTTAGAATAAGAAATCAAAATGCCAAAAATAGTAAAAAAATTGAAAAACTTATCACATTTCCAAAAGAAGTCAACTACCATTATAAAAATTTTATAAAATATTTGATTTACAAGGAGTCGTGAGTGCAGTTGATACAATAATTAGAGAAAAGCCTGACTATACCGGAATACATTTTTCTACTTATTTTCTTAATGAATAAAAGCCAAATATACTATATAAAATCCTAACCCAATATTGACCTTTACCTCAATCTATCCCAATCACCTTATGCGTCTGGAGGCTGAGCTTCCATTTGGGATGTGCTAAGCAATAAGCAATGGTAGCTTGGATGTTTTCTGCTTGATGCTGGTCATCCATCGGCTGTAAAAAGAAGTGATCAAAGTCGAGATGCTCGAAGTCCGTCGGTATGTTTTCTACCTGAGGATAGACGAGTTTGAGTTCATGACCACGAGTGATCGCCAACGTTGTATTGGCTTTCGGACTAATGCATATCCAATCCAGGGTATCGGGAAGCGCAACGGTTCCATTGGACTCAATGGCCACTTCCATTCCGGAAGCGTGAAATGTATCGATTAAGGCAGTATCGACTTGCAAACCCGGTTCGCCGCCGGTGCATACCACAAAAATAGGAATATTTTTATCCGGCCACAAGCTAGTAATCTTTTCTGCAAGGGTTGCTGCTGTATATTTACCGCCATTGACACCATCCATACCCCAAAAGTTGGTATCACAAAATTTGCAGATGGCCGTTGCCCGATCTTCTTCCCTACCCGTCCATAGATTACATCCTGCAAAACGGCAAAAAACAGCCGGCCTTCCTGTATGAAAACCTTCTCCTTGCAACGTATAATATATCTCTTTTATCTTATACATAACTTCCGTTATTTATCGGTAATTATATCTAAAAACGCGTTAATTACATTCACATTTTTTCTTACATTTCCTTGATGAATGAAGCAAAATCATGCAGCGAATTCATTCTACAATCTGGAATAGCATTCAAGCTATTGACGGTACCCGGATTATTGCCAACTAGGATCGTTTTCATACCTAATTGATTTCCAAATACGATATCGCTAAAGGAATCACCGATCATAACCGACTTTTCAAATACGATATCCGGATAATCTCGTTTTGCTTCCAAGGCCATACCTGGATTGGGTTTGCGGCAGAGCGGATCTAAATCCGGTATATAGGGACAATAGTAAATCTCATCTATTCTACCTCCATGATATTGGATATATTCCATCATTTGGTCATGAATCGCTCTAAGTTGTTCGTGCGTATAAAGCCCTTTTTCGATACCTGCTTGATTGGTAACGATACAAATGCGAGAAAAATGATTATTAAACACGGATAAAGCTTCTAGCACGCCGGGCAAAAACTTAAATTCATCCCATTTTTTGATGTAATCGCCAACAATTCGCTCATTGATTACGCCGTCTCTATCTAGAAATAGTGACCAAGAAGTATCAAATTTGAAATTGGGCCAGCTAAAAGGTATTTGTACATTCATCACTTAAGAATTACACTTATTAACTGACCCAATCTTTATAAAATTTAAAACTAAATTGAATTAAAACCCTAACTTAGCCTTGAGACCTTTGTCTAGTTCTTCTAAAAACTCTTCCGTATAAAGATAATGTTCTCCGTGATTGACGTTATTACCATGGATAATAACCGCCAAATCTTTAGTCATCTTACCACTTTCTACAGTCTCAACACATACCTGCTCCAAAGAATTAGCAAAATCTATCAAAGCTTGATTATTATCGAGTTTTCCTCTAAATGCAAGACCTCTCGTCCAAGCATAAATAGAGGCGATTGGGTTGGTCGAAGTAGGTTTGCCTTGTTGGTATTGTCTATAGTGACGAGTTACTGTACCGTGGGCTGCTTCTGCTTCCATGGTTTTGCCATCCGGTGTCACGAGTACGGAAGTCATAAGTCCAAGAGATCCAAATCCTTGAGCGACAGTATCAGACTGTACATCACCATCATAGTTTTTACATGCCCAGACGAAATTACCATTCCATTTCAAAGCACTTGCTACCATGTCATCTATCAATCTGTGCTCATATACGATTCCTAAGCTGTCCATCTTAGCCTTATACTCATTTTCGTAAATTTCCTGAAAGATATCCTTAAATCTTCCATCATACTTCTTGAGAATGGTGTTTTTTGTTGACAAATATAACGGCCAACCTTTAGCAATCGCCATATTAAAGCATGAACGTGCAAAACCCATAATGGATGCATCATTATTGTACATACACATGGCTACGCCATCACCTTTGAAATCATATACAGACCAACTTGTCTCTGTACCATCTTCGGCAGTAAAAGTCATCGTCAATTTTCCTTTTCCTTTGACTACTGCATCTGTAGCCTTATATTGATCTCCAAATGCGTGTCGTCCGATGATAATCGGTGCTGTCCAGTTAGGCACCAAACGAGGTACATTGATCATCACTATTGGCTCACGGAACACGGTTCCGTCTAGAATATTACGAATTGTTCCGTTAGGAGATTTCCACATCTCTTTCAATCCAAATTCTTCTACTCGAGCTTCATCCGGTGTGATAGTTGCACACTTGATACCTACACCATATTGTTTGATAGCATGAGCAGCGTCAATAGTAACTTGGTCATTGGTTTCATCTCTGTATTCCACACCAAGATCATAATACTTGATATCGATATCTAAATACGGTAATATCAATTTGTCTTTGATAAATTTCCAAATGATACGTGTCATTTCATCTCCGTCCAGCTCAACTACCGGATTAGCGACTTTAATCTTGTTATAAGCCATTGATATACTTTTTAATTGATTTTTAAAAAATTAAGTGCAAAGATAGTAAAAATGCTCGAAAAAAAAGATAAAATATCTTAACACAGGGTTAAACTTTGTCAATCTTCCATAATAATTACTATTTTTGCATTTTCATATAAATTTTAATTAGAAAAACATCTTTAACATGGCTGAGAACAATCCAAACCAAAACCAAAATCAAATCAATATTGAACTTTCTGAAGAAACGGCAGAAGGCATTTACAGCAACCTTGCTATTATATCCCATTCCCATTCTGAATTTATTGTCGATTTTATCCGACTTGTACCCAATGTACCGAAAGCAAAAGTAAAATCTCGTATCATTTTGACGCCTCAACATGCGAAGCGATTGATGAAAGCACTTCAAGACAATATTAAACGCTACGAAAATCAGTTTGGCAATATCGAAGATCCTGAGGCTGGTATGGTACCTCCGATGAATTTTCCAACTGCCGGCATGGCATAGGTATCTGATCCTTGCTTTCTCAGTATGTATAGCTAAAATGTTGTTATTGAGCGTAGTAACATCATGATTTTTTATTTAATTGGGTGAAAAATGATTTTATGAAAAACATATAAAAATACTTACTTTAATAATACGCCGCAAAGTATGGAAGTATTTATTGGCAAAAGTTATTCTATAGAATCGCATACTACGACAAAGCTTTTATCCCGACCCAAAAACTACACGCTGAATAATAACAATACCTTCACTAATGCGTTCAATGGCGGTATAGGATTTAGAGCATTTAGTAACGATCATTGGTCCTTTAGGTTAGGATTAGAATTGAACACCATGGGATTTATGAACGAACCATGAACAGATCTCAGATGGCCACAAGAGTTTAACACCTAAAGGATTTGTTCTAGTGCTCTGTCTATAAAAAGACTTAAATAATAATGGAAGGTATTTTTTTAAAGATCAAGGCAAAAAACGCAGGCATAGTGGTAACTATGACGAGTATTTTTAACGATGAGATTTGAAAAAAGAACAACATTTCTTTAAGATTTTTTTGTGGACAGAGCACTAGATCCAACCTTGCCTCATAAAATCCAAACAGGACAAATGTTTATGTTCCTTGATTTATCATTAGCTGTCTCCTATAAATATTCTATAGGAAAGTGGACGCCTAATATCCGATTCGAAATAATCCCAGAATACATGATTGCCCACAATTATGTGTGAAACACCAATCTAAGCAGAGATTCCGAAACCCGAAAAATCAATGAATACTACAATCGTTTTAACCTTGCCGCAGGTTTTTCAATAGGTACATATTTCACAACATTAATGAGCACTTTTCTTTGTTCGTTAACGGATATTACAAAAACCAATTCCTACATATAATCAATAATACTAAAGAGACATTTTCTTTGTATGCTTTGGGTTTCAATACGGGCGTTTCTTTCAATTTGTAATTTTAATTTAAAAGTAGCCACTGGTGTTTGGTTTCCACATAATTCTTACTCATAGTTCCATTTTTTAATCCGTAGGTCATATCTCTTCTTATCGACCGGCCATTGTTTAGCTTCATAATTCGATTTTAATCGAACCATCTCTTCAGAATTAGGCATTTGCTCAAAGAATTTCAACCCTGTCAAGGCCTCGACATCGCTCACGGAGACCATATAGGTTTCCAAACTTTTTTCGGACAATTCGTGCGGGATGATAAAGCCAATCGCCTTCTTTTCCGGACCTTTATTATCGAGTAAAACCTTATAAAAAGCAGATGGTACCGTTACCTTATTTTTTCGACCTATCGTCTTAATCGGATGCTTTAAGATCGGTCCTGAAATCACATACAACGAATCCGCTTTATAGGCCCAATCTCTAACATTCTCCTCCAATTCACGCCAAATTCCATTGTTCAATTGTCGCAATTGTGGCGACATATTGCTCATTAAAAAAGTCTCACGCATGGCCGTGGAATCAAATGCCATATCTCCGGCTGGTACCAAGTGGCCTCGTGTATAACCTGAACCACGATAATCATCAGCAGTAGCCGAATACGTCGTCACTAGAACATCTGGAACAAAATCTTTTTCCCGTTTAGCTTTCGGTTTTTTCTGCAGGGATTTTTTGGTCAAAATATAAGCTACCCATTCCGGTTGCTCGTGTACCTCTTTGTA
This sequence comes from Chitinophagales bacterium, assembly GCA_026928325.1. GTDB lineage: Bacteria > Bacteroidota > Bacteroidia > Chitinophagales > Saprospiraceae > OLB9. The sequence goes on along the minus strand of JAIXKS010000035.1, from coordinate 2,826 downwards.
AGACAAACTGTAATACGTATGATTTATGACCTCACCAGTTGAAGATGGAAGATAATTGTATTTTACTTTCGTCTTGGCATCGGTAGTAGTGCTTACTTCTACGAAAGGCTGGTTGGGTAATCGTTCTTGATAAAAATAAGTCGTTATACCCAAAACTAAAAGTCCTATAACCAACATTATAAACCGAAATAAGGGCTTGAGGCCAGACTTGGATGTCTTGCTGTTTTTGGTATTTGTATTATTGATCGCCATGCTCCTTTCTGGTCATTTTAGGTAAATTTCGAACTACCAATTGAACGATTTCAGGCAATTTTTCTTCGAAAAGTATGAGCTTATTGTGCTTCATCTCTTCAAGAAAGTCATTATTATAATGCATGATGGTAATCAACTCCAATGATCTATCAATCACAACTTTAAACTCATCACCGAGTTCTTCGACAAATCCTTGAATGCGGTCTTCGATTTGTCCTACACAAACAGAAAAGCTAATCGCTGTATTGCGCATCATATTGACTTTCAAACGGTACTTGGCTAGCAACATGAAGATACGGCTTAGGTGATGCTCAGCTACAAATGAAAAATCATTGGTAGAAATGTGCAAAAGGGCTTGTCCCGGCTCAATAACCACAATAGGCGGATAGGTCAATTCCTTTTCGTCACTGATTAAAGTACCCAAGCTCTTGGGGTCAGCATATGGGCGCACATACAAGGGTATCTGTTTATTTTGAATGGGCTTAATGGTCTTAGGGTGGATGACTTTGGCACCATAATAAGTCATCTCAATCGCCTCCTTATACGACAATCTAGGCAACAACATCACATCATTAAAAACACGAGGATCACCAGTCAAAACACCTGGCACATCTTTCCAAATATGCATACTTTCGGCATCTAAACAATAGGTCAAAATAGCAGCTGTATAATCCGATCCTTCACGACCAAGCGTAGTCATCGTATTTTGTGAAGTGCGCCCCACAAATCCTTGAGTAACCATCCGCTTACAATTGGGAATCATCGGTTTCAACACGGATTCTACTTGTTGTTGTGTTGCTTCCCACATGATTCTAGCATCACGATACGTCATATCGGTACTGATGACTTGGCGGATATCTATCCAGGTATTATGGACGTGGATGGCCTCTAAATAATGGCTTAATATCTTCGAAGAAAATAATTCGCCGTAAGGCACAATCTGATCATAAGCATAATCATAGTCAGCTCCTTCAAATCGTCCGATTGCATCAGTAAACGCTTCAAATAATTGCGCAAAGGCAACCTCTACCTTGGACAAGGTTTCAGGATGTTTTGCAAATAAATCATCCATAATCTGAACATGCGTATTTTTGACTTGACCTACCCATTTTGCAGTATCTGCTTTACCAGAAAACATACTATTGACTACTTGTTCAATAGCATTGGTCGTCTTTCCTAGCGCTGATACCACTATCACGATACGATCCTCGATAAAGGTCTCCATGATCTTCCCTACTTGTCTAAATCCATCCGCATCTTTAATGGAGGCGCCTCCAAATTTGAAAACTTTTACACGCATACTGTATGTATCAAAAGATAAACAATCCCTATTCTGATATTCCTTTATCAGCAACGATCGATAAAAAAACCATCATATTTTCCTCACAAAAACCATTCGTCTGCCGTTTTAATAAAACTTTAACAGCCTTCAATTATGTAGTAAAAGCGGTACTTTTAGCGCACTCTTTAGGTTTTGTTATCACATAATGATTAATATCAATATGCAAAGTTAGTTATAATACTAAAAATTGACTTAACTTCGTTCGTAATAAAATTTTAAAACTGATGAATACAATACATGCACTATCTGTTTTCTGTGGCTCTTCATCTGGCAATGATGAAGCATTTATCAAAGAAGGATTTAAGTTAGGGCAATATATGTCTCAAAATAATATTACTTTGGTCTATGGAGGTTCAAGAGTAGGAATCATGGGTGCAGTAGCCGATGGTGCAATAGCCGGCAAAGGCAATATTATCGGTGTCATTCCTGGGTTTATAAAAAATAAAGAAATCGCACATGATGGCGTAACGGAGCTTATCGAAGTGGATTCGATGCACAACAGAAAGATGATTATGCATCAGAAGTCGGATGGCGCATTGATTTTACCTGGTGGATTTGGAACATTGGATAAAATGTTTGAACTTCTTACTTGGGGACAACTTGGATTGCATCAAAAACCTATCGGCATTCTAAATATCAATGGATATTTTGACAGCCTTATCCAATTTATGGATCACATGGTCAATAAAAACATGTTGCGCGTGTCCAATAGAGAAATGGTACTCGTCAGCAATGATATGGAAGATTTGATTCTACAAATGACCAACTATGAAGCACCATTGAAGCCTAAATGGATGGAAGCGAATCAAATATGATGATATTGAGAATTAAAATGGCCGCTTAATCATCGATATTCGAAAATAAAATACAGTCGAAACAGAAAATTTCAAAAAATACCCTTACTTTTGCACCCTCAATAAAAGCCCGGGTGCTGAAATTGGTAGACAGGCATGTTTGAGGGGCATGTGTTCGTTAGGACGTGCGGGTTCAAGTCCCGCTCCGGGCACCAAAAAAAGTCTTATTTCTGTCAAGAGATAAGACTTTTTTTATGGCCTATTATCATTAAATTCTTCGATCTTTGTTTTCCTTCTATAGCAGGCCAATGCTACATTTATAATTCAACAACAGCCGGAGGAACAAGGATATTTTTGCATTAACTAGCTTCATGCTTCTTTTCCTAGTGCGCTGTCTATAAAAAGACTTAAATAATAATGGAAGTTATTTTTTTAAAG
>JAIXKS010000021.1:134740-165885 GCA_026928325.1 Chitinophagales bacterium | reverse complement strand
TGAGAGTATTGGACGGTCTTGTATTCTTATTTAGCTCTGTTGATGGTGTTGAACCTCAGTCTGAAACCAACTGGAGATTGGCTGAGAAATTTAGAGTTCCAAGTATTGCGTTCGTCAATAAAATGGACCGATCAGGAGCAGATTTTTTCAATGTTGTTAATGACATCAAAGAAAAATTAGGAGCTAACGCCATTCCACTTCAAGTTCCAATCGGAGCTGAAGAAAAATTTAAAGGTGTTGTCGATTTGATTACCAATAAGGCAATCGTTTGGAATGAAGCAGATAAAGGTATGACTTATGAGGTGATTGATATTCCTGCAGACCTTGTAGAAATCGTCAATGACTCTAGAGCAAATCTAATAGAAGCTGTAGCAGAATACGACGTAGAGTTGATGGAGAAGTTTTTTGAGAATCCAGACTCTATTTCAGAAGATGAAATTAGAACAGCCATCAGAAAGGCCGTGATTGACATGGCCTTTACACCGGTATTGTGTGGTTCTTCTTTCAAAAATAAAGGTGTTCAGGCAGTATTAGATGCAGTATGTTCTTTCTTGCCAAGTCCGGTGGATGTTGATGCGATTGAAGGTATCAACCCTAAAACAGATAAAGAAGAAGTAAGAAAACCATCTACGAGCGATCCTTTTGCTGCGTTAGCATTTAAAATTGCTACAGACCCTTATGTTGGTAGATTATCATTCATGAGAGCCTATTCTGGTATCCTTGAAGCGGGTTCTTATGTCCTAAATACTCGTACAGGTAATAAAGAGCGTATCTCTCGTATCTACCAAATGCACGCAAATAACCAAAAGGCAATCGAAAGATTGGAAGCTGGAGATATCGCTGCGGGTGTGGGTTTTAAAGATATCCGAACAGGTGACACGCTTTGTGACGAAAACCATCCAATTATCCTTGAAAGCATGACTTTCCCTGATCCAGTTATCGGAATTGCCATTGAGCCTAAGACACAAAAAGACTTAGATAAATTGGGAATTGCACTTGGTAAGTTGTCTGAAGAAGATCCAACGTTTAGAGTTAAATACGACGAAGATACCAATCAGACGGTGATTAGTGGAATGGGAGAATTACACCTTGAAGTAATCGTAGATCGATTAAGAAGAGAATTTAAAGTAGAAGTTAATGAGGGTGCACCTCAAGTTAACTATAAAGAAGCTCTTACGTCAAGTGTAGAACACACAGAGCGTTTGAAAAAGCAATCTGGAGGTTCGGGTTTATTCGCTCAAATGTCATTCGAATTAGGACCTGCAGACGAAGAGTTCTTGAAGTCTGATGAATTTACTTCAGGTAAGACAAAATTACAGTTTGTAAACGATATTTTCGGGGGTTCTGTTCCAAAAGAATACTTTGCGTCTATTATCAAAGGTTTTTCATCAATGATGAGTTCAGGTATATTAGCAGGGTATAACATTGATAGCATGAAAGTACGATTGTACGATGGACAGACCCACTCTGTGGACTCTAAGCCATTGGCGTTCGAATTGTGTGCAAAAGAAGGATTTAAGGAAGCAGCTAAGCTTTGTAATCCTGTATTGATGGAGCCTATTATGAAATTGGAAGTAGTAAGCCCGGATGAGTACGTTGGAGCTGTCATTGGAGACTTAAACAGAAGAAGAGGTCTTCCAAAAGGTCAGGAAGGAAGAAGCGGAGGTGCAGTTTCTATTTCTGCAGAGGTTCCATTGTCAGAGATGTTTGGATACGTAACACAATTGCGTACGATTACGTCAGGACGTGCGAGCAGTAGTATGGAATTTTCACACTATGCACCAGCTCCTAAGAATATTGCTGAATCAATCATTGAAAAGGCAAAAGGAGCAAAGGCATAAAATCTATAAAGGAGACCATTTAAGGTGGTCTCCTAATTTTTTTTTAATTTTTTTTATTAATAATTTTTAGATTTCAAAATAGAGTATTACCTTTGCGGCCTCTTAAGAAATCAGAGAATAATTTAAAAACAGGTTATGAATCAAAAAATCAGAATTAAACTCCGTTCTTACGATCACAATTTAGTAGATAAAAGTACTGAAAAGATTGTAAAGACGGTAAAGAACAGCGGAGCTGTTGTGTCTGGTCCGATTCCGCTGCCGACAGAGAAAGAAGTTTATACAGTATTGCGTTCCCCGCATGTAAACAAAAAATCTCGTGAGCAGTTTCAATTAAGGACCCACAAACGCATAATCGAGATTTTTACACCAACACAGAAGACAGTTGATGCTTTAGCTAAGCTTGAACTTCCAAGTGGTGTTGATATCCAGGTTAAGCTCACATAATAGCTGGATTTTTTTTAATTTTAGATTCTGATATATAATATTCAGATGCTTTCGGAGTATCTAAATAGCTTAAAAATTTAATCATGAACGGATTAATCGGAAAAAAGATTGGTATGACTAGTATCTTCGATAAAGATGGCAAAAATATTGCCTGTACCGTTATCGAAGCTCAACCTAACATTGTTACTCAAATCAAAACCAACGAGACAGATGGTTATGATGCGATTCAGTTGGGATACGGGGAAGCAAAGGAAAAAAATACATCAGCAGCTTTGTTAGGTCACTTTGGTAAAGCCAATACGTCACCTAAACGTAAAGTTGTAGAGTTTAGAAACTCTACAGTGGATAAAAAGCTGGGTGATGAGATTGTATTAACTGAAATTTTCTCTGAAGGCGATAAAGTAAATGCCATCGGCACTTCTAAAGGAAAGGGATTTCAGGGTGTTGTCAAAAGACACAATTTTAGTGGAGTTGGTCAGACCACTCACGGACAGCACAATAGACTTAGAGCACCGGGATCAATAGGTGCATCAGCTACTCCTTCTAAAGTTACTAAAGGTATGCGTATGGCAGGCCGTATGGGTAATGAAAGAGTAAAAACAAAAAATTTAAAAATCGTAAAACTTTTACCGGAAAAAAACCTGATTTTGATTCAGGGATCTATTCCAGGACATAAAGGTGCGTTTGTAATCATTGAAAAGTAAGGAGACATGAAACTCGATGTATTAAATATTCAAGGACAAAACACTGGTAGAAGTATCGAATTACCTGAAGAAGTATTCGGTATTGAACCAAGTGCACATGCGGTTTATCTTGCCGTTAAGCAATATAATGCTGCACAACGCCAAGGTACTCACAAAGCTAAGGAAAAAGGTGAGATTGCTCGTACAACTAAAAAGTTGAAAAGACAAAAGGGTACCGGTACTGCAAGAGCTGGTTCTATGAAGTCACCAGTATTTAGAGGTGGTGGTCGTGTATTTGGACCAAGACCACGCAATTATTCTTTTAAACTTAATAAGAAAGTTAAAGAATTAGCTAAAAATTCTGCCTTTTCTCATAAGTTTGCTAATGGTGCTTTGGTCGTCGTTGAAGATTTTGATTTTGCAAATCCTAATACGAAGGAGTACAAAAAAATGTTGTCAAATCTTAATATTCAGGGCAAGTCTCTTTTATTGACCGCTGATCATAATGAAAATATTTACTTGTCAGGAAGAAACCTTCCTAAAGCAGCTACACATGCTGTACTCAATGCAAGTACTTATGATATTGTGAATGCCGATGTACTTATTATTTCTGAAAATTCGGTTGGAAAGATTAAATCAATCTACGACCAAAATTAAAAATTAGCAGGAAATGGCAAATAATATAATCATAAAGCCCATAGTATCTGAAAAGTCAGAAGGTTTGACTTCTAAACTGAACAGATATACCTTTGTTGTTGACAAAAAGGCGAATAAGCTTGAAATAAAAAAGGCAGTCGAAGCCATGTTTGGTACTACTGTTGTAGATGTCAATACTGTAATCGCACCGTCTAAACAAAAGGTTAGAAATACTAAATCTGGAATCGTCAGAGGTAGAGTAAGTGCTTTTAAAAAGGCTTATGTTACCCTAGCTGAAGGTGAAGAGTTAGATATCTATGGTGAAGTTGAATAATTAATTGAAGAATTTTAAAATCGCTAAATAATGGCAATTAAAAAATATAATCCGACCACACCGGGACTAAGACAGAAAGTTACTGTCAGCTATGCTGATTTGACTACGTCCACTCCTGAGAAAAGTCTGACAGTTGGTATTAGTAAATCAGGTGGTCGTAACCATACTGGTAAGATGACTGTGCGACAATTGGGTGGTGGAGCCAAGAGAAAATACAGAGTTATCGACTTTAAAAGAGATAAAGACGGTATTCCTGGTAAAGTAGCTACTTTGGAGTATGACCCAAATAGATCTGCTTTTATCGCCTTGGTGGTCTATAATGATGGAGAGAAGAGATATATTATCGCTCCCGACAAGATTAAAGTTGGAGACGTTATTATGTCTGGAGAAAAAGCACAACCAGAAATAGGACATGCTATGTTCTTAGCTTCTGTTCCACTAGGTACTGATATTTTTGCGATAGAAATGGTTCCAGGACGTGGTGCTGCTTTAGCAAGAAGTGCCGGTAATTATGGAACGATGATGGGTAGAGAAGGTAAATATGCTATTATCAAGTTGCCTTCCGGTGAAATTCGTCGTATTTTGTTGTCTTGTAAAGCCGTTATCGGTAGAGCTTCTAACCCAGATCACATGCAAGAAGTTTTGGGTAAAGCTGGTAAATCAAGATGGTTGGGAAGACGCTCTAGAGTAAGAGGTGTTGCGATGAACCCTATAGATCACCCGATGGGAGGAGGTGAAGGTAGAGCATCCGGAGGTCACCCAATATCAAGAACTGGTATTATGGCTAAAGGACAGAAGACTAGAAATAGCAAGAAAAAATCAAGTAAATTAATTATTTCAAAACGTAAGTAATATCACAGATGGCTAGATCGATTAAAAAAGGACCTTATGTATTTCATAAGTTAATGGATAAAGTTAATAAGGCCAACGAGTCTAACAAAAAATCAGTTATTAAAACATGGTCAAGAGCTTCCATGATTGTTCCTGATATGATTGGACATACGATTGCAGTACATAATGGAAAGACTTTTGTTCCGGTATTCGTTACTGAAAACATGGTAGGTCATAAATTAGGTGAATTTTCTCCTACGCGAGTCTTTAAAGGTCACAGTGGTAAGAAATAAATTTTATTAACGTAAGATATCTTAAAAATAAAGAAATGGAAGCAGTTGCGAGATTAAAAAATTGCCCGATGTCAGCACGCAAAATGAGACTGGTTGTTGACAATATTCGAGGTAAATCCGTCGATGACGCTCTGAATATATTAAAATTCACAAATAGAGAATCTGCTATTTGGTTAGAAAAATTAGTTCTATCCGCAATCTCTAATTGGTCTAATAAAGCTGAATCCGATAATCCGGAAGATTTTAAACTTTATATTAAGACTGCTTACGTTGATGGTGGATCGTCATTGAAGCGCTTTAGACCAGCTCCTCATGGAAGAGCTAACAGAATTCGTAAGCGTTTGAATCACGTGACTGTTATAGTTGAGAATAAAGTAGAATTAGAAGATTAAAAAATAATATCATTAAATTATAATTTCAATGGGTCAAAAGACAAATCCAATTGGTAATAGACTAGGCATCATCAGAGGATGGGATTCTAGTTGGTATGGTGGTAAAGAATTTGCTCAAAAAGTCGTAGAAGACGAAAAAATTAGAGTTTATCTTAACGCCAGAATCCAAAAAGGTGGTATTTCCAAAATTGTTATCGAAAGAACATTGAAGCGTGTTACGGTTACGATTCATACTTCTAGACCAGGGATCATTATTGGTAAAGGTGGTCAAGAGGTGGACAGAATTAAGGAAGAATTGAAGAAATTGACCGGTAAGGATGTTCAAATCAATATCATTGAAATTAGAAAACCGGAGATTGATTCTGCCATTGTAGGTGAGACTATCGCGAAGCAGATTGAATCAAGGGTCAATTATAAAAGAGCCATCAAAATGGCGATGCAATCTGCTATGAGAGCAGGTGCTGAAGGCATTAAGGTTAGAATTAGTGGAAGATTGAATGGTGCGGAGATGGCGAGAAGTGAAGAATTTAAAGAAGGAAGAACGCCACTTCATACTTTTAGAGCTGATATTGATTACTCTATCAAAGAAGCACTTACTGTATATGGAAAGATTGGTATCAAAACTTGGATTTGTAAAGGAGAAGTCCTTGAAGCTAGAGATTTATCTCCAAATGCAGGTGTAGGAAAGTCTAATGCAGATGGTGATCACTTCAGAGGTGAGAGAAAAGGTGGAGGCGATGATCGTAGAGGTGGAGGACGTAGAAGCGGAGGCGGTGGCCGAAGAGGAAGCGGAAATAAAAGAGATTAAGATAATTTTTAAATAAATTGTATTACCTTTGTGCACTTTTTGTAAAAAAGGTAAATCTATAAAATTAAAAGTGAGTTATGTTACAACCAAAAAGAACGAAATATAGGAAACAGCATAAGATGAACCCTAAAGGGATTGCTGTTAAAGGAAGTACTATATCGTTTGGTACATTTGCACTCAAATCTTTAGAGATCGGTCGTATCACCAATAGACAATTAGAGTCTGCGAGGATTGCGATGACAAGATATATGAAGAGGGAAGGAAAAGTTTGGATCAGGATTTTCCCAGACAAACCGATTACTAAGAAGCCTCAAGAGGTGCGTATGGGTAAAGGAAAAGGTGCTTTGGATCACTGGGTAGCTGTAGTTAAGCCAGGTCGTATCATGTTTGAAATCGACGGTGTACCGGCAGAAGTAGCAGTTGAAGCATTGAGATTGGCAGCTCAGAAATTGCCTGTATTAACAAGAACAGTTGTAAGAACTGATTACGTAGAAAAATAAAATTAGCTAAGCAATGGCAAGTAAGAGATATTTGGAACTTCAGACTTTGAGTGTAGAGACGCTTAAGGAAGAATTAGTTCAGGCTAAGTCCGGCCTGGCTCAGTTAAAATTTGATCACAATTCTAAAGGATTGCAGGACATCAATGAATTGAGAAATGCAAAAAAAGAAGTAGCGAGATTACAAACTGAGATTAGAGCTCGTGAAATCAAAGAAATGTCACCTGAAGAATTAAGCAAAAGATCAAGAATCCGTTTAAGAAGAAAATAATCATTATAAAATAATACTCCTATGAGTGATAATGTATTTAAAAAAGTTAGAGTAGGTGTCGTCGCTTCAAACAAGATGGACAAGACGATAACAGTGCTTATTGAGCGTAAACTTAAGCACCCTATATATGGTAAGTTTGTGAAAAAATCACGTAAATTTTTTGCTCATGACGAAAAAAATGAGTGTAATGAAGGTGATACTGTCAAAATTACCGAAACAAGACCTATTAGTAAGCATAAGTCTTGGAAATTAGTAGAAATAATCGAAAGAGCTAAATAAATAATTTTAAAATTAAATAGTCATGATCCAGCAAGAATCAAGATTAAAAGTAGCGGATAACAGTGGAGCAAAAGAAGTACTTTGTATCCGGGTGTTGGGTGGTACAGGTAGAAGATATGCTTCAATCGGAGACAAGATTGTGGTTTCTGTCAAATCTGCTACACCAACAGGTATCAAAAAAGGTACGGTAACTAAAGCGGTTATCGTAAGAACCAAAAAAGAGATTAGACGTAAGGATGGTTCTTATATTCGATTTGATGACAATGCTGTAGTTTTACTAAATAATGCGGACGAACCAAGAGGTTCTCGTATTTTTGGGCCTGTAGCGCGTGAATTGAGAGATCGTGATTATATGCGTATTGTTTCATTAGCACCTGAAGTGCTTTAATTATAAATGGTAGAAAATGGCAACTAAACGTTTTGCACCCAAATTTAAAATAAAGACCGGAGATAAAGTTATGGTTATTGCCGGTTCTAATAAAGGTAAGTCCGGTGAAGTTAAAGCCGTATTTCCTACTGAAAATAGAGCAATTGTGGATGGCTTAAACATGGTTAAAAAGCATGTTAAGGGTACACAAGATAATCCTGGAGGAATCCATGATATCGAAGCACCTATTCACATTTCAAATTTGATGCTGATTGACCCTAAATCTGGTGAACCAACTCGAGTTGGACGCAAGATTGTTGACAATAAGATAGTGAGATATTCTAAAAAATCTGGTGAAATTATTAAGTAATGAGTTACGTACCTAGACTAAAAACGAAATATTCAAGTGAGATTGTTCAGAAATTGAATGAGCAGTTTAACTATAAATCTATAATGCAGGTTCCTAGATTGGTTAAAATAAGCGTTAACCAAGGTGTAGGAGGAGCCACTCAGGACAAGAAGTTAGTCGATATTGCTGTCAATGAAATGACGACGATTACAGGTCAAAAAGCTGTAGCGACTAAAGCGACTAAGTCTATCTCCAACTTTAAATTGAGAGAATTCATGCCTATCGGTGCTAGAGTTACTTTACGCGATAAGCAGATGTGGGAATTCCTCGATCGATTGATTACTGTAGCTTTACCTCGAGTAAGAGACTTTAAGGGTATCAATGATAAGAGTTTTGACGGACGTGGTAACTATTCATTAGGTATTAAAGAACAGATTATCTTTCCTGAAATCGATATAGACAAGGTAAATAAAATCACGGGTATGGATATTACATTCGTAACCACTGCAAAAACCGATGCTGAAGCTTTCGCGCTTCTTAAAGAATTGGGTTTACCATTTAAAAATCAAAACAATTAATTTCAAATGGCAAGAAAATCAGTTATAGCAAGAGAAATTAAAAGAGAACGATTAGTAGCTAAATATGCTGACCTTCGTAAAAAACTTAAAGAAGAAGGTGATTACGAAGCGTTGGACAAATTACCTCGTAATTCTTCTAAAGTAAGATTGCACAATAGATGTAAACTTACTGGAAGACCTAAAGGTTATATGAGAAAATTTGGTATCAACAGGGTTACATTCCGTAAAATGGCCAATGAAGGGTTAATACCTGGTGTAACAAAAGCAAGTTGGTAATTGTAAAATTGAATAGATTTAATATAAAATGATAGTAACAGATCCAATAGCAGATTATCTAACCCGCCTTCGTAATGCACAAATGGCTGGGCATAAAGTAGTAGAGATTCCTTCTTCAAATATGAAAAAGGCCATTACTGAAATACTTTATGATCAAGGTTATATCTTAAAATATAAGTTTGATGATAATGCTGGAAAGCAAGGAATAATTAGTATTGCATTAAAGTATGATCCGATCACTAAGAAACCTATTATTAGAGAATTAAAAAGAGTATCTAAGTCAGGTTTGAGACAATACGCTGGTGTTAAGGATTTACAGTATGTAATCAGTGGATTAGGTATAGCTATTATATCTACCTCCCAAGGAGTTATGACGGATAAAAAAGCCAGAGATCTCAATATCGGAGGCGAGGTTCTTTGTTACGTTTATTAATTGAAATTTAAAATTAAAGCATATGTCTAGAGTAGGCAAATCTATAATAAATATTCCTGGCGGCGTTTCAGTTGATGTGTCTAAAGGCAATTTTGTTACAGTTAAAGGATCTAAAGGCACTTTATCTAAGCAGATGGATGCAGATATGAAGATTAGTGTTGAAGACGGTGTTTTGACTGTTGACAGACCCACGGATCAAAAGCGCCACAGAGAAGTACATGGGCTAACCAGAGCTTTAATCAACAATATGGTTAATGGTGTTTCATCTGGATTTTCTAAAACTTTAGAGTTAATCGGGGTTGGATATAGGGTTGCCAATACAGGTAACTTACTTGAAATGACCATTGGTTTTGCCCACCCTGTTTATTTCGTGTTGCCAGAAGAAGTCAAGGTGACTACTAAAATGGAAAAGGGAGAAAACCCAACCATTATCCTTGAAAGTTTTGACAAACAACTCTTAGGGCAGATTTGTGCTAAAATTAGAGCTTATAGAAAACCTGAACCTTACAAAGGAAAAGGTATTAAGTTCCAAGGTGAGATACTTAGAAGAAAGGCTGGTAAGACAGCATCTAAAAAATAATAATATTAAAATCCAAACAATAGCAGGATGGTTAATAAGTTATATAAAAGAACGAGAATTAAATACCGCATCAGAAAGAAAGTTAGCGGTACTGCATCAAAACCGAGACTTTCGGTTTTTAGAAGCAATAAACAGATTTATTGCCAGATTATTGATGATGTCAATGGAGTTACACTCGCAAGTGCAAGTTCTAAAGGCTTAAGCGTCAATGGTAATAAAACAATGATTGCCAATGAGGTTGGTAAACTTATCGCTTCCAAAGCCGCAGGAGCTGGTATCCAAACTGTCGTTTTTGATAGAGGTGGTTATTTATTTCACGGACGAGTTAAGTCTTTGGCTGAAGGAGCTAGAGAAGGTGGTTTAATTTTTTAAAAAATAATATATATGTCAACTTCGGTAAAATTTAATCAGGCCGAGCCGGAATACAAAGAAAAATTAGTAAACCTTTCTCGGGTTGCAAAAGTAACAAAGGGAGGTCGTACGTTTAGTTTTTCTGCTTTAGTAGTGGTAGGTGATGGTAATGGACGCGTAGGTCATGGTTTAGGAAAGGCACTAGACGTCTCTGAATCAATCCAAAAAGCTATTCAAGATGCTAAAAAGAACATGATTGAGGTTGTTGTTCATAAAGGTACAGTGCCTCACGATCAAAAGGGCAAATATGGCGCCGGTAAAGTTTTGATTAAACCTGCGGCGGACGGTACAGGACTTATCGCTGGTGGAACTATGAGAGCTGTTTTGGAAATGGCAGGTTATCATAATGTTCAAGCAAAATCTATGGGATCATCTAACCCTCATAATGTGGTTAAAGCGACTATTGACGCTTTAGGAAAAATGAGAAGCGCTCAGCAGATTGCTAAAGAAAGAGGTATTTCTATAACAAAAGTATTTGAAGGAAAATAAATTATTCAAATAATGGCAAGAATAAAAATCACACAGGTGAAAAGCACCATTGACAAAAGTAAGCGCCAAAAGGCAACTATTGAGGCTTTGGGTATCAAAAAGTTAAACCATTCTGTAATCAAGGAAGTAACTCCTCAAATTATGGGTATGGTGGCTAAAGTCAATCATTTAGTTACTGTAGAAGAGATTTAATATTATCTTAATTTTTAATATTGTAAAAAAAGATAAACATGAAGTTACATAATTTAACACCTGCTAAAGGATCTGTAAAGAAGGCAAAAGGCCGTTTAGGTCGTGGTGAAGGAAGTGGATCCGGAGGAACTTCTTCAAAAGGACATAAGGGTGCCCAGTCACGTTCTGGTTTTAATGAAAAAAGAGCCTTTGAGGGAGGTCAAATGCCAATTCAAATGCGTTTGCCAAAGAGAGGTTTTAAGAATGTCAATAATGTAACCTATACAGTTATTAATGTTGCCAGATTACAGGAAATTCACGATAATTATGGCTTGACTGAGATTTCAAAAGTTACCTTATATAAAGAGGGAATTATTAATCGAGGTGAAAAGGTGAAAATTTTAGGAAACGGCGAATTAACTTCAAAATTGACTGTTCAGGTGGATAGCTTTTCAGCAAGTGCTAAAGCAAAAATTGAAGCTGCCGGTGGGACAGTAAACGCTTAATAACATTTTACAATGAATAAGTTTTTCGAAACATTTAAGAATATTTGGAGTATCAAGGAATTGAGAGATAAAATCCTTTTTACTTTTATTGTATTGGCAGTATTCCGACTTGGTTCTTATGTTGTCTTACCTGGTATTAGTTCGACTGCTTTAGAATCAAGTGCAAGTGGTCGTCAGGCAAATGACTTACTACAACTCATTAATACGTTTACTGGAGGGGCTTTTAACCAAGGATCTATATTTGCTTTGGGTATCATGCCTTATATTACAGCATCCATTATAGTTCAGTTATTAGGGTTTGCTGTTCCATACTTCCAAAGACTTCAGCAGAGAGAAGGTGAGTCTGGAAGAAAGAGAATCAATCAAATAACACGTTTCCTTACATTGTTGATTACTTTAGTTCAAGGTAGTGGTTATTTGTTAATGTTGAAAACAACTCCAGGTGTGGTTGATGCTTCTATTCACCCGAGTGTTTTTTGGATTAGTAATATGATTATCTTATCTACAGGTACGATTTTTGCCATGTGGATGGGTGAAAAGATAACAGATAAAGGTATTGGAAACGGTATTTCTATATTGATCATGGTTGGTATTATTGCCCGTTTACCACAGTCTTTTGTCGCAGAATTATCCAGCCAGTTTGCAAGTAATAAGATCTTATTCTTTGTATTAGAAATGGTTGTTTTATTCTTTGTGATTATCGGTACTGTATCTATTGTTCAAGCGGTTCGTAAGATTCCTATTCAGGCTGCTAAGCGAATGGTAGGACGAACAGGAATGGCTAGTAGTTCAGCTAATGATGTTATCAATCTAAAAGTAACTGCTGCTGGTGTGATGCCGATTATCTTTGCGCAAGCAATCATGTTCTTACCTTTGACAGCTGCTCAGTGGGCTGTGGGTACAACGGGAACACAAAGTGATTTTCTAATCAACTTAAATAACCCGATGTCGTTTTGGTATAATGTGATATTCTTTGCATTGAACGTGTTGTTTACTTATGTTTATACAGCATTGATCGTTAACCCTCAGCAATATGCTGAATATTTAAAGAGAAGTAATGCGTTTATTCCAGGTGTAAAACCAGGTCAAGATACAGAGGATTATATTGATGCGCTTACATCAAGGATTACCTTACCAGGTGCTATCTTTATTGGACTTATCGCTATCTTACCTGCTTTAGTAAGCGTTACAGGCGTTAATCAGGCATTTGCTTATTTCTTTGGAGGAACATCATTGTTGATCTTAGTAGGAGTTGTGTTGGATACGTTACAAATGATAGAAAGTTATCTTTTGATGCGTAAGTATGATGGTTTGGTAAAATCTGGAAGAATTCAGGGTAGATCCGGACAAGGCATAACTATTGGCGCAGGCATGTAATTATATTAGTAATGATATATTACAAGACAGCCGAAGAGATTGAATTAATAAGAGAAAGTGCTTTATTAGTTAGTAAAACACTTGCAAATATAGCTGCAAATCTAAAAGTTGGATTATCGGCAAAAAAAATTGACAAGGAGGCAGAGACTTTTATCCGTGATCATGGAGGAGTACCGGCATTTAAAGGTTATCGAGGTTTTCCAGCAACATTGTGTATGTCGTTTAATGATGCAGTAGTTCATGGAATTCCAACAGATCAGGAGTTTACCACTAAAGATATTATTTCTGTAGATTGTGGTGTTGTGTTGAATGGTTTTTATGGAGATTCAGCATTTACGTTTGCTTTTTCTGAAGTAAGTGAAGAAGTGATTAAACTCATGCAAGTTACAAGAGAATCTTTAAAACTAGGTATTGAGGCGGCTGTAGTTGGTAATCGCATTGGTGATATAAGCCATGCTGTTCAAAACTATTGCGAGAAGGAGCATGGTTATGGGATAGTAAGAGAACTGGTAGGTCATGGTGTAGGGAGGAGTTTGCATGAAGAGCCTGAAGTGCCAAATTTTGGTCAAAAGGGTAGAGGCCCATTATTAAAGGATGGGCTCGTGATTGCGATTGAGCCTATGGTCAATCTAGGATCACGAAATGTCAAACAAATGGATGATGGATGGACAATATTGACGAGAGATGGAAAACCGTCTGCCCACTTCGAACATACCATTGCGGTACGAAAAAGTGGACCTGATATATTGTCAAATCACGATATAATTGATTTCGAAATTAAAAATAACGTAGAAATCATGGATATTTCAATAAATTGTTAGATATTTGCGCTCCAATTTAGAAAATGGCAAAACAAGACCTAATAAAATTAGATGGTATAATAGAAGAAGCACTATCAAATGCGATGTTCAGAGTACGACTCGAGAGCGGTCATTTGATAACAGCTACTATATCTGGTAAGATGAGAATGCATTATATTCGTATTTTACCAGGAGACAAGGTGGCAGTAGAAATGTCACCCTATGATTTGACAAGAGGTAGGATTAATTACCGATATAAATAAATATTAGTAAAAGACGTTTGCGATGAAAGTACAAGCATCAATTAAAAAGCGATCAGCAGATTGTAAGATCGTAAGAAGGAAGGGGAAACTTTATGTTATCAACAAGAAGAATCCTAAATTTAAACAACGACAAGGTTAATAATTATTAAATATGGCACGTATTGCTGGAGTAGATTTACCCAAAAATAAAAGAGGTGTAATTGGACTTACATACATTTATGGTATTGGTCCATCCTTAGCTAAAAATATTTTAAATGCTGCTGGAGTGTCGGAAGATACTAAAGTGCAGGATTGGACGGATGATAATATCAAGTTCATTTCAAAATATATTCAAGATGAGTATAGAGTTGAAGGGGAATTGAGAAGTGAAGTTCAATTGAGCATAAAGCGCTTGATGGATATTGTTTGTTACCGTGGTCTTCGTCACAGAAAGGGACTTCCTGTTCGTGGTCAGAGCACTAAGACAAATGCTAGAACCAGAAAGGGTAAAAAGAAAACAGTAGCAAACAAAAAGAAGGCAACTAAATAATAAATAAGTTATAATATTATGGCTAAAAGTAAAAAGGTAACTAAAAAGCGGGTAGTAAAGGTTGAAGCTGAAGGCTTGGCTTTTATTCATGCATCCTTTAACAATATTATAGTATCATTGACAAATAGAGCAGGTCAGGTGATATCTTGGGGTTCTGCTGGTAAATCCGGATTTAGAGGTAGTAAAAAGAATACGCCTTATGCTGCACAGATGGCTGCGAATTCTGCTGCTGTTACGGCATACGAAGCAGGTCTTAGAACTGTTGAAGTATTTGTCAAAGGTCCTGGTGCTGGTCGAGAATCTGCTATTAGAGCTATTGATACGTCAGGCATTCGTGTGACAAAAATTAAGGATATGACACCGGTACCTCACAATGGATGTCGTCCTCCTAAGAAAAGAAGAGTTTAATTTAAGATATAAAATCCATTCATAATGGCGAGATATATTGGGCCTGTAACAAAAAAGGCAAGAGCATTTGGTGAACCTATCTTTGGATATGATAAAGCGTATGAAAAACGTAAATATCCTCCTGGACAGCATGGGTTGACAAGAAAGCGTAAGCAAAGAACAGACTATGCTTTTGAATTGTTGGAAAAGCAAAAAGCTAAATACACTTATGGCGTATTAGAGCGTCAGTTTAGAAATCTATTTGATAAGGCAGCAGCTAAATCTGGAGTAACTGGTGTTATCTTACTTCAGTTGTTAGAATCTAGATTAGATAATGTTGTTTTCAGAATGGGCATTGCTAAAACTAGAAGAGCAGCTAGACAATTAGTAACACATAGACATATCCTAGTTGATGGTATTGTTACGAATATTCCTTCTATGTTGTTAAAACCTGGAAGTGTTGTTTCTGTAAGAGGAAAATCTCAACATTTAGATGTTATACATTCTAACGTTCATGCTAAAAGAGATACTAGCAGAGTTTATGGATGGATTGAATTTAACTCAGATAAGATGGAAGGTAGATTTTTGGCCTATCCAGAAAGAGAGAAAATTCCAGAAAACATCAATGAACAGTTGATCGTTGAATTGTATTCTAAGTAATAAATCCGGCTGTCCTTCGGGACGGCCTCTTGTTTTTTCTAAATTTTAATGAACATAATGAGTATTCTAAATTTTCAAAAGCCAGATAAAATACTTCTTCAAAAGGCAGATGATTTTGATGGTGTTTTTGAGTTTAAGCCTTTAGAGCCTGGGTTTGGTCAGACTATTGGTAATTCATTGAGAAGGGTACTACTTTCATCTCTTGAAGGATACGCTATCTCTGCATTGAGAATAGCAGGTGTTGACCATGAGTTTTCGACCATTAAGGGTGTTGTTGAGGATGTTGTTGATATCGTGCTCAACCTAAAACAAGTTCGGTTAAAGCCTACAGGTATTTCTGATGGTGCTGATGAAGAAAAACTTTATGTTACGATTTCTGGTAAAGATACTTTCATTGCCGGTGACATTGTCGCTAATTCCAATGCTTTTAAAGTAATGAACCCGAATTTGTACATCTGTACAATGGAACCTAACGTATCTTTAGAAATCGAATTTACTATTACTAAGGGTAGAGGTTATGTCCCTGCTGATGAAAACCTTCCTAAGGATGCAGCAATTGGAGTTATTCCGATAGATGCGATATATACACCAGTTAAAAAGGTGGCTTATAAGGTTGAAAACACTCGTGTAGGTCAGAGAACTGACTTCGAGAAGTTAACTATTGAGTTGAAGACAGACGGTACGATTCATCCTGAAGTCGCTTTGAAAGAGGCTTCAAGAATTTTGATTCAACACTTGATGTTGATTACTGATGATAATATTACCTTCAACGATGCTGCTTCTCACGAAGATATCATTGTGGATGAACACATCCTTCATATGAGAAAGATGTTGAAGACCTCCCTAGAAGATTTAGATTTGTCTGTTCGTGCGTATAATTGCTTGAAAGCAGCAAAAATTAACAGCTTAGGTGAAATCGTTAAGTGCGATATGCATGAATTGCTCAAGTTTAGAAACTTTGGTAAGAAGTCTTTAGTAGAAATTGAAGAACTTCTTCAGCAGAAAGGTCTTACTTTTGGTATGGACTTAGCTAAATATAAGTTAGACGAAGAATAATCGTTTCGGCCCATTGGATTTTATTAGATAATAGGTACAAAACGTTGATTGTAATAACCGTAGGCCGAATAATGGTGCAATCAATAGTGGTACATAATTTTTTTAAAAATGAGACACGGTAAAAAGTTTAACCATCTTGGTAGAAAGAAAGGACATAGAGACAATATGTTGAGCAATATGTCTAGTTCTTTAATTGTTCATAAGCGTATCAACACAACGTTAGCTAAAGCAAAAGCTTTAAGAGTGTTTGTTGAACCTATTTTAACTAAATCAAAGGATAATAGTACCCATTCTCGAAGGATGGTATTTGCTGATTTGCAAAACAAAGAGGCTGTTACTGAATTATTTAATACAGTTGGACCAAAAATCATGGACAGACCCGGTGGATATTGTCGAATTATCAAAACCGGATTTAGAAAAGGTGATGGTGCTGAAACTGCTATGATTGAATTAGTGGACTTTAATGAAACATATGTTGCTAAAACGCCTACATCTAAAGGTACTACTAGAAGAGGTAGAAGATCTGGCGGTAAATCTAATGTTGCAGCTGCTCCGGTTCAACCTGTAGTTACTGAGGAAATCAAATCAGAAGAAGAATAATTTAGATTTCTTAATAAATAAAAAAGGGATATTATATTAATTATAGTATCCTTTTTTTTTATGCTTTTTTTAGCTTTATGCTTTTGTCTTGAAAGATAATCCCTAATTGCGACGCTTTAGAAAATTTATTTTCATTAAAATAGCTTCAAATCTGACCTTTTACTGAATTTATATTTGTAACCATAACGATGGCTATGCTTTTCGATTTTAATACGAAAGGGACATTCAAATAAGCCAAATCTTCATTAAAAAAATCCGATTTCTGCGTTAGATATACTCGAAATAGCAAAGGCTTTTTCAGTGTTTTCTGCTTTTGACTATGATATTTTTTATGATAAATCTTAGGACTGATTCAAAAATCACGTTCGTATAAATCCTTGATTTATTGCTCTTTTGACGCTCATAACGAATCCTAATGCGTAATATGGGATAAATATGATTTCCCGACGAATCTTTATCCTACCATTTTTAAATGGAAAACTTGACTTGTCGGAAAATCATCTATGAAACTCCAACTTGGTACAGTGGATGCTACGCTTCTAATTCTTTATTGAAATATTCGATAAACTCGTCTAATGTCATTGCGCCGATATCACCATGACCTTGTTTTCTTACCGATATTTTTCCTTGCTCAGCTTCCTTATCACCTACTATTAACATGAGCGGAACTCTTTTGAGTTCTGTATCTCGGATCTTTCTTCCTATAGATTCGGCTCTTTCATCGATAAATCCTCGGATATCGTGTTTTGCTAAGGCCAATTTGATTTCCTCGCAATACGGTATTAGTCGATCTGATATTGGAAGCAGTGCAAATTGATCTGGTGCTAGCCATAATGGAAACTTTCCAGCGGTATGCTCGATGAGGATACTGATGAATCGCTCCATAGAACCAAACGGTGCTCTGTGAATCATGACTGGACGGTGTGTTTGGTTGTCAGAACCGATATATTCCAATCCAAAACGCTCTGGAAGGTTATAATCCACTTGAATAGTTCCTAATTGCCATGACCTGCCTAACGCATCTTTAATCATAAAGTCAAGCTTAGGCCCATAAAAAGCGGCTTCACCATGTACGGTGATGGTTTCTATATCGAATTCGCTTACTGCTTCGATAATGCCTCGCTCTGCGGCTTCCCAATTTTCTTCCGATCCGATATATTTTTCAGGCTTATCCGGATCACGAAGTGAGATCTGTGCGGTGAAGTTTTCAAATCCCATTTTGTTGATGACCATGGTGGTCAATTCGAGAACATTCTGAAATTCACCTTTTACTTGTTCTTTGGTACAAAAGATGTGTGCATCATCCTGCGTAAATCCACGTACTCTTGATAAGCCGTGTAACTCTCCACTTTGTTCATAACGATACACGGTGCCGAATTCGCCAATGCGAAGTGGTAATTCCTTATAAGATCTAGGCCGAACTCCAAAGATTTCGCAGTGGTGCGGGCAGTTCATAGGTTTTAAAAGAAATTCTTCACCTTCTTTTGGAGTTTTAATAGGCTGAAAGCTATCCGCACCATATTTGGCATAGTGACCAGAAGTTACATAAAGAGATTTCGAACCGATATGCGGTGTAATAACCATCTGGTATCCGCGTTTTTCTTGTTCAACTCTAAGGAAATTTTGGAGCCGTTCACGGAGTTGTGTGCCTTTAGGCAACCACATCGGTAGTCCTTGACCGACTTTTTCAGAAAACATAAACAATTCGAGTTCAGCACCTAGTTTTCTATGGTCGCGTTTCTTGGCTTCCTCGATCATTTCTAGGTATTCTGTCAATTCCTTAGCCTTAGGGAAGGTGATACCATAAATACGAGTCAATTGCTTACGGGATTCATCACCTCGCCAATATGCTCCTGCCAGATTGGTTAATTTAACCGCTTTGATAAATGAGGTATCTGGAATATGCGGGCCACGACATAAGTCCGTAAATTGGCCTTGCGTATAAAAAGTGATACTTCCGTCTTCGAGCCCATCGATGAGCTCTAGTTTATATTCGTCACCTTTCTCCGTAAAATATTTGATTGCATCTGCTTTAGCAACTTCCTTTCGGATGTAAGCTTGTTTGGCTTTCGCCAATTCGAGCATTTTGGCTTCAATCTTGGGTAAATCTTCGGCAGTTAAGGTTACATCACCGGTATCGACATCATAGTAAAACCCTTGCTCTATCGCAGGTCCAATACCAAATTTTGTACCCGGATAAATAGCTTCTAAGGCTTCAGCCATCAAGTGTGCTGAAGAGTGCCAATAGGTGGATTTGCCATCTTTGTCGTTCCAAGTATTTAACTTGAGTGTTGCATCTTGGTTGATTGGTCTTGTCGCGTCCCAAACTACACCATTGACGGTTGCTGAAAGTACATTCCGAGCTAAACCTTCGCTGATAGATTGAGCGATGCCAAGTGCTGTGGTACCCTTCTCATATTGTCTGATACTGCCATCTGGCAGCGTGATATTAATCATGTCCATAATAGTCATAACAATTTTAAGACCACAAAGATACGAGAAAAGTATTTAAGTTTTAATTTATCGAGGCTACAACATTTCAGAAAGCTCAAACCATTTCTCTTCTTTTTCCTCTAATTGAGCATTAACCTGATCTAATTCCTTAGAATATTCCATGATTTTTTCGGGACTTAGGGTGATATCATCAAATTTTGACGTCAATTCGAGCCTTTTTTCTTCGAGCTTTTTAATCTCTTTTTCCAATTTGGCTACTTCTTTTCGTTGCTCAAAGCTGATTTTACCTTTAGATTCTTCTTTGGTCTGTTCTTGGCTATCATCATTTTTTAAATCTTGCTGGATTTTTACAGACTCTTTTTTCCATGCTCTATATTCGGAGTATGTGCCATTATAATCTTTGATGTTGCCATCACCTTCCAAAACGAACAAGTGGTCCACGAGTTTGTCCATAAAATATCGGTCGTGGGTAACGATGATAAGGCATCCTGCAAAATCTAAAAGATATTCTTCTAAAACGTTTAAGGTTAGAATGTCCAGGTCATTGGTCGGTTCGTCTAAAATTAAGAAATTGGGATTTTTCATGAGAATGGTCAAAAGATAGAGCCTTCTTTTTTCGCCGCCACTTAGTTGAGATACGAGTACCCTTTGTTGTGGCCTTGGAAAAAGGAAACGTTCTAGAAGGGATTCTGCCGATAATTTTTGACCATTTTCTAGAGGTATATAATCGGCAATATCGCGGATGACATCGATGACCATTTTATCCTCATTGACGACAAGTCCGTCCTGGGTGTAATATCCAAAAACAATCGTATCACCGACGACAATTTTTCCGCTGTCCGGTTGTATTTGTTGGGTTAATAGTTTTAAAATAGTTGATTTGCCAGTTCCATTAGGACCAACTAAGCCTATCCGCTCGCCACGTTTAAATTTATAAGTAAAGCTATTGAGTATTTTTTTATCCTTAAAATGTTTACTAATCGAGTGGGCTTCTAGTATCTTCGATCCTAATCGTGATGCGGCAATGTTGATTTTTAATTCGCTATTATCTGTTTTTGTAAGTGCCTTTTCTTTGATTTCGTAAAAGTCATCAATTCTAGATTTGGCTTTTGTGGTACGGGCTTGGGGTTGACGCCGCATCCATTCTAGTTCTTTGTTGAAGAGCTTTTTAGTCTTTTCGTGGTTGATGGCATCATTTAGCTTTCTTGCTTCTCGCTTTTCAAGGTAGTCGCTATAATTACCTCTATAAGTGAATAGCGTCCCATTTTCCAATTCGATAATCTCGTTGCAAACTCGCTCGAGGAAGTACCTATCGTGCGTCACCATAAATAAGGTGAGATTGGGTTGTTGAAGGTAGTTCTCAAGCCATTCGATCATGTCAATATCGAGGTGGTTGGTAGGCTCGTCGAGAATAAGGAAATCGGGTTCTTCGATAAGAATTTTTGCTAGAGCTAATCGCTTTTTTTGACCTCCGGACATTTGTCCTACTTTTTGTTCAAGATTAGAAAGTTTGAGTTTGTCCAAGATTTCGTGGATTCTGGATTCTAAATCCCAAGCTTTGAGGTCTTCGATCCGAGTCATGCATTTTTGCATGGTCACTTCATCGCCCAAGTTGATGGCGCGTTCGTAATCTCGAACGGCAATAATCGCCTCATTATCGGAGTCAAAGCAGGCTTCTAAGACGGTTACGTCGTCATCTAGGATTGGATCTTGGAGCAACATAGAAGTTCTTATTTCTTTCGAAATAATAATTTTAGCATGCTCACCGTCAGAACCTTCTTCGCCACTAATTACCTTCAGTAAGGTCGTCTTTCCGCTTCCGTTTTTTGCAACGAGGGCAATTTTGTCGCCTTTACTAATGGATAGGTTTACATTTTTAAATAAAACTTTGTCACCATAAGACCGACTAACATTTTCAAGCAAAAGGTATTGCATGGTTTTATTGAATTTTCTGATTTGGTTGCAAATTTATAATAATTTGCCATGTTTTTGATTGAATTTGGGATTTGGAATGATTAAACCCTACGAAATGCGCACTTTTGTGATCTTGTGGAATAAATAATGAACAAATGGTGGAGAATTACTATTCTCATATATAGCATGTGGCTTCAAATATTTAAACTTCATCGAGTTTTTAGTATAAAATTTTAATTATTATGAATGTAGCGGTTTGGGATACCTATGTGACAAAAAAGGATGGATCAGTCATGCATTTTGACATTATTGTACCAGCAACCTTGAAAAATGAAACGACCATTTATGAATTTGGTAGGAAATATTTAGTTTCAAAAAATCAGGAAGGACAACCCTTGACTTCAGAGGAATGTCGTTTTTGTCATGTAGAGCAAATTAGGCCTTCATGGCAAAAAGCTATCGAAAAGGATGGATATTTTATATACGAAATGAAAAATTGTAATTAATCCTTATTGAATCTCTTACGGTAATGGAAGATATCCTACATAATTTAGAAGTAATCCGGCAGCGGATCGATCGAGCTTGCCTCCGATCTGAAAGAGATAGGGAAACGGTCAAGCTATTAATGGCGACAAAAACGGTTTCGTCAGAACGCATAAAGTTGGCGCTTCAAGCCGGAGAAAATTTAATTGGAGAAAATAAGGTTCAAGAATTAAAGGAGAAATATGATGATTTGCGGGCGATCCCACATCAAGCGCACTTTATAGGACATTTGCAATCTGGGAGAATCAAGGAAGTCATCCGTTATGCCGATTGTATCCAATCGATTGACAGATGGGAAATAGCTGAAAAACTGCAACGACGGCTAGAATATGAAGACAAAACGATAGATATTTTTATGCAAGTAAATACATCGTATGAAGCAAGTAAGTTTGGCGTTGCACCGACACAAGCGATACAATTGGCCAAGGAATTGAAGACTTTGGATCGACTTCAGTTGAAGGGTTTGATGACGATTGGTCTATTCTCTTCTGAACAAGAAAAAGTGCGTAAATGCTTTCAATTGCTAAAAAGCATTCAAGAGCAATTGAAAGAAAACGATATACAACTGGATGATCTATCCATGGGCATGAGCGGAGACCTTGAGACTGCTATAGAAGAAGGTTCGACCATAGTAAGAGTGGGAACTGCGATTTTTGGCAAGCGCATTTATCCCGACAGTTATTATTGGAATGAGGGAATTTAGTTGTTGGTGACTAGTGCTCCATCCACAAAAAATCTTAATGAAATGTCGTTCTTTTTTCAAATCTCATCGTTAAAAATACTCGCCATAGTTACGACTATGCCTGCGTTTTTTGCCTTGATCTTTAAAAAAATAACTACCATTATAATTTAAGTCTTTTTATAGACAGAGCACTAGGTTATTGAGCGGTTGCCGTTGGTTGATGACATTGCAAATTTATTAACCCATGTTTCAAATAAATTTGAAACGCCGTTATTACGCCATAATTTACCATTAACCATTAACCATTAACCATTAATCATTATTCACCACCGACTGGAGCCAATTTTACTTTTAATCCATCAATAGCTTCGGTGATTTTGATTTGACAGCCCAAACGAGAATTACCTTTAACAAAAAAAGCTTGATCTAGCATATTTTCTTCGTCTTCAGATGGATCGGGTAGTTCGTGATCGCTAAGGATGTACATATGGCAAGAGGCACAAAGTGCCATACCTCCACATGTGCCTTCAACGGGAAGTTCGTAAGATTTACACACTTCCATCATATTCATCGCCATATCTGTGGGTGCTTCTAAGATATGTTCTTGATCATCCCTATCAATAACTGTAACCTGAATAATATTTTCCATTATAAAAATTATCTATTAAAATTACTAGCACTCCTCTCTTTGGAGTCTATTATTATTGCTCATTAAAACCGTGGATACCTGTAACAGTCGTATATTTAAAAGAAAGTTTTTGGTCAGGATATATATGTTTAAATGCAGACTGCACCATTAAAGTTCCTTCATGAAAACCGCAAAGAATCAATTTGAGTTTGCCTGGATATGTATTTATATCTCCGATGGCATAGATTCCCGGTATATTTGTACTATAATCGAAGGTATTTACAACGATGGCATTATCTTCGATTTCCAAGCCCCATTCTGCCAAAGGTCCTAGTTTGGGTGCCAATCCAAATAGGGGTATAAAATGATCCACCTGATAAGCGTATGGCTCTTTATTATCTTCCTCAATGATGATTTCTTGGAGCGTGCCATTGCCATTTAAGCCTATGGCTTGTGCATTGGTGATGAGATTGATTTTACCACTATTGGCCAGTTGCATTACTTTGTCCACAGAGTCCGGAGCACCTCTAAAAGAAGTCCTTCTATGTACAAGCGCTACTTCATCTGCTATGTCGGCTAGAACGATGCTCCAGTCAAGGGCTGAGTCACCACCGCCGGCTACTAATACTTTTTTGCCTCTGTACTTTTCAGGGTCTCTGATGATATAGTCCACACCTTTATCTTCAAATTCCTCTATATTGGATATAGGTGGTTTGCGAGGTTCGAAGCTGCCCAATCCACCGGCAATGGCAACAACCGGCGCTAAGATTTCAGTACCTCTTGAGGTGGTAACTTTAAATAAACCATTTTCTAGTTTTTCTAGCTTTTCTGCCCTTTCGCCTAATGTGAAAGTAGGGTTGAATGGTTCAATTTGTTTCATAAGATTATCTACTAAATCACCTGCTAAGACGCTCGGGTAACCTGGAATGTCGTAAATCGGTTTTTTAGGATAGATCTCAGTCAATTGACCACCGGGTTGTCCTATAGAATCTACTAAATGGCATTTTAACTTTAAAAGTCCGGCTTCAAATACGGTAAATAAGCCTACCGGGCCGGCTCCTATGATAAGTATATCTGTTTCAATCATCTCTCTATTTGAATGTTTAAAGCTATCTTGTATAATTAATAACAAGCGAATAACAGAATGTTCAAAAAGTGACGCAAAGTTACACTATTATGATGATTTTATCAGAAACATTAGTTACATAATGGAAGTGATCTTTGTCATGGTTATGCGTTCGTGAGATTAATAAAGTTGGTATTAAATTTTTGGTAAGCATTTTGATTGTTATAAATAGTCTTATCTTTGTGAAGGACAAAATAAAAAATATCTCAAGATGATAATATTGACTGGCGTATCTGGATTTATAGGCTCTTGTTTGTTAACGGAACTTAATAAGCATGGCTTTGATCGGGAAGTGGTTATTGTAGATGATTTCTACAAATTGTATAAAGATAAGAATACGGATAACAAGAACGTGCGAGAATGGATGCATCGGGATATTTTTTTGGATTGGTTTGAAAAGACCTCGCAGCGCATTGATTTTGTGCTTCATCTCGGAGCACGGACGGATACGACACTGACGGATGTTGCTGTATTTGATGAGCTCAATGTGAATTATTCTAAGAGAATATGGGCTGTTTGTGCAAATAGGGATATTCCATTGATCTATGCATCAAGTGCGGCAACTTATGGCGATGGATCCCATGGATTTAGTGATAGTCATGAATTAATTAATCAGTTAAAGCCTTTAAACCCATATGGAGACAGTAAGCAACAATTCGATGTTTGGGCATTAGCGCAAGAGGCGAAACCATCATTTTGGATTGGCTGTAAGTTCTTTAATGTTTATGGACCCAATGAATACCACAAAGGACGAATGGCTTCGGTGATCTTTCACACCTATAACAAGATTAAAGCAAGTCGCAGCATGCAATTGTTTAAATCGCACCGTAAGGATTATGCAGATGGTCACCAAAGTAGGGACTTTATTTATGTCAAAGATATCATGAAAATGATATTGTTTATGATGGACAATAAAGATACCGTAGCAAGTGGACTTTATAATTTCGGAACAGGAAAGGCTCGTACTTTTCTCGATTTGGCAAGTTCGACTTTTCGCGCCATGCAAATCCCGGAAAATATTAGTTTTATAGATACGCCTGCGGATATCCGAGATACGTATCAATATTTTACAGAAGCCGATATGAGCAAGATGCAAAAAGCCGGTTACAATCAACCCTTTTGGTCGTTAGAAGATGGCATCATGGATTATGTGACCAACTATCTTAAGCCGGGAATTTATTATTAATTTATGCTATGATTTTTTTATAATAATGGTGAGTTTTTAGAATCAGAGCTAGTGCTCTGTCCACAAAAAAAATCATAATGAAATGTTGTTCTTTTTTCAAATCTCATCGTTAAAAATACTCGTCATAGTTACCACTATGCCTGCGTTTTTCGCCTTGATCTTTAAAAAAAATAACTTCCATTATAATTTAAGTCTTTTTATAGATAGAGCACTAGATTAAATCGTATCTATAAATTCCATACCTGAGCTAAGGTGGTTTTAGGCTGGATATAAGGTCTCATTCAAGAATCTATTTTGTGTTATAGAAATAAATTGAGGCATTCGCTTTGAAAAGTGTAGTAATTTTTCGTCTTTTGCACTTTCTTTGAAGGAGAGTTGTCCGAGTGGTTTAAGGAGCACGCCTGGAAAGTGTGTATACCTCAAAAGGGTATCGAGGGTTCGAATCCCTCACTCTCCGCACCAATTGAAATGCAGTTTATTGATATTCAATAGATTGCATTTTTTTATGATGGTAGAAAATCAATATTTATCCGTAGAGTTCATTTTTTACTTGTGATTTTTGGTAGCCTAATTTATTGATTAGGTTGTCCATGGTTTGATCGATCATTCCACTCCAACCACAGATATAAAACTTTCTATCTTCGATGACATTTGCGTATAAGCTCATGTAAGCATCATGAATATATCCGTGTTGATATCCTGAAATGTGTGCTCTTGATAAGACAATATCATAATCGAAGTTTGAATATTTGGCCTTCATGGCTTTAAGTTCGTCTTCATATAATATGGTATCTTCATATCGCGTACCGAAAATGAGATGAATTTTTTTGAAAGGTATTTGATTTTGATCAATATATTGCCACATACTTCTGAAAGGTGCTATGCCGGTACCTGTACATAACATGATGATTTCTTGGGAAGCTAAGTCTTGTGGTACGACAAAAACACCATCCGGACCTTTAAACTTGATTTCACTACCTACTTGGATTGTGTCGAAGAGGTATTGTGTGGCAGCGCCGCCTTCTGATTGTACGATGCAAAATTCTAATATATTGGAATTATCAGGTGCATTGGCGATAGAATAGCTTCTCCATCGCTGTAATCTTTTTTCGCCAATAGGTAAATCAAAAGTGACAAATTGACCAGGGAGGAAGGAGAATGTTTCGCCAACTTCGAGTTCAATGCTCATTTTAAACTGGCTTGTAAATTCAGTTAAAGGCTGAATTTCTGTAACTAAGCCTGTGTACCAACGTGTTGCCATAATATTAAATCATCTCGATTTTAGTAGTAGAAGTAATATATAAACTATCCGATAACCTGAATGGTTTAGTCGGATAGTTTATTATTTTTTGTAACTACTCAAGTCCAATCAAATTCAATCAAAAAATGATTATTTCCCGTAATACCTCAGCTCTTTTGTTACCAATAACATTGCTATTAACACTAAAAGAAGCTTCGTCTGACGAAAAATGCGCTTATGCTTTGAAAGCTTATACCTGAGTTTATCATTATTTAAGCGGCTTGCCCTTTGCCCATAAAATCAATTATTATGAGGACACAAACCACAAATTAATACAACTGAAAGTCTTTCATCATAGAATTGACTTTCTTTTTTATATCTTGAATAGTCGAAGCTTGGTTCTTATGTGCAATGACGGTATCGATCCATTCTACAATTTGGGTACAGTGTTCCTCCTTAAATCCACGACTTGTAACAGCGGCTGTACCGATTCTAATGCCTGAAGTATGAAGTGGAGTTCTAGAGTCAAACGGAACCATGTTCTTGTTGATGGTGATATCGGCTGCGACCAATGCATTTTCAGCTTCCTTCCCCGTAGTATCTGCAAATTTGCTTCTAAGGTCAATGAGCATCAGGTGATTGTCCGTACCTCCTGAAACGATACTATATCCAAGTGATGTAAAGGCGTTGGCCATAGCTTGAGCATTGGCTACAACTTGCTTACAATAGGTTTTAAAAGACGGTTGGAGGGCTTCGCCAAAAGCTATGGCTTTTCCTGCGATGGCATGCTCTAAAGGTCCGCCTTGCATTCCTGGGAATACAGCACTATTGATAATGGTGGACATCATGATGGGGGCTCCTTTTTTGGTTGTTCTTCCCCAAGGATTAGGAAAGTCTTTGCCAATCATGACGATGCCACCGCGTGGCCCTCTTAGTGTCTTGTGTGTCGTTGAAGTAACAATATGACAATGAGGAAGTGGATTATTTAATAATTTAGAAGCAATCAATCCGGCAGGATGGGCGATATCCGCCATTAGTAAAGCGCCAACCTCATCTGCGATCGCTCTAAATCTCTGGTAATCCCAATCTCTGGAATAGGCTGAAGCCCCACAAATAATCAGTTTAGGTTTGACTTCTCTCGCTTTTGCTGCGACTTTATCCATATTGACCGTTCCGGTGTCTTCGTCCACACCATAGAAATGTGCTTTAAATGTTTTACCGGAATAACTGACGGGAGATCCGTGAGTAAGGTGACCACCATGGGACAAATCAAAGCCTAAAATGGCATCTCCTGGTTGAAGCACGCCTAGATAAACGGCTGCATTAGCTTGTGATCCTGAGTGTGGCTGAACGTTAGCATATTCTGCACCAAATAATTCGCATAATCGATCGATCGCTAATTGTTCTATTTTATCTACTACTTCACAACCTCCATAATATCTTTTGCCCGGATAGCCCTCTGCATATTTGTTGGTCAGGCAACTGCCTAAAGCATTGAGCACATCTTGAGAAGTGAAATTTTCGGAGGCGATGAGTTCTAGTCCATGTCTTTGTCGCTCAAGTTCATCATGAATGAGCTGTTGTATTGTTGTATCCATTTGATGATTTGTTTGTGTTATTGATGACAAAGATAATCATTCATTGACAATATTTAAAAAAATGATTTCTTTTAAAATAAAAGAGCCTCTCTGCTCGTGAACAGAGAGGCTCTTTGTATGAGAAACATCGCGGTTTAATACACGATTACTCCTCTATTTTTCCACCTTTGGCATTATCTTGCCATTCTTTGAGTTCATCCCATTTGCCATTGGCAGCCATATCAGCTTGCATAGGCCAAGAAGTTGGGTCGTGCATCTGGTATCTTGATCCTGCTTCATGAAGGATTTCTTTAAGATGCTCAACATCAGCTTTTGCCAATTCTGCAAAGGTAGTAATACCTGCATTTTCGAACAATTCAGCTATTTTAGGTCCGATACCTTCGATTTTTTTAAGGTCGTCTCCTGCTTCAGCTTTACTTGCTTTTTTTGCTGGTTTCTGAGCTTCTTCAGGCGTATTGGCTGTTGCCATTTGCTCTTGTAATTCAGAGAAACCTTCGATATCACCAAGTGTAGAATGTTCTACTTTAGCTTGTGTTGCTTTAATGGTCTTTTTGACTTCCTCACGCTCTTTTGTCTTTTCGCTTTCAACCAATTCATCGGCTTCTTTGCGGATGTCTTCAAGGTATCTAGTGTGAGAAACGATAATTCGCTTATCATCTCTATTGAATTCGATAACTTTGAATGTCAATACATCCTCGTTTCCAGCTGTAGAATTGTCTTCTTTTTTGATATGCTTGATTGGTGCATAAGCTTCAAGACCGTATGGAAGTTGAACGATAGCGCCTCTATCATCTTTTTTGATGATGGTAGCCTCATGGTAAGAACCTACAGGGAATACATTTTCAAAGGTATCCCATGGATTTTCTTCCAATTGCTTATGTCCTAAAGAGAGTTTTCTGTTTTCTTCGTCCACTTCAAGAACGGTAACATCGATTTTTTCTCCTACTTTAGTAAATTCTGATGGGTGCGTATATCTCTTTGTCCAAGATAGATCAGAGATGTGAACCATACCACCGATACCATTTTCAAGTTCGACGAATACGCCATAAGGAGTCAAGTTTTTAACTTCTCCTACATGTGTAGTTCCTACTTGATATTTAGCAGCTACAGCATTCCAAGGGTCTTCAGTTAATTGTTTGATACTTAAAGACATTTTTCTTTCTTCACGGTCGATAGTCACTACTTTAGCTTCCATTTCTTGACCTAATTCGAAAAATTCTCTAGCATTAACCGGCTGATTACTCCAGTTGACTTCAGAAACGTGGATCAAACCTTCTACTCCAGGGATGATCTCGAGGAATGCACCATAATCTTCGATATTTACGATTTTTCCTTTTACGACGCTTCCTTCATTAACTGATGGATCGAGTACATCCCATGGATGTGGCAATAATTGCTTCAATCCGAGAGAAATACGTTTTTTGTCCTCACCAAAGTCAAGTACTACCACATTGATCTTCTGATTGAGTGTAAGTACTTCATTCGGGTGATTGATTCTACCCCAAGAAATATCAGTGATGTAAAGTAATCCGTCAACGCCTCCAAGATCCATAAAGGCACCAAAGTCTGTGATGTTTTTAACCACACCTTCAAGTACTTGACCTTTTTCAAGACCTGCAATGATGGTTTCTCTTTGTTCAGCAAGATCGCTTTCAATCAATGCTTTGTGTGAAACCACGGCATTTTTAATAGCTTCGTTGATTTTAACTACTTTAAATTCCATAGTCTTACCTACATAGATGTCATAGTCTGTAATAGGCTTAACATCAATTTGTGATCCAGGTAAGAATGTTTCAAGACCAAGACAGTCAACGATAAGTCCACCTTTGGTTTTGCTTACGACAAGTCCTTTGATGATGGTACCGTTTTTGTAAGAATCTACCAACATTTCCCAAGCTTGAAGTAACTTCGCTTTTCTACGAGAAAGTACGAGTTGACCTCTCAAATCTTCTTTGTTTTCAACATAAACGTCGATGTAATCACCAACTTTAAGATTTGGAGTGTCTCTGAATTCTGATAAAGAAACCATTCCATCAGATTTGTAGTTAATGTCTAAGATTACATCTCCACTGTGGATGGATGTAACTCGACCTTTGACTACTTCAAATTCTGCAACAGTGTTTAGTGAATTGTCATATTCCTTGAAATATTTTTCATATTCGTTTTCGGAATATTTTACTGTGTTTCTTTTTCCTGTTGTCCAGTCAAAATCATCATGCGCAGTTTCTGCTTTTTCCACAGTTTGTTCTAGTTGAACATCAGAAATGTCTTCAATACCTAAGTTTTCGTCATCTCTGTGTTCTTCATTAAGACCATTGTCTTCTACCATTGTTTTATAATGTTTGTATGCCGGATCTTCATGCCGGCAGAGGTTAAAAAATAAAAAATTTCAAAAATGGCCACAAAGGTACGATTGTTTTTGCTATTGTTGTATATATTTGATTGAAAATCAGCTAAAAAAAGTACATTTTTTAAAACGACAAGGGTTTTAAGACACTTTTGGAGTTGAATGGCGCAAATTTGAGTTGATTTTTATCGTTTTGTGCCTATAGCCGAGCTAGTGTTTTTTAGAAGATGTTCTAGTGCTCTGTCCACAAAAAAATCTTAAAGAAATGTTGTTCTTTTTTCAAATC
>JAIXKS010000021.1:87541-134692 GCA_026928325.1 Chitinophagales bacterium | reverse complement strand
GCCTTGATCTTTAAAAAAATAACTTCCATTATAATTTAAGTCTTTTTATAGACAGAGCTCTAGTGCTCTGTCCACAAAAAAATCTTAAAGAAATGTTGTTCTTTTTTCAAATCTCATCGTTAAAAATACTCGCCATAGTTACCACTATGCCTGCGTTTTTCGCCTTGATCTTTAAAAAAACAACTTCCATTATAATTTAAGTCTTTTTATAGACAGAGCACTAACTACAATATCGAATATGGACGCAAGAGATTGAGATGTAATATCAAAACAAGAGCAATTTCAAGGTGTTAATACAAATGCGACTTTCGGATTACCAGCCGCCACCACCGCCTCCACCACCGCCGCCACCGGCACTACCACCTCCATCACTACCTCCATCACTACTGCTTGGTAATGTACTCGCCGAAGAAATGGTATAGGAAAAACTGTCATTTAAATTAGAAGAGAAGGTGTTTATATCAAAATTATTATCATCTGAAAATAAAAAGAAGTCATGATTTTCTTCTTTCTTGATGGCTGTATCAATTATACCCTGAAATTTGTATGTCCACTTGAAGTCACATTCTAGAGCAATAGCATAAGGTAGGTATTTTTCGAAAAGTTGCAGTGATTTTTCTGGTGGATTCATCAGATTCATAAAGTAGCTTTCTGCGGCACTGAGATACATCTTAAATCCTAAAATTTCATCTAAAACTTTTCTTCCTTCTTCGCTATATGCCGGCAACCAACGGGCGAAAAGAAATTGGAAAAAAGCACCAATCAACAAGAACGCAAAGTATAGTACTAAAATAATTTCGCCCATGCCTGACATTTCACTATAGAAACCTAAAATTATAGCTACCACGATGATTGTAACACATCCAAAATCGATTTTACTGTTATTTGTTCTGTAAAGAACTTGTTTCGTTTTGTCTTCATTCCCTACTTCTGTAAGTCTTTTTTTGACGTTACTTACAAATTTTTTATTGATTTCAGCAAAATTGCTATTAAATTCGTTTTTTACGAGCAATAAACCATACAATTCATCGGGTTTAAAACCGTACCATTCGAACCGTGAATCGATTAATTCATTGGATACTTCATCATCGGGTTTCGAAAATTTGTATGCTTCAATCTGAGTTTCAGAATTATCTTTTATTATGTCAATTTTCAACATTTTATTTACTGCCATATCCACTAAAGCAGACGTAAACAATTTGTTTGTAAATTTTGGGTTGTGCAGAAAGCCGCAATCAGCAGGTGAAAATCCTTTGGGTGGGCTGAAGTTTGGAACTATTGTACCTTTTTTAGGATCTCTACCAACTTTCCACCAGTTGTAAATATTGACGATGAGTATTAAAAATACACTTCCGATGACTATTAAAAAGACGATATAATCCATCGGATTTACGATTTGTATTTGTTCCGGTATCAATACACCTTTTTCTATCGTAGCGGAAATACTCATAGTCTCTAGCGGTTCTAGTCTTTCTTTAGTTTTAAAGGTGATTACGTTGTTACTAACCAATGCTGATGTACACTTAGAATTTTTTGATCCTTGTTGACCAGTATAGCAGTAGTCCTTGATGATGCGAGCACTATCTGGAAAAGTAATCGTACAACTCACTTCTTCAGCTCCCAATTTCCAACCGGCGCCGTTTACATTCCAAAAAAGTTCATCCTTTTCTTGGTGATAAATCAATTGTTTGGCGGTAGTGTATTGAATCGTATAAACATAGATGCCTGGATTTAATATGATGTTTTGATCTCCGAAATACAAACGTACACCATTTGAGACATCTTCACTTTTCCATTTTTCAACTCTTCCATTTTTAACAACACCAATAAACCTAAAAGGCACTTCCGTATAGCCGCCGAGTGGGGTTTTGTACTTGGTCGGAAATTCCCTTGTGATTCCTCGTTCTATTTGACCATCGGTTCTATCTGGACTTTTAAAGACTTTGATCGTTTCAGTCACGGATAGACCACCTCTAATGCCTACTTTTACATCGGAGTGAAAAGATATTATACGGTCAATACCAGGCGGTGTTTTAGGAGCAGTATCTTGGGTATGTCCATAAATCCAACCTATCGATACTAAAATAAACACTTGTAATATTCTTATCATGGTGTATGAAGTTTTATTAGGTATTTTTTATAGGCCAATTGTGTGTTGATTTTATACGTCGAAACAAATGTATATCAAAATTATAAAAAATGTGATAATGAATGCAGTTTTTTAGCAATATTTTCAATAAAGGAGGCTCGGTATGATAAAATATGGAGTGAGTTAAAAAAGTCAAGTTCAAATATTTTGGGTTTGGCGAATGGTGTTTTACGAGGTATGTCACGCGAATTATGTTTAGCTTGCTTGAGTTCAAATCACGTTCGTAAAAACTTCAGGAAAGATGCCTGTTAACCATCAGGATTTATGCGTTTTTTAAACTTGTGCTCCGTCAACAAAAAGATCTTAATAAAATGTCGTTCTTTTTTCAAATCTAAATCTCATCGTTAAAAATACTCGTCATAGTTACCACTATGCCTGCGTTTTTCGCCTTGATTTTTAAAAAAATAACTTCCATTATAATTTAAGTCTTTTTATAGACAGAGCACTAGTGCTCTGTCCACAAAAAAATCTCAATGAAATGTCGTTCTTTTTCTAAATCTCATCGTTAAAAATACTCGTCATAGTTACCACTATGCCTGCGTTTTTCGCCTTGATTTTAAAAAAACAACTTCCATTATAATTTAAGTCTTTTTATAGACAGAGCACTAGGAATAGGATATTTTACTGGTAATTTGTAACAAAATAAGGGGTGTTTTTAATAAAAATTGTAACAAAACAAAGGGTGTTTTGCTAAACCTTTGTAACAAAACAAGGGGTGTTTTGAAGGTGTCAGTGGTAAAACAGAAATTTTTGGTGATTTTTTGAATATAAAAAGCATGGTGTTAAGTGTTTGAGTTTAAATAGATATTTGATTTTAAATTACTGGTTATTAAGGTACTATAAGTATATGTAATTTTTAATATCATGCTTTTAAGATTGTAATTATAGGTTGATAAAATGAAAAATCAATGCGTAAAAACTGAGGGTTGTGTTCCTCTTAGTTGTTTTTATCGAAGAAAACTGGGTGCATGAATGACCTAAAGTATTGAACGCATATTTTCAAGTTTGGACTGGATTGAATGAATAATTGATGTGTTAGAAGATGATTTTACGAGATAATAAATGTTAAGATTGAATTAAAAGTATCGAATCGGGTTATGGTTCAATAATTTATCGGCGTAAATAGCGTGGAGGCTTCATATTTTTTTATACATTTGCGCCACATAACAAATATTTAAACTGAATTCGATATTGTTAGGCAGCGATATTAATCCGGATAATCTCCCGCAACACATTGCTATCATCATGGATGGCAATGGTAGGTGGGCAAAATTGCAAGGCAAACCACGGGTTTTTGGCCATAAGCACGGCGTTACTGCAGTTAGAGAAGTAACTGAGGCTGCTGCAGAATTGGGTATTAAGTATCTGACGTTGTATGCTTTTTCAACGGAAAACTGGTCTAGGCCGAGTATCGAAGTAAATGCGCTCATGTCTTTGTTGGTGGAGACTGTTCGAAAGGAGTTAGCAACACTCAATAAGAATAATATTCGATTGATGGCGATCGGAGATTTGTCTAAATTGCCCGATAAAACACGGGAATCCTTGTATGAAGGTATCGAGAATACACGCAACAATACAAGGATGACTTTAGTATTGGCCTTGAATTACTCTGCGAGATGGGAGATTGTTGAAGCTGCAAAAAAGATAGCCGATGCATCCATACGCAAGGAGATTGATCCCAATGTGCTCGAAGCACAAGATTTTAGCAATTATCTAAGTACTAGAGATATTCCGGATCCAGAGTTGTTGATTCGTACAAGTGGCGAACAGCGTATTAGCAATTTTCTATTGTGGCAAATCGCTTATTCGGAATTGTTTTTCACTCCGGTATTGTGGCCAGATTTTAGAAAAGAACATTTTTTAGCAGCGATAACAGACTATCAAAGCCGAGAACGACGTTTTGGTAAGACAAGTGAACAAATTTTAAAAACATCTTAATCTTATGATTTTAATGAATTCCAAACTACATACTTTCTGGAAGTATCGTTAAAGGGAATAAGAGCAATGATAACATCGTATTTTATGAAGCACATATTCAGGATTG
This sequence comes from Chitinophagales bacterium, assembly GCA_026928325.1. Classification (GTDB taxonomy): domain Bacteria; phylum Bacteroidota; class Bacteroidia; order Chitinophagales; family Saprospiraceae; genus OLB9. The sequence continues at coordinate 130,499 of JAIXKS010000021.1, read as the reverse complement.
TTTTTTGTACATGCGTATTCGGGATTGGATTTGGACAGGTTCATGCCCAAGAGGACGATATCTTTAATTATGGAGATAAAAAAACGTATGAAATTGGTGGAGTAACCATCCAAGGCTCTGAAACTAGAGATAGAAATGCCATCAAGTCTATAACCGGACTTAAGGAAGGTAGCAAAATTCAGATTCCAGGTACAGATATTCCCACAGCGATCAAATCATTATTAAGATTGCGATTATTTGATGATGTTCAAGTATTAATCGATAAGATAGAAGGAGATATCGTTTTTCTTCGTCTTGTATTGGTCGAAAGACCCATTTTGACCCGATGGAGCTACAAGGGTATAAAAACTTCTCAACATGAAGATCTCAATGATATTTTAAAAAATATACTTACGAAAGGTGGTATCGTTACGGATGATCAAAAGGATCTTGCTAAAGCAAAAATTAGAGAATTTTATATCGGTAAAGGTAATTTAGATGTTAAAGTGGATGTAGCAGAGGTTCCTGAAGAGTCAAAGATTGCTAGTGTAAGATTGGTATTTGAGATATATCCCAATGAACGAATCAAGGTAGAAGACATTGTATTTGAAGGAAATGAGGCCTTTTCAGCGCGAAAATTGCGAAAAAAAATGAGCAAAATCAAAAGAAAAGGGACCTTCTTGCGAAAGTCGAAGTTTATTGATAAGGAATATCAAGAGGACTTGACGAGCTTGACAAAATTTTACCAAAATGAAGGTTATAAAAATATGACCATTGTCCATGATACCGTTTATCGCCAAAAAGATGGCAATGTTAAGATCGAAATTAAAATCGAAGAGGGTAATCGACATTTTTTTAGAGATATTAAGTGGAAAGGCAATTCTTTATACACGGACGAATATTTATATACGGTACTCGGGATATCTAAAGGAGATTTATATAATCCGGAATTGCTTCAAAATAGGCTGAAATTTAGTTTAGACGGCAGGGACATCTCCTCATTATATTTGGATGATGGATATCTTGCTTTTGAAGTGACACCCGTAGAGATAGCAATAGAAAATGATTCGGTAGATATTGAAATGCGAATTTTCGAAGGACCACAATTTACAATTGACAACATAGTCATTAAAGGCAATGATCGGACCAACGAAAATGTGATTAGAAGAGAAATCAGGACACGACCTGGTCAAAAATTCAGCCGTTCGGATATCATTCGTTCTCAGCGTGAAATCATCAATTTAGGTTATTTTAATCCGGAGTCCTTGGGTATTGAAAATCCGGTTAACCAAAATAGAGGTACGGTAAGTATTGAATACCAACTTGAAGAAAAACCATCTGACCAGTTAGAATTGTCCGCAGGATATGGCGGTTTTAGTGGGTTGATTGGAACCTTAGGTGTTGTTTTTAACAATTTCTCTATTGCCAATATCAAAGATCGCTCTACATGGAGTCCGTTACCGCAAGGAGATGGCCAGAAGTTGTCATTGCGATTACAGTCTAACAGCCGTTATTTTAAGTCCTACAACTTTTCATTTACTGAGCCGTGGTTAGGCGGTAAAAAGCCGAGATCCTTCACGGTAGGTGCTTTCCACACTGCATTTGACTATACGCTGTCAGGAAGTGGAAAATTGGGCATTACCCGTGGATACGTCGGCTTAGGGTCTCAATTGAAATGGCCAGATGACTATTTCTCTTCTAGCACAACCTTAAATATAGAGCAAATTAATCTGGATAAATTTATTAGTGGAGGATTCCCGGTTTCCGTTGGAAAATTCAATAACTTCAGCATTACCCAGAATATAACAAGAAGTAGTGTCAGTGATCCTTTATATCCAAGAGGAGGTTCGCGGGTATCTTTGTCATTGCAAATCACACCACCATATTCATTGTTTAGAAAGGACAATACGTTTGTGCCTACAGATGCACAGCGCGAAGAGATTATTCGGGATTTAAGGTTTGAAAATGGCCCGGCTCGACCGGTTACAGATGCGGATATCAATGCCAAAATCGAAGAACTTAAGGAGGCAAATCGCTTCAAATGGCTAGAATACCATAAGTGGAAGATTACTTCAGAATGGTATTTTAATCTTTTTGATAAATTTGTCGTGGCGACTTCGGCAAAGATGGGAATCATGGGTTCATTCAATAGCGATATAGGTATATCTCCATTTGAACGATTCCAAGTAGGAGGCGATGGTATTAATAACCAAAATGTCGGTTTGCAAGGTCGTGAGATTATCTCCATGCGAGGATATGATGTATCTGATATAGCGGGTAATGGTATTACGAATTCATTGGGTAATTCACCTGGAGCACCTTTGTATAATAAGTTTACTGTAGAGATGAGATATCCACTCTCGCTCAATCCCAATTCAACCATCTATGTAACGAGTTGGCTTCAAGGCGGTAATGCTTATGAGTCATTTAAAAAATACAATCCGTTTGATTTGAAGCGTTCTGCAGGATTTGGTGCAAGAGTTTTCTTGCCTATGTTTGGCTTGCTTGGATTTGACTATGGTTGGGGATTTGACAAAACGCTTACCGGATCAAATAGCTATGGGAAGTTTAATATCGTACTTGGTTTCGAACCAGAATAGGATGTATTAATGTTAAGTTAAGAATTTTTCTGTTGTTAACTTATTGAGGATAGAAAACATTTTATAAGTATATTTTTTAAATCAAAACAAATTAATAATGAAGTACACTTTTTTAAGTATTATGCTGGCTTTATTTATGTCTGGAAGCCTAAATGCTCAAAAGTTTGGATATGTCAACTCACAAGAATTGCTGTCTAATATGCCTGAAATGAAACTCGCTGACAATGAATTGCAGAAATTGCAAAACGAATTGGTAGCAAAAGGTGAAGAGATGGTTATCAAATTTGAAGCTGAATACAAAAAGTATATGGCTGAAGCCAATAGCGGAACCTTGTCTAAAGTACAAATGCAGCAAAAAGAAGAAACCCTCGTTGCGCAGCAGGAGGAAATCAAAAAATATGAAGGAGAAATCCAGCAACAATTGGCTAAAAAGCGGGATGATTTATACAAACCTGTTATAGACAGAGTTAAAACAGAAATCGAAAAGCTAGGTGTCGAAGGTGGTTACACTATGATTTTTGATGCAAGTGCAGGTATGATTTTACATGCAGCGGAATCAGAAGACTTGATGCCAATTCTCATGCAGAAATTAGGCATTCACTAAGAGCAGACTATTCTTTTAAAATATGAAAGGAGATACTTCAAAAAAAGTGTCTCCTTTTTTTATAGGCTTAGGTGAGGTGATATTTTTGAGATTGCTTCGCTATTTGAATGCAATTCTATAGTATTTTTTGTGGACAGGGTAGTGCTCTGTCCACAAAAATATCTTAATGAAATATTGTTCTTTTTTCAAATCTCGTCGTTAAAAATACTCGCCATAGTTACCACTATGTCTGCGTTTTTTGCCTTGATCTTTAAAAAAACAACTTCCATTATTATTTAAATCTTTTTATAGACAGAGCACTAGTGCTCCGTCCACAAAAATATCTTAATGAAATGTCGTTCTTTTTTCAAACCTCATCGTTAAAAATACTCGCCATAGTTACCACTATGTCTGCGTTTTTTGCCTTGATCTTTAAAAAAACAACTTCCATTATTATTTAAATCTTTTTATAGACAGAGCACTAGTTTAAAATTGACTATCGGACTATTCGATAGGTATCTTCAAGTAATCGTCAGCTTGTGTCTTTAGATATGACGGCAACGAATTTAAAATAGAATGCAATAAAGGATTAATCAGAATCATTTTTGGTGTTAACTTATGGTACATGATGCTGATTTCCCTTACCGGTTTGGGCGATTTAAACGGGAAAACCTTATTTTTTCTTTCTGCCGATAGATTTCTAACTGCAAGTTCGGGTATAATCGTCATCCCTCCGTTGGTATCGGTGATATTGATGAGTGATTCTATACTTCCAGCATTATACGTGATATTAGTATGGTCGCGTTCTCTGGATTCGCAAATGTTGATCATTTGCTGACGCATACAATGCCCTTCTTCCAATAACCAAAGATTGCGATAATCGATGTCATCGGTAGCGATACTCTTTTTATCTATTTTTTCATTGGTATATAAGTAAAATTCTTCGTAAAATAGCGGATTGTAAATCAGAGACTTGTCATCTATGGGTGTAACAAGGATGGCTACATCCGTTTCTGAATTTTTGAGCTTATGGAGAATGGCTTTTGTACTATCTTCTTCTATGGAAAGTTGAATGCTTGGATAGTCTTCAGCAAACTTTTTCATAAATAGAGGAATCAAATACGGCGCTAAAGTCGGTATGATACTTAGTGAAATATTTCCTTTTGGCTCAAGACTTTGAAGTTCGGCGGTTATCTTCTCTAAAAAGGCAAGATCTTCTATAATCTTTTGCGCTTGAGAAACGATAATCTCCCCCTTCTCTGTCAATTCGATTGGATTGCTCTTGCGGTCAAAAAGCGTAATGTTTAACTCTTCTTCTAGCTTGCGTATGGCCATACTTAGAGCTGGTTGGGAAACAAAGCACTGTTCTGCAGCCTCACTAAAACTACGTGTACTTACCAATGCTAGTAAATATTTCAATTGGGAAACTTGTATATTCATAAAAACACCTTATATGGTTATAAACGTAAAGTTAATTCATTTTTTAAAATTGAAGTTATAAAAATCACCAAATTATTTTTTAAAACCCAATTTATATTCAAATATAGGTATTTATTACTAAAAAAAATGCCCGAAAACGACTTTTTAACGTCCATGTTTTCGAGCATTTTTATCAATTAACTTTTTTCGTCGATCTTTAGAGGAGATTTTCTATCGACACTTTATCCTGAACAAAGCTGCGAATATCGTCAATCTTGATTCTTTTTTGCTCTAATGTATCTCTATCTCTAATCGTAACCGTATTATCTTCAAGGGTGTCAAAATCTACAGTAACGCAATAAGGCGTACCGATTGCATCTTGCCTTCTATATCTACGGCCGATTGCATCTTTCTCATCGTATTGACAATTGAAGTGGCGTTTAAGGTCGTTATATATTTTTTCAGCCGCTTGCGTTAAGGCTTCCTTATTTTTTAATAATGGAAGAACGGCAACTTTAACGGGTGCAAGTGCAGGCGGAAGCTTCATGACTACTCGAGTAGATTCTTGACCTTCAGCGTCAGGTACTGCTTCTTCGACGAGGGCATTTGACAACACCGCCAAAAACATTCTATCGCATCCTATAGAGGTTTCTACGACATAGGGTACATAATTTTCGTTTTGCTCCGGATCAAAATATTGGAGTTTTTTACCCGATAGGGCTTGATGCTGGGTGAGGTCATAGTCGGTACGAGAATGAATACCTTCAAGCTCTCTAAACCCAAATGGAAAGTCAAATTCGATATCGACGGCTGCATTTGCGTAGTGTGCCAAATTATCGTGATCGTGATATCTGAGCTTATTGTCCACTGTGCCTAAGGCTTTGTGCCATTTTAGCCTAGCATCCTTCCAATAGTTATACCATTCCATCTCTGTGCCTGGGCGAACAAAAAATTGCATTTCCATTTGTTCAAACTCTCGCATTCTAAATATAAACTGGCGAGCTACGATCTCATTACGGAAAGCTTTTCCTATTTGTGCGATTCCAAAAGGTATTTTCTGGCGAGTAGATTTCTGCACATTCAAGAAATTGACAAAAATCCCTTGAGCCGTTTCAGGTCTCAGGTATAATTTGCCTTCTTCACCGGCAATATTACCCAATTGAGTATTAAACATCAAGTTGAATTGACGGACTTCCGTCCAATTTTTAGAACCACTCTCAGGACAAGCAATTTCGTAGGTTTCTATCTGCGCTTTAAGATCATCCATATCTCCCGCTTTCATGGCCGCACCTAATCTCGCTAAGATTGCATCGATTTGATTTTGGCGTTCAATGATACGGGCATTGGTGGCTCTAAACTGAGCTTCATCAAAGGCATCGCCATATCTTTCGGCGGCTTTTTCGACGTCCTTTCTGATTTTGAGTTCTATTTTTTCAGCATAGCCTTCTATCAATTGGTCTGCTCTATACCTTTTTTTAGAATCTTTGTTGTCCACTAATGGGTCATTAAAGGCATCGACGTGGCCTGAAGCTTTCCAAGTTTTCGGATGCATAAAGATGGCGGCATCAATTCCTACGATGTTCTCATGCATTTGAACCATAGATTTCCACCAATAGGATTTGATGTTGTTTTTTAGTTCTACACCATAAGGACCATAATCATATACGGCACTGAGTCCGTCATAAATTTCACTGGATTGAAATATAAATCCATATTCCTTGCAATGCGCAACTAGGTTTTTAAAATCCATTATTTTGATATTTTTAAATGAAAATTTGTAATGAGACTGCAAAAATAAGACCATTCCGTCAATTATCAGGAATTATTTGCTTTTCTGTGGAAATGTTTTGTGGTTTTATGCTGGTGTAAGATGCAAATATTATTAGAAATACGAAATAAAATACTGTTATTGGTTGATTTCGTATTGTTGATGCTTAGTATTAAGTGTAATAGAATATTTGAAAATAGTTTATAAAATATTTGGGAATTGCTGGCAGGAGAAAAGGGAACTGTATCTTTTTTCTGGTTTTCCTGATTTTTATTGCTTTAACGATTCAATAGCAGTTGGATTTCCAATTGACGAAATAAACTCTCCGACAATATACATTAGAAACTATCAGTATTTGGAAAATCAGGGAAGTAAAGAAAATTGGCTCGTTGGTAGTACAGGTACAAGTAATGGACGAGGTGAGTTTTTTGATGTATGTTGGAATGCTCGTGGTAAGGCAGTTACGTATTATACATTTTTGGTAGTTAAAGATTACAAAAATGTAGGAGCAGATACCAAAGAGTTGCATTGTAAATTGGAGTTGAGAGAAAACCAGTATGATGATCGGGACTCTCCAAGCTTACCACCGAATACAGTATTAGATAGTAGTACGATAGTATTGAAGCGAGTGAACTAATCACAACCATAGTATAACATAAAGTACCGGAAGCAGGAGTTGGTCATACTGTTTTCGGTACTTTTTGTTTTATAGTCATCATAAAGGATTACTATATACCCATTTGTTGCAACACACTTATAATTCATGTGTTTAGTTTTCAATTTTCAACTATCAATTATACAATTTTAAATTGTTTAAAGATAAATGGTACAAATTTTGGGATTAAATACAATATCAGATGATTGATACACCGTTATCATTATATAAAAAGCGTATTTGGATAATATAGTATTCTTATTTAACAAAAGCAATAGGTCGAAGCTCTTACTTATGGTAATGGGTGCAATGATATTGTTTTTGACGATACTATATTCCAATTTTTTGGCTGAAAATCTTAAAGAAAAGGAAGAAAAGCATGTCTTTTTATTTAAGCAAGCCCTGACGGAATTTATTAGACAGGATGTTGTCTCGGATTACTCGGCGGATATTACTTTTCTTCAGACGATTATAGAGTCTTTTCCCTTGCCGGTTATTTTTGAGGATGAATCCGGAATGTTAGAAGGACAAAACTTCAATCCCAAAGATCTAGAAAGTAAAGCATTCTTAGAGCAAAAAAAACGTGAGTTTTTGGCATCAGGAGAAAAACCAATCGAAGGAACAGGATATGCTCAATATATCTATTGGTTTAATTCTCCGTTATTAAATTACATCAAGCTGTTTCCATATGTTCAAGGCTTGCTCGTCGGCTTGTATATTGCCTTAGGATACGTGATGTTTAGTTCGTCCAGGCGATCAGAGCAAAACAGGGTTTGGGCAGGTATGGCTAAAGAAACAGCGCATCAATTGGGTACGCCGATTAGCGCTATTGTAGGTTGGATTGAGGTTTTAAAGGATACTTATTCCGATAATCCTTCGGATCTCGATATCTTTGAAGAAATGAAAAAAGATGTGGATCGATTGGAATTGGTTGCAGAACGATTTTCGAAGATTGGCTCGGAACCGATTCTTACCGAGATGGATATATTTGCAGAATTAGAGGAAGTCAAAGAGTATTTTATTCGGCGGTCGCCAAGCAGAGTCAAATTTGACTTTTTTGCACCTGAAAATCGGATAACCGCTAGCATCAATAAACATTTATTTGCTTGGGTAATCGAAAACCTTATCCGCAATGCCCTCGATGCTTTGGATGGTGCTGGTACGATCTCGTGTCATATCTACGAACAAAAAAATCAAGTATTTATCGAATTGAGCGATACCGGACATGGAATACCTCAGTCGCAATTTAAGACCATTTTCAAACCGGGATATTCAACCAAAAAGAGAGGTTGGGGGCTTGGGCTATCATTGGTCAAAAGAATCGTAGAGGAATACCATAAAGGCAAAATATATGTCAAATCCTCAAAACCATATGAAGAAACAACATTTTGTATTATCTTGCCAAAATAAGTAAAAAAGGCGTTTGACTAACATTTTAGAACCATGGATATGAAACAAAAGGTATTGGTAACAGGTGGAACAGGATATATTGGCAGCCATACGATTATTGATTTAATTCAGCATGGATATGAAGTCGTTTGCGTCGATAATGGCAGCAACTCCGATACGTCACCCTTGCAAACGATCAAGCAATTGACTGGTGTCGAGGTGCCTTTTTATCCCTTGGATTTGTGTGATTTAGATGCTTCTGAGCAGATTTTTGTTGATCATCCCGATATCCGTGGTATCATTCATTTTGCTGCCTTGAAAGCGGTAGGAGAATCGGTCGAAAAACCACTGCTATACTTCAAAAACAACTTAGAGTCGTTAATGAATATCTTGACCTTAGCGTTGCGATATAAAGTCAAAGGGTTTATATTTAGTTCGAGTTGTACAGTCTATGGCGATGCTCCGGAGAGTCCAGTGACAGAACAAACACCATGGCAAGAGGCAGCCTCTCCGTATGGTCGGACGAAGCAGATAGGCGAACATATCATAACAGATACGATAAAGGATTCGGCGATGCAAGGGATTCTTCTTCGATATTTTAATCCTGCCGGTGCACACCCGAGTGGAATCATCGGTGAGTCACCCATCAATCCACCTCAAAACCTTGTTCCGGTCATTACCGAGACAGCGATAGGCAGACGGGATCAAATGACGGTATTTGGAACGGATTATCCGACGCGGGACGGCAGCTGTATTCGAGATTACATTCATGTGATGGATTTGGCTCGAGCGCATACGCTAGCTTTGCAATACCTCTTTGATGGCAAGCAAAATCAGTCTTGTGACGTCTTTAATGTGGGCATCGGAAATGGACTTTCTGTACTAGAGATCATTGCGGCCTTTGAAAAGGAAACAGGTGTTAAACTCAACTATAAGTTGGGACCAAGAAGGCCAGGAGATGTGGTCGCAATCTATGCAGATTATTCAAGAGCTGCACAATTATTGGGCTGGCAGCCACAATTTACAGTCCGTGATATTATGTCTTCTGCTTGGAAATGGGAGCAATATCGCACCCAATTAATGGAAAATTCTTTAAAATAGTCCCGCAATCCATTAATTTTCATATTATAAAACAATAGAATGTATAATATTTTAATACATTTGCACTTTTATTGTTTGTTTATTATAAAATAAGGCATTTTGATAGCGTATCTCAATGGGGAAATTACTTATAAAACGCCGACGTTCATTTATGTAGAATGCAACGGTGTAGGTTATCATGTCAATATCAGTCTTAATACTTACTCCAAAATAGACGGATTGACAAAAATTAAGATTTTTACATATATGAATGTTCGGGAAGACGACCAATCCTTATATGGTTTTTTTGATGATGATGAGCGTTCTATTTTTGTTTTGTTGATATCGGTTTCGGGGATTGGCGTCAATACGGCAAGGGTTATCTTGTCTTATATGAATCCCGACGAAATCCGATCGGCGATCTTGCATGATAATGCGCATGCTTTTAGCAAAGCTAAAGGAGTTGGTCCTAAAACGGCCAAGCGGATTATTTTGGATCTAAAGGATAAGGTGGTTAAAGAAATCGGCCTAGAACAAACCGTTCCGGTGAGTATGTCGGTACAACCTATTCAACAAGAAGCGGTGTCCGCCTTGGTAGCTTTAGGATTTCCTAAGCCAATCGTAGATAAAAATGTCAGACAGATTATCAGTAAACAACCGGATATCGAATCTGTACAAGAGTTAATTAAAATTGCACTCAAGCAAATGAGTTAATTATAATTTTTTTAACTTTTTTTATACGATTTGGAGAACAATTATCGTTATTCATCAATGTTTTGTACTGAAATTGTAAAAATCGAAAATTTTCGATAAAAATATATAGAGATTTTATGACTTTTAGAAAGCTTTGCTTAGTTAGTTTAATGATTTTGGGCTGGGTATTTCAAATGGTAGCTGGATCGGCTCCGTCTAGAAATTTACCAAACCCATTTAGTCATGAGATACTGAAAACCAATACGTTGGATACGATTCCGTTAGTCGATCGACATGGCGACTTCATCACGGACAAAAAATACAATCCATTTGATATTACTACAAAGGAAATCTCACAGAAGGTAGAATACGACCCGATTTCCGGCCAATACATCATATATGAAAAAATAGGCGACGAATACTATCGGACACCAACCTATATGACGTTTGAAGAGTACATGGACTACGTAGGTCAGGATCAGGAGCGAAGATATTTTAATACATTAGGAGGTATTAAATCTGATAAAAAGTCTAAATCTGGAAAAATCGACCCTGTCGATCGGATAGACTTAGAAAACAGTCTGATTGACCGCTTGTTTGGAGGTACGGAAGTCAATATTCAACCACAAGGAAGGGTTGATCTCAATGTCGGTTGGCTCTATACGAGAAGAAATGACCCTAGACTTACCCTAAATGCACAAAGAGTAAGTCAGCCGGATTTTACGACCCAAATAAAAATGAATGTCAATGGTAAAATAGGTAAAAAACTCGACCTTGACTTTAATTACGATACACAATCAACCTTTGATTTTGATCGAAAAACAAAACTCGCCTTTGATTCTGACGCTTTCTCAGAAGATGATATCATCAAAAAAATCGAAGCAGGTAATGTGAGTTTGCCGTTGCGAGGCAATCTAATCCAAGGTGCACAAAGTTTGTTCGGTCTCAAAGCAGAAGTGCAATTTGCAAGGTTGAGAATTACTGGTTTGGCGTCTCAACAACGTTCTAAAAATAATTCCATCCGGATAGAAAACGGAGTTTCGGAGCAAGAATTTATCCTTACGCCAAACAAATATGATGCAGACCGTCACTTCTTTATTTCCCATTACAATAGAGATGTGTACGAAAGGGCTTTGTCAAGCATTCCTTATATCCGAACGCCACATCAGATCGTGCAGATAGAAGTATGGGTGTCTGATGATCGACCGGAATTTCAAGAGAACTCCAATATGATTGCCGCTATTGCCGATTTGGCGGAAGCAGATCGCAAGCACTCGACCAATCCGAATTCAGCAACCAACTATTTAGGAGGTGATAGAGATGATTTTGGCGAGTATTTGCCAGATAATAAAGTCAATGACATCTATGAAAAGTTACAGCGCAATAAAAATATTGTCGATATCGATAAAGTGACCAATGTCCTCGAAGGTCCTGAATTTTTGCTTAAAAGAACCAAAGACTTTGAAGTATTCCGAGGTCGCAGATTGAATTCTTCTGAATATACCTATAATCCTAAGTTGGGAACCCTATCGCTAAATGTTCGATTACGACCAAATCAGGTATTGGGTGTGGCTTACAACTACTACTATACTTCCAATCCAAACGCAGTATATGAAGTAGGTCAGTTGTCTTTAAACTCCATTAATCCTGCCAATCAAGCCGATACAACACGGGTTGAACCACCTAAAGTACACTTCGTAAAGCTTTTGAAATCAACCAATCAAATCGTCAATACTCCTATGTGGGATTTGATGATGAAAAACGTGTATAATTTGAATACGAGTTCGCTCAATCCATCAGATTTTGAGTTTGATATTTTTTATGAAGACGACTTTACGGATGGGTCTTTAAAAAGATATATGCCGGATCCGCTTTTGATCAAATTGCCGATATTAGAGTTATTTAATCTAGATAATCTCAATAGATTTGGTGATCCACAACCCGATGGATTTTTTGACTATATCCCGGGCGTGACGGTCATAGAGAGAACAGGAAGTGTTGTGTTTCCAGTGTTAGAGCCTTTTGGTTCTCACTTGACCGGAGAGCGAATCGGTAAGATCATGGTCGATAAATACAATTTGGATACGATAGGCGTTGAAGCTGCGCTTTCTAAATTTAGATATAACGAATTATACCAACAAATCCAAGCCGTAACCGAACATACCGGATTGACTCAAAATAAATTCCGTATGGTAGGTAAGGTGAAATCGGGTAGTTCAAATGGTGAATTTAGCCTTGGATTTTACATACCGCAAGGATCGGTGCGCGTGTCAGCAGGAGGAAAGCAATTAGTGGAAGGCTTGGATTACGAAATAGATTACTCTTTAGGAAAATTGAGAATCATTAATCCGGCTTATTTATCGCAAGGTACACCTATTAATGTCTCTTTTGAAGATAACTCGTTATTCAGTTTGCAGCAAAAGAACATGATTGGGTTACGAGCTGAGTATCAATTTAATAAAAAATCCTCATTAGGTGCTACTTTTTTAAGATTGTCAGAGCGACCGATTACGCAAAAGGTGAATATTGGAGATGATCCGATTCGAAACCGTATTTTTGGATTGGATTTTAACTATTCAAATGAAGTTCCGTTGGTCACTAAATTGGTTGATAAGCTGCCGTTTTATAGTACATCAGAAAAGTCGATCTTGAATTTTACAGCAGAAGTAGCAGGGCTAAAACCCGGTCACGCCAAGGGTATAAACTTGGAATATACAGATAATAATGGAAATCAAGTATTTGAAGATGAAGGAATTGCCAATCTGGATGATTTCGAAGGCGCCGTTTCCGGATTTAATTTAGGAGGATCAAATACCAATGTTTGGTCATTGGCGAGTGTGCCTTCTGAATTAACCACGGATGCCACTAAGTTTAAAGAATCCTCTCTTGTCAACCATCTTGCCAGTAATGCAAACCGTGCGTTGCTTAACTGGAGTACCTTGGATTTAGGAACGAATAGGACTAGTGTTGATAATCAGAATCCTTATACGGCCATTATTAATCAAAATCAACTATTCAAAAATAGGGAAGTTCAACCTGGACAACAACAACAATTATTTACCTTTGACTTGAGCTACTACCCGAGTGAAAGAGGACCCTATAACTTTGAAAATAGAGATGGCCACCCGGGATATAGTAGAGGTTTTGATCTTGTAGATAATCAGATTGTACTTCGTGATCCGACTTCAAGATGGGCGGGTATTCAGCGCTATTTTCCAAATTCAGATTTTGAATCGGCCAATTATGAAAGTATCGAGTTTTGGATGCTCAATCCCTTCATGGATCGAGGTGATGGCCAACCGCAAATCAGTGGCGAGTCCGGAAAGATCGTGTTTAACTTAGGAAGTGTCTCTGAAGATGTCATCAAAGATAATTTATTGTTTTTTGAGAATGCTTTGCCGACGACACAACACAGAGTTCCAGTCTTAAATACGGTGTATGGTAGGGCGACTGTAAGTATTCCATTGGTCAATGGCTTTGATTTGGAAGAAGGACCTAAGCAAGATTTAGGGCTAGATGGTTTAGATAATGCGCAGGAAGCGACCAAGTATGAATCTTGGTTGATTGAAAATGGTCTGGCCAATATCGCAGAGATTGTAGCCGACCCATCCAATGATGACTTTGTTTTCTTTAATGACCCATCCTTAAGTCACCACAATTCACTCCTCGATAGGATGAAAAGATTTAACGGACCACAAGGAAACACTCCGTTTAATAATGGAAATTCTCAAAATGCGACCACGTCAGTAAGAGGTAATAATTATCCAGATTCGGAAGATATCAATAATAATAAATCGCTCGATCAGACAGAAGCCTTTTATGAATATATCATCGATATCCGAAGGTTGGGCAATACTGATGAGTTAGATACCGTCTCTATTAGTCAATACTTGCGAGAATCCAAAGTGATCGTAGTAAATAATAAAGAGCAAAAATGGTATCGATTCCAAATTCCATTATCTTCTGGTTCGAAAGTCGGAGAAATCGATGGATTTAGGGGTATTCAGTTTATGCGGATGTATTTTACGGACTTCGAGACGCCTAAGACTTTCCGTCTTGCAGAATTCCAATTGCAACGTAGTATCTGGAGAAAGCAAAAACCTATATGTGAAGTGGTAAGAGATGGAATTGATAGATTGGAATTTAGTATTGATGATGTGGGTATTGAGGAAAATTCAGATAAGCTACCATTCAAGTATCAGACACCACGAGGTACGATTCGTACACGCTCCTTTGGACAGTTGGCTACTACCTTCCAAGATGAAAGATCGATGGCATTGAAATTTAGAAATCTACCACAAGATTGTGAAGTAGGTATGACTAAAATCGCTAATGTAAACCTCGCATTATATAAGCGATTGCAAATGTTTGTACATGCTGAAAACCTTTTAAATATTATTGGTGACTCGATCAATAATGGAGATATTTCAGTAGTGGTCAGATTGGGTAAAGACTTTCCGGTAGATACAACAAATCTTTATACGGTAGAAAGACGTCAAATGGTCAATAATTACTATGAGTACGAATTGCCGTTGACCATCTCTAAGAGTACCCCGGGACATACTGACCAGCGACCTGAAAATATTTGGCCCGATAGAAATTATATAAACTTACCTTTGGATAGTCTTTTAGGGCTTCGCAAGGTTAGAATCGCCAATGGTATTAATGCCCGAGATACGATCGTACAAGCGGTTATTAATTCCGAAAAAGGCGATGTCATCCGAATGGTGGGTAATCCATCTTTAGGAACGGTCAAAGTAATCGAAATCTCTGTTAAAAACAGAACGACTCAGAAGATTGTGAGTGGAGAGATTTGGGTCAATGAAATGCGTGTTACGGGATATAATGAGCAATTTTCTTGGGCTGCACAAAGCCGCCTTCAGTTGCAAATGGCCGATTTAGGAGAAATCAACCTTGCCGGAGAATATACAAGTACCGGTTTTGGAGGATTGGATAATAGACTGCATGAACGGATGCGAGAAGAAAAACTGCAATATGATGCAGCCATTAACATAGATGCCGGTAAGTTGGTGCCTAAGGCAGCGAAACTCGTTGTTCCGATGTATGCCCAGTACCAAAAGACGATTGTAACTCCTGAATACGACCCCATCGATCAAGATATCAAAGTTCGCGAAAAATTGGATTTGATCAGTGATAATCATGCTCGGGATTCTATTCGCTCTTTGGCTAGAGAAGAAGTAACCATCAAAACATTTACCATCACCAATGCGAAGGTTACAGCCGGAGGTTCTGGCAAGCCGTGGTCTCCGTCAAATTTTGGTATTTCTTATGCTTTTACGGAAAATTCTTTTTCCAATTTCTTGCTTAAAGAAGACAAACAAGTATCAAGAGCCTTGGGATTGGAATATGTTTTCTCCCGTAAATCTACTTTTATAGAGCCATTGAAGTTTATTAAAGTTAAATCTCTGAAACTCCTTTCGGACTTCAACTTTAGTATATTGCCAAATAATTTTTCTTTTACATCAAAAATGGTCGATCAGCTCAATCGACGTACTTTCAGACAGCCACTAGAGCCGATATATGCTTTTGATGATAATCGGTTTAATTGGGAACGGAACTATGTGCTTGACTGGGATTTGACAAAATCGATTCGGTTTGGATATCGAGCAAAGACAAATGCCATTGTTGACCAATTGAGATATGTAGGCGTAGCTAATACTTTGGAAGATCGACAATTGGTGGACGAAAAGGGAAGTCTCCGAGATGAAAATGGACGATTGTATAAAGATGTTATCAACGAAATTGACGACCCGAATTATTATAGAAATCGAAACCTACGATCCTTAGGTCGATCAAAAACTTATACGCATGATGTTTCCCTCAATTATAGGTTGCCTTTCAGGAGTGTTCCTATTTTGGATTGGATAACGGCAGGTGCAGATTATCGAGCTAGTTACGGTTGGGATGCTGGAAGTTTGATCACGATAGACGAAGAAGGTACATTATTGGGTAATACCATCAGAAATGGTCAGAATTCAGGCCTGAATGTTTCTTTAGACTTTAGTAAGTTGTATTTAAAATCTAGCTACCTCAAATCCATAGAAACCGGAAAGGCTGCAAGGTCAGTTAAAAATCAGCCACAGCAACGGCAACGCAATGTTTCTACAAGAGACAAACGGATGACCATGGATGCACTAGAACCGGATAAGGCGATTGCTGATGAAGGCGATAATTCTGGAAAGGCAGATCCTAAGGATAAGGCTAAAAAGGACGACAAACCACGAGATCCATCCATCATCGAACGAGTCATACTCAGGCCATTGATGTTGGTTAGATCAGTGAAAGTCAATTTTAAAGACGATCGCACGACACAGATACCTGGGTTTATGCCACAGTCTCAATTACTCGGCCAAAGCCAAGGGTTTACAGCTCCAGGTTGGGACTTTATCGCAGGAATTCAACCGAATATTCAGGGTCAAAATAATTGGTTGCTTCGCAATCAAGAATGGTTTAACCCAAGCACGAAGTTCAATGAAGGCTTGATACAAACGAAACGACATTCGATAGACATTAAGACCTTGATTGAGCCATTTAAGGATTTCAGCATTGATGTTTCCTTTAAAAAGAATTATCAGGAGACACATAATGAAGTGTTTAGAAAGACGGATAAAACAGGTGATGAATTCCAGCAATTGGCACTCTATGACGTTGGTTCTTATGATGCTTCGTTTTATGCACTGAATACCTTGTTTAAGGATAGCCGTGGATTGTACGAATTATTCAAGAGTAATCGAGAGATTATAGCCAGAAGATTACCTAATATCGATAATCCGGGTGTTTATGAACAAGACCCACATTATCCAGGTGGATATGGACCTACTAATATTAACGTTACTGTTCCGGCATTTATAGCGACTTATACCAATCAATCAGCGTATGATGTAGAGTTGGATCAGGTAGCTCGTTATAGCAAAAATACTTTTATACCGTTACCGAATTGGCAATTGAATTATGCAGGTTTGAGTAAATTGGGACCGATTCGTAAGTATTTTTCTAATATTACGATCAAGCACGGATATGCATCCACCATTCGAGTGAGCAGCTTCCAAACTTCACCATTGTATAATGCACAGGATCCATATGGTGAGTTGTCACCTAATGCCAACTACTTCTCTAGGCTTGAAGTGCCAGCAGTGGCGATTCAGGAGCAGTTTGTGCCGGTACTCGGTATTAGCTTGAAAACAGTCAAGGATTTAAAATTAGATTTTGACTTTAAGATGGCTCGTAGTTTGACCATTGACGTATCGCAGCTGAGGGAAACCAAGTCTAAAGAGATTAGTGTGAATGGTGGTTATGTGGTGAAAAATTTCAAAGCATTTAAAAAGGATAAAAAATCATCTAAAAAGCGCAAGAAAAACGAAGAAGAAGAACCACCAGCCAAAAAGGATAATTTATTGTCTAAATTGGTTAAGGACAAGGGAACGAGTGCTCAAGGTAAGGATTTGAAGATTAACTTGACATACTCCCTAAAGGATGATATCTCCGAGGTTTATGACCTTCAAACGGGTGTAGATGGCCAAGCCAATAGAGGTCAAAAGACGGTCACTTTCAGCCCAAATGTTGAGTATGATGTCAATAAAAACCTAGCATTGCGGTTTTTCTTCGACTATTCGAAGACAGTACCTCGTACCACATTGTCCTTCCCAGTTACGACCATTCGTTCTGGCGTGACGCTGCGGTTTAATATTAATTAAAATTCAAGGCCTGAGTGCAATTGAGATAAGAGGTGGGTATGTTCTGATGATTATAAGGTGTATTCATTTTAAAATATATAGTATGACACAAATTTCTAAATGGAATACTAAAAATTACCAACCAAGGATATTCATAGACGGAATGTCTTGGATGATTTGTCTAATGCTAGTGTTTGCCCTAGGGAGTTGTTCTTCTAAGGAAGATAAATTAGAAGATATTGAATTGCCTGTCGTCGAAATGGATTCCACCAAAATTGATACCCAAATACATAGCGGTTTACTTGATAATGTGCCGTCAACACCTATTGTAGAGCCTGATGTTTCTCCCAAAGAAAAACCATTGGCAAAGCGCAAAAAGCAACAGGATAAAAAGGCTGAAAAATCCAATATACAACCACCTGCGGCGCCTGAACAACCTATGGTAACGGAGGAAGAAAAGAAGCCTGAGAAAGAAGAGATTTTTATGCGAGCCGAACAAATGCCCAGGTTTCCGGGATGCGAACATTATAAGGTTTCAGAAAAGGAAAAAGCCAAATGTGCCGAACAAAAACTCTTTGAATATATTCGTGCCAGCCTAAAATATCCGCCACAAGCGCTAAAAAACAATCTTGAAGGTGAGGTTTTAATCAAATTTGTCGTTGATAAAACGGGCAATATAGAACAAACCGAATTAATATCCGATCCGGGTTCTGGTATGGGCAAGGCTGCGCTCGAGGTTGTCGATGCCATGAAAGATTTTAATCAAAAATGGACACCAGGATACCAACATGGAAAGCCCGTGTCCGTTTGGTTTGTGTTGCCGGTACGTTTTTCTTTAGGAGATAGACCTAAGTAATCCTAAAAATGGATTGTAAATGTCGTTTTTCTCCTCCTATTTCTAAAAATAAACCTTTCAAATTGCTAAATATATCTAAAAACTCGAAGACTTTAATGGCTATCTGAGTAAAAGGATGTATATTTGCAAACATGGTACAAGAAACACAGTTGAAGATCAAGATGAAACTCATCCTTACGATGGGCTTTATTGTATTGGCCTTTAGTCCTTGTGTTGTTAAGGGCATCCTATCTCAAACGGTTGATATAGCCTACGTCAAACCGCTCAATAAGACAAAATCTACATTTCAGAACAGTTCTTGTCAGGCTTCCTTATCGATGGACTTGGCATTTTCTTACGCCAAAAAGGTCGTAATCGGCCAAAAGGCGCTATGGGATGTCGTGGTGGATGTTATACCGGTATTTAGGCCTTCCCTTATTAAGCATATTAGCCGTATTCAATTATTCTTTGATGTTTCGGCCAATGCACCTCCTAAGTATATTTTATTTAAGCGATTGAAATTAGCCGTAGCTTGATAGCACCATCTTTAGCACGAGGTTTAGTGCACAAGTACCTTTTTTCACATTAAACTCAGATTACGCGTTAGGTTTCGTTATGACCGTCAAAAGAGCGATAAATTCAGTAAAACGTCTGATTTGAAGCTATTTTGGTGCGTAATAGATTTTCTAATGCATAATTTGGGTTAAAATATATTTTCAATGAAAAATCATATGCAAGCTACGGCTCATGATATAGCCGGGCTATTTACTTTATCTTTACGGTGGGTCATAGGTTGGACCTATTTTTCGGCCTTTTGGAGGCGGTTAATTATTGATAACAAGTTGATTCCCGAAGAAGCCGGATATATCGGCGAAAAGTTTAATCACTTTCTTCCCAATGCGCTCGGCATAAAGCCGATAATAGAATATTTAGTTTCAAATCCTGAGGCCTTACATGTTTCTATGGTTGTTTTTACAATTGTGGAAGCTATTGTTGGCCTATTTATAATCTTAGGATTGTTTACAAGGTTGATGAGCGTTGGGATTTTCTCCCTTGCCATGGGCATTTTGTTAGGATCGGGTTGGATTGGTACCACTTGTTTGGATGAATGGCAAATAGGTATTTTGGGTGTTTCTAGTGGATTTGTATTATTTCTTACCGGAAGTGGAGCTTATTCGCTTGACCAATATTTTATAAATAGACAATTTTCTTTTACCAATAAAAAGTGGTTTTCCTATTTAGGTTCGGGTTATCTTCCTATCCGTCGCTTACAACCTAAAGTCTTAGTAATGTCTCTTTTTATTTTTGGCTTAGCTTTGTTTACGAATCAATATTTTCACGGTGGCGTATATGGCACGCTTCATAATAAGTCCGTGAGGCCAAAAGTTGAAATCTCAAATATTCATTTTACCGACACCCAATTGACTTTTCAGCTTTATAGGACGGAAGGAGCGGATGTGTATGGATCGTTTTTGATAGGAATAGAGATTTTGGATGGCAATAATAACGTTGTAAAATCTATTGATCAAAAGGCATTATCTACATTTCCAACTGAAAGTATTAACAATCACTATGTAGCAAAAATTAAACCGGGTAAACATAGTTTGATTATCCCACTTGGGGCTAAGGCAGACATTACGGTTCCATTGGATGGTATTTCATTGGATGAAAATTATACTGTCAAATTGACGGATATCAGTGGTATCGAATGGGTGGCAAAGGTTCGATAATTACACATTAATAAAGTTTAAAATGGCGGCGTATTAGATATCCATTCTGATAATAGCCGCCATTTGGAAACTTTTCATAATATAAAATCGTTAATAATTGATAGGATGATTTTAAGCGTAAGGCCAATAATTATCTTCTTAATAGAGATAATCTTCACATTTAAAAAATTAGTTATGGCTAATAAATATGTGTTTTTAAAAAGGGATTTCAAATGAAAAGGTATATTTTAATTATATGTTTGGGCGCGATGTTTGGTTGTACTAAAAATGATGATACGCCCAAGGTTGATGATGCCTGTATCCATAAAGTATTACAGCAATATGGTATGGTTCCTTATGAGGAAAATGCTCCTTTTTGTATAAGTTTACTCCAATATAACTTTGACGGAAATGCATATTTTGCATATAGTTCCTGTATAGAAGACAGATTAGTAAATCCATTTGACTGCAATGGCGTATATTTCTTAACCAATGATGGGAAAGAAAATGGAATCTTGGTGGATGAAAAACAAAATTTATTTGCAAGGAGAGCAAAGTATGTGGGTATAGTAGGCATTAAGGTCGATTAATGCCTAATTTCTCCTTATTTCCACTTGATATTACAGCCTGCACTTGGATATTGCTTATGCATCGGTGGTTCGCCACGAAGCATCAAATCAAGCGCTAATCTCAAATCTTTTCCATCGAGTAGCTTGTCATTGGAAGGTCGGGATTCGTCAAGTCTTCCTCGGTAATACAGTTGACCTGCCTTGTCAAAGACATAAATGTCCGGTGTACAAGCAGCATCATAAGCCCGAGCCACAGCCTGAGATTCGTCATAAAGATAAGGAAATGGGTATTGAAGTACCTTGGCAATCAAGCGCATTTTATCAGGTGCGTCGTCAGGATAATTTACGGCATCGTTGCTACTGATGGCGACAAACCCAATGTTTTTGGCAGCATATTCTTTGGCAATGGCTACAAGTTGGGCATTGACATGGATGACGTAAGGACAGTGATTGCACAAAAACATCACAACGGTTCCTTGTTCTCCTTGTATATCCTCAAAAGAAAGATGACGGTCTGAAGTCGTATCCGGAAGGTAAAAGGTAGGAGCTTTGACTCCTAATGCTAGCATATTGGATTCTGTTAAGGCCATAAACTTATTAGATTATGCGGCAAATATACGATAATATCATCAAAGTTTGAGTGGATATTAGATGCTGTGATGAAATAGTCACTACCACAACCTCAAGCCAGCAGTAAGCATGAGCCTGGATGGCACATCTGAAAAAGCATAATTATGACCATTTATACGAATATGATCGCCAAATTTGTTGAAATTCCCTTCGAACATCAGATCTAATCGGAGTCTCCAGATATCGATGCCTGTACCGGCCTGCCAACCAAAAGTACCGGTTTTGAATTTTTGACTATATCCTTTGATATTCAAAACATCACTGATGTTATTGGCAAAAAAATGGCCAACTACACCGCCTTGAAACCTCAATGCACCTACTTTAAATCCTGCTATGACCGGCATATCTAAACCATGATAGGTCTCTTGACGAATGACATTCAAGACACCATTTTCGCTGTAGGTTTTTAAATCGTAGTTGACGGTACTTGAATTAAATAAAAGAGCAGGCTCCACATAAAGTCCGAGCAAGGTCAATCGGGTATAAACGCCGAGGTGATGACCATATCCGGCATCGAGTATCTTCCATTGAAAGGTCTCATTTTGGTCTTTCACGACCAAGCCTTTATTGGCGAGGTCATAGGAGCTGATACCGGCCTTGAGACCGATCTCGATTTGGCTGTAACCGGTCGTTAACACGCCAAATAAACATACGATATATAGAATAAATTGTTTCATGGGGTAATATTAAAGTTGAATACAAATTCCAAGTATTTAGTCATTATCTTTATCCAATAACGAAAAAAACGTTTAGAAATGGTTATTTTTGCAAATTGTTTAACAATTATTTGTTATAATTATAAAGTCTCAAATAGCCATAATCTAATTTAACAGATGGTTATTTTGTTGAATGATAGGTTTTAATCTATAATTGTTGATTGTAATATATCAAAAACAATGCCGAAATGAAGATGAATGAAGTTGAGTTTCTTGCGAGTTTTCCTAAAGAAAGTGCATGTCCTAAAGACGACAAACCGGAATTTGCCTTTATAGGAAGGTCAAATGTTGGAAAGTCCTCTTTAATCAATATGCTGACGAATCGGAAGGGTTTAGCCAAGGTATCCGTTACGCCTGGAAAGACTCAATTGATTAATTATTTTACGATTAATCAAGCTTGGTATCTTGTCGATTTGCCGGGTTATGGCTATGCTAAAGTATCTAAAGATAAGAAAGCAGGATTTAGTAAGTTGATCTCGACTTATCTGGCCAAAAGGCAACAATTGGTTGTAGCCTTTGTATTGATCGATTGTAGGCACGAACTTCAAAAGGTGGATAAGGAATTTTTAGATTGGTGCGGTGAGAACCAAGTGCCTTTTGCCCTTGTTTTTACCAAGGCAGATAAGCTCGGCAAGACTCAATTACAATCTCAAATCAATAGCTTGTTGAAGACATTATTGAAATCTTGGGAACAGTTGCCTCCCTATTTTATTACGAGTTCCGAAAGTAAATTGGGACGTGAGGAAGTCTTAAAATATATCGAAGAAATCCTTGCTGAATTAAGCGTATAACCCTATTATAGCCCATCTATGACTCAGATATTTCCACATATACAACCTGATATTTCCACTTGGCCTGTTGCGAAACAAAGTAAAGAAAGGGCGGATTTTATTCAGCGACTCAATGTTTTTATTTACGAAAATCTTCAAGAAGAATTTAAAGGTTCGTACTACGACGTCATTTCTAAGGCGATTTATATGGAAACCCAGCGGATTAAGCACAATCCATGGAAGGTAGATCCACAAGACGAAAAGGCCTATTGGCAGAACATCAGTAAGGAACTTGAAGCCTCGCTTTCTAAAGAGAATAAAGATGCCTTGCAAGAGGCTTTACTCAAAAAAATCATCAATCGATATAGTGAAGAAATTGTCGCTCATTTTAGTCCGGGCATTTTTAAGTTTGCCCGATGGTTTTTGACTGCCTTTTTCAAAAGATTGTTCAGTAGATTTTTTGCTCGCGGACAGTGGCGATGGGGTAGTAAAGCTGATTTGCAACAAAGGATAAAAGTAGTAGGTGATATCGAGAAGATCCGCACTTTATACCAAAAGGGAAATGTTGTCATCTTACCCACTCATTATTCAAACCTAGATTCGATTATGGTTGGATATGCGATAGATTCCAATGTAGGACTGCCATTTTTCTCTTATGGTGCCGGCCTAAACCTGTATAATGTAGAAATCGTCGGGTATTTTATGAATCGATTAGGGGCATTTAGGGTAGATCGTCGGAAGAAAAACCCAATATATCTCGAATGCCTTAAATCTATGACTTGTTATTCCATCACCCAAGGCGTTAATTGTTTGTTTTTTCCGGGTGGTACTCGATCCAGAAGCGGACAGACTGAAAGCAATCTGAAGCTCGGCCTAATCGGTTCGGTCATTGAAGCACAAAGATTAATGATTGAGCAAGAAAGCGATAAAAAAGTTTTTGTTGTTCCGTTGAATATCGGTTATCACTTTGTACTTGAAGCTTCCGGATTGGTTGATCAACATTTGCAAGCCATCGGTAGAGATAAGTATAAAAGGGCGCGACCTTCAGGACCCAATTTTAAAACCATCATGCGCTTTATTAGAGACTTGTATCGCAAAGATTCAGAAGTATATATGTCTTTCGGCGATCCAATTGATATTCTTGGCAATCGTGTAGATCAGGAAGGTGTTAGTTTTGACAAGTTTGGCAATAAGGTTGATTTAAAGGATTACTTTTCTTTTGGCGGTACCTTGTCTCAAAACCCACAGAGAGAGAGTATTTATTCAAAATACTTAGGAGAAGTTATTGTTGAGTCTTACCGAAAACACAATGTCATTCTCTCTAGCAATGTGGTTGCCTTTGTCGCTTTTCAGATGGTCTCGCAAGAGTTTCCCGATTTGGATTTAATTGGATTGATGAATCACAAGGGAAAGAGTTTCTCTATTGAAGGAGATTTATTTGAACAAAACGTAACAAAACTTGTACATATAATTAAGGAAAAAGCTTCCGACCACCAAGTGACGATAGCAGATGCACCTTGGGATGATATACCTGCATTGATAAAAGCAGGCATTTCCCGATTGGGAATTTATCATGTGCCACCTGTACTTTCAGTCAATGATCAGAAGCAAATTGTTTGTTCAGATCTCAAACTGCTTTTCTTTTATCATAATAGATTGATCAATTACGAATTTGAAGAGTTAATGGGCTGGAAAAAAATTAGTTAGCAAAAAGAAGGAAAATTGTATCAACTTTGAATTATATTATCTTTGATTTAGAAGCAACGTGTTGGTTGGGAAGACCTCCAAAAGGTGTCAACGAAATAATTGAAATCGGGGTTGTCAAAGTCAATGATTATGCTGAGATAGAATCGACGTTTATTCGCTTCGTAAAACCTACGATTAACCCGGTTTTATCCGATTTTTGCAAAAGTTTGACTTCGATAACGCAACAACAAGTCGATCGAGCCAAATTGTATCCATCGGTGATTGAGGAATTTCAGGATTGGATCAATATAGATCAAGAAAAATATACGTTGATCAGCTGGGGAAAATACGATAAAGATCAACTTAGAAGCGATTGCGAATTACATCAAATCGACCCGGAATGGGTAAATCATCATTATAACTTAAAACCTGCGTACAGCAAGTTGAAGTCTTTTAAAACAGAACTCGGGCTAAAAAAAGCAGTTCGATTGGAAGGTTTCGAATTTACAGGTATTCATCATAGAGCGATCTCTGATGCTGAAAATCTAGCTAAAATTTTCATCAAGTATTTTAAAGAGTGGTCCTTAGATTAGTGCTCTGTCCACAAAAAAATCTTAATAAAATGTTGTTCTTTTTTCAAATCTCATCGTTAAAAATACTCGCCATAGTTACCACTATGCCTGCGTTTTTTGCCTTGATCTTTAAAAAAATTACTTCCATTATGATATAAGTCTTTTTATAGACAGAGCACTGTGCTCTGTCCACAAAAAAATCTTAATAAAATGTTGTTCTTTTTTCAAATCTCATCGTTAAAAATACTCGCCATAGTTACCACTATGCCTGCGTTTTTTGCCTTGATCTTTAAAAAAATTACTTCCATTATGATATAAGTCTTTTTATAGACAGAGCACTGTGCTCTGTCCACAAAAAAATCTTAATAAAATGTTGTTCTTTTTTCAAATCTCATCGTTAAAAATACTCGCCATAGTTACCACTATGCCTGCGTTTTTTGCCTTGATCTTTAAAAAAATTACTTCCATTATGATATAAGTCTTTTTATGGACGTTGCACTAAGACATATTTTGCGATAATTTTTGTATTTTATAGCCATAGATCAAGTATATCTTGGCTATTCCCACAATTGTTTTAAATTTGTGGTTTATCTAATCAAGTAAATTCATTTAAACGATGCGACACATTTTGCTTATTCTGACTTTATTGATTTTTGGGACGAATGTCGGCTTTAGCCAAAAAGCCATAACGCTAGACGATATTTTTGTAAAATACGCTTTTAATGCGAAGTCAGTTCCGGGATTTAACTTTATGAATGATGGCAAGCATTACACGACTTTGCGCAATCAAGCGATTAATAAGCACGATATCACGTCCGGCAATGTCGTAGAAATCCTATTTAATGCCCAAGATTATAAGGGTAAGACCAATTTTAATGGAAGCATCGGCAGTTATGATTTTTCTAATGATGAAGGCAAAATCCTGATCGAGTCCGAACACGAGTCGGTGTACCGCCATTCTTCTAAGGTCAAATGTCATGTATATGATGTTTCGTCAAAAATGTTGACAGAAGTATATAGCCACGGTAAGGTCATCAATCCTCAGTTGTCACCGGATGGTAGCAAGGTGGCATTTGTTCACAATAATAACCTCTTTGTTCAGGACTTGTCCAATGGACAATTAACACAAATCACAAAAGATGGTGCGAAAAACAGTATCATCAACGGGATGGCAGATTGGGTTTATGAGGAAGAATTTAGTTTTACTAGGGCTTTTTATTGGGCTCCAGATAGTAAAAAAATCGCTTATATTCGTTTTGATGAAAGCAAGGTCCCTGAATTTACGATGCAAATGTATCATGGTGACATGTATCCTGAAAATGAAACGTTCAAGTACCCAAAAGTCGGTGAAAATAATTCAGAAGTAAGCGTCTGGGTATTTGAATTTGTCAGAGGCAAGCCCGTCAAAGTTGATATCGGAGATCTCAAGGAGATGTATGTTCCTCGACTCAAGTGGACTGAAGATCCTAACAAATTATGCATTTATAAGCTCAATAGACATCAAAATGATTTGAAACTCTACTTGTTAGAAACGAGAAATTATAAGTCTTCGGTTTTGTATGAGGAGCAAAACCAATATTATATATCTATCGATGATGACCTAACTTTTTTGAAGGACAATAAGCATTTTATCTGGCTATCTGAAAAAGAAGGATACAATCAGATCTACTTAATGGGTATGGATGGAAAGCAAAAGGTGAAGTTGACTGAAGGAAAGTATGATGTCACTCGGTTTTATGGCATTGATGAAAAAAATAAAAAGGTATATTTTCAAGCTATTGACGAAAGTCCACTGCGCAAAAGCGTGTTTTCAGTAAACTTGGATGGTAAAAAGTTGACCAACTTGACACCGACCAAGGAAGGTACGAGTAGTGCTCAGTTTAGTAGTACCTTCGATTATTACAGTGTGAATTACAGTACCATCAATAGACCACCAACCTATACGGTTTATGATCGCAATGGAAAGGTCATTCGAGTAATCGAAGATAACAAGGATTACGCAACACTTCAAAGCAATTATGGGACGAATCCTATCGAGTTTTTTAGCTTTACTACCTTAGAAAACGTACAGTTAAACGGATGGATGCTAAAACCAAAGGATTTTAAACCTGGTAAAAAGTATCCGGTATTGATGACCCAGTACAGTGGACCAGGAAGCCAATCGGTCTCCGATGGATGGCGCGGCTCTAGCTATTGGTGGCATCAATTGTTGGCACAGTCGGGATACGTCGTCGTCTGCGTGGATGGACGAGGAACAGGTGGTCGCGGAGAAGCCTTTAAAAAAATGACCTACCTCAAGCTTGGCCATTATGAAACGTTGGATCAAATCGAAACTGCCAAATATTTGGGCTCCTTGCCTTTTGTGGACAAATCGCGCATCGGAATTTGGGGATGGAGTTACGGTGGCTATATGTCTTCATTGTGTATATTAAAAGGGAACGACGTGTTTAAAGCGGCAATTGCAGTAGCGCCCGTGACCAACTGGAAATGGTATGACTCCGTTTATACAGAGCGATATATGCGGACAACAGCCGAAAATCCAAATGGATATGCAGATAATTCGCCCATTAACTTTGTTGATCGGCTCAAAGGCAATTATCTCTTGGTTCACGGGATGGCAGATGACAACGTTCATTTTCAAAATACTGTCGAAATGGCAAATGCCCTGATAAAAGCGAATAAACAATTTGATACTTACTTTTATCCAAATCGAAATCACGGTATCTATGGCGACAATGCAACCATTCATCTATATACTAAAATGACGAATTTTATATTTGAAAAATTGTAAATAGAGCGCTGAGAAGTCATAAATCCGGCAGTTATAAACCATTTGTCGGAATCCGTTGTTTCGAATAGTTACATCAAAAGATTGATTCCCTTTGTATGACTAAAAGGCAAGCTAATTTAATACACGCATTAGTTCAGATTTTTCTAAGTTTCTGGATTTACTATGATGCCGTTAATCAAGGTATTCACCAATTATTTCCTTTGGCGATGGGTATAATTTTGCTTTCGCTCAATAATGGTATTATGTTTAACAACAAGGCACAAGTCAATGCCGCCATTTTTATTACGATAGCTTCGTTGTTGTTTTTGGCTAAAATGTCTTGGGAAACATTAAGCGTTGAAAATTATCGGGAAGGTGTTTTCTATGCTATTATGGTTTTTACCGCTATGATGTCAACCATTACGCTCATTGCTCAAAGAAAGGTAAAAACGAATTGATGAAGTTTAAAATTGTATTTTACTTATTGCTTATTCAAGTTCTCGCGCTATCCTCCTGTAAGGGAACAGCAACCAATCCTATGCCGCTGCCCGAAGTCATTCAGGCAGCAAATCAGGATACAATTCCTAGTGAAGCAAGGGATACGGTAGATCTGGCATATATTATGGGGCAATTTGACCCTGCAAAACATCCGGATTTTGTGGTCATTCCAACCATGTACAGAGATAGTGAAATTAGGTATTTGCGCAAAGATGTGTTGGATGCCTTTATAGCTATGTATGAAGCGGCAAAAAAGGAAGGCATCACGCTAAAGATTTTGTCTGCAACGCGCAATTTTGACAATCAAAAGCGAATTTGGGAGAATAAATGGACGGGAAAAACCTTGCTTGAAGGCGGTATTAATGCTGCTAAGGATATTCCCGATCCCGAACAAAGAGCCAGAAAAATCCTCGAGTACAGCTCTATGCCGGGTACGTCCAGGCATCATTGGGGAAGCGATATCGACCTCAATAACTTTAATAATCCCTATTTTGAAAAGGGCGAAGGCTTGAAAATATATACATGGATGCAGGAACACGCACACCAATATGGCTTCTGCCAACCCTACTCCGAGATGGGGACGGATCGAAACTCTGGGTATTTTGAAGAGAAGTGGCATTGGTCGTACATGCCGGTTTCGATACCCTTGACCGAGCAAGCCAAAAGGTATTTTAAAAATGAGATGATTGCTGGATTTATGGGAAGTGAAACCGCAGTTGCCATCGATATGCTTCGCCATTATATACTAGGAATAAGTACGGCTTGCCAATCTAATTAACATGCCACAATCCGTCGCTTCTCTTAAAATCGATACTTCTGTTAGAAATATCATCATGCTGACCTTGCCGATCAGTATGGCGAAGCTGATTCCGGAACTCAACTACCTTTTTAATGCAGCGTTTTTGGGCCATTTGGGAAGTCAAGAATTGGCATTGGCCGGGATAACGGGTGTGTATTATCTTATATTCGCTTCTTTAGGCTATGGACTGAACAATGCGCTTTTGTCCTTAATGTCGCGAAAGGCTGGTGCTGAAAACCGAAATGCCATTTTTGTAATCTTGTGGCACGGTATTCTCTTAGGGCTTCTACTTGCCGTGATTTTCAATGTTTTTACTTGGGTTGCCATAAAACCGATCATGTCTTGGGCCGGCGTAGAAGGAAGCGGCGTGCAAATAGCGGGTGATTATCTCAATATCAGGATCGTCGGCCTGTTTTTTCTATTTGCGCTTCAAATGCAAAATTCCTTTTTGATAACCATTCAAAAAACAAGGTACCTGATTATCATTGCGATTATTCAATCTGTCGTGAATATTGTGCTCGATTATGGTTTGATTTTCGGAAATTTAGGGCTTCCCAACCTTGGTTTTAACGGTGCTGCTTATGCATCGGTGATCTCAGAATTGGTGGGCATGCTTACCGTGATGCTGGTCATTTATTCGCTAAACATAAAGCGGAATTATCATATTGTTCCGAATTTTGCAGTGTCATTACGCAAGATTGGTCTTGTGTTTAAGGTTGGGTTTCCATTGATGTTGCAACTCACATTAGGTACTTGGTCGTGGTGGGTGTTTTTTATCCTAGTCAGTCGAAATTATACTGTTGAAGAGCAAGCAATATCACAAGCGATGCGCAATTTATTTGGGTTGGGCGGTGTCTTTTCGTGGTCATTTGGTTCATCGACCAATACCATTCTCAGCAATTTGATCGGTCAAAAGCGACATGAAGAAGTAATCTCAACGATCCGAAGATTATTGTTGATTAGCTTGACAGGAATGAGCGCTTTAATCATCTTGTTAAATGTTTTTCCTACGTTATTTTTCGGCTTATTCGGACAACCACCGCATTTCGTAGAAGCCGGAATCAATATTTTACGTATCGTAAGCGTGGCCATGTTTATGACGACGATTGGGGTTATCTGGCTTAATAGCGTAGTCGCTACGGGCCAAACCAAAATTGTCCTATTTACGGAAATGGCTGGTATCACGGTTTATCTTTTATACGTTTGGATAACCATCGAAATCATGAAATATCCGCTAGAAATCGGTTGGATGAGCGAATGGACTTACTGGCTAAGCATGATTATGCCGAGTTACTTGTATATTAAATTTGGCCCTTGGCGTAAAAAACTCACCGTTTAGTTTCCCTAAAAAGCAATACTGTAACCTGCGTACAAACCTACAAATTGATATTGCTGTTTGTAATCTGCCGAAGGAACATTAAAGGAATCGGGTAGGTAGCGCATGCGAGCTGTCAGGTAGATGCGGCTCCAAGAATTCAGGTTGCGACCAATAAAAAGCCCACCGGTATATGATAACCCAAGTTTCGAATGAAACAGTTGGTTTGGGTTTTTCACATCGATAAAGGACGAGTCTGTCTGAAGCATATGTCCTTCAGCCTCTAACGAGAGATTGATCACCGCACCCAATTCGGCTCCGACAATCCATTGGTTCCATTGTTTTTCATAACCGATCATCACCGGGATATCCCACATTTTTAATGCGTAATGTCGGGTTTTGCTACCTGAAAACTTTCGCTCTGAAACGATATCTCCTATAATGGCTGTTATGGTATCACCCGTTTGGGAATAGGTCACAGATATAATACCCTTGGTAGTATCACGCATCATATAGGAGTAATCAAGAACGGTTTTTTCTGTTAATTTTGACCAGGAAACTCCGGCTTTTAGATAAAGTGGAAATTTTCTGTGACTGATTTTCCCGTATAATGCAGCAGAAATTCCCTCTAATGATTCTTCCAAGTCTTTTCTTTTGCTCGTGATTACTGGATCTGATGATATGATTTCTAAATTTTTTATAGGTAAGAAAACACCAATTTCAGGGATGAGTTCGAAATTCAACTTAGTACGCGTCGAAAAATCCGGACATATAATCTTGTCGCCCGGGTATGGAAGCTGTCGATCTATGGCTAAGCCACTAAGTGTACTCGATAATGGGCTTAATGTCGAATATTTGATTTGATTTTCTGCAATATTTTGACCATCAACTTCTGCTTCGACCTGATCTTCAATAGGGATGATTTGCTGAATACCGGCGTTTTGCCATGCTTCAGTGGTGTTGTGAGTTGCATCTTGAGCCGTTACCCCGTGTTTTTGTGATTGTATCATGGTGGATTGTTGGTTGAATCCGGATAAAGTACCCATATTTTCTGTTTCACCTGCTGACGGTAGCGTCGGCGAGTTCACCGTATTAGCTACTATATCGGTCGGGTTCAAGTCGATAACCATGGGTTCGGCAGCTTCGACAATTTGCTGATGAGCTATTGGCTTTTCTATAACTTTCTCTTGATGCGGAACGTCCATAGTGCCTTGTTCTTGCACAAAAAATAGGCCATATAAACCCGATGCCACTAAGGTAGGGATTATCATCCAAAGCCACCATAGTTTGCGGCGGGACTTCTTGCCGTGTAGTTGCTCGATAAAAGCCTCTGTATCCAAGGGTAATTCATGGACATTGAGTTGGTGTGCTATATGTTTTTCGAAGTCTCTATAATCCATATCTATTTATATTGAAGATGGGTAAATGGATGATTTTATTGTTTTGGGTGTTTGTTGTTCAAGTAAGGTTATCATTCGGTTTCTGGCTTTGAATAGAGAAGCCCGAGACGTGCTTTCAGTAATGCCGAGAATATCTGCAATTTCACGATGCTGATACCCCTCGACGACATAGAGGTTAAAAACTAGATAAAGGGTTTCGGGTAATTGAAGCATCAATGCAAGAATATCTTCCGTATTCATATCCGTGTAAATATCTGGAATAGCGGCATATTGTCCTATTTCTTCTTCCGTTACAGCTTCAAATCTAAAGGTTCTAAATTTTTTCTTTAGGCCTAAAGCAGCACGGACAGCGATTTTTCTAATCCAACCTTCAAATGAACCTTGACCATTGTATTGATGAATGGATTTGAATATACTGATAAAACTTTCTTGTAAGGCGTCGCGACCAAGGTCGTAATCCGACGTATATCGGACACACAGCGAAAGGAGCCCTGGTGCAAACTTCCGCACCAGAGCATCCTGACTTGCTCGGTTTCCCTCCTTACATCCTTGTATTATAGTATCTAAATCCACTATATATCCGTCTATATTTTGTTTTTAATTGATGGTTACTTTCTCGAAGGCTATAAAACAATTTGTATTATTATCGACGACGACTACGTAATAATTACCTGCTGGTAAATTACCGCTATTGTTAATCGAAGATAAGTCCGTATTGAGATTATCGGTTTTGTAAACCCGTGTGCTTCCGGCAACACAGTTTTCACAGGTAGCTCCGTTAATCAATTCGATTTGAATCTTTCCATCACTGCAACCGCTGCATGTGGTATGTGTCGGTGTGGCTTTGAGTCCATTGATGAGCCTAGGTAAGGTGATCCGGTCATAAAAGCTACAATAATCATTGCCTATAAAGATATCAAATATAAAACCTGTTTCAAAAATATTAATTTCGATCGGGTAGGTGATTCTGCCTCCATTTGCACCTTGAGGATAATAATTGCCGCCACTGAATGGGGATGAATCAAACCTATATGTTTGATTGGAACAAGATATCGGTGTCGTATTCATGGTGACCGGATTAAATTCGACACATTTTTCTACAGAACAACCCAAATTGTCCGTAAGCGTAATACAATAGGTACCGGCTTGCGTTACATGTAATTCTTGATCCGTTTTTCCATTCGACCATAAGATCGTATAAGGTTGCTGGCCACCTTGTGGATAAGCATAAATGATACCCTCTTGACAATTAGACTCTATGCCTAATTCTGGTTTTGCGAAGAGATTGCAGAATGTTTTACTACAATTATTGACTAAATCTGTGACCGTTACACAATAAGTTTTAGGATTGAATAGGTCGAAAGTAGATACGTGAATGGATGCCGTAGTAGCACTGTTTTCCCATTGATAGGTATATTGTCCTGAGCCTCGAGTGATTTGAACACTTATGGTTTCATCGCAATCATAAGTGATTTGTCCATCCAAAGGACATCCTGTATCACATATTTCGAGCTCGAGATTTGTATTAATTTTATTAGGTAAAACAATCTCGTTGCTAGTATTGTGACTAGCATTGTCAAAGCCAAATACCGAAACTTGGTCGGAAGTATTACATACTAAACCTGAAATATTAATATTGAAATTACCATTTTCGTCTGTTGCAAAGGGATATAATCGGTTATTAGCTCTTAAAACAACGATTCCGCTCAATGGTGCACTTCCTTGGCACGTGACCTTACCCGCAATTGAGTAAATATCGACTTTATCAACGATGATGGTATTCATTTGTGTATCATCTTTGAGTGGCCCAATCGTCGTTTCGGCAAGGGTTTTATTGCATACATTGGATAAAATAGAGATTTTGAGCTGCACATCTTTAGGTACTTTGCCACAAAACATTCCATTTTCGTCGATATAACCAAATCTCGTGCCTAAGCCATCTACATCTATACGTACATTTACATTTTGGGCAGGATAACCGTTTTCATAAGTGACTTTTCCGCATAATTGAATCAAAGGATAAGGTACATCGAGATTCCAAAAGCTAAAGTGTTTGACTTGGGCTACAAATTTATTGCCTTGTAATACGGCAACACCTTCTTCTTGCCATCTTCCTTTGGCCTCGTCAAAATACCAGAAGGGAACTTCATTGCCTTGATATCCGGTCACCGCTGGCAATTCAAGGGTTGCTTCTTTTCCTTTTAAGATATTGAGTGTTTTACCAGAAGGGTCGTGCAATTCGATAGCTGCCATACCGAGCGTAGCTAATACGTAGGTATTGCCATTAGCACCATCCGCCATAAGTCCTCCGGGCATCATATCTCCCATATCCGGATGATTGGGATTTAAAAATCTGGCTGATACTAAAACTTGTCCTTGGTAGGGCGTACCATCTGCATTAGCGATAGCTCCTGCTGGAAAAATCACTTTTCCGCCTTCAGGGATTGCGATCTCGCCACCAGCAGCCGCTGAAAAATTAAGAGCATTGTCTAGTTTTAACATTTTCACTCGGGTATAAGCCGCGCCTTCCTCTAGAGGATAGACAATATCCGAACCCAAGAAATATCCGTTTTTAACCACCTTTAGGTAGGTCCCTTGGCGGTCCATTTTGGCGTTTTTGATATAGAATATGCCGTGCTCATCGGTCTTGGTCGTCGTGCTGTAAATCGAAACTTGAGCATCCGCCACCGGTAAGTAAGCTTCATCGTAAACAAAACCTATGATATTACCCGTTATTTCTTGATAGACGATGGGCTGGAAGGTCGTGGAGACTTCTTCTGAAAAGTCATCGTCTATATCTCGATGACAACTGACAAAAGTCGTTAAAGTTACTATGGCAATCCAAAATACATGTTTAATTTTCATTTCAAATTCTTTTTTATGATTAGGGAACACAAACCTAAATAGATGCGCTTCTAATGATAAGAGTCAAAAATACAAATAAACGCTCCCAAAACCTTTATTTTTTTTGATATTCGGCAAAAAAATTCTATCATCCTTATCAAACAAATAAAAAAATAAAAAAAATTCATTTTTGTCTAACTATTTTGAAATGATTTGCGTTATAGGAATTAGGCTATCTACGTATAGTTCCTTTTTCTTCGCTTTAGAATATATATTTTTGTTGAACCTCTAAATTTTAAAGTTATGATGAATCAGGAAGTACGTGCTATTATGTCAAAAGATCCATTGGTAGCATTCCCAACACAGACGATTAAGGATGTTGAAGCGTTGATGCTCGACAATAATATGCAACAATTGCCGGTAACTACGGACGGAAAGTTGGTAGGCATGATTACGGTTTTTGACTTGTGGAAAGGCATCCGTGAAGGCCACGACGAAAATACACCAATTTCTGAGGTGATGAGTACCAATATCATCAAAATTACACCTAAAGATAAGGTAGGTACGGCAGCGGAATTGTTTGCAGACCAACGATTTAAAACTTTGCCAGTTGTCAACTTATCCAATGATCTCAAAGGTGTTGTTACTGCATTTGATGTGATTCGTGTCGCCTTTAATATGGAATATCCACGACCTATTCTATTTGAAGAAGCATTTAAATAGATTTTTTACAGTAGCGAGAATTTTTTAATCTTAGGAAATTGATCATAGATTTCTGATGATTTTATTTTATGATTCAAATGTGCTCAATAATTGGGTGCGGGCTTATGTTATGGAGATACATAAGACATGGATTTGCAATGGTGTGGATCGCAATTTGGTTTTGTATTGAATGCGCAAAGCCATGATGTTGTTTGCCACTACTATTTATCAGAAAAGTGATGCGTCGAAGGTCCTGTCTTGTAACCTGCCATAAAATATATTATTAGGTCTTCTACGCTAATCCTTGAGGATAATAAGATATTTGCAAATATACATGTGGCAAATGATTTCCACCTTGTAAAGCAATGTAGCAAGTCCAATTACTCACCTCATTTTAGGCTTACTTCACTATCAAAATCTTTGTAACCAAAGTATTGGGATCGAGGGATGTATTTTCATTGGCACTAAATACGAGATAAACACCTGTAGGAGCTTTTTTGCCATTATAATCATAGCCGTCCCAAATAGCCTGGCCGCCGAGGGCTTTGGTTTCGTAAATCAGTCTGCCGTTGATATCTGTGATTTTTACATTTGCATCCCGCACGAGACCTTTGATAGCTATCGAACCTTGAAAATCAGGAGTAACGGGATTAGGATAGGCATAAACATTAGATGCAAATTGGTTGCCACCACCAGTTGTCGTTGTTTTAATACTTTGAATGCCACCCGGTGTTACAATATACATTTCACCTGTTTCGGGATTATAGGAGAGTCTATCCACGCGATTATCCAATAAGGGCGATGTCCGTGTATCATATTTGGCAATTTGGGTTACACCATCCGGAGACTGAACAAAGATGCCATTGCGCGTACCAAACCATTTGCGGTTAGCACCATCGATAGCGATGCTGATGATATCTTCATATCGGAGTAATGGGGCGGGAATATCTTCAACAATGACCTTTCGAGTGGTGCCTCGACAATTTTCACTAAAGGGGTCTCCACAATCGAAGACGACCGGGCCTTGATCGGTTCCTACCCATACAGCGCCATCTAAATCTACAGCTACGCAGTTAACTTTATTTCCAGCAATTTCGCTATTGCTTTTGTTGATGTTTCTAACCTTGTCGTCGCTGGTTTTGGATATATCGCTGCCTTCATGGTAAACGATGACACCATTGCCCGGACCATAGACGGGCATCCATTTATTGCCTCTTTTGTCGATGGATATTTCGTGAAGGTTGGTATTTCCGGGAACACTGAAATTATACCATTTTTGATCTTTTGTCAAGACAGCTATGGGTTTTTCTGCACCGAAATTGCTAATCCAAAGGTTTTCATTGCTGTCAAAAGCCAAGCCAGCAATCCGTGTTCGCGTTTCATCGCCTATGGTTTTTTGCAAGATGCTATTGTCTTTGTTCCAATGCTCAGTTTGTCCGCTATCTTCATCCAATCGCACTAACCCATTGAAAAAACTGCCTAAGTAGATTTCGTTTTTTTTTGGATGAGGTGCTAGAACCACTAAATGGTTGAAACCATAATCGTTTAAAGCAGGAAAAGTATATGGGCTGTAGTTGGTCCAAGTATTATGTTGAAGCGTATAATATCCGTAAAGGGTGTAAGTATATTGAAAATCTTCGGTAATGCCATTAGAAGGGATATAAGCCTTATCCTTTTTAAATTTAATCCAAGAAGCTTCATTGCTATAAGGTGATGAAAATTCTAGTGTTTTGCATTGATCAGAACGTATATCTTCCAAATATTTGACCGGTGACTTTAAGTCGGCAAACCATATTCTTCCTCGATCGTCGATGACTGCATCTTGGATTTCCTGGACACAACCGTAGTAATTATTGGTCATCACACCGTGTTCGTCTAAGGTCATCACCTTTCCTTCATTCCCTTTGGCAATGCTGATGACGAGATTTTGGCCGGATACGGATAGGTTTTTAAGATCTTCCTCAGCATTTGAAGGCTTGAAAATTATTTCGAATTGTCCATCTTCTCTAAGTTTATAAAGTTGGTTTAAAGTCGTCAGGTATAAGGTATTGTGAACGATTTTAAGGTTGTTGACGGCAGTATTGGCAGGTAGTCCGGCGGAAGCATCTATTTTTGACCATTGGCCGAAGTCTGATATATTGAGCCCACTTTCAGGGATGGCGTATAAACCTTTTTCTGTTGCGGCATAGTGGTATCCGTGAAGGGATCCAACGGCATTGACTGATGTCGAAGTAAAAGTCGTAAATAAAAACTCGTAATTGGATGGATTAAATCCCAAGATACCAAAATCAGTAGCTAATAAGGCAAAGTTTTGAGCCGATACATTGAAATCATGGATTGTTTTATTTCCTAGGATGGATGTATTGGTGTTGATAAAAGGAATATTGACTACGTCTTTGTTGGTTAAAAAGTCAATATTGCTATCCTCATAAATGATAATCACTTGTTGGTTGAATGGGTCGTAAAATAGCCTGGAAGCACGTATATCCGTTAGCCCGTTTTCACGAGAAAGAAAGCGTACAGATAGATCTTCTTTGTCAATGGTGAATATGCCTCGTTGGGCAGCATACACGATTTTGTCGTTAGTTTGCGTAACTTGGACACCGCTTCTATAAGAAAGGTGGGATTTCCACTGATTTAGGGCAAGATCGCTTTGTCCGGCAGCTTGATGTGCCACAAGGAGTATAAAAAATAGGTACTTAAAGATTTTTTTATCTATCATCATGATTGGTTCGGTGATCTATTTTATAAAGCAATCGCCTTGGTTTTTATTGTAATAACAATTAGGAATTTTAAGAAAATACGTTTAAAAGACTTCAAAGGTAATATTTATTTATAATTTGAAAGTAAAGAACCTGTCTGCTTAAATGGAATTATTTATGTGATTTATACATTTAAAATGCTGATTTTGTGGTTAATTGTCGTTGTATCTTGAATTGCTTTGGTATTAAGGGTTCGAATATTCCGGATAATTCATGATAATTAACAAGCTGTTTACAATCATTAGCTTTTGGTAAAAAACTTTGAAGAATGGTT
Organism: Chitinophagales bacterium; assembly: GCA_026928325.1. GTDB lineage: Bacteria > Bacteroidota > Bacteroidia > Chitinophagales > Saprospiraceae > OLB9. The sequence continues at coordinate 91,788 of JAIXKS010000021.1, read as the reverse complement.
TGTCGTTAATTATGCTTTACTCTTTCGAGTAAGTCAAGAAGTTTTATTAATTGTTTATTTTAAAAGTATTAATTTCATGAAAGGCATTATTAATTTTGCATTTTTATTATTGTTTACGACTGCTATATTTTCATGTAAAGAAAAGGCAGCAAGTGCAGCTGATGCAACCCAAGAAGCGGCTTCAGCTGAAGGCGTTAACTATACGGTTACTCCACAGGATGCTAAGATCAACTGGCAAGCTTCAAAACCAGGAACGACACACCACGGGACAATTGATATTCAATCCGGACAATTGGTAGTTAAAGATGGTCAAGTTGTAGCTGGAAGTTTTGTTATCAATATGAACTCTATTGTTGATTTAGACATGGAAGGAGAGTATAAAGAAATGTTAGAAGGACACCTTAAAGGATTGGGCGGTGACGATAGTGCTGACGACTTCTTTAATGTTACAAAATTCCCTACAGGATTATTTGAAATCGTTAGCATTTCTCCGGCAACAGAAGAAAATGTAAATGCAAGCGTAAAGGGAAATTTGACATTGAAAGGTATTTCTAAAGAGGTTATTATTCCTGCAAATATCACAGTTACTGACAACAATGTAGCGGTAACTACCAATCAATTTACTATCAATAGAACAGATTGGGGTATCGTATATAAGTCTAAAAACGTGTTTAAAGACTTAGGAGATAAATTTGTTGATGATAATATTTATCTTCAAATTATGGCCAATGCCAATGCGGAGACTGCCACGTCGATGGAATAATCCGACATAATATCATATATATATTACGAAGATGACATTTACATGAGTTGAAAACACTCGATTCGTGTCTTAGGCTAATGTTTTAGCCATGAACTGAGATATGGATTTTAGTATCGATTCAAAAAATTACTTTCGTATAAAGCCATTTAATAATCACAATTAAATGGCTTTTTTTGTGTTAGATTTTGATCGAAATCTTGAAGTTGACGCGCCCATGTATGCTGTGTAAAAAGTGGAATTTTCTACGTTGTATGATGTTGGAAATGGGTGTTTGATGAAATGGTACTTTATTTATTTTGTCGTAATTATGGCAATTACCGATAAATAACATCATTAATAATATGCGAGCCATTTTTAGGGATTTACAATTTCCAAAAATCTATTCTTTATAATCCGGGTAGTTGGGATATCATCAATATCTGGTAAAATTTTATGTATCATATACACAACATTTCCTTTTCGCATGTAAAAAAAATTATAAGCTATGATAGGGCTTACTAACTCATTCTTACTTTCAAGCACATCATGCTTTTTTGCGTACTCAAAAAATTATTTAATTTATCTAATGACTTTATACATTCATTAGCTTTTTTTTCATCTTCAAAAAACATTTCCAAAAAATAGACATCGTGTATAAAATTATACTGGCCACAAAATGATGTATATATAAGCGCATCATATTCCTGTACAACCGATTTTTTTAATCTTCTGGTACTATAGTAATATAGTAAAAAGGGAATGTTCGCTTTTATGTGTGCTCTTTCAACATTAAAGAATGGTTTATCTTTACATAAATTAATTCCTTGCAAACTGTCAATTATTTTTTTACTAATTGAACCAGATATATCTATATCCCGTGATCGACCGCTAAATATTGTATCGGTTATTATTTGCCCATAGCATTGATTTAATATTAGGGCAAAAAAAGAGCCTATCATTATTAATCTTATGGCGGATTCAAGTCATAAATGCAACTTTTCCGTCATTATTAATTAAATGCAAATGTACTTGATTTGGAGATAAAAATCCAAATCTTTTTCTTGGTCTATTGTTTAGTTTATCTTCTACATATTCGATATCATCATTTGTGATTAAATTAAAGTCGTAATTCTTTGGGAAATACTGTCTTACCAACCCATTAAAGTTTTCATTTGCTCCTCTTTCCCAACTATGATAAGGTCTTGCGAAGAAATAATCTATCTCCAATTCTGTTGCGATTTCTTTGTGTAAAGCAAATTCTTTTCCATTATCGGAGGTAATGGTTTTCAAAAAGGACTTCCATTCTGTAAGGATTTCAATTGCCTTTTGCTTGGTCTCTTCCGATGACTTTGACTCTAATAATGCCATTTTTGCTTTTCCTGTTACCCTGTCATTTGCCGTCAATATTGCCCTTTTGTGATTTTTCCCAATTACTAAATCTATTTCCACATCTCCTATTCTGACTTTTTCTTCTACTATTTTAGGTCGATTTTCAATACTTACTTTATCAGGAATTTGCCCCCGTTTATCCTTTGAAGCTCCTCTTTTACGGTATCTTTTGCCCTTTGTCCGCAAGTGTGTGTAAAGATTGCCGCCCTGTCTTTTGTCTGACCAAATATGTTGGTAAATTCGCTCTATTGACACGCAATCGTCTCCTTGAAGTTTAGAAAATCCTACGACTTGCTCCGGACTGTAATCTTGTCGGAGTAATTCTTCTACATTTTCCTGAATTTCAGCGGTAAATCTGATTTTCTTCTTTTTTGTTTTATGCCTGTTAGCACATTTTCTTTCCGCCAATTCGGCTTTGTACTTACCACTTCTTTGGTCACAATTCCTTTTCAGTTCTCTACTCACAACTGACTTATCCCGATTAATTCTTTTAGCTATTTCACTTTGTGAAAAACCTTCTTCTTTTAATACTTGAATTGTGTATCTTTGTGCTACGGTTAAATGTCCCATTTATTGCGAATTTTGGACGAGGAGCAAAATGAGGAAATTTTACCATTCAGAAAAGGAGAGGAGAGTTTTTCTCTTCTCTTTTCTGAAAAAAATTATCCCTTATTTCTTTCCTACCAAAAGTTGCATTTATTAGTTGAACTCAAGTATCATTATTTTAGTTTTAAGTATTAACACATTATTTCCATTTTTTCTTTTAATCTATACATTTTCAAATGCTTAATGTTTGCCTTTATTTATGAATTACCCTTATAAAATCACTACATTCAAAACCATATAATTTATTTTTCTTCTTTTTCTTCCCTTGACCTATACAAAATTTTATAAAATGAACTTTTTTACATTCATCAGCGTGTATAGTAATTAAAAGCTCGTATTTAAAATAAGGTAATTTTAATTTTTGGCTTATACTTAAGGTGTCAAATTTCCTGATTTTATAAGTAATTGTATCAACTAATTCGATATAAAAATCCGAGGCAACAGATGAAGGATCTACACGTACTGAGCTAAACCTCCCTCTGATCTCATGCTTATTTTCATCAAAGTATCGGATAATTGTGTTTGATTCATTTGGCGGATTCCTAAACATTGTATCGTATGTGATAGGAAATGTTTTATCATGAAAAAAAAATAAATCTTTGTCATCTCTATTGATAATTTGAAAGCAAATAACTGTATCCAAATAGGTTTCTTCAAACAAAGGAGAATTAATATCATAATCATCAGGGCATTTAAATACTACTTCTTTCATTGAGGTCTCTACCTTAAAATTAGTTGATACCGTTGAGCAACTTAATAAGGAAGTAAAGGTAAATATCGATAATATTAGTTTAATTCCCATTGCCAAAAAGTCTTTTTAATGATTGAATGTCTAATTTATCATACAATTCAGGATTGCCTAAACCTGAATATTTTAATTCTGCTGAATGGGCTAAGAATTCGGAATAATTTCTTAAAGTAGCCTTAGAGGGATCAAGCCTCGAATTTGCCCATTTTCTATAATATTGTGGGTTAACAAAATGCGATAAATGTGTCAACTCATGAAATATGGTAGAAGCTAAAATCCGATAACTACTAAATGCTTGAGCATATAATTCAACTTCCCAATTATTATCATTTATAGAACCGAATGCATTTGATTTTTTTTGAATAATATTATACTTTGGGTTTGTAGCTTTAGAAAGTGCAGATATTGATTTCATCGTTTCTACCTTTTTTACTGATTCCATATCCATCTCTGGCACATCAGAACCTTTTATTCCCGCATCTTTTAATTCAACATCAATTTGATATTTATGAACAATCTCATGTGCAATATGATTCAAGCTACTTGCAATCAATCCATACGTAGCTCCCTGAAAAAAGTTGCCGCCTGATACTGCGGCGCCAACACCTCCTGTAAGACCGCCGCCTATCACCGTGGCTACCTTACCACCACCTAAGTTCTGCACCGCGGATGAGGTTATCGAACTGAAAAATCCCGAGACGAATCCTGTACCAGGATTGTTGATATGTAAGATGAAATTCATTTGCATCTCATTTATTTTGT
>JAIXKS010000021.1:82715-87531 GCA_026928325.1 Chitinophagales bacterium | reverse complement strand
GTACCAGGATTGTTGATATGTAAGATGAAATTCATTTGCATCTCATTTATTTTGTTTTATCTCCTTAATACTACTCTTATCATTACCGTCAAATTACTCTACTTCGACCTTATTATCATTCTCCGTTGGTATAACAAAACTATATTGTAACAATTAGTTATAGAGGAAATATCAAAGATACTCTTTTTGTATAATATATAGCATTATTGCTGTTTTTTTTGCATCATCCAAATTTGCATATCTGATTATCTTTCAGTGCTCTGTCTATAAAAAGGATTAAATAATCATTGGAAGTTACTTTAAACGATGAGATTTGAAAAAAGAACAACATTTCATTAAGATTTTTTTGTGGACAGAGCACTAGTTCTGCAAGATAAGGAATTAGCACGGGAGGCTTCACGGATGTATGGAGTCGGTATGAGAATTACAGACAATAGCAGCCGTTAGAAGATAGAAATACCATAGATCTGATGCAACGTTTGACCTTAGGTAGGGAAGGATTTTAGATAAATCTTTTTGAGATTCCTTTTTTTGAGGTGTAAATTGGAGACTTGAAGGAGTCTTGGATTACAGCTCCTTCATGACACATTGCTCACATTCTCCACTCACTATCATATCTGTTTGTTTGATGCGGAAGCCTTGGGGCAGCGATACTTCTGGGATAAATACAGATTCGATACAAAACGTATTTTCACACTTGATACAGTGAAAATGTACATGTTCGTCGTGGTGATTATGTTCGTGGCAATGTGCTTCACATAGTGCAAATTTGGGTTGATTCGTCCCGTCAATAGCTTTGTGAATAATACCTTTTTCTTCGAAACTTTTCAGTGTTCTATACAAGGTGATGCGATCGGGATTATTCAATAAGGTTTCGAGGTCAGCGGCTGCAAGGGCATGTTGCGCACCGGAGAATAATTCGAGTACTTCTATTCTAAACGGTGTTACCCTGAGTTTATGATCTTTTAATATCTGTGTTGTGGAAACCATTATTTTACAATCTGCCCATTTTGCCACGCTGCTTCTGGACTGATAAATGATAACCGTCCTTCATCGTTTTCGGCCATCAATATCATACCTTGTGATTCTATACCACGCATTTTACGAGGAGCGAGATTGGCTATCAAGCTTACCTTTCTACCTATAACGCTCTCGGGTGTGTATTGTTCAGCAATACCTGAAACTACGGTTCTTTGTTCAAAGCCGAGATCGAGCGTTAGTTTTAGCAATTTATCCGCTTTTTCTACTTTTTCGGCATGGGTAATGGTCGCTGTTCGGATATCAATTTTGGCAAAGTCATCAATCGTTATCAATGGTTTGACAGGCACCGTCTCAACGGTCGGAGATATGCTAGCTGCAACATTTTGGGATGCTGATGCTTTGAGCTTTTCTACTTGTTGGTCGATAATGTTATCATCTATTCGAGTAAATAGATGTTCGGGTGTGCCAATAACATGTTTCTTTTTAAGGATTAACTTGCCTTCTGCGAGGTCATTCATCATCTTGACAAGTTCGCCTTTCTCTAAGATCGGTTTTAGATTGAGCATAGCTCTGAGCTTGTCGGACATAAACGGCATAAAAGGCCGACAAATGACAGCCAAAGCAGCTACATATTGGAGACAAAGGTTCATCACAGTTTTTACCTTTTCAGGATCTTCTTTGATGATTTTCCACGGTTCATTGAACTGTAGGATTTGATTTCCTTTGGTTGAAATCTCCATTAACGTTTTTAAGCCACTTCTAAAATCAAAGGTTCTGATGTATTGGTTCATGACATCGATATCGTCAAAAAGTCGAAGGAGTTCTGTGTCGTGGAAACTTTCTTCCAATGGTCCATCTGGCCCGATGATGTCCATATCTTCATCAAAATCAGGAACTCTGCCATTGTAGTACTTATGAGTCAATACTAAAACCCGATTGATAAAGTTGGCTAAATTGTTGACAAGTTCCGTGTTTACTGATTCTTGATATCCTTTCCAAGTGAACTCGCTATCTTTGAGCTCGGGCATGTTTTTGATCATGACATATCGGAGTTCGTCTTCTTTGCCTGGGATTTCATCTAAGTATTCGTGCACCCAAACCGCCCAATTGCGAGAAGTGGATATTTTATTGCCTTCGAGGTTCATGAATTGATTTGCGGGTACATTCATCGGCAGGATGTAATGGCCATGTGCCTTGAGGATTGCTGGAAAGATCAAACAGTGAAAAACGATGTTGTCTTTGCCAATAAAATGAATAAGGGCTGTATCTTTATCTTGCCAATATTTTTTCCAATTTTTTGCATGGTCGGCCGCCCACTGTTTGGTCGCGGATATATATCCTATCGGCGCATCCATCCAAACATAGAGTTTTTTGCCTTCGTGACCCGGAATGTGATGGGGTACATCTACGCCCCAGTCTAGATCGCGTGTCATAGCTCTCGGTTGTAATCCGCCATCTAACCAAGATTTGCATTGGCCGAGAACATGATTTTTCCAATCCTCTGGATCGTGTAAGTGCTCGCCATTGAGATTGCCCGTGTTGATCCATTCTTTAAGCCAAGTTTCATACTTATCTAAAGGAAGATACCAATGTACGGTTTTCTTTAGAACCGGTGTTTTACCGGACAATTTAGAAATCGGGTTGATTAATTCTGTTGGACTCAACGAAGTTCCACAGCTTTCGCATTGATCTCCATAAGCTTCTTGATGTCCACATTTGGGACAAGTTCCAGAGATATAACGGTCAGCTAAAAACTGCTGTGCTTCTTCGTCAAAGTATTGCTCACTCTCTTTTTCTTCAAATTCACCTTGCTTATAAAGCGTCGAAAAAAACTCTTGTGATGTGGTATGATGAAGTGGATCTGAAGTCCTATGATACATGTCAAACGATATGCCCATTCTCGAAAAAGTCTCTTTGAATAGGGCATGATATTTATCTACTATTTGCTGAGGATGCAAGCCTTCTTTTAGAGCTTTGATCGTAATGGCAGCGCCATGTTCATCCGACCCGCAGATAAATACGATGTCTTTATTCATTAATCTTTGAAAACGGACATAGATATCCGAAGAAAGATAGGCACCAGCCAAATGTCCTATATGAAGCGGTCCGTTGGCATAGGGGAGTGCAGCGGTAACGAGATATCGTTGATATTGTTTCATGATCATGGGTAGTAATAAAGGCAGCAAAGGTAAATAAAAATTTTGTTTGATTAAAGTATAATCAAATTGAGTACATGAAAATTTTTAAAAAAATGCAATTTTGCTTCATTTATCTTGTGAATCCCTAGGAAATCAAAGAAGCTTAAAAATTTCTCAAAGAAAAATTTTTAAAGATCTACTGGCTTTCTTCTTCAAAAAAGTGTATTAAAGAAGGGTTAGTTGAGCCTACTATTGCTCTGAAAGCCGAAAATACTGCCACAAATGCCGCCTATGATATGCGCAGATTCGGCAATTTGATTGGCTTGAGTGCTATTTATCAGCTCTTTTCCTAAAAATAATATGGCTACTAAGATGAAGCTGATCGGAATTTCTCCCGATTTTACATTCGTAAAGGAGACTAACAAAATCAGCATAAAGACGATGCCACTAGCACCAAGTAGGCCAATGTTAAATATAAAAACGCTGACTAAACCCGTAATGAATGCGGTCACTAAAATCATCTGGAGCGTTTTGGAGGATCCGTATTTTTCCTCTATGATGGGACCTAGTAAGAGGATAAAAGTCATATTGCCTAAAAGGTGTTCTAAACTAATATGACCAACTACATGCGTAAAAAGAGAGATCCATGATAAGGGATTTACCAACGAAATATTGGGATACACCGTAAAGAAAGGCATGAGATAACCGCCCATGAAGATATCCATGATGAATACAACTGTGCAGAGTAAGGCATAGCTAAGAATGACCGGTGCGTTCCATTTGATTTTTAGAGACATTGGTGTTTATTCTTTATTTTTTTTTAATTTTTGGCTAAAGGACTTGATAAACTTGATAAAGTCCTCAGGCGAATTGATGTCTTTACCTTCCATAGCATCCTGAAACATCTCAATCATTCGATTGATATCTTCCAATTTATGGCTGATATCGTCCATAGATTTGTTGTTAGGATACTGGGTTTCGTCGATTATTTTGAAATCTTCAAAATAGGTTTTACTCAAATATTTTAAAAGTTCTACGAGTTTGGCGTGTGTCTCGATTTCAGCGTTTTCCGTCGTTACTGAAAGGGAATATATGATTTCCATTTGGTCTGCATCCTTGTCATCTTCACGTATGATGGGAGATATTTCGTCTTCATTCAAGTCGATATGTATCGTGATGACCTTAAATTCGCCATCTTGATTTTTATCAAGCATCTCTTTGAGATTAGGATTAAACAGCCGTCCTTCACTATCGAAGGTCAGATAGATGGGTTCGGAATCAGGTGGCATCACGATGATACCATAAGTTTGGTCATTGATTGGAGATACAAATTGATGAATGGGATAGGTAGATTCAAATACATCGTAAGGCCAATTTAAGATATTGGCAATGTCCTCTACTTCTTCCAAAAATCGCGGTAAATCATTCGCATTCCGAAGGCGCCCTTTATAATGAAATGTCATGCCCATAGCGTGATAACAATATTTCAATGGAATAAATTACAAATATATAGGATAATATAACAAACCAACTATTGATATAAGTTCATTTTTGCCAAAAAGAATTGTGGTATTGCACAGTGCTCTGTCTATAAAAAGACTTAAATAATAATGGAAGTTATTTTTTTTTAAAGATCAAGGCAAAAAAACGCAGGCATAGTGGTAACTATGGCGAGTATTTTTAACGATGAGATTTGG
>JAIXKS010000021.1:50732-82680 GCA_026928325.1 Chitinophagales bacterium | reverse complement strand
GAGCACAGTGCTCTGTCTATAAAAAGATTTAAATAATAATGGAAGTTATTTTTTTTAAAAGATCAAGGCAAAAAACGCAGGCATAGTGGTAACTATGACGAGTATTTTTAACGATGAGATTTGAAAAAAGAACGACATTTCATTAAGATTTTTTTGTTGGCAGAGCACTAGGTTGTAACCGCTGTGAAATTGGGCTTATCCTCCAGTAATTACCCGCCCGTACAAGTCGTAATCTTCGGCATCGATGATTTCCACCATAGCGAAATCGCCAATTCTGACATAATTATCTTTGGCGGATACCAAGACTTCGTTATCAACTTCTATGGAGTCATATTCTGTACGCCCGACAAAATAATCGCCTTCTTTTCTATCAAACAAAACTCGAAGGGTTTGCCCGATTTTATCGTGATTGTGTTGCCAAGATATCGCTTGCTGAATTTCCATGATTCTATTGGCTCGGTCTATCTTTTCTTCAGGTGTTACGCTGTCGTCCAGCTGATATCCAGCAGTATCCTCTTCGTGGGAATATTGGAAAACTCCAACGCGGTCAAATTGCATTTCTTCAACAAAATCACAAAGTTCTTGAAACTCTTCTTCTGTTTCTCCCGGAAAACCTACGATAAAAGTGGTCCTTACGGCGAGATTTGGCACGGTTGCTCTTGCGTATTGGATGAGTTCGCGCTGTTCTTGACAAGTGGTTTGGCGGTGCATCCGATCAAGGACTGTATCAGAAGCGTGTTGTAATGGAATGTCCAAATAATTGCATATCTTAGGCTGTCGAGCCATGACTTCTAGGATTTCTCTTGGGAATTTACTAGGGTAGGTATAGTGGAGTCTGATCCATTCGATACCTTCGATTTCGCATAAGCTATCGAGCAATTCGGCTAACGCTCGCTTTTTGTATAAATCCAAACCGTAGTAAGTCAATTCCTGAGAAATGAGAATCAGTTCTTTGACGCCCATTTTTGCAAAGTGTTTGGCTTCTTTGATCAGGGATTCTATAGGTCTTGACACATGCTTGCCACGCATTAGCGGAATTGCACAAAAGGCGCAAGTTCGGCTACATCCTTCGGCTATTTTCATAAAAGCGTAGTGTTGAGGCGTTGTTATAGAACGTTCGCCTATTAGGTCATGCTTGTAGTCAGCATTGAGTTTCGCGAGTAAAGAAGGCAATTCTAAAGTACCGAAGAAAGCATCTACTTCGGGTATTTCCTCTTCGAGATTATCTTTATATCGCTGAGAAAGGCAGCCGGTAACGTACAATTTGTCAATAACACCTTGAGATTTTAGCGAGGCATATTGTAGAATTGTATTGATGGATTCTTCCTTAGCAAGGTCGATAAAACCGCAGGTGTTGATGATGATGACATTGGCATCTTCCTCTTCACTATCATGGGTCACATCGTAGTCGTTGGCTTCTAGTTGTGTAATTAGATTTTCGGAATCGACTAGATTTTTTGAGCAACCTAGCGTGATGACATTGACCTTGTCCTGCCTTAATGATTTTGTTTTCATATTTGAATTTATGCCGCAAAGTTAGATAAATGTCAATATTTATCATGACCTTTGTTGAGTGAAAGTGTTTTGATTTAACAGATTATCGTTCGATTTGCCTTTTTATTACAAAGATACCTTCAATTTTGTACGAAAGTTAACCTTCAGTCGTGTCCTTAACATGGCTAAGTTGGTTGCTTCATTTTACGTTACGAAGTGGACAAAAAAGGCAATTCAGTGGGGACTTCCGATGACCATATCTATTGAACCAACAACGGCTTGCAACCTTCGATGTCCGGAATGTCCCTCCGGGTTACGGGCTTTTTCAAGAGAAACGGGCAATTTAAAGCAAGATTTTTTCAAAAAAATAATTGACGAACTCCATTCTACGCTGACCTATTTGATTTTCTATTTTCAAGGGGAGCCTTATATCAATCCGAAATTTTTGGATATGGTCAAATATGCCTCAGATAAGGGTATTTATACCATTACTTCGACCAATGGGCATTTTCTGAATGATGAAAATGCTCGTAAAACGATTGAATCGGGATTAGCTAGAATGATTATTTCCATTGATGGCACGACACAAGAAGTATATGAACAGTACAGACGAGAAGGCCATTTGGCAACGGTCATCGAAGGTGCCAAAAATGTCGTTCGATGGAAAAAAGAACTGCGATCGGCCACGCCGCACATCATCATTCAGTTTTTGGTTGTAAGGCCCAATGAGCATCAGATACCCGATATTTATCGGCTTGCCGAAGAAATCGGTGTCGATGAAGTCAAGCTCAAAACAGCACAGATATACGACTATGAAGATGGTAATGAATTGATACCGACGATTGATAAATATTCGAGGTATGCCAAGAAAAAAAATGGCAAATACGTCGTGAAAAATCAATTGCTCAACCACTGCTGGAAGTTGTGGCATGCTAGTGTTATAACGTGGAATGGTATAGTAGTTCCTTGTTGCTTTGATAAAGATGCTTCCCATCGGTTGGGAGATATCCGTCAAAAAACCTTTGCAGAGGTGTGGCAAGGTCCTGCATATTACCATTTTAGAAATACCTTGCTCAAAGGAAGAGATCAAATAGACATTTGCCGCAATTGTACCGAAGGTTGCAAAGTGTGGGCGAAAGAAGACTAAATGTAATTCCTACTTGAAGGATTTTCATGGATATTGGACGTATTTTGTCATTGATGCGAAATATTAGCTGTAGGATGAAATAGATTTCGTTAATTTCTTTATTTTTGATGTTTATTTGCAAAAAAAATATCAAAAAGTGATACAGACAGATGTATTAATCATAGGTGCCGGCGTTGCCGGACTTTCTTTAGCGATCCGATTGGCTGAAAAGCGACCAGACTTGCGGATTATGGTGTTGACAAAGACAACAGAGACTGAATCCAATACCAGTTATGCTCAAGGTGGTGTAGCGGCGGTATGGGATGCTGTTATTGACAATTATAATAAGCACATTGAAGATACGTTAGATGCGGGTGATGGTCTATGCCATCGTGAAATCGTGGAAATTGTAGTCAAAGAAGGGCCGGAGCGTGTACGGGAGATTATCGAATGGGGCGCACGATTTGACAAGACGAATGAAGGATCGTATGACCTGGGTCGAGAAGGTGGTCACTCTGAAAATAGGATTTTACACTATAAGGATATCACCGGTTGGGAAATCCAAAGGACGCTCAATGAAAAGGTGAAGCAATATCCCAATGTAGAATTTTATGAGTATTATTTTGCTATTGATATCATCACGCAGCATCATCTTGGCCGCAATGTAACCCGATTATCTCCCAATCTTGAGTGCTATGGTGCCTATGTCCTGAATAAACAAAGTAAGGAGATAGAAACGATCTTGGCCAAAGTGACCGTATTGGCTACAGGAGGCGCAGGTCAGGTGTATAAAAGTACAACCAATCCGATAATAGCAACAGGCGATGGCATCGCTATGGTCTATCGAGCTAAAGGGCGTGTTTCGAATATGGAATTTATGCAGTTTCACCCGACTTCACTCTACAATCCGGCAGGTGACAATCCGTCTTTTTTGGTATCGGAGGCTGTACGTGGCTTTGGTGGCGTCCTTCGTACTACCGATGGCAAAGAGTTTATGCATAAATACGATCAGCGTTTGTCTTTGGCACCAAGGGATATCGTAGCACGAGCCATAGATAACGAACAAAAAATAAGAGGAGATGAGTACGAATACCTCGATTGTACGCATTTAGATATGGATGCCTTCTATAAGCATTTTCCCAATATTACAGATAAATGTAAAAGTATCGGCATTGATCCATCCAAGGATTATATCCCGGTGGTGCCGGCTTGTCATTATACTTGTGGCGGCATACTGACCGATGCCATGGGCCATTCGTCTATCCATCGATTGTATGCAGTAGGAGAGTGCACGAATACAGGCTTACACGGCGCCAATCGACTTGCGTCTAATTCTCTCTTAGAAGGTTTGGTCTTTGCTTATAGAATTCACGAAGACATTACGGCTACGATCGATCAACTTACTTTTATGGAAGGCATTCCGGGATGGGATGCTGAGGGCACAACCGAGCCTAAGGAACTCGTATTATTAACGCAAAGTATGAAGGAGTTGAAGGAGATTATGAGTAATTATGTGGGTATTGTGCGCACGGATGTTCGTCTTGAAAGAGCCTTAAATAGGTTGCATTTGCTCTATCTGGAGACGGAAGAATTATACAATAATACGATTATCTCTCCGCAATTATGCGAATTGAGAAACTTGATTACCAATGCTTATCTGATTACAAAAGCTGCTTTTATGCGAAAAGAAAGCCGAGGTTTGCATTATAATACGGACTATCCAGATCATGCAGATTATATTGAGGATACTTTTCTGTAATCCGTTGATTGGATAGCAAGTTTTTATCGAGCCATCGAGGAAATGGTTTTTTCTTACGAATGGGACAATTCAGGCGTATGTAAAAAATGTATTTATTTGTAGTGTTTTAAGTCTTGTGTATCTATCATATCATAGATTTTTGTATAAAATATGGCTTGAAATGAATCGAAATAGAAGAAAATGTTTACTTTTACCCATATATTATACTTAGGTAAATTCTAAGATTGGTCTATTTTGAATAAAGGGAATACTCAGATTTCTTCGTTAGCTATAAGATTTAGCTAATGATATTGAGCGGATTTATGCTAACATCGACCTAGGTTCATTAGATTTTTATGGAAGTATGATTCAAACGCACATCAAAATATTTGATTTTTAAAAAAAATAAAACAATGAATAATAATCCACCTTTATGGTTGCGGTACGGCTTGATTTATGGGCTTGTTGCCATTGGTTTTACCTTGGTTTCTTATTATGTTCCTTTTGTCAGTAGTTGGGTATTAGGCATTTTAGGTTTTGGAGCGATGATATTTGTTATGCTTTTAGCCGGAAAGCAGCAGCGAGATGATAACGAAGGATATATTTCTTTTGGAACAGCTTTCGTGACAACGTTTTTGACTGCATTTATAGGAACAGCGATTTCGGTATTATTTGCTATCATTATGACCAATCTAATCGATACGGGGCTACCTGATAAATTAACAGAGATAGCCCTAGAGCAAACGCGTAGTACGATGGAAAAACTCGGAACGGATGAAGTTAAAATCGATGAGTTGATTGAAAATGTCGAGAATAATATGACAGATATATACACGCCAATGAAGCAAGTACAAAGTTTATTCATTAGTGGGCTATTTGTGGCTATTTTTGCGGCCATCGTATCTTTGTTTTTGAGAAGAGAGCGGAGTATCTTTGCTGATGATGAAGTAGAAGCATAGAAGTTGTCATATTTTTAAAAATTATCGTTAAAGATTGTAGGAATATTCCGAAAATGTATTATTTTTGCAGCCGTTTTGATACAAACGATTGAATGGCGTGGTAGCTCAGTTGGTTAGAGCGCGTGATTCATAATCACGAGGTCGGCGGATCATGCCCGCCTCACGCTACAAAAAGAAAGAGTTTATCTGAAGATCAGGTAAACTCTTTTGTTTTTTAGGCCAATTAGACGGGACATTATGATACAAAAAAAGACCGATTAGAAAACCGGTCTTTTTTTTGAATATTGTTCAACCATTCTGAGCTTGATCTACAATCAAATCTCTCTTATTATTATCCTATTGGATATCAAAGGCTGTTTTTAATAATTCAGATTGCTGCTCGTCGTGTACTTTTTTGAAACCGGTAGCTGGCGAAGCACTTGATTTTCGAGATATGAGCTCTAGCGGATCTTTTCTGAAATATTCCATTAAGTAAGACCAAGCGCCCATATTAGCAGATTCTTCTTGTACCCAATACATGGAAGCCTTACCATATTGTTTCATAATGCTACGGATTTCTGCTTCTGGTAGCGGATACAATTGTTCGACACGCACGATGGCAATATCATGGATATTATTGGCTTTTCTAAATTCGTATAGATCGTAGTAGATTTTACCACTACAAAATAGGACACGCTTAGCCTTTTTGACTTCTGTATCAGGAATGACTTCCATAAACTTCGTTTTGCCAGTCATGTCACTAATTTTACTGATGCAATCCGGGTGACGGAGCAAGGATTTTGGCGACATGTGGATTAGCGGTTTTCGGTATGGCATCGCGAGTTGTCGTCGAATCATATGGAAAAAGTTGGCCGGTGTTGTTGTATTACATACAATCATATTGAAGTCGGCACAAAGCTGTAAAAACCGTTCCATTCTGGCACTTGAATGTTCAGGGCCTTGACCTTCCATGCCATGAGGTAGAAGCATGACGACGCCGCTCATTCGCTGCCATTTGCTCTCGCCAGCACTGATAAACTGGTCAACAATCGTTTGTGCACCATTGTAAAAGTCACCGAACTGCGCTTCCCAAATAGCAAGATGATCCGGTGATGCCAAGGAATAACCATATTCAAAGCCTAGTACGGCAAACTCTGATAAAAGCGAATTGTATATGAGATATTTTCCTTCCGCACCTTCTAAAGTATTCAAACGATTGAATTGAGCATCCGTTTCTTCATCAAAAAATACGGCGTGTCTGTGCGAGAATGTCCCTCTTTTGACATCCTGTCCGCTCATCCGAACATTTTTGCCTTCCAACATCAAGGAAGCATAGGCTGCGAGTTCTCCATAAGCCCAATCGACGACACCTCTATCAAGAAGCTCTTGTTTGGACTTTTGAAGCCGCTTTACTTTCGAATTGACGGTAAAATTTTCAGGTAAATGCATGAGGTGTTTTAGGATTTTATCCATGGCCTGCTGTTCGATCCCGGTGACTGGAGTTACCATGTCTTTTACATCTATGGTTTTCTTGAGTTTGCGCCATTGTTGTTCGGGTTCTTGATAGGCATAAGGTAAGGTATGTTGCTTGACCAAGTCCAATCTTTCTTGCAGTTCAGCCCAGAATTTCTTTTCTAACTCATCGCCTGTTTGCTCAGATACATCACCTCTAGCTACGAGTTTAGCAAGATATATTTCTCTTGGGTTTTTGTGTTTTTCGATCAACTTATACATTTGAGGCTGTGTGAATTTGGGATCATCTCCTTCATTATGACCATGTTTTCTATAACAGACCATATCGATAAACACATCATTATTAAATTTTTGTCGGTATTCTACTGCGAGCTCTGCTGCAAAAACGACTGCTTCTGGATCGTCACCATTGACGTGAAATACTGGAGCTTGGATCATGTTGGCCGCTGCGGTACAATAGGTGGAAGAGCGCGCATCGTCAAAGTTAGTCGTGAAACCTATTTGGTTATTGATAACAAAGTGGATGGTTCCTCCAGTATAATATCCTTCGAGCTGTGCCATTTGGGTAGTCTCATAAACGACGCCTTGACCGGCTACCGCACTATCTCCGTGAATCAAGATCGGCATGATTCTATTAAAGTCACCTTTGTAAAGTACATCGGCTTTTGCCCTCGTAAAACCTTCCATAACCGGGTTGACAGCTTCTAGATGCGAAGGATTAGGTGCCAATTTTAGATGGACCAATTTGCCGGAAGGCATAGTCACTTGCGAAGAAAAACCGAGGTGGTATTTCACATCGCCATCTCCAAAGCTTTGGTCTAGAATGGCTGTTCCTTCAAATTCATTAAAGATTTGATCATAGGTCTTGCCTAAGATGTTGGCTAAAACGTTCAATCTTCCGCGGTGTGCCATTGCCATAACGACTTCTTCGACTGCACCTTCAGTAGCCTTATTGATGATGGCATCGAGGGCTGCGATTGTGGTTTCGCCACCTTCGAGTGAAAATCTCTTTTGACCGACATATTTGGTGTGTAAGAATTTTTCGAAAATTACAGCTCCATTAAGTTTGTCGAGGATTCTGACTTTTTTATCTTTATTCATGCCAAAACTACCGTCGATCATTCGATTTTCGATTTTTTCACGAAGCCACATTCTTTTTTCTCTATTCTCGATATGGGTATATTCAAAACCGATGTTACCGCAGTATATTTTGTGCAATCGATCTAAAATTTGCTGTAAAGTGGCTTGTTTTAGTCCAATCTCTTCACCTGCCAAAAAAACTTTTTGAATATCGGAATCTTCTAAGTTGTAATCTGATAAATCTAAGTGAGGTTTTCGGTCCTTGCGGTTTTTGATAGGGTTGGTTGTAGATAACAAATGTCCTCTATCTCTAAATCCATGAATGATGGCCATGACACCAAATTCTTTTTCAGAAATTGCTTCTGCAATCGTATTGGGGCTGCTGTCAGTGGCGGCTCCACCAATTGCACTGAAATCAAAGCCTTCAAAAAACACTCTCCATCCTTCATCTACAGAAGTTGGATCCTGCTGATAGGTCTTGTACATAGATTCTATATAGGCAGGATGTGCATTAAATACGTATGAATAATCTTTCATTTTTGTTTTATCTATAATGTTTATTCAAATCAAATAATATAAAAGGTCAAAATTATTAAATAAGTCTATGACTTATAACATATCCGCTCTCTTTAAGTTTTTATTGACATAATTCAGACAATTTTGAATTGGCGGAGAAAATATGTGAAGATATTGAGTTTTTTTAGCATGAATATTTTTTGATTTGTAATTAAAGAATTACCTTTGCAGTCCGTTTTGAAAAAGTGTATTAAAAAATAAAATTTATGGCACACCATAAGTCGTCTAAAAAGAGAATCAGACAAGATATTAAAATCAGACTTCGTAATAGATATTACAAGAAATCTGCACGTACTTCTATTGCTAAGCTTAGAGCGATGACAGATAAGAATGAGGCTGCGACCTTCTTGCCTAAAGTAATTAGTATGGTTGATAAACTTGCTAAGAAAAATACATGGCATAAGAATAAAGCTTCTAACTTGAAGTCTAAGTTGACAAAATACGTCAATAGTCTGTAATTTAATTTGGATTAAGGAACATAATTGAGAGGTGAGCTTCGCAAGAAGTTTCACCTTTTTTGGTTTAGCCATATATGAAAGAAAATTGCTATATTTTGTGTTAAGAAAAGCGACTTCATTTTAAAAATCTGTCATTTTATTAGTAGGCTATCAATATTTCTATTATTTTGCGTCGAAATATGAGAAGCCATGGCCAGTTTTAGAGTCAGACCAAAGTTTGAGGTGACTTCTGCATTGTCTGTAGAAGAGATCATTCAACTCGTTAAAGATAAATTGCAAGACAATACCTATAATTTACATGGTCAGGCGATGCAAGACCATATTACGATTCGGGTTAACCGCGATCATCGGCATTATTGGTCACCGCAATTAAGTGTACTCCTCCAAGAAAGTCATGAAGACTCCAAGACCATCATTACTGGTGTATATGGTCCGATGCCGAATGTATGGACTTTATTTGCCGTATCTTATCTCATGTTGTCCGTGATGTTTACCTTTATAAGTATAGTGGGTTTCTCACAGCAAGCCCTCAAACAGGACGCCCCGATTTTGTATGTACTTCCGTTCTTGGTCGTAGCGGCGGCAGCCTTGTATTTGACAAGTCAAATGGGACAAAAATTGGGAGCAGCGCAGACGTATGCCATGCATTATTTTTTTCAAGAAGCCCTAGGAGAGACCCTTCCGGAGATATAATCCGTGCTGTAATTCAGAGTAAGAACCAGTCGTCGCAGATAAATTCCGACAATTATAGGGATTTTTCATAAGGATATGTCTATTTTTGCACTATGGAGCAAAAGAAATTAAATAAGGACATTTTGGTACGTGCTTTCGAATTGATGAGTACGGCTAAAAGTATAACCGAAATTTACGAAGACAATTTTAAAGTGGTTTCCAAATATGTTCACGCTACATCACGCGGACATGAAGCGATTCAAATAGCCTTGGGAATGCAACTGACACCCAAAGACTATGTGTCTCCTTACTATAGAGATGATGCCATGCTGCTGGCTATCGGTATGCAACCTTATGATTTGATGCTCCAAGTATTAGCCAAGCGAGATGACCCGTTTTCTGGAGGTCGGACTTACTATAGTCACCCAAGTTTGAATGATATCGATAAGGTGAAAATACCTCATCAATCTTCAGCGACTGGGATGCAGGCGATTCCAGCTACAGGAGTTGCTATGGGATTAAAATATCGAGAAGTCATCGATTTGCCACATGAACAAGGAGCCATTGCGGTATGTTCGCTAGGAGATGCTTCCGTGACCGAAGGTGAAGTGGCGGAAGCCTTTCAGATGGCGGCCCTAAAGCAACTTCCGATTTTGTACCTCGTTCAGGATAATGGCTGGGACATTTCCGCAACTGCCGAGGAAACAAGAGCGATGAATGCCTATGAATATATTCAAGGATTTCCGGGTATTGAGGCGGTAAGTATCGATGGGACCGATTTTGAATTGTGTTACCAAACAGTTCAGGATATATTGCATAAAATGCGAACTGAACGACGTCCATTTCTCCTTCATGTCAGCGTTCCCTTGCTCAACCACCATACTTCCGGTGTTCGTAAAGAGTGGTATCGCCATGATTTAGAAGAACATGCCCAAGAAGATCCCTATCCGAAATTATTTGATCGACTCACGGCGACTGGAGTACCTGAAAACACGATTAGACAGATAGGTGAAGCAAGTGTAGAAAAAGTAAAAGCGGATTTGGTAAGGGCTATGGCTGCTCCTGATCCTGGGTCTGAAGATTTATTCACACATGACTTCGCACCAACACCAGTCACAGTAGAAGTGGGCGAGCGCACTCCGGAGGGCGCCGAAGAAAAAGTGATGGTCGATAGTGCATTGATTGCCGTTCAGGAATTGATGGAGGAACACAAAGAATGTCTCTTGTATGGGCAAGATGTAGGAGGAAGACTCGGCGGCGTATTTAGAGAAGCAGCTACTTTGGCGCAGAAATTTGGCGATGAGCGCATTTTCAATACTGCTATTCAGGAAGCCTTTATCGTAGGAAGTACGGTGGGTATGTCCGCAGTAGGCTTAAAACCCATCGTAGAAGTGCAATTTGCGGACTATATATGGCCGGGATTGAACCAATTGTTTACAGAAGTAAGCCGAAGTTGCTACCTCTCCAATGGCAAATGGCCGGTCAGCATGATACTTCGCGTTCCCATTGGCGCTTATGGTAGTGGTGGTCCATATCACAGTTCGAGCGTCGAGTCTGTTTTGACTAATATCCGAGGGATTAAAATCGCCTATCCGAGTAATGGAGCTGATCTGAAAGGCCTTATGAAAGCCGCCTATTACGACCCGAATCCGGTAGTTTTCTTAGAACATAAAGGTTTGTATTGGAGCAAAGTACCTGGAACAGAAACGGCTAAACGAAAAATGCCGGCCAAAGATTATATCTTACCTCTTGGGATAGGCAATATGGTTCAGGAAGCAACTGTACCTGAAGACCATAATAAGATTTTAATCGTGACGTATGGTATGGGCGTACATTGGGCATTGAATATCGAAAAATCATTGAAGGATAAGGTCGGAATCTTAGATTTGCGGACGTTATTTCCTTTGGATGAAGTGCTTATTTTTGCAAAAGCAAAGGAATACAGTCGGATATTAGTATTGACAGAAGAACCAGTCAACAATACCTTTGCGCAAAGTATAGCAGCAAGGATTCAAGAAAATTGCTTTGAATACTTAGATGCGCCAGTTCGCACCATGGGTTCGGAAAATATGCCGGCGATTCCACTTAATGAGACCCTTGAAAAAACCATGCTACCCAATTCTCAGAAACTCAGTACCATGTTGCATGGGTTGTTGGCGTATTAAGTTGGTGATAGGTAGTTTTAGTTTTTTTTAAGGATGCTTGGTCCTTGATTAAGGCTTGTTCTTGGTTTTATCTTCTATCACTTTTAGTGTCTCTAGAAAGTTTTTTTCCACCTCGCTAAGTGTCTTCTGTTGATACTTTTAATATTCAGTGGTCGCTTTTTCAACGGCTTTCTCGTGACTAATGAATCCTGCTCCTTGCAATATTTTTTCTCCGCTCATGGTCAAAATACGGTCTAAATGTGCTGCCCAATCTTTCATGGTCATTGCCTGTTCTCGTTCGGCTTGTCGCTCGGCAAAGTCTAAATATCCTGAAACGATTTGTCTCAATACTCTTAATTCTTTTTCGTCCAAATAATTTTTTGGAATCGTTACATCTTTCAAATAGGGACGTTCACCCAGGAAAGTCATCAAACCCATAAATTCTTTTTCAGCATCGGCACGATTAAAAATCACCTCCGCTGCGGTTTGTCCGTAAACGGCATAATGAATCTTGTTTTGCACTTTCTTGAAAAACGCAACAGAAACCTCTGCTTTCGGGTCCGTAATCCATACTGGTTGCATAAATATCCTAGACTTGACGATAGAAGACTTTTTCCGAAGCTCGAATGTCTCGTATGCGTTGCAATAATTCTTTCCAATAGCCGCCACCACCCAGATTTTTCAAACGTTCATCGTCCATGGTGAAACCTTTGCGAATGTATTCATTGAGGCGTTTGGTAGCCCATTGACGAAATTGTGTTTTACCCGATAACCTACGGAAATAATCACATCAAGGTTGTATAACTTTATGGTGCTTTGTTGGGTTTTACCTTTTATAGCACCGTGTTGCGTGGTAATTCGAAAATTCCGAACAACCACTTTTTCATCTAATTCGCCTTCTTCAAAAATGTGTTTAATGTGTTCGCTTATTGTTGATTTTGCCTTATCAAACAACATTGCCATTTGGTCTTGCGTAAGCCAAACGGTTTCATTTTCAAAACGCACATCCACCGAAATTTTTTCGTCTTCGGTTTTGAATAGGATAAATTGGGAGGAGGAGTTTTCCATTAGTTAAATTTTTACATTTCAGCAATTAGTAAACTCAAAACTTCTGTTTCTGTTTTACAATTATCAATTTTTGAAGCAACATTATCTACATATTCAGGTAAGTTATTATTTGGCAAAATCAGAAATTCTTTAAAAATTTTGTGATCAAGTACCACATATTCATAGCCGTTTTTTCTAAAAACAAAATCATTTTTAAATTCAATACTTTTGTCAAAATAAAAACCAACACCTTTTTTATCCATCGTATTGAAATGATAAGCCATTAAACTAAAATTACCTTTGTTTGGTATTTGTGTTTTGGTTAGAACCTCTTTATATACTTCTTTTTTTACCCAATAATTTGTATTCATAGCTTAATAGTTTTTATTGAAAATTACATCAAGATGATACTGAATAAAATCCTTTTTCGGAAAATATCTTTGTGGTTGGATTAGAGATTGATTTTCAATCGGTGCAAAATATTTTCCATAATAGTCAGCATCTTTTTTATTTTTCAATTTATCAGAAATCAAAATTTGGTATTGTTCATTTATCGCAATCAAGCCTTTATCATAAGCCTTATCATACAATGCAGATAAGCAAATTCCGTTTTCAGGATTTAACCGCTCATCTTCATTTTTAGACCAAGGAATGATATGACTTGCAAAAAGTAATTCAGGAATATCAATACCTGTAATGGCACATTTTCCTGAATAATTTGCAACAACTATTTGCCTGAAAACATTTTGATTTACTCTTGTTTTTACTTCACGAATTTTCGTTTCGCCTTTCAAATCTTTCAGGTCAAAAAGTAAATCGTCAAATTTGGTTTCAATGGTTTGATTTTCTTTTTCTGCTAAAATTTTTTCGCTTTCAAAAATCAACAACTCTTTGTTTTTTGCAAACTCGTCCCAAATCGGCTGACATTGTTTTATGCCACCAACCATTCCTTTTACACCTCTGTTTTGATGATAAGGGTCGCAGGCAGCAAAATTTGTTAAGCGAATTGCGATTGAATTTACAGTTCTGCCCAAAAGATTTGCCATTTCAATAATTTCTGGCGTTCTGGTGTGCATTTTGCCAAAAGGCAATTTCAAATACAGATTGAAAACCAATATTAATTCTTCTTTTGTCCAGAGTTTTCTTTCCATTCTTAATTTAAGTTTTAATTTAATTCGAAAATGAATTACCATACGTCATGTTTACTCCTCTCACCTTAAAAGGAACACAAGCATCTTTACTCATACCCAAACTCTAGCTAATTTTGTGTTTTACATATTGGTTTAATTGGCAAATATAATGATTATTTTTGAATTTTGGTGTATCCAGAATATCCTTGATGTGGGATATATATTATTATATACGATTTATTCCTTTTTTTGTTGTATCCACTTTGGATTTCGATGGATTCGCTTTGGTGGATACTTGATCGTTAGATTTGATTTTGGGATGGAGTACACTATTTAGACCGATAAAATTGTCAAAATAATGTAATAAAAGTATTTAAATACCTTTATTGTAAATTTATTGCTATCTTTGTCATGCTTTTTTTAATACAATAAATCAATAAGATATAGCATGAGTCTAAAAACTGAACAAATTCTTGACGTTACGTTGCTCGAACCAAGAATGAAACATCCAACCATTTTCTCTCATTTCGATAACCTCCAAGAGGGTGAAAGTTTCATATTAGCTAATGATCATGATCCTCAGCCTTTATTCTACCAATTGCTAGAATTGCGTGGTGATATTTTTACTTGGGATTATCTGGAGCAAGGACCACAATGGTGGAGAATCCGCATTGCAAAAAAACACCACGAAGCACAAGTTGCAGCTGCTTCGGTCAATGGCGATGAAAATGTTTTGAATGTTACTCTATTAGAGCCAAGGTTAAAGCATGCTACGATTTTTGCGCGATACAATGCTTTAAAGCCCGGAGAATCGCTATTTATCCATAATGACCACGACCCTAAACCGCTTTACTACCAACTGATGAATGAACATGGTACTACGTTTACTTGGGAGTATCAGGAGCAAGGGCCCGAATGGTGGAAGATCAAAATTACAAAAAAAGGCGTAGTCGAACAAGAACCGCCAACCGGAATTTCGACAAGTGAAGATAATATACTGAACGTAACTTTACTAGAACCAAGGGTCAAGCATGCGACGATTTTCGCTCGTTTTGATGCACTCCGACCCGGTGAAAGTTTGTATATCCACAACGACCATGATCCTAGACCTTTGTATTTTCAATTGGTTAATATGCACGGGAATACGTTCGAATGGGAATATCAAGAACAAGGCCCGATTTGGTGGAAGATTAAGATTACTAGGCAAGAAGACCCCAATGCGGCTCCTGCTAATAAAGACGGAGAAAACATACTCAATGTAACCTTGCTTGAGCCTCGGATGAAGCATCCGACTATATTCAAACGCTTTGATGAACTCAAGGAAGGTGAATCGCTCACGATCTTAAATGACCACGATCCTAAGCCTTTATACTATCAATTGTTGGCTGAGCGCGGTAATATTTTCTTTTGGGAATATCTACAATCGGGTCCTCAATGGTGGAGAATCAAGATCAAAAAACGCATTGTCAATGAAGGTGAAGAAACTATAGGGCAAATCGTAGCTCAAGATTATAGAAAGGCTCAAGTGTTTAAAAAGTATCAATTCAACTACGCCATCGACGGCAGAAAAACACTGAAAGATGCTTGCTATGAAAAGGAATTGGATGAGAAAATGGTTGAACAGGAATTGCGAGACATCGACAGAGGTAATCTCGAAAGAGGTGTTCCGTTTAATGAATGGCAACCTCATTTTCTCATGGACTATATTATCAATACGCACCACACGTATATCAACAAAAATCTACCAGAACTAAAAGCTATCACAGCTAAAGTTCAGGGTGTACACGCAGGTGATCATCCTGAGTTGAATAAGGTAAATCAACTGATTAATTATATTAGTTCGGAGTTATTGGCGCATTTGCAAAAGGAAGAAAGAATCGTATTTCCTTACTTTAAGAATATTGCTGAAGCCTATGAAAATAGACAACCTTTGGCCGAAAATCCATTTGGTACTGCTAATGTTCCGATTAATCTCATGGAGATGGAGCACGAATCGGTATTTGCCAATTTGGCCGAAATTCGGAATTTGACCAATAATTATAAGCTCCCTGAAGACGCTTGTGATAGCTATAATATTTTATTTAAAATGATACAGGAATTTGAAAACGACCTACTACTGCATGTCCATCTTGAAAATAATATTCTTTTTCCCATGATGATAGAAAAAGATAAGGCTATTAACGTATAAACCGCCTCAAGAAGGGAAACTATGTGTAATTATTACTATGCATACATGAGTTTTCGGAACTGAATTGTTTCGAAAACTCATTTTAAACCTTGATGATGCACGAGGTATCGTCATGAGCTTAAACCAAGGACAAATGACCGAAAAGCATAGTCGCTGCTATGGTTACAGAGGATGGGTCCGAGGTTTGACAATTTGGAGATTTTTGAAAGTATAATCAGGTTTAATGCAAGAAAAAGATCCGAAAATAGCAAAGTCTAAAAGTGAATTTGTATTTGGATTTAATCAAAAGAAGGACAGAGATTGTTATTGTTATTAATACATGTCGCTAAACAGCTATCATTGATGAAAATTAGCCATGTAATGTAGAAATTTTTAAAAGTATGTTCGTCTTTGGCTCAGACATCGCCAAGTGGTGTGTAGTTGAAAAGATGAATTGAATATAATTTAAGGACAAGCATGGAACCGATAAATGCAAATACCCGAATTTCAACGCTGTTAAAACAGCATCCCGATGCCTTGGAAGCCATCGTGAGCATTTCACCTAAATTTACAAAACTTCGAAATCCCTTGCTGCGCAAACTTATGGCTTCTCGTACTACGATTAGTATGGCCAGTAAGATAGGCGGTTGTAAGGTTGAAGATTTTTTTGAAAAATTAAAACCTCTAGGCTTTGAGATAGATACCTCTAAGGGTAAAGCGCAAGAAGCTGAGGTAGCTCCAGTACCTGATTTTGTGTTGAATCGTACGGCCGCGAATACTAAGGACTTGGATGTCCGACCGGTACTTGAGGCGGGTAACGATCCATTGACCATGATTATGGATATGCTCAAACCGATGAAAGCCGGAGAAATATTGAGGATTATCAATACGTTTGATCCAATACCTTTGATCTTGCTACTCGAAAAGCAAGGTTATAAAGCCTATTCGGAAATAGCAGGAGAAGACCTGGTCTATACCTATTTTTATAATCCCGGCAAACTCGATCAGATAGCGCCCGAATTGAAATTGGAAGATGCGCATTGGGATGAATTGGTGGCCGGATTTGGCGATCGCTTAGATACTATTGACGTGCGCATGTTGGAAATGCCACTGCCGATGTTGACGATTCTCGAGCATTTGGAGCATATAGAAGCTGATCATGGATTGTACGTGTACCACAAGCGCATACCGGTATTTTTGCTTCCGGAGTTACAAGATCGGAAGTTTGATTACCGCATAAAAGAGATTAGTGATGGTGAAGTTCATTTATTAATCTTTAAAGCGTAGCGGTTATGTTTGGAGGACCTTTTAATAGTTCATTAGTCAAGACGACTTCTTATAAGGTTATTTTACCGTTTTATATATATGGTGCGGTAGCATTTTTGATGGCTTCAATCTTGTTATTCAATTCGAGTATCGATTTTGAAGGCCATTATTTTAATCCGCGCATCCTAGCCATTACACATATGATGGCTTTGGGTTGGGGGACCATGATCATCTTGGGTGCAAGTCACCAATTGGTACCTGTATTGATCGAAGGTCAGTTGTACAGCGAAAAACTGGCAAAGTGGTCCTTTTATCTAGCAGCTATTGGGATACCGATGCTCGTCTATGCTTTTTATGTGTTCAATATGGGGCCTATAGCCAAATGGGGCGGCAGGTTTGTTGTCATCGCCGTGCTCTTGTATCTGATCAACATTGCCAAAAGTATCGACCAGAGCAAAAGCAGAAATGTACATGCTAATTTTGTATTGGGTGCGGTTATTTGGTTGTTTTTGACGGTGCTTGTTGGATTGGCGCTGGTGTATAATTTTACTTATAATTTGCTTCCTAAAGACCATTTACACTATTTGTATTTTCATGCACATTTAGGGATAATTGGTTGGTTTTTATTGTTGATCATAGGCGTGGGATCTCGGTTGATTCCGATGTTTATGATATCTAAATATACCAACGATAAGTTATTGTGGACGGTCTTTATCCTGATTAATATGGCATTGTTATTTTTTGTCGTATTTTTTTATTGGATGGAAGCCTTGGTAGGACTTACTTATATTCCGGTGATTTTTATTTTGGTAGCCATAGTGATGTTTGGATTTTATTGTTATAAAGCCTATCAACATCGCCTTAGAAAGCAAGTAGATGACCAAGTTAAGATTTCGTTGTTGGCCGTGGCGATGTTAGCCTTACCCGTTATGATGTTGATACTTGTGATTACTTTATTATTGACGGTTACCGGCCAAGAAACCAACTTGATACTTACGTATGGATTTTTAATATTTTTCGGCTGGTTGACAGCCATTATTCTAGGGATGACCTTTAAAACGCTGCCTTTTATCGTGTGGAATAAGGTGTATCACAAAAAGTCAGCCCTTGCCAAAACACCCAATCCTAAAGATCTATTTAACCCACAGGTATTTAAAGTGATGATTATCGTCTATTTGATTGGCTTAATTATGTTTGCCGTTGGGATCTTGATGATGCAGGACGTGCTCCTGAAGTTAGGTGCTATTTTTATGTTGATAACGGCGGTCCTATATAATTTTAATGTATTTAAAGTAATGAATCATAAAGCGGAAGGAATATGAATATAGAAACCAATAATGCAACAAAATGCGATTTAGCTTGCGAAGCGCTCAAAACAGTAGATGATCCAGAAATCGGATTAAATATCGTCGATTTAGGCTTGGTATATGCTGTTAATTTTGATGAAGAAATCAAGGAGGTTCAGTTGACGATGACTTTGACCACGACATTTTGCCCGATGGGAGAGTCGATAACGAGCAATGCGATGATGGCGCTTGAAATGTATTTTCCGGGTTATGACGTGGACGTTCATTTGGTCTTTGATCCACCTTGGGGTTATCACTTGATTTCTGAAGAAGGACGTGTCTTTTTGGGTAGATAGTTAAGGACATTATGTTAAGTTTAGGTTGTAAGGCGGCCATAAAGGCGGTAATATATTTGGGTTCAAAATGCGAAAATGACCAAAGAAGTAGCTTGAAGGAAATTACAGCACTTACGAATGAAAATGAACATACCCTAGGAAAGGTACTTCAAAAAATGGTCAAAGCCGGCATTATCATGAGTGCCAAAGGTCCGACCGGTGGATTTTATATCACCAAAGAACAAATCGAGGCACCTATTATAAAGATTGTCGAAGTCATCGATGGCAAGGATGTTTTTGAGCAGTGTGGGCTTGGATTGAATAGTTGTAATGAACTCAAGCCGTGTCCGCTCCATGAAGAATTCAAACCTATTCGCAATAAATTCAAACAAATGTGCCAAGAAAAGAAAATTGTAGATCTTCAAGAAAGGATCACTCAAGGCCTTTTCTATCTCATCAATTAATCGCTACAAATAGGAATGCCTCATAAAAAGTTAACAAAAATCTTGCTTTAACGCATCGATGACAGGTTGTACTTTTCGAATAATCTCAGTCCTTAATAACTGAATAAATTGATGCTTGACAAAATGGTGATGCGTTACTAATTCTATATTTCGAATAGGCATCGGGTCCTTAAAAAATCGAATGTATTTTTTGTCTTCCTCCGGAAATCCGGTAAGGGATAATAACGGTAAAAGCGTTTTTCCTCGGGAAGCCTTAGTAAACCGTATCAAACTATCAATAGAACCGGCTTTGAAAGCAATATTTTGGTTCGCCAATGGATCTTGATTTTTGATATCGCAAATATTAATCACTTGGGATCGCATACAATGACTTTCTTCCATCAACCAAAAGTTTTCGGGCTGGATATCGGCGATGGAGATGACCGGATACTTGGGTTGGGTCAAATCAAAATAAACGAAGGCTTCATCATAAAGTGGGTATTCAACCAATTCGGATTCAAGGATAGGCGGAGAAACGATTCCTATGTCGAGATCTCTGGACTTGAGCTGTTGAATAATCGAATGTGTGCTGTTTTCTTTGATTTGGATACTGATATCCGGGTATTTCTTGGCAAAATCATTCAGAAATAGAGGAAGCAAAAAAGGCGCAACCGTGGGAATGCATCCTATCTTGAGTGCTCCCTGTACTTCGCCTTTGATCTCTCGGGACAGTTCCTCCAATTGCGATATTTCGTAGGTAATCTGTTTTAATTGCTGGATGATTTGTGTGCCTTCTTTCGTTATGGTCACCGGTTTGGTCTTTCGGTCAAATATCTTAATTCCGATTTCTTCTTCAAATCTTGAAATCATGGTACTCAAAGTCGATTGGGTAACATAACATTTGTCTGCGGCATTTTCAAAATGTCGGAGCTCGGCTACCGCTAAAATATAATCAAATTGTTGTATGTTCATCTATTTTGTCAATAATGGTATCTAAAATATCGTTTTTGTAAATCAAAAATAAGACTTAATTTTGCAAGACACAAATAAATTTATAAAATATGAGTAATGATAAGAAAAAATTGACTTCTGTGTCGGGTCGTCCGATCGCAGAAAATCAAAATGTAAAGACGGCAGGTAAGCGCGGTCCTATGTTATTGGAAGATTTCTGGTTTTTGGAAAAATTAGCTCATTTTGATAGAGAAGTTATCCCTGAGCGTAGAATGCACGCTAAAGGTTCTGGCGCATTTGGTAAATTTACGGTGACGCATGATATTTCTAAATATACAAAAGCAGCTTTATTTTCTAAAGTTGGAAATGAATCGGATGTATTCGTGCGGTTTTCTACGGTAGCTGGTGAGCGGGGCGCCGCTGATGCGGAGCGTGATATACGCGGATTTGCCATTAAGTTTTATACGGAAGAAGGTAATTGGGATTTGACAGGAAACAATACACCGGTTTTCTTTTTGAGAGATCCATATCGTTTTACTGACCTCAATAAGGCCGTTAAACGCGATCCACGTACGAATCTGCGTTGTCCAAACCACAATTGGGATTTTTGGACTTTACTTCCCGAAGCCTTGCATCAAGTGACCATCACGATGAGTGAAAGAGGTATTCCTAAATCCTATCGACACATGAATGGTTATGGAAGCCATGCCTTTAGCTTGATCAATGCCAATAATGAAAGAGTATGGGTGAAGTTCCATTTTAAGACAGAACAAGGTATCCAAAACTTGACAAACGAAGAAGCAAAGGCTATCATCGGCGGTGATCGTGAGAGCCACCAAAGAGATTTATACAATGCGATTGAAAAAGGTGATTTCCCACGCTGGAGGATGAAAATCCAGGTGATGACAGAAGAACAAGCCTTAAATTGCCCATTTAATCCATTTGACTTGACCAAGGTTTGGCCACATGCTGACTATCCGTTGATGGACGTTGGTGTGTTGGAATTGAATCGCAATCCTGAAAATTATTTTGCCGACGTCGAACAAGCGGCATTCAATCCCGCAAATGTAGTACCGGGTATTGGATTTTCACCGGATAAAATGTTGCAGGGTCGTTTGTTCTCGTATGGAGATGCGCAACGCTATAGACTAGGTGTCAACCACTATCAAATCCCAGTCAATAAGCCTAAATGTCCTTTCCACAACTTCCATAGAGATGGCGCTATGCGTGTGGATGGCAATGAAGGGTCAACATTGCATTACTTCCCAAATAGCTATGGTCAATGGGAAGAAAATAAGGAATATACAGATCCGGCATTGAAACTTTACGGCGATGCAGATCATCACAATTTTAGAGAAGATGATGACGACTATTACACACAGCCGGGTAACTTGTTTAGATTGATGAATGCGGAGCAACAACAACGTTTATTTGACAATACAGCGGCAGAAGTAGGTGGTGCGGATAAGTTTATTCAAGAGCGCCATATCATCAACTGTTTTAAAGCTGATCCAAATTATGGAAAAGGCGTAGCTGCGGCTTTAGGCATTGACATCACCACATTAGATTTACAATAGTCCGTATTTTTATACAGACTCCAATAAAAAAATGCC
Organism: Chitinophagales bacterium; assembly: GCA_026928325.1. Classification (GTDB taxonomy): domain Bacteria; phylum Bacteroidota; class Bacteroidia; order Chitinophagales; family Saprospiraceae; genus OLB9. Next base: position 60,743 of record JAIXKS010000021.1, on the reverse strand, counting down.
TGTGCTTTTTAGTACAGGCATTTTTTTTTATTATGCTAATTTCGTATTTGAATTACGCTATCTGATAATCACAAGTTTTCCAAAGCTATCCTTAAAGTACTTGTCGATTGATCTATTGCTAAAGGAATCATATTTACTACCGTCTTTATGGACGACGTTGACTTTATAGAGATATACGCCATTTGCTAGTTTTTCGCCAAAAGCATCGGTGCCATCCCACCAATAGGAGGTTCTGTTCACTCCGATATGTAGCGGACCTAATTCCTCTCTTGTGATTTCTCTTACTACTTTTCCAGTTACGGTATAGATACTGATGGAAATATTGTCGGGTACTTCGTCACCGGTAAGGGTAAAAATAAACTGCGTCGAATTAGAGAATGGGTTTGGATAATTTAGAATATTACTCACCGATTTTGCAGTTATGACTTTGAAAGTGACCTTTCTAGGATGAATACCTGATTTATTGCCGGAAGCATCTCTTCCTTGTACGGTTAAGGTATATTCTCCATCTCTAAATTGAGGTCTATAATATAATTTGGCTGTTTTTGACTGTGCCGTTGCCGGCTCAAAGCGAATATCCGAACCATGTACGTCTATCGTTACAATCTCATTATATCCGGTATCTAATTTGATTTCAAAGGACTCAGGATCCGTAATCGGAAGAAAGTCATTTTCATCATAAAGAGAGATGCAGATTTCAGGTGCGGACGATACGATATCTCCATCCATAATCTGGATACCATCAAAGGTCAGTTGTAGTAGAGGATTGTCATTGTCAGACTGCACTCCAAATTGCTGTGTCAAAGTATTATTGAAAAAATAAAGTTCGGGTTGTCTGCCATCCGGATTGATCTCTATGGTCAGTTTAATCCCGGTCACACGGCCACTACCTACCGTAAATTCCACCACATCTTCAATGGTTTTACCGGCTTTTAGCGGTTCTAGTACTTTGTATTTTGTCAGAGAACGGTTTTGATTGTCGGTATAGGTATATTTCACATAAATGCTATCCATGTCGGCGTAATTGACGTTGACGACGCGATAATGTACTTGTATTTTTTCTCCTTGTGCGATCAATTGTTTGCTGAGGTCAGGAACATTTTTTATAAATTGAATCGCTGCGTCGGGCAATGGTTCGTAGCCGATGCGCCAGAAAGCAAGCTGTGGAGACACCTTGGTTTTTTCGTTTTTGTTGGATAATTTTAATTCGAGAAAGTCTTCAGCTTCAATCGCCTGACTGTAGAATCCATTGAGTGGAATAGAGTCAATAACCGATGTGGTTCCGTCCTTTATCGAAAAAGTAGTCAATCCAGACTGTTGGTCTTGGTCAAGCGGCATATTGAGTTTAAGATCGCCCCATTTCGCAACCTTGCCTATCGGTACTGACGTAAAACTTCCTTCAGGGAGATTGGTACTAACGGCAACCTTGCTTTGTATAATATCGGTTTTCGAAATACCTACAATCTCGGCGAGAACCTGGCGACCTTTTTCAACTTGGAAGATATAAGGAACGGTATCTCGAAGCAAGGTTCGGATTTGTTTAGCGCCTAATCCTTCCAACACATTGAAGATGTTTTTGCCCGTAGCTATCGAGTCTTGTTCCCATCCTTCAAAACGATAAGCAGAATTTTCGTTTTTCAAGATAGAAAATACGTGGAGATAGTAATTCGGTTTCAATTGTGTTTCTATAAATTCAACGATGTTTTCTCGGTCTTTTTGCGTATCTGTTTTGAAGAAAAAACCTCTAACTTGGCCTCCTGTCGGATTGGTACTACCATAAAGTCCACCTGCCGGGTTGAAAAATCCAGGTAAAAATTCATTGCGGTCACAAAGGACAAATCCCAATCCCGAATCCATATAATTCCAAGGCGTTACAGAGCCGAACCGGACATTATCATAGGTAAATCCGGGCTTATCTTCATTATCCCAAAGTCGGTTTCTTAATTGTGCCGTGTGATATTCCTTCCCAAACTCAAATTGACGATCCGTTGCCTCACTGATTTCCATCTCATCAAAGGTATTTGCTGTAAATTGGAAGTAGTGGCTTTGATTCCAGCCTTCAGCTTCATCCGGTAAAAATGCAAATGAGGATTGAACCCAACGATAACCGTCACTACCGGTACTGTCCGGGCTAACTCGCCAATAATATACCCGATTAGCCACTAAATCTAGGTTGGGCTGGTAAGTGATGACGCCGCCCGTGGACTGAGTTACACCGGTTTCTAAAATCGGACTGTTAAAATAAGCAGTCGTATCGATTTGAAAAACATAATTGGTCATGGTAACCGGAACCGTATTGGTGGATGCTTTGAGTACAAAATGCTCTTTTGTATTGATCATCGCAAAGTCCGGCGGATAGACTATCGAAGCAAAATTGCCGATAACATAAAAATCAAAACCACGACCATCATTGAGCGTGTTGTTGGATTTAGCTACTGGCAATGGTAATTCTTGTTGTTGATTTTTCGGGTCTATGATTGCGAAAATCGTGTTTTTGCCCAAAGATCTCGTATCGTAATTATTTAAAGGAATTTGGATCGTTTTTCGATTGGCAATCTGGTCTATTTTTAGTAGTATCGTGTCAACAATGCTTCCATCAGGGAGTTGGTGATAGCAAACGACATCTATCGTGTCTCCGGTATAAGTACCTAAGTTAAGGATGTCAACTTCTACCTTAAATTCCTTTGAGCTTCCTTGTACGATCGATGGATTAGTTTGTACGCTTGCAGGATCAAAGAGATAGTCAGCGGCATCAAAAACGTGAAATTTAATAGCGGGATCGCCATGATATGTGATCTGGGCATACAATGCTAAATCTGATCCTGTCGAATTTCTTTTTTGATGCGCTAGTTTTTGAATAATAGATCCATAGGTTTGGGTTCTAGAAGTATTCAGAAGGTTTTGAAGGAAATTTTGCCCGTAAATACTCAGCGATGGAATGCCCGCTGTCCCTGTAGATGCCAAAAATCCAATACTACCTCGACCCGGTTCCAAAACAAAAGATTCACTCAATCCAGCGATATCTGCATGTAAGTTTCCTGCATAACAACCCAAGGCATTGAGGAAGGGATACTTGCCATAATTTCTAAAGTTTCGTGGATTGTCTATCGGAAATTCCCATGATCCTGCCGACGAATGGCCAAAAAAGTTAACCAAACTCACACCTTCGTTGAAAAAAGCGTTGATTTCTTCGCTGGTTTCATATAGGATGGCATCGGTGGACTGTTTGTAATAAGAGTGGACTTCACCTCCGTAAATCGTATCTTGAATGATATCGGCCATGCGAATTAGCCCTTTTTGTATAAGCTCTTGCTCGTTAGGATTTTGACCGCCGCCGAGTTGGAGTACGCGCTTGATCCAATATTTATTATCGATCGTGTGCGAGATGGAAGGCGTGCTTTCGTATTCACGGATTTTATCGAGATAATTTTTAATATTTTCCGGTGTTTTTGCCGCTAATCTTCCTATTGAAAAATATGGATCGGGATAATTGTCTTCTGAAAACAACATATTATCGGAACCCAAGTGGCCATATGTCGGAATAAAAAAGGTTTTATGCAATTTGGTTTTGACATCATCGGCATTCCTAATAATGTTGTACTCTAATCCTTTGCCGATGATAAAAACATGGTGGAGCTGATTCCAGTTTTCGTGGAGGAACTTACTCATCTGCTTCACACCGTAAAAATGGCGGTCAATACCATACCCGAAATTGTCGTAGATATCCTGAATATCGATGATTTGTACTTTATAGTTGCCACCTATGGCGCTACTTCTATAATCTGCATAATCTTGCACATAATCCAGTCCTGCATTGCGCAAGGCATGGTTGGTGATGATTAGATAATCGGTACCTTGATCTGCAAAAGATTGCGCCTTGATAGTGTGCATGTCAATGACGCTTTTCACACCGGAAGTACTGCTCATGTGATAGGTCGTAAAACTACCAACCGGACTTAGTAAGACCTGTACTTGATTGTTGATGACTGCGGCACTATACCTGATTTGGTGTATCGGGTCATAGACAAAAACCTGCTGATTGTCGTGCTTGAAGGCGTTGATTTTGAGCAAGCGTTGTGTATTGGATTCAGATAAACTGAATTGGAAAGTATTTTTATTTTGGAATTCAAATTGACGTGCGTATAGAAGCGATGCATAGGCGACACGGTGTCGATCCGTAGTGCTCCCTACATTTTTTATATTCAATGTATTATTTCCCGACTTTAATAGGCTTTTTTCTAGATTATAAGTGAGTTGAAGTGTTGCTTTTGGACTGTTGATTTTCGTTTCTAACAAATCGTTATTGAATCGTATTTCTAATCTGGCTACTTGGTTATTGTTGCCGATTCTGCAATTCAATATTGGATTTGGTCCATCTTCATAGATATTGGATACATTCAAGTTGTGATTTGAATTGGCTACAATTGCGCTACCAAATCCTTCGCTGGGTTCGAAATGAGAATAACGGATTTCAAATTCTATGTTTTTAAAATGCGCATTGTTGTAGATAACCTTTTCTTCATGCCAATAATAAGGTATAGCTTCTAGGTTAATCTGGCTATAATCGGGTTCGGTCAGGATATACCTTTTATTGATGTTTTGTGGCGATAAGGTTAGAAAATACACATTGGTATCTGTTATCAAACTGTATTCGGGATTGAATAAATCCTTTTTCCAGTCTTTATACAACAGCGAGTCCATGCCGATTCGATTCTTTTCACCATAGAATTCTATAAATGCACCTTGACCAAAGTTTTTGTCGCTAACATAGAGGGCGCATTCCTTTCCGTAATTGAACATTTCAAAATGACTGCCATCTGTATTGTTTTGAATGAAGCCGGCAGCGACCAACTCTTCGTAAGTTATCCTATAAATACCATCTTCACTTACCTTTAATTTAAGATATACTTGGTCGGGTTGCATCCATTCGTTGCCGTACTGCTTTTGAGCATGAACTTGAAAACTCAAACAGAGGAGCACCAATAAGAAGATAGAATGATGAATAAAAAGTTTCATATTACGCATTTTTGTAGTATGTTTATATTTGTAAATCTACAAATTAAGTGCAAAAATAGCAATTATTATTAAATCATAACGACGTTATTGGGATTTTAGTATTTATTAATCTCTTGTCTCTATCAAATTCGCAATAAATCTCTTGATAAGTGAATGAAATGGCATTAAGATTCGATGATGAGCTTAAAGCCTACACCATGGATATTGTCCAATTTAATCTTAGGGTCTTCTGCCAAATATTTACGTAATCTCGATATAAAAACATCCATGCTGCGACCAAGGAAGTAATCGTCTTCACCCCAAAGTTTTTCGAGAATGACGCTCCGCTTGATAACATTGTTTTTATGGTCTAAAAGCATCTTAAGCAAGTCTGCCTCTTTTTGTGTAAGACTTCGCGGCACTTCATCTAAGGACAGCGTAAGATTTCTATAATCAAAAGAATATTGACCAATCTTGTATAAATCATTGATCGAAACGGTTACATATTTTCTACGTAGGAAAACTTCAATTTTTAAGATGAGCTCTTCTATCGAGAATGGTTTAGTAATGTAATCGTCGGCACCGATTTTTAGCCCTAGGATTCTATCTTCCTTCATGGATTTAGCCGTAAGGAAAAGGATGGGAATGTTCGGGTCTGCCTCACGAATTTTTTCAGCTACAGAAAAGCCGTCCATCTTGGGTAGCATGACGTCGAGGATACACAAATCAAAAGGTTCTTTATAAAATGTCTCAATTGCACTTTCTCCATTCATACAATGGACGACTTCATAACCATGAAGTTCGAGATTGTCTTTGGTGACGAAACTTAGCGTTTCGTCATCTTCTACATATAGTATTTTTGATTTTTCGTTCATGCTTCTTTATATTTTGGAATAGTTATAATAAATTCGGTACCTTCGTTTATTTCGGATTCTACGCGGATTTTCCAGCCGTGAGAATTACAAATATTATTGACATAATACAAGCCAAGCCCAAAGCCTTTAACATTGTGAACATCGCCTGTGGAGACTCTGAAAAACTTTTCAAATAGTTTTTTGATATTGTCTTTATCTATCCCAATGCCGTTGTCTTTGATGTGCATCTGAATAGTGTGGTCAGATTCTTGAAGTGAGATATCAACTTTAGGATCTTCACCACTGTATTTGATGGCATTATCGATCATATTGGCAACTACATTGATGAAGTGTAGCTTATCTGCCAAGATGTAAACCGGCTGAATGGTCCCATTAAATGAAATATTGCCATGCTTAAGCTTTAGCGATTCATTATTTATAACACTAGAAAGGGTTTCATTGATTTCAAAAACTTCTTTTTTTAATTCAATGCTGTCTTTTTCCATGTGGGCCACGTTCAAGACTTTTTCTACTTGGTTATTCAGTCGTAGATTCTGATCTTTAATGATTTGAACATATCGATGAAGCCTACCATCGTTTTTGACATGCGGATCGGTAGCTAGAAAGTCAGCAGCAATTTTTATCGAAGATAGTGGCGTTTTAAACTCATGAGTCATGTTGTTAATAAAATCTTTTTGTAGTTCAGAAAGCCTTTTTTGCTCCATGATGATCCACATACTATATAGAAAGAATATAATCGCTAAAACCGACAAAACGGTTAATGTCAGCGTCATATTTCTATTGGCCAGCAAAAAGCTTTCTCGCTTGGGAAACCGAACGACAAAGTAGTAAATTAAGTCATTGAATTTCCTAAAATCAGAATTTGGGTTCATGTCTTTTTCAGAAACCAGATCGTTACTACAATAATTACCATACACAAGTTCGTCCGAATAACAGTCAAATACCGCATACTCAAAATCAATATTCAGCGATTGTTTGTGCATTTCTTGAAGGAGGTATTGCTCTAATAAACCGGCATCGATTTCTGAGTTAATATTGACTGCGTAGTAATTGGAAGATTTTCTTTGTATAAGGTTTTCTTTAGGGAGTACCGTTTTATTGAATTTTGACATCCGCTCTGCTACATTGCGAAGTACGATATTGACAGTTTGGTCAAATTCTTTGTCTTTGATATCCCATGTTTTGAGCAACCAATACGATTGTACAAATATGATTCCTATGATGGAAAGACCACCCAAAACAATAAGCCGCCTTATCATATTGTTTCCCATCTGATAAAGATTACGCAGGTCAAAGATAATAAGATAATATTATAATAGATAATTCTTAAATTAATTCCTATTTTTGAGCCGTCAATGAATATAAATATAACATATAATTTTCGAATTTTATTATCTTTTTGGATAATTATACTCGTTGGAAATGTACTTTCTGCACAGCAACGATCCAATCCTTTTGAGATAAGGCAACGTGTCGGAGTCGTACATGAAGACAAGAATATAGATTATTCATCTACCCAGGATATCTTACAAGAAGTATTGTCAGATACTGTGGATCTTATGGCTCCGGAGGTAGGGATAGGCAAGAGTGAGGTATTGACGAATCCATTTGACGTCGATCACGTACCCATTAGAAAATCTGCGATTACCGAGAGAGCGGAAAGAATGCACATTCAATCGGAAAATACCCAATATTCCAATTCTTTTTTGATTTGGATCCTTTTGTTTTCTTGTGTTATTATAGCGATTTTAATCAATCTAAAATCCCGTCTAATAGGATTTGTGTATCGATCTATATTTAACGAAAATATACTCAAACTTTTTCAGCGAGAGGAACAGCGTGGCGTTAATATTTATCTGCTACTCTTATACCTCAATTTTTTAATCAATATATCTGTTTTAGCTTATTTGATATACACGGATAATGGCGGTCAAAAAGATATAGCGACATGGTTTGCGATATGGGGCGTCATTACGATCGCATATGTATTCAAACACCTAGGCGTGTTTTTAATCGGTAAGTTGTTTTTGATTGAAAAGTCAATGAAATTGTATAATTTTACAATTATGATATTCAATCATGCAATGGGTATCGTCTTAATCCCACTCAATTTTTTAATTGCTTTTGCACCAAAGGAAATTGGGCAGATTTCGCTTTGGATTGCTATAGGTATCATTGCTATTTTGTTGCTTTTGCGGACATTAAGAGGCCTATTTGTCGCATATGAGTATATTTTTGATAGAATATTTCAAATAATTGTTTACCTTTGCGCTTTCGAAATTGCACCCGTTGTGATTTTTATTAAAATTATTTTAAATTTTCACGGCTCGTAACAATTTCGTTAATTGTAAAGGATGCAGTATTTCTATAAAGAGATTAAGTGTACTTTGCTACTGTGTTACTAAATTGTAATGCAGGTTTTTTTTGAAGATTGTGCAATGACTGAATTCAAATTGTTTTTGAACATATGACGAGTAAAAGTAAGGCTTCAGTGGAGAAACCGAAATATGTGGAGAAGTATATGCCGGTTAAGTCTATTTTGATTTCACAACAAAAACCTGAAGAGAAATCTCCTTATTATGAGTTGGAACAAAAATGGGGCTTAAAAATTGACTGGAGACCTTTTATACAAGTAGAACCTGTATCCGAAAAAGAATTTCGAAAAAATAGGATCAGCCTCAGTGATTTTCCTTGTGTGATTTTTTCAAGTCGCGGAGCTATTGATAATTTCTTTAGGCTAGCAGCAGAAACGCGTGTAAAGATTTCACCCAATACCTTGTATTTTTGCATGACTGAAGCTATAGCCAATTATCTCCAAAAATTTATTCTATATAGAAAAAGAAAAGTTTTTGTCGGTACTCGAGTTGTAGAAGACTTGGCATCTTACTTTACCAAGCATAAGGATAAGAAGTTTTTATTGCTTTCCTCCAATTTAGGCTCAACTGAGATCGCTGGATATCTAAAGCGAACAGGTATTGATTATACACAAGTAGCAGTTCAGAATACTGTTTCAGCGGATTTGTCAGATTTGAGCGATGTTTTTTATGATATCCTAATCTTTTTTAGCCCACAAGGTATAGAATCTCTCTTTGATAATTTTCCTGATTTCAAGCAGAACAACACACGAATTGCAGTCTTTGGCAATGTAACCGAAAAGGCAGCGGAAGACCGTGGATTGTTTGTCAATATTAAGGCAGATACTCATGCTTCAGGAGGAGCTTCTATGGCTTTGGCATTAGAGAACTATATCATGAAAGCAAATAGCCCTAAATAAATCGTGTGCTGTCCACATAAAGCAATACATTCAATGTCGTTCTTTTTCAAATCACCTTCGCAAATATCCACCAAATCCGTTGGTTTGCTTGTGTTTTTCTACGTGATTTTAATAAAGTCTAGTGCTCCGTCCACAAAAATATCTTAATGAAATGTCGTTCTTTTTTCAAATCTCATCGTTAAAAATACTCGCCATAGTTACCACTATGTTTGCGTTTTTTGCCTTGATCTTTAAAAAAAATAACTTCCATTATTATTTAAATCTTTTTATAGACAGAGCACTAGAAGAACCATTGTATGGTATTAGACGTTATAAATCCTGAATAAGGTACGACGAAGTCTCGGATTTTATAACCCATGGAAAGCTGTAAATTAAAAATATTTCTTTGAAATAGGTAGATTTCCTTGTGCATTTTGTACCTATTTGTAAAATAGACCGTCTTAAGAAACGGTTATAGGATGATGCATGCCATATGAAGCATATCAAAGGAAAACACGGAAATATTTACTTTAATGACTGGTCGGCATTAAAACAGAAGATTCAAGCGACATCTTGGTCTAAAATCTTCGTTCTCGTGGATGAAAACACGGAAAAATACTGTTTATTCCATTTACTTGAACAAATGGATTTGCCAATCCATGTCATTAAAATTCCAAGTGGAGAGCAGCATAAAAACTTGAATACTTGTCAACTTGTGTGGCAAAATTTGATGGCAAAAGGTGCGGATCGGCTTTCGTTATTAATCAATCTTGGAGGTGGAGTTATCGGAGATTTAGGTGGATTTTGCGCAGGGACCTATATGCGGGGCATTCGGTTTATTCAAATTCCAACGACTTTATTGAGCCAAGTGGATGCGTCCGTAGGTGG
>JAIXKS010000021.1:48218-50386 GCA_026928325.1 Chitinophagales bacterium | reverse complement strand
GAAAAACCACTTTTGCATGGAGAAGCTATAGCGATAGGAATGGTTGCAGAGGCATTTATATCCTATCGATTGGGTTACATCCGAGAGGAAGTGTTGTTTGAAATTCGTCGAACCATTTTGGGTATTTATGGACATCAGCCTCGGTATGTCAAGCCTAGTAAGGCATTAATAGACCTGATGCGCACCGATAAGAAAAATCAAAACGGAACATTTCTCTTCACTTTGCTTCCTGCTATTGGTCAATGTAATTATGATATACCGGTTACGGAAAGCATCATAGAAGAGAGCCTAATATTTTACGAGACCAAGCTAAAATAATATCGACCGATCCATCAAAAGTACAAACTCACTAGTAAGATGGATCATACATCAGGCTTCTAATATGGGTTTCTAAATTATCAGGTCGAGTGATTCTCGCTAGACCCAATTCATAAATATGTTCAGCGATGGCAATGGCGATTTTCAACGAAATATCACGTAATAGCGAAAGTTTGGGGTAGATGGTTCCTTGTTCGAGATCAGAATCTTGGATTTCACCGGCAACGATTTTTGCAGCTACTAAGAAGACACTGTCTGGAAGATATTTGGGTTCGGTAGCCAATGTGGCTAAGCCAATACCCGGAAAGATATAGACATTATTGCCTTGTCCCGGAACATGCGTTTTCCCATTCAATACCACGGGATTAAATGGGCTACCACTTGCAAAAATAGCCTTTCCATTGCTCCAAGTATAGGCTTCTTCGGCAGTACATTCAGCTTTAGAAGTTGGATTGGATAAGGCAAAAATTACTGGGCGTTCGTTGAAAGAAGCCATAGCTTCGATTACTTCTTTTGTAAAGGAACGGCCATTGCCAGCAGCACCAATCAGCACAGTAGGTTGTACACTTTTTACAGCTTCTAGAAAAGAAGCAGGTGCATGGTCTTGGGCGAATTTTGCTTTAATATCCGTAAGATCTTCTCTTCCTTGTACAATCAAACCTTTGGAATCAACGAGCCAAATCTTCTTCCTACTGGCTTCCTCACTTAAGCCGGACTCGATGTAGGCTTTGATGATTAGGTCAGCGATACCAGTAGATGCAGATCCGGCACCGTAAAACATGATTTTTTGATCTCCAAGTTTCTTGTTGGTAGCATGGATAGCTGTGAAAAATCCCGCAGCTGCGATAGAAGCGGTACCTTGGATATCGTCATTAAAACAGAGCACTTGGTCCTTATATCGTTCTAATAATTTATACGCATTGTCAGTGACAAAATCTTCAAATTGTATCAAAGCTTGTGGAAATTTAATTTGAACAGCTTGGACAAATTCATCTATCATTTCGTCATACGCTTGGCCTTTAAGCCTTGGATGTGGGTATCCTAAATAAACTGGATCCGTGCGCAAGGTCTCATTATCTGTACCCAAATCCAGCATGACGGGCATACAGTATTTAGGATCTATCCCGGCACCTGCGGTATAAAGTGATAATTTTCCAATTGGAATTCCCATGCCATTACTTCCGAGGTCGCCCAAGCCTAAAATACGGGAACCATCTGTTACAACGATAACTCTTACGTCTTTTTCCGGCCAATTGTCCAGAATGTCAGCTACGTGACCTTTATCGTCAGGTGTAACATAAAATCCTTTAGCAATTCTAAAAATATGTGAAAATTTTTGACAGGCTTCACCAACCGTTGGCGTGTAAATAATCGGCATTAACTCCGGGATATTATCCATGATCGTGCTATAAAATAGCCTTTCATTTCTATCTTGAAGTTGCGACAAAAAAATATATCGTTGAAGGTCTGTATCTTTGATTCGAATGTTGGCGAGTACTCTTTGCTTTTGCAATTCTTGAGAAGTAACGGCATATGGGAGCAATCCTCTTAAACCATATTGTTCTTTTTCCTCGGTAGAGAAAGCCGTGGATTTGTTAAATCTAGGCTCTCTCAATATCTCTACACCTTTCTTTTCCATGATTTGGAATTATTTAAAAAACTACAAAAGTGCACAATTTTTACTATATCATAGTGCTCTGTCCACAAAAAAATCTTAATGAAATGTCGTTCTTTTTCCCAATCTCATCGTTAAAAATACTCGCCATAGCTACCACTATGTCTGCGTTTTTTGCCTTGATCTTTAAAAAAACAACTTCCATTCTAATTTAAGTCTTTTTATGGACAGAGCA
>JAIXKS010000021.1:0-47953 GCA_026928325.1 Chitinophagales bacterium | reverse complement strand
TGATCTTTAAAAAAACAACTTCCATTCTAATTTAAGTCTTTTTATGGACAGAGCACTAGCATAAAATTATGACCAATTAACATCATGCACATAAGGATTATAACAATATGCGTGCCTATAAAGATTTGAAAACATAATTATTGCTTATATTTTTTATATTCCTTTGTATCTTTGCACCATGTTTGATAAATATGATGTAATAGTTGTTGGTGCGGGTCATGCCGGTTGTGAAGCAGCCGTAGCAGCCGCCAACATGGGATCTAAGGTTTTATTAGCTACCATGAATATGAATACGATAGCCCAGATGTCTTGTAATCCGGCTATGGGAGGTGTTGCTAAAGGCCAGATTGTACGAGAAATAGATGCTTTAGGTGGCTATTCTGGGATTGTTTCGGATTATTCGATGGTTCAGTTTCGGATGCTCAATATGTCCAAGGGACCGGCGATGTGGTCGCCGCGTACCCAAAATGACCGTATGATGTTTGCTACTAAATGGCGTGAAATGTTGGAATCTCACCCGAATATTGACTTTTGGCAAGAGACCATTCCGGGTATTATTGTCGAGGATGGGGTGTGTAAAGGTATTATTACTGGTTTGGGACTTAAAGTAGAAGCTCGTGCTGTCATACTTACCAATGGGACCTTTTTAAATGGAATTATCCACATCGGTGAAAAGCAATTCGGAGGTGGCCGTGCCGGTGAAAAATCAGCTAAAGGGATTACGGAGCAATTGGTACAGCTGGGATTTGAAGCCGGTCGGATGAAAACAGGAACACCGCCGAGGATTGATGGGCGTACCTTGGATTACAGTAAAATGGAAGTTCAACACGGTGATGACAAAATCACAGGATTTTCATACACTAATACAACTAAAATAGAACGGCAGCTTCCGTGTCATATCACCTATACGAGTGATGAAGTGCATGATTTATTGAGAACGGGTTTTGACAGGTCTCCGATGTTTAATGGAAGAATCCAGGGGATAGGTCCACGGTATTGCCCATCGATCGAAGATAAAATCAATCGTTTTGCCGATAAGGACAAACATCAACTTTTTGTTGAGCCAGAAGGGTGGAATACTTGTGAGATTTATGTGAATGGGTTTTCATCATCTCTACCAGAAGAAGTTCAGTATCAAGCCCTGAGAAAGGTTCCGGGTTTTGAGCATATGAAAATGTTTAGACCGGGTTATGCTATAGAGTATGACTTTTTTCCGCCGACCCAACTCAAGATGAATTTAGAGACCAAATTAGTCAAAAATCTATTTTTTGCAGGGCAAATCAATGGTACTACCGGTTATGAAGAGGCAGGTTGTCAGGGATTGATGGCAGGGATTAATGCACACTTAACGATACATGATAAAGAGCCATTTGTTTTGAGTCGTTCAGAGGCCTATATCGGCGTTTTGATTGATGATTTGATTAATAAAGGCACAGAAGAACCCTATAGAATGTTTACCTCTAGGGCTGAATACCGCATTTTATTGCGACAAGATAATGCAGATATCCGGTTGACGCCATTGGTGCATAAATTGGGTATGCAAGGTTTAGAAGATCGAATGCGTAGAGTCGATCAGAAAGTAAGTAGTGCACAAGAGATTGAGCGTTATTTTGAGGAATACAGTACCGATCCAAATGCGATAAATCCATTATTAGAAAGCCTCAATTCCTCTACAGTCAAGCAAAGAATGAAGGCCAAATCCTTAGTGTCAAGACCCAATGTAACGATTCAGAATATGCGAGAAGTATTGCCGGAATTAGATAATTATCTGAATAATTACGATGAGGAAATCATTATGAGTGCTGAAATAGGTCTAAAATACGAAGGATATATTCGCAAAGAACAAGAAATGGCCGATAAGTTAGACCGTTTGGAAGGCATCCGATTGTCAGATCATTTTGATTATCGATCTCTAAAATCTTTGTCTTTTGAAGCACGAGAAAAATTAGACCAAATCAGACCGCGAACCATCGGCCAAGCAAGCCGAATCAGTGGTGTTTCTCCGGCAGATATATCTATTCTTTTAGTTCACGTAGGAAGATAAAATATGAAATATACCAATTGTTGCCCCAAATGTCAGCATTCAGAAATTGCAATCATCGAAGGAGGTACTTTTAAGGGCAATACGTACAATAGTATAACGATGACCCTTAAAGTGATATACCTCACTCGATATGTATGTACCAAATGTGGATATTGTGAAAATTATGTAGAAGATCAGGATGATCTTGAGTCTATAAAGAGAAAGTTTACACGAAATGATTTTCCCGATGAATATGTTTAAGCCTATTTTAAACACTGAAAGGTGGTCTCAATGTAAATAGACAGATTTTAAAAACAGAATACAAGTATTGGGAGAGAATATCACAGGATGTAGGTATTACCTTATATTTTGAGTAAACGAATACATCTTATCGCCTTTTTAGCGTACATTAGCCCATAAAATAGTAATTCATGCCCAAATACCGATTTATGTGGTTTTTATCGATTTTGTTTTTGATGCTCGGATGCAAAGAGAGCCCGGCAAATACGATAATATCCCAACCGAAGCCGATACAAGAAGATACCGTAACTATTGATACAATTCCATTAGTAACGAGTCGATATGTAGATAGTATAGACTATCATCGATATTTGAATTATGTGGCGAATGGAGACACCTCAGGACTTTGGCCGGTTATTCCACAGCCATTACCACTGAAAGGAGCTTTGCTTCCATTTAAAAGAATCGTGGCCTACTATGGAAATCTTTATTCAAAGGGTATGGGCATTTTGGGAGAAATACCACCTGCAGCCCTATGGGAGCGCCTTAATAAGGAAGTAGAGGCATGGGAAAAGGCTGATACTTTGACACCTGTTATTCCTGCCATACATTACATCGCTGTGGTGGCTCAAAATTCACCACAAAAGGATAATAAATGGCGGCTTAGAATGCCCGATCATCAGATAGATTCAGCAATTGCGATCGCCAATATGCATGATGCGATAGTTTTTTTAGATATCCAGGTAGGATTGAGTACTGTAGAGCAAGAAATACCAAGACTGGAGAAATATCTAAAACAACCCAATATCCATTTAGGAATTGACCCTGAGTTTTCTATGAAAGATGGTTCGGCTCCAGGTAAGAAGATAGGAACATTTGATGCTAAAGATATTGATTTTTGTTCCGCATATTTGGCGGAATTAGTTCAAAAATACGATCTTCCGCCAAAGATATTGGTCGTTCATCGTTTTACAAAGGGAATGCTAACCAACTACAAAAAAATCGAACTAAGG
This sequence comes from Chitinophagales bacterium, assembly GCA_026928325.1. GTDB lineage: Bacteria > Bacteroidota > Bacteroidia > Chitinophagales > Saprospiraceae > OLB9. Next base: position 44,677 of record JAIXKS010000021.1, on the reverse strand, counting down.
CCAGAGGTACAAATCGTAATTGATATGGATGGTTTTGGCAGGCCTGAACTCAAATACAGTACACATAAACGGTTTGTTCGACCAGAACCGGTGCAATTTACGGGATTTAAGCTCTTTTATAAAAATGATGTAAAGCAATATCCACATCATTTATTGACTGCGGAAGAATTAATGAAATTGTCTCCACGACCGGTGTATATTCAGTTTCAATAACCTTGAATAATTGGAAGCCATGATAAATTATCAAAAAATATTTCAGGAAATTCACGAAGAATTGCAAGGCGTAGAGCGGGAAGGTCATGTTGCTGATTATATTCCCGAATTGGCGCAAATCGACCCGGATCATTTTGGCGTTTATCTAACAATGGTAGATGGCAGTGAATATGGATTGGCAGAAGGACAAAAAAGGTTTTCTATTCAAAGTATTGCAAAAGTGTTTTCCTTCGTTCTCGCCTATTCTCGTGTTAAAAGCGACATTTGGGCACGTATGGATGTAGAACCGGCAGGAACATCGTTTAATTCTCTTGTTCAACTTGAATACGACAAGGGAATTCCTAGAAATCCCTTCATCAATGCCGGAGGTATTGTAGTTTGTGATATTCTAATTAGCGAATTGAAAGATGCTAAGTCAGCGGTGTTGAATTTTGTTAAGGAAATCTCCGGAGTGACAGATATTACCTTCAATACCAAGGTAGCTCAATCAGAAAAAATGACAGGATTTCGAAATTACGCTTTGGTCAATCTGATGAAATCCTTTGGTAATATCAAAAATGAAATTGACCAAGTGATGGATTTGTATTTCAGTATATGTTCGTTAGAAATGAGTTGCCAAGAATTGACCAAAGCATTTCTATTTCTTGCAAATAATGGAGTCATTCCATATTCAGGTAAACGCATTTTATCACCTAGCCGCACCAAGAGGACCAATGCAGTGATGCAAACTTGTGGGTTTTATGATGAAGCAGGGCAGTTTACCTTTAAGGTAGGATTGCCCGGAAAAAGTGGTGTAGGTGGTGGTATCGTAGCGATTCATCCTGAAAAATACGCTATTGCAGTCTGGAGCCCAAGATTGAATAAAAAGGGTAATTCGCATTTGGGCATGTTGTTTTTAGAAGCTTTTACGACCAAGACCAAGTCCTCAATCTTTTGAAATAGAGAAGGGAAATAAAAGATAATTACTGTTATTTTTGGGAAATGCCATCGACTTTGAGCGTGCTCTTCTCCCATTGCTCACTTCTTCCAAATAAAGGAATGCCGATATAACCACGGACATCGAGTCTATCATGGCTGACAACGGTAATTGTTGACGTATAAGTTTTGTTTTTGTCGATATCCTTAATTATACCTTTGTAAGTTTTCTCCTGAGATTTAACAAAACCGGATAAGATGATTGCTCCGATAGCATGGACAGATTTTTCACTTTTATCAGCCGTCCATACCAAGACGCCCTCATACATACCGGATTGATTTTCGTATATTTCTATTTTGGCCTCTTTGTCGGCAGTCAGCCATATACCGATAATATCTTGGCTATAACTAGCGACCGTTGTTCCAAAAATCAAAACGATAAGTAAACTAGCCTTTAATAAATCCTTGTAAACCATAATTATTTTTTAAGACATAACGTATATTAATATACAAGTCGTTCGTTATTTTAAACAATGTTCGTTATCTTTGTTAGATGATATACAAAGCGAGCGATAAATGTTCGTTAAGCAAAAAATATTAGCATGGAAGACAGGAGAATCCGATATACGAAGATGGTTTTACAGCAAGCATTAATAGCATTGATGAAGGAAAAACCGTTAAGTCAGATCACGATAACAGAACTCTGCAAAAGGGCAGATATCAATCGAAACACTTTTTACCAGCATTACGCAAGTCCACATGATCTGTATCAAGTGATAGAAACAGACTTATTTGATAAGATTATATTGGCTATTCACCAAGAAGACGACATAGAAAAGTTGTTTTTAAAAGTATGTGAGACTTTAGAAGCAAACAAGGAATTTAGTGAGATTATCTTTTCGCAGCCAGGAGGAGATACATTTATAAAAAAGGTCCTGACATTATCCAGAAAGTTGAAAGGTTTCAAATCTCCACATGCAATAGATAAGCTAATCGCCAATTACCTATATACCTTTGTAGAAGCGGGCGCGCTAGGTGTATTTCGAGCATGGGTATTAAATGGATTTCAAGAAAGTCCTAAAATCTTATCCAATACATTATTCAAAATAATTCAGATCTTAAGCAAAGGGTAAAAAGAAATCGGTTTATTTGTTGGGTGTGAGTTATAAAGGTGATAAACTTCTTAAACAGCCCAATGCGCAAGATACATTTCAAACTTTTTTACCGGAAATACGATCAATTATTTTTATAATAATAAAAATAATATTGTAATGAAGGTTACTTTATTTACCTTAGCGTCATTGAAAATAAATCATTTTTTAATTAACTAAAATCAAATACAAAATGAAAGCTTTATTACAACACACTAAATTTTTACTAAGTACTATTTTTATAGTTTCTTTTTTATTAAATCTGTCTGGACAATCGTGTAATTGTGATGACCAAACTTCAATTGTAGTAGGGGAAGTTGCTAGTGATGGATTTGAAAGTTACACATTGAATGGATCAATGTTGATGAGTGGTAGATGGTCTTTATATCCTAAAAGTTCAAATTATAATCCAGTAGCCCCTACAGTAGTTGGCAGCCCAGTATTCTGTGGAAATAAATCTATAAGATTTAAATCTATTAATAATCAACCAATTGATGTTAGGTATCAATTAAATTCAAACAGAATTACCATATTTATGTATGTTCCATCTGGTAGAACTGCCAATGTAGCATTTCTTGATGGAAATAATAATCTTCGAACCGATATTAAGTTTGGAAATAGTACAAGTGCACAAATTATTGTTAATGGATCAGTACAAACATCCTTTACTTATCCAAAAGATAGATGGTTTAGGTTTTCAAGCCACACATTAAATGCTGAATCATCGGCACTATTTATAGACAATGACAATGTTGGTTTTGTTACTTTAAATCACGCAAATGGATATTTAAATTTATATGCTCATGCACCAAGTGGCCAAAGAAATGATGAATTTTATGTTGATAAATTGTGTCACATGGGTTGGAATGGAGTTTTTATTTCTTGTGCTCCCGATTATGATCCAGTTTGCTTGAATAAGAGTAAAATCGAAGTAGGAGATAACAGTTGTTATGCATTGGATCGAGGTTTTCTTAATTACGAATATGATTTATGTAATAATGGTGGCAGTGGAGGTTGTGACGACGCTACGCCCATAGCTTGTGGCCAGACTGTTACAGGAACTACTTTTGGTGAAACTTACAAATTTTATAGACCCGATTATGGATCTTGTTTATATCAATCGGGAAGTAATGATTTTGCGGCTCCAGATAAGGTATATAAATTCACAAAAAGTGATAATACAGGGGATATTGGAATTACTCTAAAGGTTTTAACGGCTAATGTTGATTTAGATGTATTTTTGTTAGATGAATGTGGACAGGTATGGACTGATGATCCACGATATCAAATAACGACTATTCCACCAGGAACACCCAATAACCCAAATATTCATTGTATTGCTAGTGGAAGATCCGCTATTGATCAAAATGGATATGATACAGATTTTATTGAATATAAAAATTTACCAGCCGGTGAATATTATATTGTTGTCGATGGTCAATATAGTCCTGGAAATTTTGAATTAACATTAACATGCAAGGATTTAAATTGTAGTAATAGTGACCCTATTTATTGTAATATTCCGAAATATAATCAAAATATGGGTGCTGCTAATAATGTTTCTGTTTATTGTTCACCTCCCGAAAACTCTGCAGGAAGTAATGCTTTTTTACCTACAGGTGCAGGATGTACAGGAAAAGAAAGAGTATATACATTTAATCCTGATTTTAGTGGTCCTGTAACGATAACAGTTTCAGGAATTAGCAATAATCAAGATTTAGAATTATTTTTATTACAAAATTGTGATCACACAAGATGTCTGGCATCTAGTAGTAATTCAGCAGGACAAAGTGAAGTGATTAATTATAATGTTGTTGCGGGTCAAACATATCAAATTGTTGTTGATGGTTATATGGGAGGAAATAGCACTTTTGATATAAGTGTCAATTGCTGTGGAAACCCTCAGTTTTTGAATTGCTCCATTAATGGGCCAATAACCTATTACTATAAAGGAGACGGTAATAATTTGGTCTATACATTTACAACCACTGAGCAAATAGCTTCCGGTTATCAATGGTTAGCAAAACGCGCTGGTGGTAGTATTGTAAATGACCAGTTAGGAAGTACATCTACGGTCAATTTGAATTTTACTAATTCGGGTAATTATGAAATTTGTTTTCCTCGATTTAATGGTCAAGGTTGCATTGAGTATTGCTGTATTCCTATTGTTGTTGAAAATCCATTTAATTGTAATAACATAAGTTATAATTCAAATACATCGGGAAATACCTTTTCTTTTGATGCACAAGATAAGGGATCTTATGGACAATGGCTAGTTGACGATGGAAGTTCTGGCCCTCCAACTGTTCTTCCAGGAGGAACATTACCGGTTCCTGGTACATGTGTAAAGCGTACTATAAGTTATAAATATTATGATGGAAACTTTTGGAGATATTGCTGTAAAAATATCTGGATTTGTAACCCATTTACATGTGGTAATGAAGGTAATATTACTTACTCTTATACCAATAATAATCAGTTTCAATTTAGCCTACAAAACGCTTCACAATATAACCAAATCAGTTGGCAAGTTGACGATCCTATCAAATTAGATATTGGTACTGGCGGTAGCACTATATGGTATCCTGGAACGGGTCAGGATTGTAAAACTTATGTGATTTCCGCACGATATTGGGATTCATCATGTAATTGTTGGAGAATTTGTTGTAGGAGTATCTATGTATGCAATCCTTTTACGTGTGGAAATATTAATATTGGATATAAACCATCTAATAATCAGTTTACTTTTGGAATCAATAATACAGGAAGTCAATCTAATAATTTTAATTGGACTTTAGACGACACAAATACAAAGATAGGAAGTGGTCAACAAATAACATATATACCACCAGGCAATCTGAATTGTGGAAAATATGTTTATTCCGTTAGGTACTGGGATGGTTTTACATGGCGTATCTGTTGTGTTCCTATTTATATATGTAACCCATTAAATTGTGGTGATGATATATATTATAATTTTAATAATGGTAATCTATCATTATCTACCCGGTCAAATTATAATGTGATTAATTGGTTCATAGACGATAATCCAACAGGAAATAATGTAAATATTAATCAAGGTTCTTATAATATCACGCTGCTTTATTATGATACTTCTTTAAATCAATATGGGGTTTGTAAGAGATCTGTTGTATTGACAACTTCTAGCGAAGATACCGCATTAAAGCAAACTAGAGTTTTTCCTAACCCAACAAATAATAATGTAATTGTAGAAACCGATATGCCTATCAAGTCCATTAAATTATATGACATGAATAGCCGGCCTCTAATGATTAAGGAAGAACAAGACCAAGTGGTTGATTTAAGTCGGTTTTCAAGTGGTATATATATTTTGGAGGTAGAAACATCCTTGGGCATTGACCATCATAAGATTATTAAAATAGAATAATCAATAGTTGATTCAAATGTAATAATATTCTTCGCAATATACATTGTCCTTGATATCAAATCGGGGACAATGTATATTGCATTTTGACTTTGTGTCATCAACATGTTTAGATATAACTAATTCTTTTTAGAAATAATAGGTGGGTTACTTTTAAAAGAAAATCCTATTTAGAAATATAATTTATACTGATTTTGTTGCTTGAAAAAAAATAAAAGTTATATTTGTTCGATAATTTAATATTGTCCATTCAATTTAGTTAACAATAATAATATAACAATAACATAAAAATGAAAATATATGCATAATTATTTTTTTGTTATTTATAATATGGCGGATTCAAGTCATAAATGCAACTTTTCCGTCATTATTAATTAAATGCAAATGTACTTGATTTGGAGATAAAAATCCAAATCTTTTTCTTGGTCTATTGTTTAGTTTATCTTCTACATATTCGATATCATCATTTGTGATTAAATTAAAGTCGTAATTCTTTGGGAAATACTGTCTTACCAACCCATTAAAGTTTTCATTTGCTCCTCTTTCCCAACTATGATAAGGTCTTGCGAAGAAATAATCTATCTCCAATTCTGTTGCGATTTCTTTGTGTAAAGCAAATTCTTTTCCATTATCGGAGGTAATGGTTTTCAAAAAGGACTTCCATTCTGTAAGGATTTCAATTGCCTTTTGCTTGGTCTCTTCCGATGACTTTGACTCTAATAATGCCATTTTTGCTTTTCCTGTTACCCTGTCATTTGCCGTCAATATTGCCCTTTTGTGATTTTTCCCAATTACTAAATCTATTTCCACATCTCCTATTCTGACTTTTTCTTCTACTATTTTAGGTCGATTTTCAATACTTACTTTATCAGGAATTTGCCCCCGTTTATCCTTTGAAGCTCCTCTTTTACGGTATCTTTTGCCCTTTGTCCGCAAGTGTGTGTAAAGATTGCCGCCCTGTCTTTTGTCTGACCAAATATGTTGGTAAATTCGCTCTATTGACACGCAATCGTCTCCTTGAAGTTTAGAAAATCCTACGACTTGCTCCGGACTGTAATCTTGTCGGAGTAATTCTTCTACATTTTCCTGAATTTCAGCGGTAAATCTGATTTTCTTCTTTTTTGTTTTATGCCTGTTAGCACATTTTCTTTCCGCCAATTCGGCTTTGTACTTACCACTTCTTTGGTCACAATTCCTTTTCAGTTCTCTACTCACAACTGACTTATCCCGATTAATTCTTTTAGCTATTTCACTTTGTGAAAAACCTTCTTCTTTTAATACTTGAATTGTGTATCTTTGTGCTACGGTTAAATGTCCCATTTATTGCGAATTTTGGACGAGGAGCAAAATGAGGAAATTTTACCATTCAGAAAAGGAGAGGAGAGTTTTTCTCTTCTCTTTTCTGAAAAAAATTATCCCTTATTTCTTTCCTACCAAAAGTTGCATTTATTAGTTGAACTCAAGTATTAATTTTAGTAAATATTTTAAAAATATAGATATAATAAGACAAAAAGGTAAAAAAGTGGGAAATTGGGCTTTAGTATTAATTACGATATGTTGATTGGCAAAACGCCTATATTAAAAATCAATAATTAAATTTCGAATGAAGCTATTTAAAAAATAGAAATAGCTCAATAGTGAGTAATACTTCAGGAATCGATTAATTAAATAGAAAATATAAATTACAGGAATGAATTCAGTATATAACCAAAAAAATCTATCAAAATACACGATATTGTGTGTCTTGTTTAGATAGGGTTGCTTGAAAGTCTGCGTCACAATTATAATTATGAACACGGATGAATTCCACAGCATATGCAATATCATTGAACTAAAGATATTGAATTTTAACCTCAAAAAAGTTAGTAATATGCCCATAATTATCTGAGAAAGTGTAATCAACGGAATGAGCAAAAAGAATGTCAATGTATCATTTTCATAATTGGTACTATGCAGGATACCAAAGATGATTATCGATAAATATACTAGAGTTCTAAGATCCCAAGTTGTTCTTTTTATTATTTTTGAATGGATTATTTTGTAACGAAGTGGGTACTTAAAAATTAATTCTTTGATAATTGGAATATTAATGCCTCCAGCCAATAACATAAATTTTATACCGTTTTTCTTATAGTCTATGCGTGAATTATAAACTAATTCTTCAACTCCATCTAACAATCCTAATATTGGCAAGTATTCCTATCAAAAAGCATGTAAAAATATATGCAATATTCTTTCGAAAAGAGTACGGTTGATGCCTTTGATCAATAAGATCTTTAATAAACGACTATATATCTAAAAAAACAGTTTTCATAATATGGTTTTACGGGTAAGGTTAAGACCTTTGATTTTCATTTTTTGGCTTTCATTGTCAAGATAATTATATACAAATATATCGTATTTGGTGCTTTGTAGTCCATGACTTTGTGGAAATATCGAATATAATCTCTAATGCTAAGCAATTCGCCTTTCACCCAATATAAGCATTAGGTATTATGCCTACATTTTATGCTTTTGGTTCAATCTTTCGACTTATTTTACGGCAATTATTCTAGTATTAATCCAATAGGACAGTGATCCGAGCCCAACATTTGATCTAAAATAAAAGCTGCTTTAATGTTAGCTTTTTTTCGATCATCTACTAGAAAATAGTCGATGCGCCAACCTAAATTTTTGGCTCTTGCTCCAAAGCGTGCGCTCCAAAACGAATATTGTACGGTATCCGGATATAGCATCCTAAAAGAATCTATTAATCCTAAATGTTGTAATTGATCCATGCCGTCGATTTCGACCTGTGTGTATCCTGCCGTTTTGTTGTAATTTTGTTTTGGACGGGCAAGATCGATCTCGTGATGGGCTACGTTAAAGTCTCCGGTTACAATTACAGGTTTATCTTTTCTCAATTGCTGTAGAAAATTGGCAAAATCTCGATCCCAATCTGCTCGATAATCTAACCTTTTTAGGCCATCACCACTATTAGGCACATAGACATTGACCATGTAGAAATCTTCGTATTCTGCCGTCAAAACCCGACCTTCGGTATCATGCTCCGGGATTCCGATATCTTTAAACACTCTGATTGGTTCTTTTTTTGAAATAATGGCTACGCCGGAATAGCCCTTTTTTTCTGCTGAATTACTATAAATATAGTGACCACTTAAGGGCGTTAAGGCCTCGGCCACTTGATCATCTTGCGCTTTGGTTTCCTGAATACAGAAAATTTCTGCATCGAGTTCGGCAAATTGATCTAAAAATGATTTTCCTACTACTGCCCTAATGCCATTGACATTCCAAGATATTAATTTCATGCGATTGATTTTTGAAGTCACAATATTAAAATAAATATTGCGCTTTTTATACATTATAGAGCTTGAACTTGTTCTAGTGCTCCGTCAATATAAAGAAATTAATAAAATGTCGTTCTTTTTTCAAACCTCATCGTTAAAAATACGCATTATAGTTACCACTCTTGGTCTTTAAAAAAACAACTTCCATTATAATTTAAGCCATTTTATAGACAGAGTATTATCATGTAAACTTATACCCGAATGAATGATATTTTTGCTAAACATTGATAGCTCACACAGATTTTATAAGCAAGGATATCGCTGAACCATTTTCCTGGAATTTCTACTTTATAAGATGCTATTTGAGTATTGTTATCGTTTATTTTGTCTCAAATAATCAAAATGTCTATTATGGCCTTTTTACAATTTCACGATGTATTTCCGTGATTTTACGTTGCATGTCCTGAAGTTTGCTATCTGCTAATGCGGTCGAATGTTGTTTGGCATCTGAGAAACTGAGGTGGGCATAATAATGCCATATTTCTGCTATTTCATCAAATGAAATCGTATAAGGTAGATACATGTCATTATCCGAGATAAGGAGTAGTTTTTTTTGTTCAAAATCCGGAATTACTCGCTTATAAACGACGCCTTCCGACTTGCTGATGACAACGTAGGTTCGGTTTTTTTTGATATGCTGCAATTGTTCTACATAGGCACAAATGACGATGCTGCCTGACTCTATAGGAAGCATTGAATCTCCGATGATTTCAAAAGCACGATAGGTACCTTGTGGTATCATGGGGAAACTAATTTTTGGCAAATCCCTGATGTATTCTGGATTAGAGAAGGATGCAAGATATCCTGCTTCTGCTTTAGTTTCTACGAGTTCGATATTGTTCTGATTTTCTGCATTGACGGAAATGGCAAGTACGCGAAAATCATCATTGCGAACCACTTCCATATCTTGATGTGCTAGGTTTTGCTTGAGGATGGCATCGATGGAGACGTTAAAAATTTCACTTATCTTTATTAAATTCTCTAAGTTAACTTGTGTATAACCACGTTCATAATCACTGACTGAAGACCTTGGTACAGATAATTGATTTGCTAGTTCTTGTTGCGAATATCCGTGTTTTTTACGGAGATATCGGATATTTTGTCCTGTCATGTGCTTTTGGTTATTATCTTTTAGAATTGGGACAAATATAATCTAATTTATGCAATTGTCGATATTTTCGTCGTAAAAAAGTCGCATTTTATTGCTAAGTTGTGTATTGATTTAAGTCTTTTTATGGACAGAGCACCAGATAGATTCTAGAATTCTAAAACGATTAATCCACTCTTTATTCGAGGTTCGAACCAAGTGCTTTTGGGCGGAAGGACTTGATTGGCATCGGCTTTTGCAACGATTTCATCGATTTTTATAGGATAAAAATTGAAAATGACGAGGTTTGATGTCTTGACTTTTTCTTCCAAAGTATCAAGAGAAGTAGTGCCGTTGATATACTCTATACAATTGGTTGTTTGGATTTCTGAGAATTGGAGGATTTTTTCGAGTACATAGGTATTAAATATTTCAACATCTAGCGTTAATCCGTTGCGTTTAGCTGAGGCTTGTATCTCGGGTTTCCAAGATAATCGATAGCAAGATGACTCAAAAAACAGGGTTAACTCTTGTTGGGCAGTGGGCTTTGAAAAACGATCTATGATCTCGATATTAAATATGGATTTAAGTCGAACCAACAATTCTTTAGGTTCTATGACGCTTTTAAGTTGTATTGCCCGACTAAAATCATAAATATTTAATGCAGAAAATGGGAAATAGGCGCATAATAGACCAACCTGAACTTCTGGATTTTCGCTATTGTGTTTCTGTAGTATTTGGGCTACCATGGAAGCTCTATGATGACCATCGGCGATGTAGGCCTTGGGTATTTGTTCCCGAAATAGCATCGTAAAATCTTCAATAAGCGTAGCTTCCGTTACCATCCAAATCGTGTGGCTTTGTTGTGATTCGGGTACAAAAACTTCGAGTAATGGAGGATTGGAGGCGATGAAGTCATCGATTTTGCGATTGATAACATCATGATCGGGATAGGTCAATAAAATCGGTTTGGATAAGGCCTTACTTCGTTCTGTGATTTCAACGATGGTCTGTTCTTTATCCGCAATGGTATTTTCATGGCCCATGATTTTTTCAAGAAAATAATCATTGACGTCGTTGCTGACGATGATTCCTGTGTGGGTGTTTTGTCCAACTATCTGATAGATAAAGATGGCTTTTTGGTCGAGAGCTTTAAAAAAACCGTTGTGTCGCAGTGTAACATAACTTTCCCTGACAGAGCTCAATGATGTTTTAGAAGTTTCAAACTTCTGGATATCTGGATAATGCGCCTTAAAAGGAAAAATATGCATATGATTTGTTCAAAAACAACGAAGTTATAGCGATTTTTTGAATATGAAGGGTATTTTTATAAAAAAATCATTTTACATCGAAAATTCCTACAATCTTCGGCACAATCGACCAAAGGATAATCACCCTTGTTTTTATGGGTTTTGTGCTGTTTCTACTGCGTTCTATCATTCTATAAAGTACAATATTATTAGGCAAATCATCACAACATTACTTCGTTTTACGGTGTTTTATGTCTTATTATTTATCGAAATGACTACATTTAATACAGGCTTTAGATACCCTATAATCACCGATTTTATAATAAAATACGGTTAATTAAAGGTTAAAAATAGGTACAGTTATTAGCAATGATTATATTTACACGTAATTATAAGGTTGAGATATTTAATAAAGGGATATAAACTAACTATTAGGATCGTTAAAATAAAGGTATGAAGTCACAGATTTTAATATTTTTACTTACTTTTTGTACCGGTTGGGTACTAGGACAAACGAAGGACGAACAAGTGAAAGTCGTCGAATTTTCTGGGAAAGTGGTCTATGAAGATCAAAACGGCGATCCGGCACCTCTGCCTTATACAAACGTTGTGGTTGTAGGTACAAATCGAGGAACATACACAGATTTTGATGGCTTCTTTACGTTGGTTGCACTACCTGGAGAATTGGTTGAGTTTTCGAGAATCGGCTACCAGACAGTAGAGATTAAAATCCCTGAAAATCTAATTACGGATCGATATACATGGGTTCAGATTATGACTGAAAACGAATACATCTTACCAGAAGCGATTATCATGCCATGGCCTAGTAAAGAACACTTTAAGCACGAATTTTTAGCGATCGATATTTCAAATGAACTGAGAGATCGAGCTATGGCTAATTTGGCTGAGGAGCGAATGCGTGAACTTCGGGATCATATGCCGGCAGATGGTAGAGAAGCTTCAGCTATGGTCATCCGCGAACAAGCCCGTAATTATATCTATACCGGACAGACCAAACCTATGAATATCTTTAATCCGATAGCTTGGAAAAATTTTGTCGAAGCTTGGAGACGAGGCGACTTTAAAAGAAAAAAATAGAAGTTTATTTCTATAACCTGGATGTTACTTCATCGTTAATTAGTTTTGCCAATCATTATAAAATTCAAACTTATCAAAATATGCGATTTATCATTCAATCTTTTGTTTTAGCTGTATTTTTAATGGCTTCTACTGGAGTGAAAGCCGGAGAAGGTATGTGGTTGCCCCAACTACTCAAGGTGCTCAATGAGCAAGAAATGAAGAGTATGGGTATGAAAATGTCGGCTGAAGACATTTACAGTGTCAATAGGGGATCACTCAAAGATGCTATTGTTCATTTTGGAGGCTTTTGTACTTCCGAGTTGATTTCGCCAAATGGGTTATTATTGACCAATCACCACTGTGGTTATGGACAAATACAAGCTCATTCGACAGTAGAAAACAATCTGATAAAAAATGGTTTTTGGGCCGCTTCAAAGAAGGAGGAATTGCCCAATCCCGGCCTAACTGCAACATTTATTGATTATATCGACGATGTTACGAAGGAAGCCTTACGTGGCATAACAGACAAAATGACAGCGATAGAACGACAGTCTCAGGTTGATAAAAACCTAGCTGCAATTCGTAATAAATACAAACTTGAATCCTATCAAAACGTTATCATTCGACCTTTTTTCGATGGAAATCAATATTTTGCATTCATTACCACAACCTATAATGATGTGCGATTAGTAGGCGCACCCCCTGAATCTATTGGAAAATTTGGTTCTGATACTGATAACTGGGTTTGGCCGCGACATACAGGAGATTTTTCATTATTTAGAATCTATGCGGACAAAAACAACAAACCCGCAGATTATTCACCGGATAATGTACCATTCAAGCCTAAGCATTATCTTCCGATTTCTTTAGATGGTGTCGAAACCGGAGATTTTACGCTAGTCTTTGGCTTTCCTGGCAAAACGAATCAATACCTTACCGCTTCAGCTATCAAACAAACGCTTGAGGTACTCAATCCTGCTAAAATCGGTATTCGCGAAACGGCATTGGCCATTACGGATAAATACATGAGAAAGGATGAAGCAGTAAAAATAAAATACGCAGCAAAATATGCCTCTATTGCCAATTATTGGAAAAAGTGGTCAGGTGAATCTATTGGCCTTAAAAAAAGTGGAGCTGTTCAGAAAAAATTGGATTATGAAAAGGAATTTAATCATAGATTGCCGGAAAATAGTCCTTATAAAACCTTGATTTCCGACTTGGATAAATTATATGAAAAGAGCAATCCATATGCTAAGGCAAATGACTACTTCAACGAGGTGGTATTGCGCAATGTAGAGTTAACCAATTATATGGCTTCCCTCAGAAGATTAGTTGCTGCATACGAAAACGGAGGTGTCAATGGATATAATGAGTATTTGCCGAGAATCAAAGGTCAGACCCTTGATTTTTATAAAAATTTTGATGCACATATTGATCAGGAAAAACTCGAAGCCTTGCTTGAAATGTATGTCAGCAATGTTGATTCGAGGTTTGTTCCTCCATTTTTGCAAAAAGAGTATTTTGGTCTGCGGCCGGATCAATCAATGGATTATGTCGTAAAGGATTGGTATAAGAAAACTAAGTTTTCTAATATCGTTTTGTCGATGAATGTCCTAGAGATGGAACCAGAAAAAGCTGTTCAAGCGATTAAAAATGATGCCTTATTTAGTGTCATAGACGATTGGGTAGATTTTTATGTAGATGAGATTTCTACGCCATATAACGAATTAAAAAGAGACATCGACTTATTGCAAGCTCAATATACCAAAGCTCAAATCGAAGTTTTTAATGAGAAGAGATTCTATCCTGACGCCAATAGTACGATGCGTGTGACGTATGGTCAGGTTAATGGTTATGAGCCGAGAGATGCCGTGTATTATGAGCCGGTGACGTATCTCGATGGCGTTATAGAAAAGTATGTACCGGGTGATTACGAATTTGATTTAGAGCCTAAGATGATTAAACTTTACGAAGCTAAAGATTATGGACAATATGCCGACAAGACCGGTAAATTGCCGGTATGTTTCCTCGGTTCCAATCACACTACAGGCGGAAATTCAGGTAGCCCGGCCATCGACGCAAATGGCAATCTTATTGGGTTGAATTTCGATAGAGTGTGGGAAGGCACCATGAGTGATATCAATTATGATGCAAGTATTTGCCGCAATATTATGGTCGATGCTAGGTATATCCTTTGGGTCATCGATAAATACGCGGGTGCTGGACACTTAATTAAGGAAATGAAGTTGGTTCGGCCTAAAACCAATGTAAAGGAGCCTCAAAAAAGTAAAAAACGATAAAATTATGGACAGCGTACAGATTTTTACAAGAATTTCTGTACGCTGTTGTACTTTGAAATAGATGGTCTTATGTTGCTAACGATTACCCGTGCTTCGGAACTAACCAAACACATCCAAAATCTGAAACTTCAAGGCTTAAAAGTTGGGTTTATCCCTACGATGGGTGCTTTGCATGAAGGCCATTTGAAGTTAATAAAAACAGCTAAAAGGGAAAATGACGTTACCGTTGTCTCTATTTTTGTAAATCCTACCCAATTTAACGACAAAAAGGATCTCGAAAAATATCCACGTACCTTAGCGCAAGATCAACAACAATTAGCTGCTGTGGGTACCGATATCTTATTTGCACCGGAAGTAGAGGATATTTATCCATCGGGTACCGAAGTGGGCGCCGATATCTATCTAGGAGGTCTCGATGCGGTGATGGAAGGGACACACCGTCCGGGACATTTTAACGGTGTAGCTCAGGTTGTAAAGCGATTGCTCGATATTGTTCAACCGGATCAGCTATACATGGGTCAGAAGGATTTTCAACAATTTACAATCATCAATTACATGTTAAAATCTCTCCAAATCCCGGTAAAACTCCGCATTTGCCCTATCGTCAGGGAGAAAAATGGACTTGCTATGAGTTCCCGTAATGTACGATTATCAGCAGAAGCACGCGAACAAGCAAAAGTTATTTTTAATACCCTTAAGTCCGTCAAGCAAAAATCAAAAACGATGGCACCAGAACAACTTACTGCCTATGCCATGAAAAGGCTTAATAAACCGCCTTTTACGCCCGAATACTTTGATATCGTTGATGGAGACACCTTAAATCCTGTCGTCAATATGGATCAGCACAGTTATGTCGTTGCTTGTACTGCGGTCTGGGTCGAAGGTGTGCGACTGATCGACAATATGATTTTGAAGGGATGATTTGAATGTGACTTTCAAAACTGAATGGAACGCTCAGGAATAAATACAAACTATTCAAGGGTTGTTAATAATTTGGATGTACAAAAATAATTTACTGTTTTTGCACTTAATAGAGGGTAATATTTTAGTTTAAAATCCGTTTTAATAATGGAGAGTAGTTTTTTTTATTACTTTTGTATCGGGAATTAAAAATAATAATTGCATGGAGGAGAAGCAAATAAAATTGCTTAAAGCATTAGCTAAAAAGATTAAATCTGAGAAGAGAGAGAGAGGATGTTGTTGTTACTCTTCAATCTGCTAAAATCTTAACCAAGGAGGAGAACTTTACAGGACATTTTAAAAATCTTAAAAAAGTTTTTGCTACTGCTGAATAATGTATCGTAAACGCCCAAATTTATCAATTGGATTTCACGGTTGTGAACTTAATGTAATGCAAGATTTGGTTACTAATCCGGGCAAAGTTAAAAAGAGTCAAGAAAAATTTGATTGGTTGGGTAATGGTTTCTATGTTTGGGAGAACAACCAGACTAGTGCTCCGTCCACAAAAATATCTTAATGAAATGTCGTTCTTTTTTCAAATCTCATCGTTAAAAATACTCGCCATAGTTACCACTATGTCTGCGTTTTTTGCCTTGATCTTCAAAAAAATAACTTCCATTATTATTTAAATCTTTTTATAGACAGAGCACTAGAGCGCTTAAATGGGCAGAAGATAAACAAAAAAGAGGAAAAATACAATATCCTTCAGTGGTTGGTGTTGTATATCAGTTTGATTACCGCCTAGATCTGACAGATTCAGAATCTATTGATTTGCTTCCGATATATTACGATTTGATGAAAGATGACTTAGCAAAGGCTGACAAAAAAACACCTGAAAATAAAGATGTTCAAAGCGACAAATACCACGACCTTATTATCAGGGAATTAGATTGTGCTGTCATTGAATATATGCATCAAAAGATTGATGAACAAATCAAGTCAGATATAAAGTCATAGGAATATTCTGAATACAAGTATTTTGATACAGTAAGAGGAATTTTTACAGAAGGAGGACCAATTTATGAAGGAGCTGGTATTCAATCTAAAAACCACATTCAGGTTTGTATTAGGAATTTAAACTGCATCAAGGGTTTCTTTATACCAAGAAAAGAAAGTAAATTTCCATAGAAACGCAACCGTTAGATTATAATTTTTCAGACTTGAACTCAGAAATTTTTTCAATATGAATTTTTTTTTGATTCATAAATCAATTTAGTACTAAAGCATAAAAATTATTTTCGATAAATGAATTCTGTGTTTTAAATTTGCATGGTATATCAATGATGGATCATGTCTTCCCAAAAGAATGTATATTATATCATCCTTGTAGCTTCTTTAGGATACTTTGTAGATATCTATGATCTCGTCATATTTTCTATCGTAAGGATTCAGAGTTTTAAAGACATTGGAATAGCAGAAGATTTGATGCGAACCGGTGGTGAGTATGTCCTCAACATGCAGATGGCCGGCTTGCTGCTTGGTGGAGTCATTTGGGGTATTATCGGTGATAAATACGGGAGAATTAAGGTATTGTTTGGATCCATCTTGCTTTATTCAATGGCCAATATTGCGAATGCTTATGTTCAGGATTTGCATACTTATGCGATGGTGCGCTTTATAGCTGGATTGGGATTAGCTGGAGAACTTGGTGCCGGTATTACCTTAGTTAGTGAGAGCATGGACAAAAACAAAAGAGGATATGGAACCATGCTGATTGCTACTATTGGCGTTTTAGGCGCAGTGGCCGCTTTTTATATTGCCGAGCATTTTGCTTGGAGAAATGCTTACATTGTCGGAGGTGTTTTAGGGTTAATCTTGCTCTTATTGCGTGTCAGTACTTTTGAATCGGGCATGTTTAATAAATCGGTTTCTGAAGATATTCCTAAAGGAAAAATCAGTATGTTATTCAACAATAAAGAGCGGTTTTTGCGGTATTTATATTGTCTGATGATTGGACTGCCTATATGGTTTGTCGTAGGTATCTTTGTGACACAGGCTCCGGAATTTGGCAAAGCCTTGGGTGCAGCAACTACATTGAGTGCCGGAAAGGGCATACTCTTTACCTACATAGGTATATCTTTGGGTGATTTTATAGCCGGATTATTAGCTCAATGGTCAAAATCGCGAAGACTTATTGTTTTTATATTTCAAATTGGCATCATCATTAGTTCGTTGTTATATTTGACAGCTACCGGGATTACGGAATCTCTGTTCAAATGGTTGGCCTTCTTTATGGGTTTAGGTGTTGGATATTGGGCTACTTTTGTAACGATTGCTTCGGAACAATTTGGTACGAACCTTCGATCAACCGTGACGACAACTGCACCCAATTTTGTACGTGGTGCACTGATTCCGAGTACATTGATATTTGAGTATTTTGCGAGGCATTTGGGCCTAATCTCGGCAGGTATCACGATGATTTTACTATTGACAGGCTTAGCGATGTTTGCATTGAGTCAATTAAAAGAAAGCTTTAATAAGGATTTGGACTATTATGAGGTGTAATTTTTTAATTGAATTGCCAATATCCATTAATAAATCATTCTTAGCTTCCTTTAGAAGTCAAATCCGCATTATTTATAATATTCGATTTTGCGCTCGAAGATATCAAGGCCATTGTTATTCATAAACCTGGTTTTAGAAATCCAGTTGCCGCGATCATCGAAGCGATATTCGTAATTCCAACGGGCGATGAGGCTATCTGGCCTATAAAAAACTTCATCTGTGATATTCTGGTATTTGTCGTAGTGGTATTTGATGATCATATTGGCGGTACCATCGGGATTAAAATACTTTAACTCGGTTTCATTACCATGACTATCGTACTTATATCTAGTGTAATGGCCGATTTCTTCCTCAGAATTATAGACATATTCCTCGACTTTTAAACCATTTTCATTGTTTTTAAAGGTCTTTTTATAAGCTAGCGAATCTCCGTGAATATAGCTGATTTCTTCAATCATATTATCCGAGAAATCATAGAAATACACAACTCTACTTGTGATATTATCTCTATAATCATAATATATAACTTCCGTTTGATTTCCTCTATTATCATATTTATGCTCCGTTCGGAAGCGGAGATTATTTTCTGCATTATAGACTTTTTTAGTTAGCATAAATCCATACTTATCGTAAGTATATAGCTCCTTTTGATTCAAGGCTCCACCGGAATAATACTTGAAAATCTCGGTTTTATAACCTTGAGGATTATAAAAATCTTCTATAGGTCTGATTGCTTCACCGCGTATGACCGTATCGTTTTCGTTGATAGCACTAAAAATGGTAGTCGTAATCTTACTAACTTCTCCGATTAATTTTTCCTTACTCCAGTCCGTTGGCTGATAAGTATAATCGTTTTTACAACTGCTCCAAATCAGAGCAAATCCAACAAAAAATACGGTAATATTTGGAAGTCTTGTCTTCATAAGCTTATAGAGGCATATCGAAATATATATTTAGAGATACTAAAACAATTTATCCACAAAACTACATAATTATTTTACATGACAAATATTCGATGTAAATATCTCAAGATAGAAGGGTAAATTTAGTACAAATTTTTTAAAATAATGATGGAGACTTACGCTCAAGTATCCTATTTGTCCATGATGAACAAGGATGGTTTATGTCAAAAGGAAACAAAATACTGTCATTTTGGCACTTTTTGTGGCGTGGCATAGACTTTGACAACTTGGTTTAGGAAATCAAAAAATTATATTTATGTCTAAAGGTAATATATCCGTTCAGGTAGAAAACATCTTTCCGATTATTAAGAAGTTTTTATATTCTGATCATGAAATTTTTCTGAGAGAACTTATTTCAAATGCTGTAGATGCTACTACAAAAGTAAAAACATTGGCAGCTAAAGGAGAAGTAAAGGGTGAACTCGGCGATACAAAAATAGAAGTAAAGATTGATGCCGCCGCAGGAACACTGCATATTATTGACCAAGGTATCGGGATGTCAGAAGATGAAGTCAATCGCTATCTCAATCAGGTTGCGTTTTCTTCAGCTGAAGAATTCTTAGCCAAGTATAAAGATGATGCAGCGATTATCGGACACTTTGGTCTCGGGTTTTACTCAGCTTTTATGGTGGCTGATAAAGTTCAAGTTATTACGAAGTCTTATAGAGCAGAAGATCCGGCTGTGATGTGGGAATGTGAAGGTAATCCCGAATATACATTGACGCCAGCAGAGAAGACTACCAGAGGTACAGAAATCATCCTATACATCAATGAAGAAAATAAAGAATATTTAGAATCGTACAGAATCCGAGAGTTACTCAATAAATATTGTAAATTCTTACCTGTTGAGATCAAGTTTGGCACTAAAACAGAATCTACATGGGAAGGAGAAGGCGATGAAAAGCAGGAAATCAAAACCGAGGTTGATGATATCATCAATAATCCTAATCCAATCTGGAAGATGAAACCGGCAGACCTTTCTGACGACGATTATCGGGAGTTTTATCGGGAATTGTACCCAATGAGCGAACCACCTTTGTTCTGGATTCACCTCAATATCGACTATCCATTTAATCTGACTGGTATTTTATATTTTCCAAAATTGAAGAACAACTTTGAAATCCAGAAAAATAAAATTCAACTATATAGCAATCAGGTCTTTATTACAGATGATGTCAAAGAGATCGTCCCTGAATTTTTGATGTTGTTGCAAGGTGTGATTGATTCCCCGGATATTCCTTTGAATGTATCTAGGAGTTATTTACAATCTGACGCCAATGTCAAGAAAATCAATACTTATATTTCCAAAAAAGTAGCCGAAAAACTCCAATCGCTGTTTAAGAGCGACCGTAAAGCTTACGAAGAAAAATGGAGTGAAATAAGTACGTTTGTCAAATACGGAATGATCTCTGATGAGAAATTTAATGAAAAAGCGAATGCTTTTACCTTATTTAAAAATATAGATGGCGCTTTTGCTACTCCTGAAGAGTATAAAGAACAAGTGAAAGGGCTTCAGACCGACAAAAACAATAAGATCGTCTATATCTATACTAACGATAAAGAGGCACAGTATGGCTACATCCAAGCTGTCAAAGACCTCGGATATGATGTACTGGAGATGGATACGATTATCGATAATCACTTCATGCAACACATCGAGTATAAGGGCGAAGATGTTACTTTTGTCCGTGTAGATTCTGACACAGCAGATAATATAATCCAAAAGGATGAAGTCATCGAATCTGTATTGAGTCAAGCCGAGCAGGATACCATTAAGGAAATATTTACCGGAGCTATCCAAGGTGCAGATGCAGGACATATCGAACTCAAAGCTATGTCACCTACAGCCCAACCTATAGTGATTACCAAGCCGGAGTTTATGCGTCGAATGAAAGAAATGCAAGCCATGCAAGGTATGGATATGAATATGTTTCCGGATATGTACAATATCCAGATTAACACCAATCACCCTTTAATCGCCGAGAAGTTGTTAAAGATGAGAAGTGCCGATAAAAAAGCGGATTTTGCGGCTTATTTACACGATTTAGCCTTGCTCAATCAAGGCATGCTCAGCGGAGAAGCCTTGTCTAAATTTATCGCCCGAAGTTTAGAGTTTGTGAAGTAAGATAAGTGGTTAATGTGAATAACACAAAGAGCATCAAAACTTGTATCATACGAGTTTTGGTGCTCTTTTTATTTGGATTATATTCACAAATTTGCATAGCAAATTTAAACAATAAGATATAAAAACACTAATAAGCGGAAGAAACTCAAGGAAAAAAAGAATAAATTATTGAAAGAAGTCGTTTTTATGAAGAGATGGATTTTAGGCTTATGTATCGTGTTTATTGATTTATTTTGTATTAGGTTGTGTGCTTCCTATTAGCGCACAAAGTGGAATCTTCAAAGCTGAATATTCAAGTAAGTTAAGTATTTTTTTTAAAGAATATAATGGTCTCAATACAATCTATTTTAATCAAACTGCGTCTTTATATAATGATTGGCCCAAAGAAACGACATATTTTGAATCAACATTTGGGGTAATTGGATTTAAGCTGGGCGACGAAGAAGAGATGCCTGTTTATAAAAATACATTGGAAAATAAAATGGTATGGAAAGAACTTTATGGCAAAGCTCTTGATATAACTTTTGTAGATTTTATCCTGCATATTGATTGAGAAATTACGGATAAAGGTCTGACTATTGAGGGAATAGAAACCATAAAAGCAGTAGGAAAGTACGAGGGCGAATTTACAATGCATGGTTTGCTCCATCTATTCCTGTTCCATTTGGACCCTATAAATTGGGTGTGCTGCCTGGCTTGATTTTATCTGCGATCTCTAATGATGGCAAAGTGTTTTGGAAGTTTAAGAGTATAAAATCAGATATTAATGAAGATGTATTTATTGCTCCACCTTCTTCCGGTAGATTGATGGAATGGGGTGTGTTTGAGCAATTTTGGTTTGATAGATTTCAGATTGAAATTCAAGCTGGGCGTAAGCTTTTTGAAATTAAAAAAGACGAGTTGATAGTAAAGGAGCGATATCGACTATATACAAAATTCAAGCAAAAAGGATACAAAACACCTAATGAGCGAAAGAAACTGAGGAAGAGATAAGAAGATGCCATATTTCGGCAAAAATCAAATGTTAATGTTTTGTTAAGATAGTTAAAATAGTTAAATATTTTTGTATTATGCCGCTTCAAGTTAATAAATCGATCGAAAAAAATTGAATGAGCCATATTTTTTATAATCATTTTTAAAATCATGGTAAAAGTATTTCTTATTGCCCTTGCAGGCTTGTTTATGTCATCTGCTGATCGACCTATTAACTCTTCATTAGAAAAGTGTGCCACTGTAAAAGATGGAGTGCATGAAGTGTTAGAATATGTAGATGGTATAATGGTTAAGTGTTCCTATCAATTTAGTAGTGGCCCTGTCAGTTGTTATAGTGAAGGTGCTACTTGTGCGCAAGCTTATGAATTGTTTGCGGAGTGTGCATGTGAAAATAACCACCCAATATTTTGTAAAAATGACGGTGGTGGCCAGGCACAATAGTGATATCATTATTATTTATATTTAAGTTTCAAAGAATGAAGAGTGTATTGAGAATAATTCTTTTGTTTATGCCCTGCATGGTAATTCATGGTCAAAATTTAATTACTAAAGTTGAATATTCATGTAAGGTAGATATCTTATTTAAAGAATATAATGGTCTCAATACACTCTATTTTGATCAAACTTCTTCTCTATATATACATAATGATTGGCCAAAAGAAACGACATATTTTGAATCAACATTTGGGGTAATTGGATTTAAGTTGGGCGACGAAGAAGGGATGCCTGTTTATAAGAATACATTGGAAAATAAAATGGTATGGAAAGAACTTTATGGCAAAGCTCCTGCTCTTGATATAACTTTGGTAGATTCTATCCCGCATATTGATTGGGAAATTACGGATGAAGGTCTGACTATTGAGGGGATAGAGACCATAAAAGCAGTAGGGAAGTACGAGGGGCGAATTTACAATGCATGGTTTGCACCGTCTATTCCTGTTCCATTTGGACCCTATAAATTGGGTGGGCTGCCTGGCTTGATTTTATCTGCGATTTCTAATGATGGCAAAGTGTTTTGGAAGTTTAAGAGTTTAAAATCAGATATTGATGAAAATGTACTCATCGCTCCACCTTCCACCGGTAGATTGATGGAGTGGGATGAATTTGAGCAATTTTGGTTTGATAAGTTTCAGTATCAAATCCAACAGGGGTACAAAGTTTTTGAAATTAAAAAAGACGAGTTGATAGAAAAGGAGCGTTATCTACTTTACACAAAATTCAAGCAAAAAGGATACAAAACGCTCAAAGAGAGAAAGAAACTCAAGGAGAAAAAGAAATAAATACCTTTCTTTGGCCGTTGATACATAAATCATACCATTAGATGTTTATGCGGGATATTGCAATCATTTCTGTACTGGTTTTAAGTGCCATCTTTGTTGATGCACAAAGGGATATTTATAAAGTAGAGTATCTCTGTACCTCCAAAGGTTTATCTGCATCACGTGGTTATAGCGGTCTCAATACACTCTATTTTACAGATACCACATCCTTGTATATTCACAATGAATGGCCAAATAAGGCTATTTATGGGGATGAGCAGGGAGGCGTATTTTATTATTTTCCTGCAGATGACGACGGGATGTCGGTTTATATAAATTTGGTTCAGAATCAAATAGTTTGGAAGGAATTTTACAAAAAGGTTCCAAAATACAACTATATTCTATACGATACCATCCCGCAAATAGTCTGGCAAATCACAGAAGAAACGATGACGATAGACGGCATCGAGACGATAAAAGCCGAGGGTCGTTTTGGTGGTCGGATGTATAGTGCATGGTTTGCACCTTCTATTCCTGTACCTTATGGTCCGTATAAACTCAATGGTCTGCCAGGCTTGATTTTAGCCGCGATATCAAAAGATGGTAAAATATCCTGGCGTTTAAAAAGTTATGAAACTAATACATCGGATATCTACGAAATTAGTCCGCCTAAAAGTGGAATGCTGATGAATACTGAAGAGTTTGAACAGTTTCAGTATGATCATACTAAGATGTTGGAAGCAAAGTACGGTACGCTTTCCCTAGATCCGCCCATTGAAGGCGAGTTGGAAAAGGGGAAATATTTGTTTTACACCAAATTCAAACAAAAAGGATATAAACCACCTAATGAACGTAAAAAGATAAAGGAAATGAAGCCATAGGCATAAGCGGTATGGTTAGACGTAGTATGTAATAGATGGGTTTTGTTGAATGAAATATTGGATAATAGTGACAGATAATTTTAGATGGGTCTTTGTGTGCCTGATGGTGATGTTGGGTGTTTACTCTTCTTATGGTCAGGTAGTGATCAGAGGTCAGGTACTGGATGCCGAAGGCAAGCCTTTGAGTCGTGCTTCTGTCACTATGATGAAAGATACATCATCTATTGCTAATTTTGTTTATACTGATGATAAGGGAGAGTTTCATAAAGAATTACCATCTCGGCCATACAGCTTGTGTGCTTCCTACCTTGGGTATAGCAAGGAGTGTATCGTCTTTGATGATCGGGAGCGATATGTATTTGTGCTGGAAGCGACGGGGTTTTTAATGAAAGATGTGGTAGTCCAGGAAAAGGATTATGGCGTGCGCCTAAAACGCGATACGACGATATTCAAGGCGGATAGTTTTAGAGACTCGACTGAGTTTAATGTAGAAGACTTGCTTTCTAAGTTGCCGGGTATTACTGTCGAGTCTTCTGGAGAGATCAAGTGGTACAATGAACCGATTAAGCTGATGCTGATAGAAGACAGCGACTTTCTAGGCAATCAATATACCATCGGGAGTCGTAATCTTCGAGCTAATACAGTAGAGACGATTGAAGTAATCGAAAACTATCAGGTGGGCTCTGTCCGTAAAAATGCCGGTAAAACCAATGAAACCGTAATTAATCTTCGGCTCAAAGACGAGTATAAAAATGTACTAGCGGGAAGTAATGTCATAGAAGCAGGATATAATAAGGAGTTGAAGTTCTATCATCATGCGAATTTGTTTTTTATATCACCCTCTGTAAAGAGTCTGTTGCTGTCTAATAATACCAATATCGGCTCGGGCTATGATGTTTTTAGTTTGTTCAGGATGTTTGATAATACAGACTACAATCATCATCATAAGTTGTATGAAAGTAATCTGTCTCCGGTGTCCATTCAGGCAGCAGGTATCAATACTTCTAACTATGTCAATGCACGTCAGTTTTTCAATACACTACGCAATGATTTTAATATCGGAAAGAACTCTAAACTCCAGTTGAATAGTATAATTCAAGCTGATAGAGACCAACAGTTTAATATCCAGGAGACTTACACGACGAATGATAGTACTGTTTATCGCAATGTTTTTTCAACAAAAACCCATTACAAAAAGCATATTCAGGATCATCAGTTGAAATTTGTACATGATACTGAAAAAGTGTTTTACGAATCCAATGTTTTTTATTCGTTTATACGCCACAGAGGAGGATATGAAGTGTCAAGAGATGGTTTGGCTTCTCGTTTTTCGCCGGATATAGACAAACATTCTGTATATGTAGTACAGAAATTGTATCTGCCCATTCATGAGAAAATCAACCAAATCAACGAAGTACAGTACCAAAACATCAACAGTGACGAGCGATTGCAGGCTTTATCGCGTGATTATGCGCCTTATTTCGGAGTAGATACTTTGAGCGGCTTTGAGCAGGATTATCATCACATCAGACAATGGTTGAATGCTTACAGCGGAGTGAGCATTTCAGGCAAAAAGCTCAGCCATGAGGCAGGCTTGACTTATAATTTTCAAGCTATAGACGGCGTCGTAGAGCAACGTTTGTCAAACCCACAATGGGGTATGCCATCAAAACCATCGGAGACCTATGTTCATACTATGAGCCTACGTTATATGCAGCAATATCAAATCACTTCTAAGCTGAACTCTACAATTACGGCCATTGGGCGTAGTTATTCCGGCAATCAAATCACGCATAAAAATGGTGGATTGATAAGTAGTCGCACCGTTTATAAGAAAAATGCAAGTACTAGTGTTACGCTCTTTGGTAGATATTCTTCTTCGCTTTCCGGAATTCAACAGCTGCAAAATTTATCTATGATCGTTGATAATTATGCGGCACTTCATCAGCGGGTTCAGGATAATCTGACCCAGCATTTTTTTGTATCTGCCAATTATTCAGACGGCAATCCTTTCAAGCGAAAAACATGGGGAAGTTACCTTTCTTATAGCTCGTCAAGACACGATTACATATTGCAGACAGGCTTTGATGGTTCAACACTTGTACTATCTTCTTTAATGGCACCATCATCTTCACAGATCCAATTTCGAGTCAATTACTCGGATTATTTTGTAAAAACCAAAACGTCAATTACGGTGCGAGCCAATGGAAGCTTGGGCCGTGGATATATTAGCTTAGATGATTATCTTGCACCCTATAATACAAAAAGCGGTAACTTAAATCTCAAACTCAATCAATACATCATGCGAGGCTTTATCCTTGAAGCAAATTATGTGTATGGACAAAACAGCTTTAAGTATGTAGAATCACAAAATACGGCCTTTAATACCCAGCATCGTTTAAGTATGAAAGCCAATTGGCGCACGCCCGTTTTTCAGATTGAAGCGAACTATGGTACGCTTTACAATCGCATCGATGGGCACAACTTGAAGCCGCTGAGTGATTTGCACCTAGCAAGTTATATTTCATTGACACCCGATAGGAGTAAGCCTATAAGGTTGACGATTGAGGCGTTTAATTTACTTAATAACCGACTACAAAATGAAATATTCCATCAAACATCTTCTCTGACCTACATCAATCAGATCGAAACGATCGGCTTTATGTTTTTAGTGGGCTTAGATCATAATTTTTAGCACGGGTTAGTATTTGAGTTCCTTATGGGTGTCAAAATAAGCAATCATTTATTACCACCAAAATGCAACAACATCATACAACTGACCGTTTTTAAAATTAGAATATAAAGTAAAAAATGGTATGTTAAAACCAAAAGAGCTGGAAGAATTAGTAGATCAAAATCTGATTTCTCAACAACAAGCGTTAGAGATTAGTCAGTATTATGACAAAAGGAGGGTTAGTCAACCCAATAGGTTGTCGTTGATTTTAGGTGCTTTTGGAGCGATATTTGTCGGTCTGGCAATCATCCTTATTCTGGCGCATAATTGGGATACATTCAGTAAAAATGTTCGCATTATTATTGCTTTTTTACCATTGTCATTGTCTCAGATCTTAGCCGGATATGTATTGATAAGGAAGGATGCATCATCAAGTTTAAAAGAAGTAGGTGGTATCATCTGGTTTTTTAGTTTGGCTACGACGATATTTATCACCTCACAGATTTACCATGTTAGCGATCCGGAAGGCCAGTTTTACGCATTGTGGGTTGCTTTGAGCATTCCGGTCGTATATTTGCTGAATGCCTCTATCTTGGCCATGTTGAGTATCGTTGTTATCACTTGGTACGTATTAGCCTATGGATTTGGTGATGATACCAATCTAATATTTGGGTATTTTTACGGAATTATCGCTACCTTACTTCCTTATTATATCCTACTGATCCGAAGGCATGCGCATAGAAATGCTGTTTATTGGCTTCATTGGTTATTTGCATCCGCTATTATTTTAAGTTTAATACCTCTTGGTGTCAATGCTGGTGTTGTGTTATTGTTCGCATTTATGGCATTGTTTACCTTGTTTTATCATTTGGGACACTTGTATTGGTTTGAAGGAATCCCAAGTGCTGCCAATGCATATTTACAAACAGGGCGGATAGGCATGGTGATTACGTTATTTGTGGTTGGATTTTCAGGATTTTGGGATGAAGTACAGGAAAGTTGGCATGATGGAGAGATTTTATCTTCGCCTCTTTTTGTTGTGCTGATAGTGCTTAGCATAATAGCCATAGGGTTGTATATAAGGCGTAAGCAATGGCAATGGCAGCATCTGATTGATTTGGATTTGATCCTGATTCCAATGTTTATTTTGCTATTGACGGTTCATGCCTACTTCTTTATTTTGGCAAATTTGCTAGCCTTGGCTGTGGGTGTGATGATTATGGTGCGCGGCATTCGAGGTGATTCCTTGTTGACGATTAATTTTGGCTTATTTATCATTGCCATGCTAATTTTAAGCCGGTTTTTTGAAAGTGATTTGTCTTACCTCATTCGAGGATTGGCTTTTGCAATCATAGGAATAGCATTTTTTATGACCAATTATTATCTAACTAAAAAAAGTCATCGCCATGAATAATAAAATGATAGTAATCGTCACTTTTGTGGTTGTAGTTATCCTTCAATGGTTAGCACCTATTTCTATTATTGTGGATAAAAAACGCGTGTTAGTCTCGGGCAATCATTTTTGTTTTAAAGTTAGACCTGTTGATCCGTCGCATCCATTTACCGGAAGGTATTTAAGTCTTAAATTCGACCAAGATCATCTTCCTATAAAGTCGGAGCTCAAGTATAGTCCGGGCATGAACCTATATCTCGAAATCGATACTGATGAAAATGACTTTGCGGTAATCAAGGATATATCTGCTGTACCATTTACGCATACTTCTGATTATATTCAGGTTACACTATCGCATTGGGATGCCGATAATATCTATATCCAATATCCATTTGAGCAATTTTATATGGAGGAAAACAAGGCAAAGACGGCAGATTTGCGTTTGTCGGTTCTCCTTCAAGAGCCGGATTCTAAGATTTGCGCCATGATTAAGATCCTAAATGGATCGTCTGTATTAGAAGATGTGTTTATTGATGGTGCATCAGTCACTACTTGGGACTAATTCAACGATTTAGCTATCTAGATTGTTATATAATGATAGCTATACAATATGTCATTATTTCAATTTCAAAATATATTTACGGATTCCCTTCCGGGAGATCCGCAAGAAGATAATTATCCAAGACAGGTACATACCGGATTTTATTCCAAAGTCGAACCGAGGCATCCTAGCGCACCGGTGTTATTGATTCATAGTGAAGACGTAGCACGCTTGTTGAATCTCGGAGAGGAAGATGTTTTATCGGATGCTTTTCTTGATGTCGTGTCTGGAAAAGGAGTTTTACCGGGATCTGTTCCTTATGCGATGTGTTACGGTGGACATCAATTTGGACATTGGGCAGGACAATTGGGCGATGGTAGGGCCATCAACTTGGGAGAAATCTCAACAATCGAAGGTATGCAAACGATCCAACTGAAAGGCGCTGGTCTTACACCTTATTCTCGAACAGCAGATGGCTTGGCAGTTTTGCGGTCATCAATCAGAGAGTTTCTATGTAGTGAGGCCATGCATCACTTGCATATACCGACAACAAGGGCATTATCGTTGGTCTTGACGGGAGACGAAGTGCTTCGAGATATGTTGTATGATGGCCATCCGGCATATGAAAAAGGCGCCGTGCTTAGTCGGGTAGCACCGTCATTTATACGGTTTGGAAGCTTCGAAATATGGGCGGCAAGAAAGGACGAAGTCAAGCTCAAGCAATTGTTGGATTATACGATAGCGCATCATTATCCCGAATTGGTAGGAACGGAAGCGTGTTATCTAAAACTATTTGAGGCAGTCGCTATCAAAACATGTGATATGGTGGTGGACTGGCAGCGTGTCGGCTTTGTTCATGGCGTTATGAATACAGACAATATGTCGATATTGGGACAGACCATCGATTATGGACCCTATGGCTGGCTGGATAATTACGATCCAAATTGGACGCCCAATACAACAGATATGCCGGGACGTCGGTATCGTTTTGGCAATCAACCAATCATTGCACAATGGAATTTACTCCAATTGGCCAATGCTTTATATCCATTGATCCAAGATTTAGAAGCGTTAAAATCTATCATTGAAGGGTTTAGCGGGCAATATATCGAAAAATATACAGCTATGATGCGTGTAAAACTTGGATTGATGACAGCCATGGAGAGCGATAAAACCTTGATAAAAAATATCGAACAAGTTTTGCATCTATGTAATGTGGATTATACGATATTTTTCCGCTTATTGGCTAAAATTACCAAGGATATGCCTATATCCGAGATGAAATCATTATTGGAACCTGCATTTTATGAGGATGAATGGCTTCCGGAAAAAGAGCAATTACTGGAAGACGTCCTAATGGCATATCAAAAAAGAATTGCACTTGAAGACACCACGGATAGCCTACGCCAGCAACAAATGAATGAGGTCAATCCTAAATATGTGCTACGAAACTACATGTCTCAACTCGCTATAGAAGCGGCAGATCTTGGAGATTATGGTCTTTTGCACGAATTGTTTACCTTATTGAAACGACCTTATGAGGAACAGCCTCAATATGAAAGATGGTTTGCCAAAAGGCCGGATTGGGCACTAGAGAAGGTAGGTTGCTCTATGCTTTCTTGTAGCTCGTGATTTTTGTTGATTTATTGGATTCGTTTGAAATGGTTGTCGATTATTTGGCATGAACAATTTGTATTTTTCAACTTTCAATTCAATCCACAATCGAATATCAATCTTCAGGTATTTCTCCTATTTTAAATACTGGAGATCCGCCTTTTTGGTAAATAAAACCGTAATATCGGTATTGTAAATTGACAATATCAGCGGTTGTCTGGCCGGAATGACCTTCGGGTGTTGTTACCATCAATTTGAGGATTTGCAAATGGCCATTTTCATAGAAAGCAGAAGAAAAATAATCTAAGGAAATACCTTGTTTTTCTAATTGGGCTTGAATGTCTTTTAATTCATCCCTTGTAGTTTCGTGGGAAACCTTGAGCAAAGCATAGCCTTCTTGTTGGACAAAGACGGTAGGTAAGGCTTTAGGATTACATGCTAAAAGACTAAGAGAGATGAGTATAAACATGCGGTATTTCATATCAAAATAGGGTTTAATTTGGAAGAAAGTAGGACAAATGTAGCTATGTTTTAGGACAATCGTCACAAAATTCGATTATGAAACGCATAAATACCATAAAAATGTAGCTTTATTTAAATACAAACCTTTACTTTTGAGCCTGAAATAATGCATTTATCATGAAACAATTAGTACAAATTCTATTATTTTTTATCATTTACCAAGTTGCGTCCGCGCAAGAGATCGTTTCTGTTACAGAAAAAGGTCATTATACCAAACAAGAGATTATCGCTGCATTTAATTTGCCATTGGTCAAATATGGTGCTACCTTCTATAAAGTCAATTATGCATCTGCAGATGCAAAAGGTGCTTTAGATACGTTATCTGGTTTACTTGTCGTTCCCGATAGTAAAAATTTGACGTATCCTGTATTGGTTTATCAACATGGAACTTCAGATTGCAAAACTTGTGTTCCTTCACGTTTTGGTAGTAATGGAGGAAGCGAAGGTCAGGTAGGTCTTCTCTTTGCTGGTATGGGTTTTGTGTCTTTATTGCCCGATTTTGTGGGTATGGGAGATGCAAGAGGATTTCAAACCTACGTTCATGCATCCACGACCTTTTCAGCAACTGATGACATGGTAAATGCCGTTCGCAATTGGGCACCGGATAACGACCTTTCCTTGAATAATCAATTGTTCATAACAGGATACTCCCAAGGTGGATATGCTTCAATGGTCTTTCAAGAAGGTACACAAAAAAAATATGGAGCATCTTCTGTCACTGCGGCAACACATTTGTCAGGCCCATATAGTCTTTCAGGAGCTATGCGCGATCTGATGCTGGGTGAAGATGTCTATTTAGCCCCGGCATTTATTGCAGTTACCGTTTTAGGTATGAATGAGGTTTATGGATTTTATGATGATTTGGGAGATATTTTTAATCCAGAATATATAGACGATATTCAAAGCTACTACAATAATGAAATATCCCTGACAACGCTTAATGAGCGCATGGTTGTTAACTTGGTTACCAATACTGGTGTTTTATTGATTAAGGGATTATTTCGTGGAGATGTTTTGGATGCCATCGTCAACGATCCAGAACACCCGGTCAATCAGATATTGCGTGAAAACGATGCATACAAATGGACACCAGAGTCCCCAACTAGGATTTTTTACTGCAAGGGAGACGATATCGTTCCATATCAAAACAGCATCATAGCTCGGGACTCAATGTATGCCCGAGGTGCCGACCCCAATACATTAATAGTCACAGATGTAGATTCTAATGGGGATCATGGTACTTGTGTTGGGCCAACACTTACCCAGACTTTATTGTTTTTCCTAATCTATCAATCTGTTACAACATCTACCTTCAATACGATAGAAGACGTCTCAATTCAAGTTTATCCAAACCCAGCGCAAGACGTACTTTATATAGATGGATATGACGCATCCGATGTTCAAGTAATCGTATGGGACATGGATGCCCGCCAACGTATTGTTCAGGATTATAGTAGCGCAAAGGCAGCCATTGATGTATCCGCATTAGAAAGTGGTATTTACATCGTAACCTTGATTGGCAAGGATGGTTTGATTGCCAATAAAAAGTTAGTCATTAGCAAGTAATTCTAGTGCTCCGTCAACAAAAATATCTTAATGAAATGTCGTTACTTTTTTAAATCTCATCGTAAAAAATACTCGTCATAGTTACCACTATGCCTGCGTTTTTTGCCTTGATCTTTTAAAAAATAACTTCCATTATTATTTAAGTCTTTTTATGGACAGAGCACTAGCTTTAAAGCATAGAAGGAAATACCTATAAAATCACAAGGATTCTCGTATAAAAAACGGGAATCCTTGTTTTTTTTTGTGTGGATAATGGGTTTAAATATTTGCCCACCTGCTTTATGGGATAGATAATCTACCCAATCATCTTTTGTACGAGGGATACCACTTTTACCATGTCATCGTGCATGATGCGGTCTTCTTCTAATACGGCAACATTTTGTCTCAAATCTGCATAAAGGGATTCAAGGGTAGGACTAGACTTTGTCGGTCGTCTAAATTCAAAAGCTTGACCTGCTGTAAGTAGTTCTATGGCTATTAATGAAATAAGGTTGTCCATTACCTTAGCGCATTTTGTTGCTGCATTGGCGGCCATGCTGACGTGATCTTCTTGTCCTTTGCTCGATACGATAGAATCAACAGATGCCGGTGTGCAGTATTGTTTGTTTTGACTGACGATGGATGCAGCTGTATATTGTACGATCATAAATCCCGAGTCTAATCCTGGATATTTGGTGAGAAATGGCGGTAATCCTCGATCTCCATTGATCAATTGGTACACTCTTCTTTCGGATATATTGCCGAGTTCCGCAAGTGCGATAGCTAGATAATCCAACACTAATGCTAATGGTTGTGCGTGAAAATTGCCGCCACTTAGGATTTTATCCTCTTGGTCAAAAACCATGGGATTATCCGTAGCTGCGTGAATCTCC
Organism: Chitinophagales bacterium; assembly: GCA_026928325.1. GTDB lineage: Bacteria > Bacteroidota > Bacteroidia > Chitinophagales > Saprospiraceae > OLB9. Next base: position 11,061 of record JAIXKS010000021.1, on the reverse strand, counting down.
GTAGTTATCACTTCTTTGGCGTGGTTGATTGCTGTCCATGATGCACCGTGTACTTGAGGCACACAACGGAAAGAATACGGGTCTTGTACGCTTTGCTTGGTAACATTCCGGAGTTCGCTGTCAAGTAAGAGATTATATATTTGATCGGCAGTTTTTCTTTGTCCTTGATGTGGGCGTACATCGTGCAACAGATGGTCAAATGGCGCTATATCGCATAGGTAGGCATCCATAGACAAAGCGCTTACTTTATTGGCAAGGTCAAACAATTTTTCGGCTTTGGTGATGATATGGGTTGCGTAAGCCAATGAAAACTGTGTTCCGTTTAATAAGGCAAGGCCTTCCTTTGATTTTAAAGCTATCGGCGTGATATTTTCAGCTTTTAAAGCGGCTGCGGTGGCACATTCGATACCTTTGTGGTATGCTTTTCCTTCACCCAATAGGAGTAAGCTCAAATGGGCCAAGGGTGCTAAATCACCGGAAGCACCTAATGATCCTTGTTGATAAATCACAGGGTAAATACCTGCATTGTAGAGATCAATCAGTTTTTGAATCAACTCCACTCGAACACCCGAACAACCACGGGTTAAATTGATAATTTTTAAAAAGTGGATGAGTTGGCAAATATCTTGTGGTACTTTGTCGCCCATGCCACATGCATGCGAACGAACGAGATTTTCCTGTAATTTACCTAGATTTTCTTCCGATACCCGTACATTACACAAAGAGCCAAAACCGGTATTTATACCATAAACAATTCGATTGGGGTCGGCCAATTTATCTTCAAGGTATGACCGATTGGCTTGTATTTTTTGCTTAACAGGTTCAGACATCGCTATGGATTGGCCTTGAGATACAACCTGCATGACTATTTCAGGAGTTAGTGGTACGCTATCAATTATAAAATCGGACATAAGATTTTTGCATTTTTTTAATGAAGTGAGGCAAAGTTAATGGATTTATTGAAATGAAAAGGACAATCCATAGCAAAACAATAGGAAGACCTGATTAATATCCAAAATTCATCCAAGGTTCCTTTTTTGCCGCATGGTTTTATCCATTTATATGCTGAAAGTTTTGATTAAGACGGTTAATGATTTCTCCAATTTTTTTTATTTTCCGTTTTTCATGCCGGCTAATGGCGCATCGAATTCCGAGACTGCATTTAGAAATTTGAGTAATCACATCGGGTTATCGCTAAAAAACTTTACCGTTAAACTAAAGTTAAAGATTCGAATGAAATTTTACAATAATTTTATTTAAAATATTGATTTACAATATTCTGGATTAAATAATGGTAAAGCTACATATATCCGATTAGTAACTTTAGAAAGAAAGAAACGGTCTATTAATAATGAAGCATGTAGCTTTTACGTTGTTTGTTTAATGTTTTAAAAAACGGCCTGATTTGATTTTATAAAAAATATAATTTAAGGCCGTGCATTAAAATAAGTAAATAAATATCGTAATTTTGGCAAAAATTTTTAAACTCCTAAAATTTTTAAAAAATGAACATTAGAAGAAGTTTATTAGCAATGGTTTTTATTCTTGGAACCATGTCTCTTGTATCAGCTCAGAAGATAGCTCTTATAGATGTCAATGAGGTACTTTCCTCTTTACCTGAATATGATAACGCACAAAAGGAATTGGATCGAGTAGCAGCAGAATGGCGTCAGCAAATATCTCAGGAATTTGATGTAGTAAAAAGTATGTACAACAAGTTTCAGGCAGAGCAAGTACTCTTGAGCAATGAAGATAAGATCAAAAGAGAAGACGAAATCGTCAAAAAAGAAGCAGAAATCCGTGAGAAACAAAAAATCAAGTTTGGCCCGGATGGAGAGCTTTTCAAAAAAAGACAAGAAATGGTAGCTCCAATTCAAGATAAAGTTTTTGCAGCTATGGAATCCTATGCAGCTGAAAGAGGAATAGACATCATCTTTGATAAGGGTGGTGCTACGGGATTGTTGTTTTCAAATCCTGAATACGACAAAACCGGAGATCTCAAGAAGAAGCTGGGTATCAAGTAATCATCATTCAACTTAAAATCAACTTAATCATAAAGATATGTTTCGAAGTATTGTTTTTTCATTATTGGTAATATTGGCAAGCGTCCAAGTTCATGCTCAAAAAGTAGGTTATATTAATTCGCAAGACATCCTCAATGCTATGCCGGAAGTTAAGCAAGCTAACTCTGACCTAGAGGTTATGAAAAATATGTTTGACAAGAAGGCAGAAGAAATGATTGTTGCTTTTCAAACGAAGGTTCGAGAATTTCAGCAAAAACAAGCAAGTGGAGAGTTGGCTCCTGTTGAAGTTGAGAAGCGATCTAAAGCCTTACAAGAGGAAGAATCAAAAATTATAGAATACAGAAGTACGAGTGAGCAAAAGCTGATGCAGAAGCAGGAAGAGTTATTAAAGCCGATTCATGACAGTATCAACAAAGCGATTAGTGATGTTGCTACCGAAAAGGAATTGCTCTATATTTTTGATGCAGTTCATGGCGTGATCCTTTATGCTGAACCTTCGACGGAAGTCACTCAATTGATAAAAGAAAAATTAGGTATCAAATAATAAAATTATAATAAATGAATCGGTCCAATCAGCAACCGATAGGGATTTTTGACAGTGGCATTGGTGGCCTTACGGTTGCTAAAGCCTTGCAAAAAAATATGCCGGAGGAGCGATTCATTTATTTTGGAGATACAATTCACCTGCCTTATGGTGATAAGTCTGCGGACGCAATTCGGTATTACAGTATCAAAATTAGCAAATTCCTTAAGGAACAAAACTGTAAATTGATTATTATCGCTTGCAATTCGGCTTCTTCTACTGCCTACGAAATGCTTGTGGAGTTTTTTGAAGGCGAGGTTATCTTTGTCAATGTCGTGGATCCACTAATCAAAGAAGTCATTCGCAGAGGCTACCAGCGTGTGGGTGTCATTGCCACAAAGGCAACTATTAATTCTTCTATTTATAGTAAAAAATTCAAAGTACATAATCCCGAAATTCAGGTTTTTGAGGTGGCAACGCCTTTACTTGCGCCCATGATAGAAGAGGGCTTTTATAATGGCAATATCTCACGAAAGATCATTGAAAGTTACTTGAGTAATGCCGATTTGGAGGATATCGATGCACTTCTATTGGCTTGTACGCATTATCCTTTGATTAAAAACGAAATCAATGATTTTTTTAAGGGTAAAGTTGCTATTATGGATTCTATAGACGTAGTTCATCAGGAAGTTGACCAACTGTTGATGGATAAAAACCTAAAAAGCTACCGCAAATCTGGCGAAGATCTCTTTTTTGTGTCTGACTACACGACATCTTTTGAAAATACTGCAAGAATATTTTATGGAGAAGATATCAAACTCAGTGCGATACACATTTGGGGTAATATTTAATCCGATTCTTTGCAAAATTAGTGCTTGATCTTTCAAGTTTTTGACATTCATATCGACATCAAATTTAAAGATACTTTTATAAACAAATTGTCAGGTCTTCCTGCTTCAATGTGGTTTATAGCAGGTGTTTTCATACTAAAATGTCATAAATTCAACTAAAATTCAACATTCCCTTGGTGATTAATTTTTGGCATGATATTAGCTGTATTTTTAATATGAATTTACGACAAGTTGAATTGTATGTTAAAAATATTTAATATTTAATTGCGGTAAATTCGCGTATTTGTTTTCGATATAATAGTATATTATAGATTGTTAATTAAAGTAAGTTGCAATGAAACAACAAAAAATTAAACTACTTTCGACGCTATTATTGTTTATGGCCTTTTTAGGATTGCATGCACAAGAGTTTCAGTATTATACTCCGGTAGATTTTACGTGGGAAGGAGATTATTGGGGTAATAAGGCGGTATGGAAAGGAGGTGATACCCAAAATACTTATCAAGTAGGAGGAATCAATATCCATGTCGAATTATTAGATACCTTTCAAATGAACACGACTCCGGATAAGACATCTGAGTTTAATAATTTTACTAGAACGAATACCTTTTATGGAAGAGGTAATCTCGCATTTCAGATTATGTCTTTGCGGTCTGGACAAAATGTGTGTTTAAATTTTTCATTTCAAAAGCCGATTATCCTAGAGGATTTCTCCATATATGATATTGACATGTTGCAATCGAGTAAACGTCCTTTTGCTACATTTTTAGATAGTGTTTTTGTAACAGCATCCAGCTTGTTGGGTGAAGTTCCTTTAATTATGTCACCTGTATCATCGCTATCACCGCTGATCTTCAATGGACAGCAAGTTAAAGCTCAATATCAGGAAGGTATCAACGGAGATTTGCACCATGACGATCCTGCGGGAGCTATTAAGATTAATTCAGAATATCCTATTGAGCAATTTAAACTTTGCTTTTCAAATGGTAGCGAAGATGACGGTATGAGCAACAGCCAAGCTATCAAGATTAATAAATTTACATTTAGAGAGGTCGTGGGTAAAATATCCGGACAAGTTAAAGACAGAAAGAATAATGAAGTTTTACCGGGGTTTACAATCTACCTTTTAGATTTGGAAACCGGACTTCCTGTGTATAATAAGGATGGATCGTTGATGACAGCGATTACAGACTTGGAAGGAAAGTATGCTTTTGATGTTTTACCTATGGGTAAATATAAAGTCATCGAGGTAGCAAAATCTGGATTTGATAGCGATAATGACATTGATGGCGTTGATGATTATACAATCTTTGTCGAATTAGACTTAAACCAGCCGGAATCTCATGGAAATGATTTTTATGAGACACCACAGACGCCACTTCCTGTACAATTGATGGATATGCAGGTCACTCATTTGAAGGATGCCTTGTATCAAGTGGCTTGGAAGGTTGCAGTAGAAACGAATAATGAAAAGTATATAGTTGAAGTTGCTGACGATGGATATGCTTATCAAGCAGTTGGAGTAGTCGATGCTTATAACCATCACCATGTTTCTTATCGGTATGATTTCAAGCATAGAAGTAATACTCCTGCATTTTATGTCAGACTGAGTCAAGTAGATTTTGATGGCAAGCGAACAGAATTAGGTATTAGAAAGATCTCAACTGTTGTAGATCAAAGTATCACGCTATTTCCTAATCCGGTTCATGAACAGTTTACAATCAGTTGGGCCAATCCAGGATATACGCAATATGAGATTCGCAATCCTGAAGGAAAGGTTCTTTTGTCAGGTTATATCCCTGAAGATGTCGTATCATGGCAGATTTCTACAGCAGAATTGCCGGAAAGTCTTTACTATGTTGTATTAAGTGGCCATCAAAATACACAGACGATTCCTGTAATCAAGCAATAAGGTTTATGATTACCAATTGGCGATAGGTGTACGATTTCCTATGGTTTTATCATCGAGTTTGACGAGAACTTCCGCTTCGAGCGGTAAGTAAAGGTCAACTCTAGATCCAAACTTGATGAATCCCATCTCATCGCCTTGCTTATATTGATCGTCCTTCTTGGCATAATTGACGATGCGACGCGCTAAGGCACCGGCAACTTGTCGCAACAATAGTTTCTTATCTTCATATTGATAGCAGACTGTTGTGCGTTCGTTTTCCGTAGATGCTTTCGGGTTCCAAGCGGCTAGAAATTTGCCGGGATGGTATTTGGAATAAAGGATTTGACCATCAGTCGGCAACCAATTGATATGGACATTGAGCGGAGACATAAAAATGGATACCTGAGTACAATCCGTTTTTAAAAATTCCGGTTCGAAAACCTTTTCGATGACGACCACTTTTCCGTCACAAGGAGCTAAAATCTGTTGATTGTTTATAGTAACTACACTTCTATCCGGTTTTCTAAAAAAAGAGATTAGAAATAAATAAAGTGCGATACTGACAAAAAGGAAAAATCCTGACAAGATAGGAACAAAGGCCTGTACTAGTAAGTTGATTATCAGCAGAGTAATAAATCCCAATATTAATGTATTACGACCTTCTTTATGTATTTTCATCATTTGAATCTATTGGATTGTACAAAAAAAGAGCAAAAGTAATATAAATGGCAATATATATATAAAACTATCGAATCTATCTAATATTCCGCCGTGTCCGGGAAGTAGCGTTCCGGAGTCTTTAATGTTAAAAGTTCGTTTTATTGAGGATTCAACCAAGTCTCCCCAAGTTCCAATCGTCCAAGCTATAGCCGCAACAAACACCCAGAATACACCGGTATTTAAAAAATAAGTGGTATTTAGATGATACAATTGTGAAGGATCGGAAAACGTATAACTTCCCAAAATATAAGCTAGGGTTAAGGTAAGAATACCGGCTCCTATAAAACCTTCCCAAGATTTTTTAGGAGAAATTTTTTCAAAAAGTTTGTGTTTACCTATTCGGGAACCGACGAGATAGGCAAAGGAATCACTCATCCAAATCATGATAAATAAGCCGAGCCAAAAAAATCCGTTATAGGTAGCGTGATTGATTACAAAACTTAAGAATAGGCCTAGAGGTAGTCCCAAGTAAATAACTGAGATGAGCGAGTATAACTTAGCGTGGTTGACAAATGGTTTGCTTGTGTACATATTGGCTATACCGACCAAAAATGCGATACATGTTAGCGTATTAATATACAAATAGGCTAGACTATAGGGTTTAACCAATAGAACGATTAACGCAGCAACAAGGAAGTTCAAAGCGATTGTGGTATAGGTGGTTTTGCTTTGATTTGGGATCACCATTCGAATATATTCATTGACGCCGCCCAAGAGGATGATACTTCCTAATATTGCAGCTCCGTATTTTCCGGAAAGGATTAATGCGATCAATACCGTCCCGAATATAATCCCAGTAATCGACCTTTGCTTTAATACTTGATTTTGGTTCATGAAAAATTCATAAAAATTGTAATAAACATGGCTATTTCAGGATGTCCTAAAAGCATCCTTGAAATTTGCCACAAAGGTAAATTTATTTTATGCAATTATGCCTATAACGGAAGAGAATCCTATTATTCTATGACGTATGAAGCGTAGCTCCTATTAATAGTTGGGTTTGTATTCAGACATGGTACACATTAGAAAAGCTGTTGCGATCCAAAATAGCTTCCAATACTATCCGGGTTAAAATGATAAAAGCCACCTCGAAGGGTGGCTTTTATTAGATTGGTTTAACAATTACAGTTATGTTATTTTACATCGCAAAAATCATACCGTAACCGCATTCATAAACCTTTTAAACAAATTATTTAATGATTAATTTTTCAGTATATACGACGTTATTTCCGGTCATGCTCACCAAGTACATTCCCGCAGGAAGTCCTGAAGTATTGATTGTTGCTTGATGATAAGTTTCTGAAACTTGTATCTGTGTATTGTAAAGAACTTGACCACTTAGATTGCTAATAGTTACATCTACCTTTTGACGGACAGGAGATACAAGTTGAAGCGTCACATAATCCTGTGCAGGATTCGGTTGCAGGCTAAATAACACCTCTCTGACTAAACCGTCTTTAGTGCTACTTATTTCATCCGGATTGACGATCGTTTCGATGGCATCTGTACAAGCCATTTCGCCCGCACCATTTTCGGCTACGATACACGCTTGTGATTTATAATTAAATAAGTCGATGATCTCAAAGTCGTCAATGTACCAACCTGTAAAAATACCGGTACCGACGCCTTCATCATCACTAACAAATCTAAATCTAAAAGAAACCGATTGACCGCTATATTCACTCAAATCTATATAAGAATCTACCCAATTTCCCTCGAGTGTAGTTGTCCAATTTCCACCGGAATTGCCCGTGAATGCATAAACGCCTGTTTCAGCAAGGGTACCATAGGCTAAGGCGCTATTATATGGATTTCTGATGAATTTTTCTCTTGGAATTCTAGTGTAAGTACTTCCATTATCGTTAGAAATCTCTACAAAACCTCCATCGTTGCCGGACTGTGTATTATATCGGTGCCAAAATCTCATGACTGGACGAACGCCGCGGATTTCATAAGGTATGGTGATCAGAGAAGCGTCGCCTTTAGACGTACCATTGAAAATACTGTAAGATATTTCCGGGCTTCTAAATATGTCAAACGATGTAATCCATTCTTCACTACCTTCGGCATTTTCTGTATCCCAGTCAAAATTACCCTCAAAGTCTTCAATTTCCAATTGGATGGACTTGTTATCGGTGCTTGACTTCGTTTTATAGGTGATATCAATCTCGTCTTTATATTCCAGATCTCCCAAATCAAATATTAGTAAATTGCCATTAATCTTAGGCGTTACATTGGCGGAACCTTCGACGTAAGTCATACCATCAGGCAATTCGTCCGTAATAATCACTTCATTTTGTCGAGCTGGTATGTGATTGATCGCATGAATATGGATATTAACCTCGTCTCCTGCGTCAATGGAACTCGTTGCTGTTTTTGAAATTTTCAACTTTTCGATTAACGTTGGCAACAAACTAAAATCTTCCACATTGTCATTTCGAGTATTGCCTGCGGAAGCATAATAACCTACGCCTCTTCGTGCAAATGATTCCCAAAGAAGTAGCCCGTGTTTTCCTCCGAATAGCAAGGAGTCTGCTTTTAGTATGGCATCCCTACCTTTGATAAAATTAGGATTACAAGGTTGGATTTTTAAAGCTTCTACTACTAATGTTCCTGCTAGGAAGTTTCCAGATGTTTCGTTGTTCCAATCTGGATCAAATCCATATTGATCGACAAATCTCCAGTACACATCCCATAAGATATCGGTCCACACTTCGCCTACCGGGTGAGGCGCTGTCGTACCGCGAATATCTTTGTAAGTTTGTGGATTGATATTCATATCTGTAGAATATGGATATCTTCGGATACCACCGCCTTCTACGGAACTTCCGGCAGCATAATTTCCGATACCTCTTGCATCTGTACCTTTATCACCAGGTTGATGTGTCAAAATCAATGCAAAAAAGTCACTCCATCCTTCGCCCATTTGTTCGTCGTTATTCAAACAAGAGGAATTGAGTCTTCCTCCTGTAAGTCTTGTAGAAATACCATGACCGTATTCGTGAGCAATGATACCGTTGTCAAGGGCGCCATCGAAATATTTAGGACCGCTATTACCACGTTCTTGAAAGGTTATAACGACATCAATACCTTTAGATAATTCGACCTTGATTTTGTCACAAACAGATTTTTTTACAAAGATGGAAGGGATGGTTACATTTTCAGCATTTTGACCAGCTGCCATACCTACGATTTCTTCACCATTTCCACCGTCGATGCCTGGGATATTACATATAATGGCAGCTATCGCACCGGCTTGTTGTGCATTATATACCTTTTGACTAAAGTCACAAGTTCCTCGGTCTATGATTGCTATATTGCCAGCTACTTCTGCTGCATTGGATATCGCTCTACAACCGGTATTTCCACTAGGTCCAGCAGATTTAGCTACAACCATTTTGCCGACAATCGGTGCTTCGTCTTTATTAGGAATTGGAAAACCAAACCCTGCAGTACCATATTCATTAATAAAACCTTTGATGTTTTCTGGTTCGTCTATTGAAACGATTCCTCCAGTATTTGTCCATAAATACATTTGCATTCTAGGTCTGAATCCATCAATTGGCGTGGAGAAATTGGCATTATTGATTTTTGCGGGATCGGTCTGTCCGGCTTCATGAAGGGTGATTCCGTCAAAAGCTTGTGCATCGACATAATCTCCATCATCACCCAAGCCCGTATAATTCTTTTGCTGAAAATTACCGAATTCTTCTGTAAATCCTAGTTTAAAAGAAATATCATGAATCATATTGTTCATATAGAAAAGATTGGTAACGGCTGCATCGGCATTCTCTCTAGGGTCTTTTGAAAGGTCAATAGGAAAATCAAAATTCAAATTGGCGCCACCTTCAGTTTCCGGGCCGTCAGACCGGTTATCATCATTTTTGTCTTGGTAGGCATACACATTATTACCTCGTGTTATGGTAAATTCAGCGCCTTCTACACCATTTGTGTCATGCCATCCATAAGGCGAAGCAGCGATGTATTGCTCGTCTCCTACCAGCTTTCTAGGGCCATGTATCGGACTTTCTGTCGGTAAGGCAAATACATTATACTGTGCAATGCTCGTCGGACTCGCTGTGGGTGCTAATACACTTCCTTGCTCAATATTGTGTCTATGCCCTGCCTCACAATTATCGTGATTTGTAAAGGCATGTTCAGGATGATGACAGTAAATCGTATAATTGAATTTAGAAACAAAATCACCGGTTACGGCATCGATATTCATATCCCAATAATCTGATCCGGATTTCATATCCATAGAAAGATTCCAAACCAAAATCAATCGGTCTTCTACCATTTCGTACTTTAACTCGGCGATGATTGGTTCTTGTGTCAATTCGGGAATGTCAAATACCAACTTACCGTCATTGGTTCTACCTTGCATGACCGGGCGACTTCTCAAAGCAATGCCGAGGTGTTGTGCTGCCTGAATGATGGCTTCATCGGCGCCTTTTTTGAAAGCCTTAGCATTGACCCTGCTTTCTACATTTTGTACAAAATTGTTTTGGTCAGATACGACCTTACCATCTTTAATGACGATAACTGCCATTGCGTTTCTGATTGGAATATCCTGATAAGCTTGATTTAAATACAGATAGGTTATCCCTTGCATCGAAGTGGCTTCAGAACTAAGGACAATGCCTTCGTAATCAGAAGCAATCAATTGCCACGAAGGCGCCATTGTTTGAATGTGGGCTTTCGCTTGCTCAAATGGCGTTTTGTCTTGCCCTAACAAAGAAAATGGTAAGAAAAAAATCAGCCAGATTAAAAACTTTTTCATAAGGTTTGAATAATGATTTGAATAAAAAATAGAATTGCTAATAATAATAGAAACAATGCATTAGACAACCTATTAGGCATCAAAATAGCTTCAAAGCGGTCATTTTACCGGACTTATTCTCCTAAATAATAAGCTACCGATTGATGGCCCTTTTGACGCTCATAACGAGATATAATGCATCATTTAGTGCTCCGGCAATATAAAGAAATTAATAAAATGTTGTTCTTTTTCCAAATCTCATCGTTAAAAATACTCGCCATAGTTACCAC
>JAIXKS010000047.1:118048-171935 GCA_026928325.1 Chitinophagales bacterium | reverse complement strand
ATGATAAATATTATTCTAATATCCGCTCCACCGCAATCCCACGTGAACCTTTGAGCAAGATATTTTTATTATGAAAATGACAATTCCTGAAATACGCCTTAGCCGTGTCAATATCCTTAAAAAAATGACCAGAATGCCCTTGGGAAACACTCAAAAAAGCTGCGCCAATGAATATTTTGTCAACAAATACATAATTATCTATCAAATCCAAAACCGCTGCGTGTTCCTCCTTAGCGTACGTTCCTAGCTCAAACATATCGCCAAGTACGATTACCTGTTCCCCTCCCATTTTTACAAAACTCTCGATACTTGCTTTCATGGAACTTGGATTGGCATTATAGGCATCCAAAATGATGTGGTTGCTCTGATATTTAAAAAGTTGAGAGCGATTGTTCCCTGGTTTGTAGCTTGTAATAGCCAGATGGATTTGATCCTCAGGTACATTGAAGTAACGTCCAGCAGCGACTGCGAACGCAATATTGTTAATATTGTATGCGCCATACAATTGGGTCTGATACAAACATCCATTGCTTTCGTAAGATATCATGTCATGATCATCTCGCACCTGTAATATGTCAGAAGGACAATAGGGCACTACAGCACAACCAACTGGGACGAGTGATTTTAAGGTTTCGTCTTCTTCATTCAAAAAAATAGTACCTCCATGTGCCGACAAATACCGATACAATTCGGACTTTCCCTTTTTAATACCTTCCATTCCCCCAAAGCCATCGAGATGTGCCTTGCCGATATTGGTAATCATGCCATAATCTGGATTAGTTACCTTGCAGAGTAAATCTATTTCTCCTTGGTGATTGGCGCCCATTTCGATGATTGCCAACTCAATTTCATCAGTTATGGACAATACAGTCAAAGGCACGCCAATATGATTATTGAGATTGCCTCGAGTGGCTAAGATGCGATATTTCGATAGCAGCACATCTCGGGTCAACTCTTTGGTTGTCGTTTTACCATTAGAACCCGTAATCGCCAAAATAGGAATATTCAACTGATCGCGATGATGCCTTGCCAAGAGCTGAAGCGTGGTCAGCACATCTTCTACAATCACGATGCGTGAATCCTGTTCATGGGCTAAGCTCGGGTCATCAACGACTACCAATGAAGCACCTTGATCAAGAGCGGCCATGGCATAAGCATTACCATCAAATGTATCGCCCTTTAGTGCAAAAAATATTTGACTAGGTTCGACTTTCCGACTATCGGTCGCGATACCAGTTGACTGCTTCCACCTGAAATATAAATCTTGAATTTCCATAAATAAAAAACCCCTGCAAAATGCAAGGGTTCATTGATATATTAAATTTTACTAATTACTTATATCTTCTTTTAATGGTTTTGCCACCTTCTTTAAAGCTATTACCGCCTACGTCTTCATTACCTGCCTGACCACCTACTCTGATCATTGCACATCTAAATCCGATGGTTCTATCAGCTTTATCTTCATCTTTATATCTACGTGCTCCTGGAGAAAGCCAGAATAATCTGTCTGCCCAAGATCCACCTTTATATACTTTTGATTTATTGCTCACCAATGTAGTCTCTCCGTATAAATAATCAATATAATCGGAATCGCCATCATCGTAGTCACGAAGATCACCTTTCTTATAGTTCTCTCTATCTTGTGCTTCTTCATCATCTACATATCTATACTTCAACGCACCTAAAGAGTCCTTTTCGATTGGTTTTCCTTCTTCATCCACGATTAATTGTTGGAATTGGTTACCTCTGAATGGGTTTAAATCGTGGTTTTCAACATCATTCAATGTAAGTGATGTCATCGGACGATAAGTATCTGCTGTCCACTCGTTAACGTTACCGGCCATATTATATAGACCAAAATCGTTCGGGAAGTATGCACGTACTGGAGCACAGAAAGATGCGTTATCGTTCAAATTACCAGCTAACCCCATATAGTCTCCACGGCCTCTCTTAAAGTTGGCAAGGATTCTACCTTGAGATTTATTTCTCTTCTTATATCTCGCTGTATTACCATTCCAAGGGTAAAATCTTCTATCCAAATAAACTTCGTCTTCAGAAGAAGGCTGATTACCTTGAAGTGCTAATGCTGCGTATTCCCACTCTGCTTCTGTTGGGAGTCTATAATCCGGAAGTAAGATACCATCATCAAACATAACCGGTCTTTCTCCACCTGTCACCAAGTTAGGAAGATTTTTGTTTACATTACCTGTATATTGTCCATCCAAATAAGATTTTGTATCGAATACATCTGAATCTTTTCCGTCTGGAGATAAATTCAAAATACCTCTTTCAACAAGAATCATTTCGTTTACTCTATTGGATCTCCATTTACAATAATCATTAGCTTGAATCCAGTTGACACCGACTACAGGATAATCATCATAAGATGGGTGTCTGAAATAAGTTTCAACTAATGGTTCATTGAACGAAAGTTCTTCTCTCCATACCAACGTATCCGGAAGTGCATTTCTATATACTTCTGGGTAACTTACATAATGGTTTTTAAGCCAGTGAAGATATTCTCTATAGTTGATATTAGATACTTCTGTTTCGTCCATATAAAATGAAGAAACGGTCACTCTTCTAGGCACATTATTGAATTCAAATGTCACATCCTGTTGAGTAAGACCCATGGAGAAAGTACCACCTTCAACAAGGACTAGGTTTGGACCATTGATTTGGCCTTCATAATCCTTCTTTTCAAATCCACCCCATTCGGCATCATTATATTTCCAACCAGTGGCGGACGATACTTCTTCTTTTCTACTACAAGAAGTCAATAAAATGGCAACAAATGCCAGTAAGCTTAATGGATTAATTAAATTCTTCATCGATTGATATTCTGATTTTACAATTTTAGCGCCCAAATATAAGCATAATTTAAAAAGCGCAAATTATTTTAACAAAAAAAAGTAAAATAAACCTATATTTTTAACAACTTTAGCGAAAAATCTCAAAACAGTCATTATAATTTTGCTTTTTAGGATACAAATAATCAAAATTAATGCCTATCCCAATTTCATGACTTCCGCCCTGATTTAAGCCTAAATCGGACATGGTCAAATCAAAACTATATGTTATTCTTAAAAAGTCCATTTTCACCCCAAAAGAAGCAATCAATGCGTCTCCATTGTAGGCTGCATGTCTATACCATAGACCTCCATGAATGGCATTGACGGAAAGTAAAGCTCCAAAATTGATTTGATAAAAACTCCTTTGCCTTTGCAACATGATATTTGGTGATAAAAACGTACCTATTCTGTTATTATTGCCTGGTCGAAGGACAATTTGCCCACCGGCATGTAAGGAATATCTAACCGGAACTTGGATTAATTGATCTGAAGTAGTCGCCGATGATAAAAGAAATGGCAAATTTGGACTATTCAGATTTTTTATGCCAAGTCCCACATAGTAATGTGGATTGTATAATAAAAGACCAGCACCAATTTTGATTTGATGGAAGGATAGGTCATCCGCGGGAATTTCTCTACTTGGAATAAAAGATCCACCGGGTGTGCCTCCATCTAACATGGCTTCTAAGGCGTCACCAAACTGGAGTTTGTTCCAATCAAGTGAAGTATTCGTCCATCCCGCTTCTAAGCCACCTTTTATATATAAGTCACCCTTAATTTTTATTTGGTAGCTATAGTATCCCGTCAATCCCGTAGTTTTTAATGTACCATCTCCTGCATTGTCTGTAAGCAGGCTAATTCCTAGACCTCCATTGATTTTATCAAAGTATTGATCATAACTGACCGCATAGGTCGTATATATATTACCTAAACCCGGCCATTGATTTCGATAATTCAAATTAATCATTGGTGTATAGGTATTGCCTGCAAAGGCTGCATTGAGTTGAAGCGGTGCGTTGTAAAATTGGCTAAAAACCGGATCTTGCCCGGATACCCACTTAAAGCCAAGCAACACGACTACCAGAATCAGGGAAAACCTAATTTTGTATCTATCAAGACAAATACCCTTTTTACATGTTTTATGTTTGATTCTTAACATATTTTATACAATAGAAAGCCAAAGATGCTCGTTTTATGTCTAATTTTCTTAAAAAATTAACAAAAATTTATATTTAGTAAACATTCAAGACATTTTCATATTAATAATAAGCATCATTTTTGTTAATATGTTTACGATAACATCGCAATTAAAAAAGAGATAACAGCAAAAGAGGCATGAGTATTATAAAAAGTAAGGTTTTTTTGATTTTTGGGTTAATTTTAACCACGATTGTTTCCATTCAGGCGCAATATAGCGATGCTGTACAGCAAACGCTTCGTTGGAATAATACGGATTTGAATGAAGGAAAACTCACGCTCGGCGAAAATCAAGTTTACAATGAAGCCTTCCCGCTATCGGACGCTTTCTTTTATTCGCAGCCATATAGCAAGGCTAAAATTACGGGTTCTTCTCTGACTGTTCAAGCTTCTTCGATCATATCCATTCCTGACAGCGTGGCCTCGAAATTATCGGAATCATATATATATAATATAGATATCGTCGAAATACGCCAACAATATCGCCTCCATCTACATCTCAATCCCATTCGAAAAATATCTAACAATCAAGCTGAAATCATTACAAAATTTTCTATCAATTTCCAATATGCTCCCATCGTATCTTCGGGCTTAAGAAATCCGGAGGCAACATATCAATCCGTGTTAGCCTCAGGAGATATCTATAAGATTAAAATCAACAAAACGGGTCTTTATAAGATCGATAAAACATTTTTGGAAAACCAACTGGGTATTAATGTCAATAATATCAACCCTAAAAAAATAAAAATTTACGGCAATCGAGGTGGACGTATTCCGGAAGCAAATAGTGCTTATCGTGTTGATGATTTAAAACAACTCAGCATATATATCGCTGGTGAATCCGATGGAAAATTTGATGCTGGTGATTACATTCTTTTTTACGGAGAAGGTGCCGATATGTGGTCATGGGACGAAGCCGCACAACGCTATCGCTTCGACAAAAATATATATGATGAGTACAATTACTATTTTATCAAAATAGATCAAGAGGATGGTTTGCGCATAAAAACCGCAGTTCAAGTTAGCGAATCTCCTGAATTTGTAATCTCTAATTACGATATGTTGCAGAGATGGGAAGAAGACAAAATCAATCTTTTAGGCAGTTTTTCAGGTACAGAAGGAACCGGCAAAGATTGGTATGGCGATATCTTCAATAGTGTCAAAGAAAAGAAGTACAACACCTCTTTTGACTTTACAGGATTAATCAGAGACTCTTTAATCCAAGTAGAAATGGCTTTTGCCGCTCGAGGCAGTAGCGCAAGTAGTGTATCTTTAAAAATAGGTGACAAGAGTTTTAATAAAAGCATCTCTTCGGTCAATACAATAAATTACGAAAGTGTCTATGCAAGAAGAATTGTATTGCAAGAAAAATTCTTAACATCGCAGGCAACTCCTGAAGTCATCCTATCCTACCCTATGGCTTCAACGGACTTTATCGGCTGGCTCGATTATATCCAGATTATCAACAACCGAGCATTAACAGCACCTACTGCTGGTCAGTTATCTTTTAGAAACTATCGCACTCAAGGATATCGAACAGCAGCATTTGAATTTACGCAAGCTCATGAAGCAACCATATGGGACGTCACAGATCCATTTACACCGATGCTTATTCCTAATACAGGAAAGGGCTTTACCTTTTATCCTGAAAACCAAAACAAAGCGTTTTTAGCGCATCAATTAGATAAGGGTGCTTTAGAACCCGTGGCTATGGGCAAAATAAGTCCTCAAAATTTACATGCCATGGACAACGAGGATATGATCATCGTATATCATCCGAATTTCAAACAAGAAGCTGAAAGATTAGCTGATTTTCGCTCGAAACAATCGGGCTTAAAAATCCTTTTAGCATCAACGGATCAAATCTTTAATGAATTTGGCGGTGGTAAGGCCGATCCGGCAGCCATCCGGGATATGGCGAGATTACTTTTATATAGAAATCCAGATTTTAAATATTTGCTCTTATTTGGCGATGGAAGTTATGACTACAAAGGTATCGACAAGAGCATTCCTGCGGAAAATTTTGTTCCGCTTTACGAAACAGATGAGTCCTTGGATCCGATTTATGGATTTCCATCCGATGACTTCTTTGGACTACTTGGAGATAATGAAGGTATCGGGCTTGTCGGTGGTTTAGATATTTATATCGGGAGAATTCCCATTCGCAGTCATGAAGAAGCAAAAAATGTCGTTGATAAAATCATCCACTATGAAACCAATCCGGCAACATTGGGAGATTGGCGCATCCGCACAGGTTATGTATGTGATGATGAAGACTCTAATGTCCATATAAGAGATACTGACGAAATAGCCCGAACAGATGAAAATCGGCACGCTTTATTTACACAGCAAAAAGTCTATATAGATGCTTATAAGCAAGTATCCACATCCGGAGAAAAGAGATATCCCGATGCCAATAAGGCCATCAATGATCAAATATTTAAAGGACAGATATCAATGACTTATCTCGGCCACGGTGGTCCGTTAGGATGGGCACAAGAGCGGATCTTGACGATACCCGATATAGACAGTTGGTCCAATAAAGATAATCTTGCACTAATCGTTACGGCTACATGTTCATTTGGAGCTTATGATAATCCGGCTAAACTCAGTCCTGCGGAGGCTGCCCTGCTCAATCCTAAAGGAGGTGCTATCGGATTGATGACAACGACGAGAGCGGTATATACCAATACTAATAAGCTATTGACCGATGCAACGCATGAGCAAATGCTCAAAAAAGTGAATGGTCAAGCGCCGACCTTGGGTTATATCATGACGGAAGGCAAAAACAAGTATCACACAGATGGAAGTTTTAGAACTAATTCTAGAAAATTTGTCTTACTCGGAGATCCATCTGTACCGTTAGCCTTGCCTAAGTACCAAGTTATTACAGAAAAAATCAATGGTAAAGATGCAACGGGCGTTATTGATACCATTAGCGCCCTCAAAAAAGTAGTCATTAGCGGATATGTTGGAGATGCACAAAATCAAATCTTATCTGATTTTAATGGAACCATATACGTCACTGTTTATGACAAAAAATCGCAACTTTTGACGCTGTCCAACGATGGGCGGACATCACCGGTATTTCCTTTTACGATGTACAAAAATGTAATCTTTAAAGGTACCGCTACGGTTACTAACGGCAATTGGTCGATTAGTTTTTGGACACCCAAAAATATAGATTACTCTTATGGCCTAGGACGTATCGCATATTATGCGCATGATGGTTCGAGTAGAGATGCAGCAGGGTATTTCAACAATATTCCGATTGGAGGATCTTCTAAAAATCTAGTCATTGATAATCAACCGCCTCAATTAATGGCCTATATGAATGACGAAAGTTTTGTATCCGGTGGTGTCACCAATGCCAATCCCATACTTTTATTAAACTTATCTGACGACTTGGGCATTAATGTCACCGGTAATGCCATTGGACAAGACATAACAGCAACTTTAGACGGAGATAATAGCAACATTTTTATTCTCAATGACTTTTATGAAGCCAAAAAAGATGATTATACCAGTGGTGTTGTTCGCTTCCCACTGAATAAGCTATCTACAGGCAGTCACTATATCATGGCCAAAGCATGGGATATATCTGGAAATTCGGCAGAAACGCGCGTTGACTTTGTCGTTACAGATCAAAACGATCATGCACTCAGCCGAGTCATCAATTATCCCAATCCATTCACGACAAACACCCAATTTCAGTTTGAGCACAATTTATCCAATACAGAATTGGAAATTGTCGTTAATATTTACACAATCACAGGCAGACTTGTAAAAAGTATCGTTCAAACAAAATATTCTAGCAGTTTCAGAGTTAATGATATAACTTGGAGTGGAGATGATGATTTTGGAGCTGATTTAGCCCGAGGAGTTTATCTCTATAAAATCCAGATATGGTCCAAAGAACTCAACATAAAAAAGGAAAGTAAATTTGAAAAACTAGTCAAGTTATAAGATCATAACAATGGTTCTAAAAAATAGACAATGGATTCATGGTAAATATCAATTCGAAAGAGAATCAATTATTTTGCCCTGAGTTTGAAATATTTTTGAAAGACACATGGATATAAATATACAATTTAACAAATATATTTAGTAATATTGCGCCAATTTAATAAATGAGTATGAATTTCAACATAAAAGGTCTTTATTTAGCCTTATTTTTTTTAATACCCGCCTTCATGCAGGCACAGGTTTTCGATCCAAACAAAGGATGTGTCATAGACAATAATGGGAATTGTGTTTCCAATACGCTACTGACTGCCATGCCTTTTCTTCGTATCACACCCGATGCACGATCTGGAGCCATGGGAGATATGGGGATCGCTTTAAGTCCCAATTCCAATTCGATGCATTTTAATGCTTCGAATTTAGTATTTTCAGAGCAAGAATCAGGATTTTCTATCACTTATACACCTTGGCTTACCAACTTAAACTTAGATGATATCTTTTTACTTTATACCTCAGGGTATTACAAAATCGATAAAAACTCCGCTATAGGAGGATCTATTCGATTTTTCTCCCTTGGAGATATAGATTTTACCGATACACAAGGTGGATCATTAGGAACAGGAAGACCAAGAGAAGGTGAGTTTTCACTAGCTTATGCTAGAAAATTAGGTGATAATCTATCGGCATCTTTGACAGGAAAATATGTATTCAGCAATCTTGCTTCCGGGCAACAAGTCAATGGTGTTGACATCAACACAGCCAAGGCCTTTGCAGCAGACTTGGGAGTGAATTACAGAAAAAAAACCAACATAGGTGATTACAAAGGCGAGCTTTCTATCGGTGCTGCCATTACTAATATAGGTTCTAAAGTTTCTTATACCCGCGACAACCTCGTTAAAGACTTTATTCCTGCCAATCTTGGTCTTGGATCTGCCATTCGCCTTGATTTTGACCAGCATAACTCGCTTACGTTTGGATTAGACTTAAACAAACTTCTTGTACCTACACCGATAGCTTCTACTCGATTAGATGTCAATGGAAATGCGGTTCCGAATGAAGATTGGGATAAAGATGGAAACGATATTGCAGACTATCGTGAAAAATCTTTGTTTTCCGGAATTTTAGGTTCATTTGGAGATGCTCAAGGAGGATTTAAAGAAGAGTTGAAAGAAATCGCAGTCAGCGTAGGCGTAGAATATTGGTATGACAATCAGTTTGCATTTAGAACAGGATATTATTGGGAAAGTGCAGAAAAAGGTAATAGACAATATTTTACGGTAGGTGCAGGTATTAAGTATAATGTGTTTGGAATTGACCTGTCTTATCTTGTACCGACATCTGTCATTCCAAATCCATTGGACAATACGCTTAGATTTTCATTATTATTTGATTTTTCTGTATTTCAGGGAGACTAGTGCGCTGTCTATACAAAGACTTAAATTATAATGGAAGGTGTTTTTTTAAAGATCAAGGCAAAGAACGCAGGCATAGTGATAACTATGGCGCGTATTTTTAACGATGAGATTTGGAAAAGAACGATATTTTATAGACAGAGTACTAGAGTTCTCGTTAAGCTTACAATTAGCGTTTGTCGATTCGACAACAGGAACAAATAAATACCATTTAGATCTATTGGTTTAAAAATTTATCCCTCTAAAGGTTTAATCTTTAGTGCTGATTCGTAGATTCGTTGGACTTGTCAATTTGATGAGGGAAGTGGTATAACTGATGGATTTGTAGAATTGCAACACTAAGCGCACTTCAAAGATTTGCTTAGTGTTGCTTATTGATGAAATTACTATCCGGATCGCAATATGGAATGGGACATTCAGATAACTTATTGTTTAATACGCTTATTATCCTTTAAGGCTTTAGCTATGATATATTCCAATTGACCATTGACACTTCGAAAATCGTCTGCTGCCCACTTTTCGAGTGCGTCAAAATACTTCTTATCCAGCCTCAAAACAAATGATTTTTTTTCAGACATAGGGATGATTATTGATATAAAGTTCCTGTATTGACTACCGGAGAAGCAGCTTTATCCGAGCACAATACCACGAGCAAGTTACTAACCATAGATGCTTTCTTTTCCTCGTCCAATTGAACAATATCCTTTTGATTTAATGCTTCGAGTGCCATTTCGACCATGCCAACCGCACCTTCTACAATTTTATGACGGGCTGCAACAACAGCCGTAGCTTGCTGCCGCTGTAACATTGCACTTGCGATCTCTTGAGCATAAGCCAAGTGACTAATCCTGGCTTCAATTACTTCAATACCCGCTATAGCAAGTCGATCGGATATCTCTGCTTCCAGCATCTCATTTATTTCGGTAGAATTGGAGCGAAGCGTTATTGAAGCCTCAGCATCTTCAAAATTGTCATAAGAATACTCCATTGCCATTTTTCTCAAGGCAGACTCACTTTGTATTTGTACAAACTTGGCATATTGCTCTACATCAAAAGCAGCTTTATAGGTATCTTGCACACGCCAAACGACTACTGCCGCAATCATAATGGGATTACCTTGCCTATCGTTTACTTTAAGTTGGGATGTCTCTAAATTATAAGCTCGCAAAGAAATTTTCTTTTTGAGATAAAAAGGATTTGTCCATAAAAAACCCGATTCCTTAACTGTTCCTGCATATTTTCCAAATAAAGTTAACACTCTCGAACTATTGGGTTCTACCGCAATAAAACCCGGCATTATCAATGCTGAAATTAAAATCATCGGTATAGCAAGCCGATTATCAAAAACGATCAAAAGCATGACAGCAAGTACCATCAACAATATAGCTATAAGTAGCATAAAATAGCCAGACATAGGCTTAATCACTCTTTCTAATTTCATAAAATTTAACTTTAAAATTGTAATATTATTTTGATATCATTTTAATAACTCAATGATATACTCAAAAGTTGCACAAAAGTTAATTTTTTTTAAAAAATCAAACAAATTGGTATAAAATCTCGTTTGTGAAGTACATTTATTACCTTTGCAAACTTAAAAATTAAGCTAATATAAGATATGAATACAGCATTCAGTTCAGATGTGGAAGCAGTAGATGCAATGGCTGCATCTTATCAAGATTTAAAATCAGAAATAGGTAAGGTCATTGTTGGGCAGGAAGATGTAGTCAAGGCAGTGATTATTTCGTTATTTAGCAATGGTCATAGTCTTTTGGTTGGTGTACCGGGACTTGCAAAAACGCTATTAGTTAGTACCATTGCTGATGTATTAGATCTCGATTTCAAAAGAATTCAATTTACACCTGATTTAATGCCGTCCGACATTACCGGTTCAGAAATCTTGGATGAAAGTAGGCACTTCAAATTTAATAAAGGCCCATTATTTACTAATATTCTCTTAGCTGATGAAATCAATAGAACGCCACCAAAAACACAGGCTGCTTTGTTGGAAGCCATGCAAGAGCGATCTGTAACAGTAGCAGGAGTCAAACACATTTTGCCAAAACCGTTTTTTGTATTAGCGACACAAAACCCGATCGAACAAGAAGGTACTTATCCGCTTCCAGAAGCTCAATTGGACCGTTTTATGTTTAACATTCCATTGGATTATCCATCTTATGAAGAGGAATTGCAAGTGGTAAAAAGTACAACTTCCAATACGCAATATGCGCTTAAAAACATGCTAACCGATACGCAGATCCTACAATATCAATCTTTAGTCAGAAAGATTCCTATCGCAGACAATGTGTTGGAATATGCCGTATCTTTAGCAACCAAGACTAGACCAAACACAGCCAAGGCAACTCCGGAGGTTAACAATTATATCTCTTGGGGCGCTGGTCCGAGAGCATCTCAATACTTAGTATTAGGTGCCAAATGTCACGCTGCAATTCACGGAAAATATTCGCCTGATAAAGAAGATGTTCAAGCGATTGCCAATTACGTATTACGCCATCGAATTGTTCGAAATTACAAAGCGGAAGCGGAAGGCGTTTACGAAGAAGCCATCATCCAATCCTTGTTTTAAGCTTTGACTTACGAAAAAACAATAACAATTCGTAACCTAATGATTTATAATAGACAGCAAAATAGTGACCTTAGTGTCAAATTGTCGTCTAGTCTAATAACCGTCTAATATTGATAATCCATGAAATACCTGACTTTAATACTCACTTCCCTACTGTTGATTTCTTGTGATCCAAAAGATTTACAAGCGGTACTCAACAGCATGGGCAATGTGCCTCTGTCTAATGCAGATATTGCTAATGGCCTTAAAGAAGCTTTAGATAAGGGTGTCGATCAAAGTGTAAAAACACTTTCTGCAAAAAATGGCTACTATGATTCCGTTTATAAAATCCTATTGCCCCAGGAAGCACAAGGAGTCATCGACAAACTCAAATTAATACCAGGTTTTTCAAATTTAGAACAAGAAGCGATTAAAAAAATCAATCAGGCAGCAGAAGATGCCGCTTCTAAAGCAGGACCAATTTTCCTTAATGCAATTAAGCAGATGACTTTTGAGGATGTCATGAATATCCTGATGGGAGAAAAAAATGCAGCAACACAATATTTGCACAAAACAACTTACAATCCACTTTACAACGAATTTAAACCGGTCATGGTCAGTTCTTTGAATAAATTTGGAGTCTTAGATTTGTGGAAAGATGCCATAGACCAATACAATTCCATCCCATTTATCACCAAAGTAAACCCTGATCTCGCAGACCACGTTTCTACTAAGGCATTGGTTGGGCTTTTTAGCCTAATTGAAAAAAAAGAGCAAGGAATTAGGACGGATGTTTCTCAAAGAACGACCGACTTGTTGAAGAAAGTATTTGCGAAGCAAGATTGATGTTTTTGTAAATGGTTGATTTTTAATTACGAAGCATCAATTACGAATGGTTGAGGTTATCCTAAATTATATCTACGGATCTAATGAATTCCCGAATTAATAATTCAAGTAAATCCACAAATTAACAATTCAAATTCAACCCTTACACCTTTCAACCCTTAAACCTTCAAACCATCTTCAATTATAAAAAATTCATTAATTTTGCAGTTTGATTACAATCGAATCATTCTAACTGCGTATGATGAATCATTGGGGTGCCTGCATATCATATAGGAGATTTGGATATCAGCCGTCTTCGACACAATACCTGCGATCAGAATTTATGCGGGATTACGATAGGATTATCTTTTTGTCGGCATTCAGACGGCTTCAAGACAAGACCCAAGTATTTCCTTTGCCAGGCAATGTATTTGTACACAATCGATTGACACACTCATTGGAAGTGGCATCCGTGGGCAGGTCTTTGGGCTTAATCGCAGGAAATCGCCTATCGGAAGAATTGTCAAGTGAGCTCAATCTTCAAGAGATAGCATTCTATCAACACGAACTTGCAGGAGTAATTGCTTCCGGGTGTTTGGCGCATGACGTAGGAAATCCGGCCTTTGGCCACTCAGGTGAAAAAGCCATCAGTCATTTTTTTGAATCCAATGCAAGTCACAGTATCAACGGGCAAACCCTTCAAGCACATTTCAGCGAACATGAATGGCAGGATTTGATTCATTTTGAAGGCAATGCGAATGCACTTAGACTGTTAACCCATCAATTTCAAGGTCGGCTTCCGGGTGGACATACCCTGATGATGGTCACATTAGCCTCTATATTAAAGTATCCTTGTGCTTCGCATGAAATGGATAAAAAATATATCCATCGCAAGAAATACGGATATTTCCAATCGGATCAAGCTGCTTTTGATACGATCATTGATGAGTTTAACATGCGTAATAGCGACGGTTCGATCTTTAGACATCCCTTTGTTTATCTTGTAGAGGCAGCCGATGACATTTGTTACCGAATCATCGACATGGAAGATGCGCATAGAATCGGCATCCTAAGCCGGGAACAAATCGAGTATTACTTCTTAAAATTATTGAACGAACTCGGCATTCAAACGACAAGGACAGAAGAAGTCCTTCACCGAATCCTAGATGATAATGAAGCCGTTTCATTTTTGAGAGCCAAATGTATTCATTCATTGGTGAATACTTCAACTGATATTTTTTTCAAGAACAAGGATGCTATTTTGGCTGGTACTTTCAATAGTTCGTTGATGGACGAAGTTCATGCATCTTGTACAGCATTGGCAGATATCGAAAAAATATCTATTCAAAAGATATACAATCACCCATCAGTTATCGAAGTCGAATTAGCAGGATATAATGTCATGTCCGAGATATTGGCTGTTTTTGTAGAATCAATGCTGACTGAAAAGAAAAACACTATGCAGCAAAAATGTCTATTATTAATCCCTCAACAATACAATTTATCAAAGACAGATTGTAGTCATTACGAAAAAACAATGGGCGTTTTGGACTTTGTATCCGGTATGACGGATGGCTATGCCACGGAAATGTATCGGAGGATCAAAGGAATAGAGATTCCGACGCATAAGTAATGATGGGTTCCAGAACTATATGCAATATGAAAAAGTGTTTTTATATTTTTCACAGCTAATAGACCGATAATTTGGCGATTTTTTTTCGATTAGGCTTATGAATCAATATCAATATTGCCTCATAAAATTGAAAAGATGTATCGCTTTGCTGCCAATGACAACATGTTCTATTTAAAAAATTACAAGTATAATCTTTAAAATTTTAAATACTTATCCTTTTCAACAAAAAATCATCTATCTTTGCTATACATAGATTAGTTCATTTAAACGATATATAGCAATGTACAGAATTATTCTTTTAATCTTACTATCCTTCCAACAAATATTAGGTTATAGCCAAAGTCATGCTCATCCATTTATCATTTGCGAATATCTTGCATACGAACCCTTTGACTATACTGCCAATACAGCATTAGATGGGCTGAATCGTGGCGAAGGGTTTAATGCAGGTTGGCTTGTACAGAATAATAATACGGATATTCCTGGATATCAAACAGCACCTACTACGGGATCGCTCAACTATACTGATTTGGTAAGCGCGGGTAATCACGCTCAAGGTGGTACCATGTGGCTTACAGCGGGCAGATCATTTGACGTATCCCAATCCGGACCATTTAGCGACTATGTTACTCCATATGAACAATTTATCGGGGCAAAACGTGAAGGTCAATCCCTATGGATGAGCGTGTTAATGACTAAAAATGCTAACAATGATGCTGAAAATAAGGTCATGCTTCACGATAGCAATATTAGTTTTTGTGATAATTGCACGAGCAATAAAATTGGCGTAGGCTATTTTGGAAGTGATTCTAATGTAGGCGGACAGCGAAAATGGTCACTCATTTACAACAATACAGTTTACCCTACTGACATCCATGTTATCATTGGTGAAGCGGCTTTATTGGTTGTACAATTTACATTCAACGCAGAAAATACACAAATCGCATTTTATGTCAATCCTCCCGATATTGGTCAAACAACACCAGGTAAAAGCCCAGACCTCAGTATGACGACGGACAATCCATTGATGTTTAGGAGTTTGGCATACTATGCCGGTCAAGATCCGGGGTTTAGTGCCATAGACGAAATCCGACTTGCTGCTACCTATCCATGTGCAGTGCCGGATATGGATATTGAATATCATATACCTCCTGAGGCTATTATCGTGGCTACTCCGACTTCGGGTATTGCTCCACTCTCGGTACATTTTGACGGAAGTCAGTCGATCAATAATAGCAGTGGAAGTCTTACATATTCATGGAATTTTGGCGATGGAAGTCCTATATCTAACGATGTGGCTCCTATACATAACTATACTATTAGCGGTGGCATTGTCAACGTAAGTCTAACGGTAACAGACATCAACGGAAAATTTCATACAACTTATCAGAACATTACCCTTTTAGATACCAATGGGAATTTTCCATGCCTGCTGTCGATCACATCCGTTAAAAAAGCAGATTGTAACGGAGACAACGCTCATATTCGAATCTATAGCGAATACGACGCCGATATTACCCTTTCGTTGAATGGCGTTCCTATTATACCCGAATTTGATAATGAATATACCAATCTCTCGGCAGATAAATACCAACTTTCAGCTTTAGGTATTAATGGATGCATCAATCAATATGAGCTCCACATAGAAATCGACAGCAGCACATGTACAGGTTGGTCGCCACAATCATGCGCCATGCAAATCGGGACAAATCTTCCCGGGTTTGCAGACTGGGAACCACATCGAGCCATGCGAAACTATATGAAAAACTCACGTCAAGACGCTATACCATATACAGATGCTTGTGATTGCTGGTCATTTAATGAAATATTAATTTTATCCATATTTAGCCAGATGACCTTTGATACAAATGGATATCCTTTGCAGATTCCACAAAGTACGACGGAAGGCGATATTAAGTTTAGATATTTCATATCCTCTAATGGTGCTAATATGCCTCCAGGTCATACCTATGTATTACTCTATGATGGAAATGGCGTGATTGAATTGAGTGGTGCTTTAAACATCATTCATCAATCGCCCAATCGAGTTGAATTCGAATTAAATGGAGATGGCACTTTTTGGTTTCAACTGACCCAATCTACATTAGGAAATCATGTACGGAATATCCGAGTAGTCAAGGTAGAAGATGAATTTGCCGATTTAGACAATGAGCCATTTTACAGTGAATTTTTAAATAAAATCGAACCTTTTTCGATCCTCAGGTATATGGACTGGCAACATACCAACAATAGTCCTCTAGTATCTTGGAATGAAAGAACTCGTTTGGGTAGATTTAGCTATGGTACAGACCGAGGCGCACCTTATGAATTGATCATACAGTTGGCCAATATGACCCAAAAAGATATATGGATATGTGTACCACACGCTGCGGATGATGATTTTATCATGGAAATGGCACAGCTCTTTAAAGATCAATTAGATCCCGGCATCAACATTTATCTGGAATATAGCAATGAAGTGTGGAACTGGATATTTAGCCAGGCTAACTACAACATTCTACACAATCCATTTGACTTAAACTATGGGCGAGCCATGGCTCTGAAAGCCAAAAGGGCATTTGACCTATGGCATCAAGTATTTTCTGACGAAGCATGCCGAGTAAAACGAGTATTAGGTATTCAAGCGGGATTCAACTGGCTCAACGAACAAATCCTAGCGCATCTGGATCAAGATGATTGGGATTATGGCTCGCCAACGCACTATTTTGGGCTCGATCACGCAGAAACCGGTAATCCGAGATTAGACATATTGGGAGCATCAGCCACAGTCAGTGACATCATGACCAATGCCATGAACAATTTCAACAGTTTTAAGGAATATGTCAAACAAGACTACCGAAATATTCAAATATATGGCAAAGAAGTCATCACTTATGAAGGGGGACAGCATTTCGTAGGAAACGTCTTCGGCATTCCATATCCATACCAACAGGCCATGTGGGATGCTCAAAGTAGTATCCAAATGTACGATATGTACAGAATGATGCATGACAGTATCCGAAGCTGGGGATGTAAACTGGCGGTCAATTTCAGCTTAGCAG
This sequence comes from Chitinophagales bacterium, assembly GCA_026928325.1. Lineage (GTDB taxonomy): Bacteria > Bacteroidota > Bacteroidia > Chitinophagales > Saprospiraceae > OLB9. The sequence continues at coordinate 154,425 of JAIXKS010000047.1, read as the reverse complement.
GCGCACAAGAAAGTGTTTACGGCTCATGGGGTGTCATGGAAACCATTGATATCGAAGGACCATACATGGACACAGCACCTAAATACCAAGCGTTATTGGATAGTCGCCCGGACGAGACATGCCTTCATACTAATATCTGGATAGGCACCCACAGTACGCTATGGTCGGACAGATGCAACTGGAGTCCAGCGAAAATACCCGATGAAAACACCCACGTAATTATCAAACTTGGATATCAATTTGCTCCTGAAGTGGACATAACGACAACGGTGGCTTCTATTAATGTTGCCATAGGCGCTGAGATGACGGTATTGAGTGGAAATCAATTGACTGTATTGGGGGAATGAGATTGATTTTCAATCCAATAAAATTGTTTTTGGCAGATAAAATCAACACAATTTTAATATATTTTTTAATATTTTATATAAATACAAGATAAAGTCGTATTTTTGCGCAAATTTTTTTAAAACGATAAACGATTATGGCAAAAGGAAAGCAAAAAGATACAGAAGTTCTGGTTGGTGTAGAACAAGTAACCGGTAAAAATGTATCGGCAGATAATTTTTTTGAACAAAATCAAAAATTAATTTTAAATATCCTTATTGGTCTTGTAGTAGCTGTTGGTCTATACATGGCATATAAATATTTGTACATGGCACCGAAAGAAAAAGCAGCCGTAAATGCCATGTATGTAGCCGAAGAACAATTTGCTAAGGACTCATTTGCTTTAGCTTTAGAAAACCAGGGAGGCGCCTTTGAAGGATTTTTGGATATCATCCAAAATTACAGTGGCACTAAATCAGCTAATCTAGCTAAGTATTATGCAGGTATCTCTTATTTGAATCTTGGTAGATTTGAAGATGCTATATCTTACTTAGAATCTTATTCAGCTAAAGATGATGTTACTGCTGCGACTAAAGCGGGTGCTTTAGGAGATGCGTATGCGGAAACAGGCAACAAAGAAAAGGCTTTGAGTATGTACAAAAAAGCAGCTGCCTACGAAAACGATATGCTAACGCCTTATTATTTGCATAAAATAGCAATGATGAGCTATGCAGATGGTAAAACTCAAGAAGCTATAGAGCAATTGAAAACGATCAAAGAGAAGTATCCTACTTCATCTGAAAGCATTGAAGCTGAAAAGCTTATTGCTCGATTACAATAATAAAGTTAAGTCATCATAAACCGCAAGGGTAGTATTTTTGTTAAGATACTACCCTTGTTTTTTTATTTAATTTTAAATCATTGCGATGCCAGGCAAGAAAAAAAATCTTTCTACGACGGTCAGCTCTATCCCTACTGTATCAGACGTAAAAATCGGTATCATCACTTCAGAATGGAATGAAGATATTACTTTTAGCATGCGGGATGCTTGTACAGAAGAACTATTGAAATATGGACTCGCACCAGAAGACATTACCCATCTCCTTGTACCCGGTGCCTTTGAATTGCCATCAGCAGCCAAAATGCTATTATCCAATCAAAAGATAGATGCCGTCATCTGCATCGGCTGCGTCATCAAAGGTGAGACCAAACACGACGAATATATCAGCAATGCGGTGGCTGCCGGAGTTATGCAACTGTCAATAGCCAGTGGTCGACCGGTTATATTTGGCGTGCTCACACCCAATGACCACCAGCAAGCCCTAGACCGTGCCGGTGGAAAATACGGCAATAAAGGTGTCGAAGCAGCTCACACAGCACTCAAAATGCTCCAGTTAGCGAAAGAAGTCCAACAAGGAGGCAAAAGTAAAATAGGATTTTAACCATAAAACAAGACCCAATCATGAAGTTACATATTATCGAGACCAGCAAATTCAAATTGGATGGTGGAGCCATGTTTGGTGTAGTACCCAAAAGTATGTGGCAACGCATGCATCCGGCTGATGAAAACAATATGTGTACTTGGCAAATGCGGTGCTTATTAGTAGAAGATGGAGATAGAAAAATCCTGATCGACACCGGAATCGGCGACAAACAAGATGAAAAGTTTAGAAGCCACTTTCATCCTCATGACGCAATTTCTTTTGATGATGCACTTACACCTCTTGGCTTGACCCGAGAAGATATAACGGATGTACTTCTCACGCATTTCCATTTTGACCATGTAGGAGGAGCTGTTGTCTATGACCCACAAGGACGTTTAATTCCAGCCTTCCCGAATGCTGTATATTGGACGAATGAGGTTCATTATAAATGGGCGTTTGCTCCTAATGCTCGGGAGGCTGCCTCCTTCCTAAAAGAAAATTTTGTCCCTTTAAAAGATGCTGGAGTATTAAAAATGATGGACGTACAACAAGGGATTCCTTTCTCAGATCACATTACGCTAGACTTTGTATATGGCCATACGGAAGCCATGATGATACCATCCATTCAGCTACCTTCGGGCAATACGCTGGTCTATTGTGCGGATTTGGTTCCGTCACATCACCACATCTCCCTACCCTTTGTCATGGCTTATGATGTACGCCCACTCTTGACACTCGAAGAGAAACAAGCGTTGTACGAACGAGCCACGGATAACCATCATTATCTATTTTTTGAGCATGATGCGGATATAGCTTGTGGCAAACTGACCAAAAATGAAAAAGGTCGCATTGTTTTCGGAGGAACTTATAACCTAGCAGATATTCTTTAAGTTCTAACGTATCCAAATCGTATAATCCACTATAACCTTAGCCATATTAGACAAGGATTGTGGTGCAGAAAATTTGGGCAAGAATCATAAATATCGTTACATAAAAATAAAAGGATATGTCAAACATCCAATTGATTATTGAAGAAAAGGCCGCAGATATCGGTAACTTTATGGTAGGTAGGTTGCTACCCTTTCGACAAAAAAGAGCGGTAGGACCCTTCGTTTTTATAGACCACATGGGACCGGCACAAATGAAAAATTATGAAAATCTAGACATACCGCCGCATCCGCATATCGGGCTTTCTACGCTGACCTATCTATTTGAAGGCGCCATTATGCACAGAGATAGCATCGGTAGTGAACTTGAGATACAACCCGGAGCCGTCAATTGGATGACAGCAGGACGCGGCGTGGTGCATTCCGAACGAACACCTAACTACCTGAGAACTTCAGATAAAAATCTCCATGGGCTTCAAATCTGGATAGCCCTTCCTAAAGCATTGGAAGCAATAGAGCCATCTTTTACGCATATATCTGCAGATGAAATACCTCATTGGCAACAAGACGGAGTTAGCATCAAACTCATCGCTGGCGAAGCCCTCGAAAGAAAATCTCCCGTCCCTGTTCATAGCCCGCTATACTTTATCGAATTAAAAAGCAAGTCCGCTCAAGCGGTGAATATTGGCCAACATTTGTATGGCGAGAGTGCCTTATACATCTTGCAAGGAAGCATAAAAAGTGAAGGAAATATTTACGAGCCGAAGCAACTATTGATTGCTAAAGATAGTACGTTGTGTACATTTGAGATGAGTGAAGACACCATCATTTACATATTTGGCGGAGAACCATTTCCTGAAGAGCGCTTCATCAATTGGAATTTTGTATCTTCAAGCAAAGAAAGGATACAACAGGCAAAAGAAGATTGGATCCATCAAAAATTCCCAAAGGTGCCCGGTGAGACAGAGTTTGTTCCATACCCACAATTGTATAAATGACAAACCACCTTGCCCTAATATAGGAGTACTTCTAAAATAATCCATGGTTATGCATCAAGTATCTTTAGGTTTGAAACGATCGGCAACACTTTGTATCTTACGAAATGGAAGTCATTTTATGTTGTTGAAGCGTGCTAAAGAGCCAAACAAGGATCGTTTTACGCCAGTTGGTGGCAAGATTGCCCCATTTGAAAGCCCGTTAAAAGCCGCTATTCGAGAAACTTTTGAAGAAACGGGTATTCGTATAGAAACCATGAAGTTTTGTGGGATTTTGACTGAAACTTCGCCAACGCCATACAATTGGATCAACTTTATTTACCTTGCAGACATTGACTTTATAGAACCGCCGATTTGCAACGAAGGAGCTTTGGAGTGGATTGCCTTTGATGATTTATTAAAAGTACCAACTCCAAAAACGGATTGGTATATCTACAAGTATATTTTAGATGGTAAACCTTTTGTCTTGCATGCGGAATATGATCAAGCCATCCAACTCCGATCGATGAGCGAAGAAATTGAAAATATAAAAATCTTATGATACGACCAAGAGTTAAAATCTGTTGCTTTAGTACCATTGAAGAAGCAAAAATGGCGGTAAAATATGGTGCAGCAGCATTAGGCTTAGTAGGCCATATGCCAAGTGGTCCAGGAGTCATCGACGATCATCTAATTCGCGAAATTGTCAAACACATACCTCCTGCCGTTGCTTCTTTTCTCTTGACAAGCGAAACCACGGCAGAAGGGATTATAGCTCATTATCATCAAGTCCACACAACGACCATTCAAATAGTGGATCAATTACCGCTTTCGGCCTATCCTATCCTTAGAAAAGCACTTCCTTATGTCACAATAGTTCAGGTTATCCATGTGATAGACGGCCATTCCGTTGAAGAAGCTAGAGAAGTAGCACCTTATGTCGATGCCATTTTATTGGACAGCGGAAATCCCAATCTTCAAGTTAAAGAATTAGGAGGAACCGGGCGAACGCACGATTGGTCATTGAGTAGAACCATTAAAGATGCTATCAATATCCCATTGTTTCTAGCTGGTGGCATCCATAAAGACAACGTCAACGCAGCTATTGAAGCTGTTCAACCTTTTGGCGTGGACTTGTGCAGTGGCGTTAGAATTGACGGCCACCTAGATGAAGCAAAGTTAAATGCATTTTTTAATGCCATTCATCAACCAATTTAAACATCAATCTCAACAAGAATTCTTATTTCTCAATTCTGAGAAATCCTATACAATACCAATAAGTGAACTATGCGGCAAGGTTATTTACTGTTGACATATAGAAAACAAGAGCATCATAAAAACCCTACCTATATTTCCGACGAAAAACACAAAAATACTAAGGTAGAATTCAAAAAAATAACTAATTTTGCACCCTGTATATAATTCCAATGACAGACACGCTATTTACCTTATCGGGCTTTGATATTACTCTCTCGGATGTTCTTTTATGTTTATTTATCATAGGACTTACGATCTGGGCTTACCTAAAATTTAGTGCCTACCAATTTTACAATAGCGACACCTATGGATTTGACCCAGCCTTGCATCAAGGTTATAAGGTAAGATTAGCCTTTAGTTTATTATTTTTAAGTGCGACATTCATACTTCGGGTACTGCGTTTTGATTTTGTATTACTTGATTTTAATGAATTTTCGATCTTTCTAAGCCATTTGCTAGAAATCTTGAGCTTATTTAGTATTGCCTTGCTCATAGATTGGCTAATTAGCCATTTATTTATCAAAAGAAGGTTTAAGAATCGCGAAAAGCCTAAATCTGCAAGCACGAAGTCTAAAGGCATCGGCGAGCAAAAAGCCACTAGGCTCGTAAGATATATTGTCTATCTTTATCTTGTTCAGATACTTATCAGGAGACTCGACTTAGACTTCATCCTACTTCAACGCGAAATAAAAGACGAGCTATTTACCGTTCATATTTCCGACCTGATTATTGCGATAATGATTATGATGTCGGCCAAAATCTTCGTCTGGTTTTTTACACAAGTTACCTTGTACCGTATGTATAAATCCAAAAACATGGATGAAGGTACACAAATAGCCATCAATCAGCTGGTAACTTACCTAATATATATCATAGCCATTCTTTTTGCGCTCAATAGACTTGTATCGGACATGCGCATCATTTATGGAGCGTCAGCTGCCTTACTCGTTGGGATGGGTATGGGTTTAAAACAGACCTTCAATGACTTTCTGTCTGGACTAATCATCTTATTTGAACGCTCAATCAAAGTGGGAGATATCCTCGAATTTGAAGGACAAATGGGAAAAATATTGGATATCGGTCTGCGTGCGTCTAGAATTAAAACCGAAAAAGGTGTGACCGTCTTAATACCAAATAGTTTACTTGTCAATCAGCCTGTAACCAATTGGTCACATTTTAACGAATTAGTGAGATTTAATGTTACGATAGCTGTACAACAACAAAGCGATCCCGAGATAGTAACATCGCTGATGCTTCAGGCTGCCAAAGATATCCCTGAAATAAAATGTCAGCCGGCGCCTTGGGTTTTATTTAATGAAATCAATGAAAACAATCTCGTTTTTTCATTGTACTTCTATTCAGATAAGGTGCTGACAGCTCGAGAAACTCAGAGTAAAGTGCGATTAAAAATACTCCATGCCCTAAATGAAAATGGCATAAGTCTATCCAGTCGCGTCAGTTCCAGTTGATGCCAAATCCGAAAGATTTCCATATAAATATTGAACCTTGATAAAAATCACGCTGATTATCACCCTCATTCTTTTCCTGATTACGTCAATCATTTACAGGATTAGGTTGCGATTTGGCAAGGTAAAACCAAGGGATCTCACCTCTTACAAGCTTCTTATGCTTGTGGTCAGTGCACTATTATTGGGAGGTAGCATCTACTTTTTCTATTACACGATACAGAACCCGGATAAGGACACTTTCCAAAAAGCCTTTTTATTTTTGGTGCTAGCAACTTTATTAATAGACTTCCGCAGGCGGATATGATGAAACGGTAGATGGTGGTTATGGTGCGTAGGTAGGAGGAATCCGAATTAGCTATTTGAAAATCTATAACCAGCAAAAAATAATAATTAAGATCATTTGACGAAATGTCCAAAAAAATGTGAAACCAAGGATAAAATTTCATATTTTTGCGTTTTTTAACATCTTGAACAGATGGTTTTGCGGTTTTAATGCCCGTATAATCTGTCTGAGCATATAAAAAAGATTGAAAATCATATTGTATGAAAGTTTCGCTCAAGTGGCTTAAAAAATATATTAACATCATATCATATACTCCGGAAAAAATCGCTGAAATCCTGACTACAATCGGTCTTGAGGTCGAAGGCATGGAAAAAGTCGAATCGATAAAAGGAGGTTTAAAAGGTATTGTCATTGGAGAAGTCATCCACTGTGAAAAGCATCCGGATGCCGATAAATTGTCATTGACGCAAGTCAACATCGGAAGCGAAACACCCCTACAAATAGTCTGTGGAGCACCGAATGTAGCTCAAGGACAAAAAGTTTTGGTCGCTACCATTGGAACTGTGCTTTATAATGAAGATGGCAGTTCATTTACCATCAAAAAGGGTAAAATCCGAGGTGTCGAATCTCAGGGCATGATATGTGCAGAGGATGAACTCGGGCTTGGACAAGACCATTCAGGCATTGTCGTTTTGCCAGCAGATACTCAAGTAGGAATAAAAGCATCATCTTATTACAATATAGAAGACGATTATGTGTTCGAAATCGGGTTGACACCCAATCGCTCGGATGCAACATCTCATTTAGGTGTTGCACGCGATATCCTAGCTTATCTGAAAGTACACGAAGCCTATGTGGATGATATCATCGATGCAGACATTTCGGATTTTGTCACAGAAAAAGTAGCTTTCAATGTAGATGTGGAAGTCAACGATACGAAATCTTGCCCACGATATACAGGCATTACCATAACTGGCGTAAATGTTGGCGAATCAACAGATGAAATCAAGCAATTGCTAACTTCCATAGGTGTAAAACCCGTCAATAATATCGTCGATATTACTAATTTTGTATTGCACGAGCTTGGCCAGCCGCTTCACGCCTTTGATGCAGATACCATCACGGATAAAAAAATAGTAGTAACGCACTTGCAAGGAGGTACTGAATTTACGACCTTGGATGATGTATCACGCAAATTGCATGGTGATGACTTAATGATTTGTGATGGTAAATTGCAACCATTGACGATAGCCGGTGTTTATGGCGGTCTAAATAGCGGAATCACATCGAACACTAAAAATGTTTTTCTAGAAAGTGCCTATTTCGCACCTACCATGATTAGAAAAACGAGCAATAGACATAATCTTAAAACCGATGCGGCGCGAACTTTTGAAAAAGGAACAGATCCGAATATCACCGAATTTGCCATAAAAAGAGCAGCCGCCCTTATCCGAGTAAATGCCGGTGGAGCTATCAGCAATATCATTGTTGATAAATATCCTAAGCCAAGCCCATATCCCGAAATAAGATTAAGGTTTAGCCATGTCAACAAAGTCTTGGGTATCACCATCAATCAAGAGGATGTCGTCGCCATCCTTAGTGCTATGGATATGGATATTAAGCCATTGGATCACGATTCGATCTTAGTAAAAGTACCCACTAATAAAGTGGATGTAACGAGAGAAATAGACCTTATCGAAGAAATCGTAAGAATCTATGGACTCAATAATATCCCTACAACAGAACAGATCAAAAGTACCATATCCTATACACAAAAGCCCGATAAACAAAAAACGAAAACGCTTATCGCCAATTATCTGGCATCTAACGGATATAATGAAATGATGGGTCTTTCGCTCATCGAGTCCCGTTTTTATCAAGATCTCGACTTTGTAGATTCTAAAAATTTCGTCTATATCAATAATACATCCAACGTTCACTTGGACATCATGCGTCCGGATATGTTGGTCAGTGGCCTACAGTCTATAGCTTATAACCTCAATAGACAACAGCTCAATCTATCGCTTTTCGAACTAGGCAAAGCCTATCAAAAATCAGAGCAAGGATACGTAGAAACTGAGATGATTACCGTCTTTTTGACGGGTAAGCTACATGAAGAGTCTTGGCTTAGAGATTCAAAAACGGACAAATCATTTTTTGATATCAAACAGACCATTCTTTCCATACTTACACGGGTAAATATCACGGATGTTCAATTAGTACCGATTCATAATGATGCACGATTCCATTATGGATTGCAAATCCGAAAAGGGCCAATATTACTAGCTGAATTGGGTCGCATCAAAAAAAATATTTGTACAAAGGCAGGCATTAAATCTGTGGTATATTATGGTGAAATCCTTACCGAAAGTTTACTTAAATTGATTGGCAAAAATCAAGTTCACGTCAAAGAAATTAGCAAATTCCCTACGGTACGAAGAGATTTGGCGCTCATTGTAGATAAATCGGTAAAATTTGCGGATATTGAGCAAATCGCTAGACAAGCAAATAAAAAATTATTAAAACACATTGGCCTTTTTGATGTTTATGAAAATAAGGAGCAACTTGGTGAAGATAAAAGATCCATAGCCATCTCCTTGTTATTTGAAAACCTCGACAAGACGCTCAATGATGTAGAAATCGATCACATCATGAAGCAGATAATCGAGCAATTTGAAAATAAATTAAAAGCATTTATAAGAAAATAATAAACATATAATAAAAAAAATTATCTTTGATGGAAAATTGGAATGAAAAGTTGGAAATAATATCCGGTAAGGTTAGGAACCTTTTGGATGCTTTTCATCGTTTACAATCTGAAAATTCATCGCAAAAAGAAGAAATCAATCGTCTAAAAGTAGAGATTGACCAGATTAGAGCACAAAAAAATAATATAAATTCTGAGCAAACAAATCAAGTAACCACTGTTATAGAGCAATCCGCTAATAGGTCTGACGACACCACAGGTGTTCAGCATCATTCAGATTTTAAAAATCAAAAAAATGATCACGTAAAGACACAACTTGATGAGATTATCGAAGATTTAGATCGCTGTATTCAAATCATTCAAACCAATGCTAATGGAAAACAATGAATTGAGCACAATAAATATAACCATTGCAGGCCGTTCCTTTCCTGTAAAAGTTACAGAAGAGGAAAAGGCTCTTGTACTCAACATAGAGTCGGAGATTAATGAAAAAATCAATCATTTTCAAAAAACTTATTCCGGAAGGGATAAACTTGATTATGTAATTATGACACTTTTGACGTACATATATGATCTAAAAAACAACCAAGAAGGTAAGATGTCTGAAGCATCTACCCAAAAGGTCAATACGATTCTCGACTTATTGTCGGACTTCTAAATAGGATTTCTCGACACAGTGTACTGATATGCAGCTCGGATAGATCATGCCTAATTATTAGGCTATTTTATCATCTTTTTTTAATCAGTATTAACATATGGGAGCAATAATAGGAATTATTTTAGGTGTTGTTTTAGGAGGAGGAGCCAGTTATTTTTTGATACAAACTGCTTTCAAATCCAAAATCAATGAAGCTAACGACAAAGCTGATATAACACTCAAAGAAGCAGAATTAGCAGCAAGTCGTAAAATTCAAGATGCGGAAGCCAAAGCAGACAAACTAGTCGCGAAAGCCGAGCAGCAGAATGAATCCGTAAAACAGAAGAAAATCCAGGAAGCTAGAGACAATTTTTCAAAACTCAAATCGGAGTTTGAAACCTGGAAAAATGAACAAAAAATAGAAATCAAAGAGCGGGAATTAACCGCCTTATCGCTAGAAAAAGAATTAAAAATCAAGCAAGATGCGATTTTAACTGAATTGGAATCTATCGAATCCAAGGAACAAGAACTCAATACGATTCGAGAAAACTTGGAAGTTCAGATTAAAATCGTCTCTAAAAAGAAAGAAGAACTCGACTCTGCCAACGATCGATTTATCAAAGAGTTGGAAAGTGTTTCTAAACTTTCTCAGCAAGAAGCCAAAGATCAATTGCTTGAAGCTATCAAAGGAAAGGTTCAAAATGAGGCTCTTGCTATAGAAAAAGAAGCCATTTCAGCAGCACATACCAACGCCAATAAAGAAGCGAAAAAAATCGTTTTACAGACGATACAGCGTATGAGTGCCGAGTTTACGATAGAAAACACCGTATCTGTATTCAACCTAGAATCTGACGAGATAAAAGGCCAGATCATCGGTCGTGAAGGAAGAAATATTCGAGCTTTAGAAGCCGCTACAGGTGCAGAAATAGTCGTTGATGATACGCCGGAAGCTATCGTCATTTCTAGTTTTGACCCGATCCGAAGAGAGATTTGCCGATTGACTCTAAAAAAATTAGTTGCCGACGGAAGAATTCACCCTGCTAAGATCGAAGAGACCGTTGCCAAAGTCAAAAAACAACTTGATGAGCAAATCGTAGAAATCGGAGAAAGAACCATCATCGATTTAGACATCCACGGTTTGGCACCTTACCTTGTCAAGATGATCGGCCGCATGAGATTCCGATCTTCATACGGACAAAACTTGCTAAAACACTCTATAGAAACAGCCAATCTTTGTGCAGTCATGGCTGCCGAATTAGGCCTGAATCACAAGCAAATAAAAATGGCTAAAAGAGCCGGACTCCTACATGATATAGGAAAAGTAGCCGAGGAGGAATCAGAACTTTCTCACGCTTTGCTAGGTATGGAGATTTGTGAAAAACACAAAGAACATCCAGTCATCCTCAATGCTGTAGGTGCACACCATGATGAAATCGAAATGAATAACATCATCTCTCCTATTGTTCAAGCTTGTGATGCGATTTCCGGAGCACGACCGGGAGCAAGAAGAGAAATTTTAGAAAGTTACTTGAAGCGTATCGGAGAACTAGAAGAACTAGCTTTAGCTTACGAAGGTGTTCAAAAAGCGTATGCACTTCAAGCTGGAAGAGAATTGAGAGTCATCGTCGAATCAGAAAAGGTCACTGACCAATACGCCGACGATTTGGCATTCATCATATCTAAAAAAATCCAAGATGAAATGCAATACCCAGGTCAGGTAAAAGTGACCGTCATTAGAGAAAAGAGAGCGACAGCATTCGCCAGATAAATACGGAATATAATATTCCATAACAATATTAGTGCTCTGTCCATATCATCCCGATAAATGGACAGAGCATTTTTTATTCTTCCGCACTGCATGTGATCCTTCCAATTCCAAGCAAAGATTCCATTGACTAGTGCTCTGTCTATAAAAAGACTTAAATTATAATGGAAGTTATTTTTTTAAAAATCAAGGCGAAAAACGCAGGCATAGTGGTAACTATGGCGAGTATTTTTAACGATGAGATTTGAAAAAAGAACGACATTTCATTAATTTCTTTATATAGACAGAGCACAGTGCTCTGTCTATAAAAAGACTTAAATAATAATGGAAGTTGTTTTTTTAAAGATCAAGGCAAAAAACGCAGGCATAGTGGTAACTATGGCGAGTATTTTTAACGATGAGATTTGAAAAAAGAACGACATTTCATCAAGATCTTTTTGTTGACGGAGCACTAGTTCCAAAATCCCAAATTATCCATTAGAATATCTATTATGCGCCAAAAGCTTCAAATCAGACGTTTTACTGAATTTATTGCTCTTTTGACGCTCATAACGAATCCCAAGACATAATCTGAGATAAAATCGTTTTATTATTCTTATATATATTGTTTTTTTCTATATCTTTGTTTTTTGAATATATTTTAACAGCAAATGGCAAATTATATCCTTTCGCCGGAACAAAAAGACATACTCAACAGCAATCTTACGCTCATCAATGTCAATTATGATGATCCACATCAAGCGTTGGAATGTATCAGTATGCAAATCCGGAATCATGTTATTGCTGGGCGAAATACCTTAGTCGTAGTTCCCGACAAACAAGCGAGATTACACCTACTATCCTTGCTAAGCGAACTATCCTTAAGTGCAGTCACGCTAGCTGTTGAGATGCTTGAATCACCTAATAAATTTAAGTTCGATAGTTTCAAAAGCGATCCCGAAAAATCGGCCAACCAAGGGAGCCAAAGCTATACCAACACGATCCATTACAATAAAAAATACGAGGCGATCACTGCGTTGATTCAGAAAAAATACAACGCTCTTGAGCCATCTTCAAGTTGGAGGCAGGCGGTTGATATGTATTGCTCCTTAGAAATCCACCAAGAAGTATTGCTCATCAGCAGATGGCTAGAGACTTCAGACTTCAAGATGAGCGAAGAAGAGATGCAAGCATTATTAGATACAATCAGTGAAGCATTGACGTACTATCATCCCGAATTTGAAGTCAAAGACTATTCCCTACTCAATAAAGAATTGAATAAAAAGTTTTCGGAGGAAGGACTTCTCAAAGATACCATTGACAAAATAGTCGAAATGATTGCCACCGGCGAACAACTCAAAAATCGGTATTTAGCATACGGGAAAGACTTAGAGGATAACTTCATGCTCCATCATTTGCATACCATCGATCATTTAAAATCGGAGGCAGAAAATTGTAAATACAAAATCACACAATGGCTATCCGTTCAAAATGAACTCAATAAATCATTACTTCCCGGATTTTTATCAGAAAAACAAAAAGTTCATCAGCAGAAAGGTAAAGAAATATTAAACGAAACCGCACAGTTATTTAAAGAAGTCGGCGAGCTTACCCACGTTAATTTTGACACGCCCAATAAAATCATAGTGCCACTGATACAGAGTTGTGGAGAGGTTGCACCGGTTTTAGATAACTTCATGTCAACCCTGCATTTGCGCAAAATGCAATACCTAAAATCGGCTAATATGCACAATCACCTCGATCCCGTATTGAGAGATTTAGATGCAGACTTAAAGTCCCTAGCGAGCCGAATCAATGAAGCTTCTTTTTTGCATGAAAAAATCGAAATCAACACGTTGAGTTTCGACAAACAAACCGAAATAATCATCGAATTAGTACGAAAGTTAAGCCTATTAAGAGTAGAAGCCGAACAAAGTATGTACTACTTGGAATGGAAAGGTTTTTTCCAACAAAAAAGTGAATTGGAACAAAAAATCTTACTTGTTTTAAAAAGGATTCCGACCCAAAAATGGATAGACGCCATCCGAGGATGGTATCTGATGTACCGCATCACAAAGGATTACTTGCATCTACAACCTATCACTAAAGAAGCCGTAGATGAACTGAGAGAGGCAAATGCACGCAATGAAGCAGTGCTGACACACTCTAAGTTAGCTACAATCTTCGAACAACGAGAAGATAAGTTAAAATCACTTAAAAAGACAAAGCCGGAGCTATTCAAATTCTTAGCTTCAGAAAATAGTTCGTTAAATCAGGAAACGTGGAAGCATATTTTTGAACAGTACTATGAAGATATTGAAAGTTTTTTTCCGGTACTCATTACGGACAACGACCAGCTTTTAAAGTTGCAGCACTCCGAAAATCGAAATCATATTGTATTCGACTATAAAGAATCGAGTGTCGAAATCATGCAATTATTTAAGAGCATCACTTATTATTGGAGTGACCGAAACCATGTCGATAACCCGGAGTTCAATTTAAAATTAGCCTCTGGATTTGTAGATTTCAGAACCTTAAAGGCAACTGAAAGATTCCCATTATTTAGAGGACTAGCCCATTTACTACTTACTTTACCGGTATTTCCTGATATTTATCTGCTTCATAATGCGTGTATCCTTTCGTATGCATCATCTTATATAGACGAAAAATTGCATCATGCGTTATACCATTATGGCATAAAAAAGATCATCGGCAATCCTGATGAACGGGAAAAGACCATTTCCGGTGCATTGCTGGAGGCAGAACATGCCATTTATGTCCTAGTTGAGGATGGATTGTTCTGCCCGAAGGATACGCAAGATTTGTTGTGGCAAAATAAGATATCATCGATTTTAAATCAATCCGGATTTCAATTGCTCAATATAGATAGTTCTATCCTTTTTAATCATGAAGCAAAAATCAATGAAATCATAGAAGATATTACCATTCAGCAGGGTCATTACAAAAATCAACTAACGATTGAATTTAATTAAATACAATATTCTCGCCAATTTACTTCAATTCAAAGATCACCTAAAAATCAAAAAACAAGGTGACACAGCCTATATTTATGATATCATTCGAAAAAAATACTTAGTTTTGCAACCTGAAGAGCTGGTTCGTCAACTTTGTATCCAATGGTTAATCGAAGATCAGGGCTTTTCACGCAACGCCATCCAAGTGGAAAAAAGTATCGATATTAACGGACTTATGCGGAGATTTGACATCGTAGTTTATGATCATGAAATAGATCCTTTGATACTTGTAGAATGCAAATCGCCACAGACACCGATCAACCAAATCGTCTTTGATCAACTTGCCTCGTATCAAACCGTATTGCATGCGCCTTTTCTCATAGTCACCAATGGCAGTCATCTGTATATATCACAGATGAATCACGAGACGCAATCCTATCATTTTTTTGAAAGTATTCCATCGTGGCATCGGTAAGATGATAGCAACGTCACATTCAATATAGTAAAGGATTTATTCTTTTGAATGGTTAATGGTAAATTTGAAGTTCTGTCTTTGAATGAATGCTTGTGCTAAAAATTTCTGCTTTCAGAGATACCCAAGCCATCATCAATTCTCCGACAAATAACGGGAGGCATGCAGTTTTTTACTTTTTTATTACGGACCATCTTATCGAAATCCGATGATATTCATCCGGTTTTAAAAATCAAAAAAGGGTGAAGGAATTTATCCTACACCCTTTTTGTTCTTTATAAATCATATAGATTATTTCTTCTTTCCGCCTTTTTCTTCCTTGGCAGCAGCCGCAGCCGCAGCTTTCAATGCTCTTGGAATTTCGATAAGTGCAACAGGAGTTGCTGGGTTACCAATGATCTCGATACCTTGAGGTACGATAACATCTTTGATTCTCAATGACTGACCCAACTCAAGTTTAGAAATATCAGCTTTCAATTCGTCAACAAGATTTTCAGGTAATGTTTTAATACGAATTTTTCTCAATTGCTGAATTAACTTTCCTCCGACTTTTACACCTGGAGAAGTTCCTTTAAATCTTAGAGGCAATTCAACTTTTATCGGTGTACCGTCAATAATTCTTAAAAAGTCAATATGTGTCACTTCATCAGTTATCGGATCTAACTGAAAAGATTTAAGGATCGCATTATGCTTTTTACCATCGATTTCAATGTTCGCTAATTTGAAATCAGGTGTATAAATTATTTTTTTAACTCCAGAAGGTGTAACTGTAAAGTGGATTACATCCTTTCCTCCGTATAATACTGCCGGTATTAAACCATTTTTTCTATCTGTTTGAGATCCTTTTTTTCCTAAATTAGATCTCTTTGTTCCTTGGATTTCTATTGATGTCATAACTAAATTATCTTAGCGTTATTTCTAAAAGAGCCGCAAAGATATGAATATAATAGATATTAAAAATAAATTTTGATAAAAAAATATATGTACTTAACGTTTTATTGTAAAATTAGCTCAAATATGCATCAAAAATCAAGATTTTAGAGCATGAAAGCACTAAAAAAATATTTTTAAATCGAATTTTTTAAAATAATTCTGAGTTATATTTTTTTCAAATCTCATCTTATGCGGTATGAGTAACTTGAATTTTGCTTATCCTGACTTGTCTCAAATCCTTGGATATTTTAACTTTTATCTCTAAAATATATTGATAAGTGGTAATTTTAATCTTTCCTTTCTTTTGTCTTGACACAAAAGAAACAAAAAGTCAAGGCTGTACCGGCTCAACCTAAAATCATTCCATAAAAACTAAATTTAAAAAACTCGCCCTAGCGTGAGTATCTTCGGTTAAGCATTTTCGCCAACTTGGCCCTAATCTCTTGGTTTTTACAAGGTTTGGGCTCAAACAGTTTTAAATTTTTAACGTTTTTATTCCACGATTTCTTAACGGCTGATCCGCTAAGGCCGATTTTTACCAAAAGATACGAATGTTTAGATGAATAATTTATTGTTTAATCGAAAGCTTCATTATTGATTTGAATCCTACTAAATTTAGATATTTCAATTCGGGAATAATTCTGAGTTATATTTTTCTCAAATCTCATCTTCTGCGGTATGGGTAACTTGATTTTTGCTTATCTTTGTTTTGATATCAAAAGGTATAAGCATGAACTTACACCAATATATATGCTGTTCTTTTTCATCTCACATCAGATGGGTAGTCGCTTACTGGATTTTAGCGGCCATGATACCTTGTAGTGCTCAAGTATATCCTCCGCAATCCACCCAACCTCAGGGATATACCGAAATACCTTTTGAATATATCAATGGATTTATCGTGATTGATGTACTTTTTCAGCAGATTTACCCCATGAAGTTTATATTTGATACTGGCGCTGAAAACTCTGTGCTCTTTAATAAGGATATAGCGCTGGCTTTCCAACTACCGTGCAATAACAAGGTGAGACTCATCGGATCCAACCTCAATCAGGAGATTATTGCAGACATTTGTACAGAAGTTTATCTGAAAGTCGCCAATTTGCATCCTCAGGCGAGTTCGATGATTGTGCTAGACGATGACTATTTCTTTATAGAAGAATTTATCGGTATTAAAATCAATGGCATCCTTGGCGGTAACTACTTTAGTGACAAAATTATTAAAATTGATTATATAAAAATGGTAATTACCGTGATTGAACCGGGAAAATTCAAGCCTTCAAAATACAAAAAATATCACCAATACGACATAGAAATCATTGACAAAAAGCCCTACCTGCCATGTAAAATTGCCTTTACGGCGGATACGACCTTCACAGAACGAATGTTATTAGATACCGGCGCCGGGATATCAGCCATATTTCACCATCCGATTGATACTACCATATTTGGTACCAGCAGTTGGTCTCGAGGTGTACTCGGCAAAGGCCTAAGTGGCGATATCGAAGGATATGTTGGAAAAATACATCGTTTTCGCTTTGGAGATTTTGAGTTTGAGCAAATGATCAGCAGCTTTCAATGGCTCAGTGCTGCCGCATTAAAACATGAAAAAATAGTGCGGTTTGGCCTTATAGGTAATCTGATTTTAGAGCGATTTGACGTGATTTTGGATTATCCCAACAAAAAACTATACCTAAAAGCCACCAAACAATATAAAAAACCCTTTGAATATGACAAAAGTGGCCTTACGATTTATGCCTATGGGGAAAATCTAAATCAATACTATATCAAACACGTTAACGAGCATTCTCCCGCAGCAATGGCAGGCATCCAAGAAAACGACATCATCTTGAAAATCAATGGTTTTTCCTACAAATGGTTTACTCTAAAAAAAATCAACGCTCTGATGAGTCAAAAAACAGGTAAAAAAGTAAAACTCAAGCTACAACGAGGCCAGGAAATACTGAAAAAAGAAATCATCCTCAAGGATTTGTATTGAATTTTAAAAGGTCAAAACAAACCAACAACGCTACCAATTCAGCAATCCTAAAATCACCTAATGTTTCAAATCTTCTATGGTCGAAGCCAAGGATTCATTGAGTTTTTTGTAATTAGTATCCGTCATCGGAGATAGAGGCAGACGTACTTCTCTGGTACAAAGTCCTAAAATTTCCATTGCCGCCTTGATTCCTACCGGATTACCTTCGACGTAGAGCCATTGGTGCAAATCATACGTTTTCATATTGAGTTGATTCGCTGCATAAACGTCTCTGTCTAACGCAAAATTCATCATTTGACTAAATGCTCTTGGGAGTGCATTGGCTATTACAGAAATGACACCATCACAGCCAACTAAGGCCATCGGCAGGGCTACATAGTCATCTCCAGAGGTCACAATAAAGTGTTCCGGCTTGTTTTTGATGATGTTAATCGTTTGAATTAAATCACCAGACGCTTCCTTGATACCCACAAATCCTTTGCTATATTCGGCCAATCTTACTGTGGTCTGCCAGGTCATATTCGAATGTGTTCTTCCCGGCACATTATATAGAATAATAGGAACCGGACTTACGTCAACCATAGCTTTATAATGCTGAAATATCCCTTCTTGAGTCGGCTTCACATAGGCCGGACTTGACGATAAAACAGCAGAAATACCCTCAAAATTATAGGATTTTAGCTTTTCTACAAGCAAGTGGGTATTGTTACCTCCAAAATTACCGGCAACCAATGGAACTCTATTTCCGATATGTTGAATACAAAAATCTAGCACGGCGCGTTCTTCTTGCAAACTCAAAGTAGCCGCTTCTCCTGTAGAACCTAGGGCAACAATATAATTAACACCGCCATGGATAACATGATCGATGACATGGCCAAATGCTGTATAATCAATTTCGCCATTTTTAAAAGGCGTGATGATGGCCACACCAGTTCCTATAAACCGTTGATCTTTCATATTTTAGGTTTTATTTTTTACGGCAACCAAATTGACTGCCTGTATAATATTATTGATTAACAAACCGGTATCCATGGACTTCGGCAAATCGACTATAAGGTCAAAATATTTTTCAGCTCTTGTGATGTCTGGCCCTACTTTAAAATGTGCGCCGCTATGTGCTATAATATACTCGTAATGTGGAAGCATTTTTTTACACAAGACGATCATCAAGTCAAAATCATATTTAATAAAAGTCTGTACGCGTTCTCCTGACGGAATACCATACCAATTGATATCTTTCAAATTATAAGCAGCATAATCGACATTATCCAAAGGAAGCCTGTTGTTGACAAAGGCCAGCGATTTTACCTCGCTTCTACCCTCTTGAGACATCATCTTTTTAAACTGATGAACTCTTTTTCTTTGTTCTTCTTCAGATCCATCGAAAAGAATACAAACCGATCGCATAGGATTCACCTGAATGTTTGCGGGCTTCTTAGCCTGATCAGCTAGGTTAAAAGATCGATAAAACATCCATTTCCTAAGACTTTTAAGCATTCTTTTTAGGTATTATTCTACGATTTGAAACTTACCCATATTATCATATTTATCGATACGCATCCGTACTCTTTCGTCTGGATCAAGCTGTATCAATTCGGCTAATTCTGCCTTAATATGAGATTTCAATGATTTGGCCATTTTTTCAGGATCCACATGAGCGCCTCCGAGTGGTTCTTTGACGATATCGTCGATCAATCCAAAACTCAACATATGCTCAGGTGTCAACTTGAGCGCTTCTGCGGCTTCCTCCTTATGATCCCAACTCCTCCAAAGGATGGACGAACAAGATTCAGGAGAAATAACGGTGTACCATGTATTTTCGAGCATAAAAACTTTATCACCTACACCTATTCCCAAGGCACCACCGGAAGCACCTTCACCGATGACATAGCAAAGAATCGGTACGCGCAACTGCGCCATTTCAAAAAGATTTTTGGCTATTGCCTCTGCCTGTCCACGCTCCTCAGCTTCAAGACCAGGATAGGCACCCGGTGTATCAATCAAGCTTATCACTGGAATATTAAATCGCTCGGCCATCTTCATCAGGCGCAGTGCCTTTCTATATCCATCCGGGTTGGCCATACCAAAATTTCGATATTGTCGGCTCTTGGTGTTCGTTCCCTTTTGGTGGCCAATAATCATCACAGAATAATTGTCTATCTTGGCAAGACCGCCTACGATCGCCTTATCATCTGCATAATAGCGGTCACCATGAAGCTCTGTAAATTTTTTACACATTTGTTCGATGTAAAACAATGTATAAGGTCGCTCAGGATGTCTTGACAACTGAACCCGCTGCCATCCGGTAAGATTTGAATAAATTTCCTTTTTGGTATGCTGAATCTTCTTTTCGAGTTCTTTTATACTTTCAGACACATCTATTGTCCCTTCTTCCTCTACTTCCTTTAATTTATCCATCTGCTCATAAAGGCTTTCTAAGGGTTTTTCGAAGTCTAAATATACCATGTTTTGTATAAGTTTGGTTTTTAGAAATAGGTTAAATAACTAAATGATAATAATTAATATATACATTTTTTCGACAATGTCATATAGGTACTCAATGGCTAGGTCAGGCAAAAAGCAACGGCTATATATAGACTTATCTCAAAATCATAGATATACCAATATAATTTAACATACAAAAATAGTGAATCCTATGGTTAAATAGGCAAAAAAGAAAAAAATAAAAAAAATATCTATTTTTTTAACAAAAGAATTTTGAAACTAAAAAAGAACTTATATCTTTGCGTCGCTTTTGAAGAAGAGCACTTAGGTCTGGTAGTTCAGTTGGTTAGAATACATGCCTGTCACGCATGGGGTCGCGGGTTCGAGTCCCGTCCAGACCGCCTAAATTTAAGAAACGCTAATATTCGATAGTTACGAATGTTAGCGTTTTTTTTATGTCCATAATTCAGTCTTGACTACAACTACATCTTGATTGCATTTTAGGCTTTACCTACAACCTACCGATATTTTTCAAATGATTCGTTTTTCTATTTGAGAAATTATTCAAAAAAAATACTGCCGTTTACAACCATTCTGCCCCCATGCTCGTCTAATATTCAAAGACAAACCTTATATTTTAACCTAGTGCTCTATCAACAAAAGGATCTTAATGAAATGTTGTTCTTTTTTCAAATCTCATCGTTAAAAATACGCGTCATAGTTACCACTATTGTTGCGTTTTTGCCTTGATCTTAAAAAAAAATAGCTTCCATTATGATTTAAGTCTTTTTTGGACAGAGCACTACTAAAAAAATATTACCATGCAAAAAATTAATAAAAACTGGAGTATTTACCTGATTATGATTTTATGGGTTACCATTGCGATAAGCTGCAAAAACCACAACGACTACGAAAGTCAAGATTTTGAGAGTACGATTGTGGAGGCTTCGCCAGGTGCTAATTATAGGTCTCAACTAAATGCAAAAAGTTATGATCGAGACTACCTCGACGAAATTGCACCTATAGAACCTTCCCATGTTGATGACGCTATCAATACCGACATTTCTGACTTGAAGGACAATCCCAATCCAACACAGTACGACAAAAAGAAGATTATCCGCGATGGCTCCATGACCATCAAATCAAAAAACATCGAATCTAGCAAGTCAAGGATTGACAGTCTTATCAAAGTGTTGCACGGCTACTACGAACAAGATGTACTAGAAAACGGAACAAACAATATCAGGTACGATATAAAAATTCGGATTCCTTCATCCAATTTCGATGCACTCATCGCCGGCGTACAACAAGGCACCGATGAAATAGAGTATAAAAACATCACTGCTCGAGACGTTACGGAAGAATATGTGGATCTCCAAAGCCGACTTGCTAGCAAAGAAGCCTACCTCAAACGATATAGAGAAATCCTCAGCAAGGCCACCAATATCAAGGACATCTTAGAAATCGAAAGGAATATTCGCATCCTTCAAGAAGAAATAGAAAGCACAAATGGCCGCTTGAAATATCTAGGGGATCAAGTAGCGTTCAGCACCTTAAACATCAAGCTTTACCAACCTAAAGACTTTGTGTATAATCCTCCTCAGAAGGACAATTTTATGCAACGGCTGATTAAGGCTTTGGACCATGGTTGGAGTTTTATGCTGAATGTCATCGTGGGTATATTTACGTTATGGCCAGTTTTGATTGTAGTCGGCATAGGTTTATTTATTTACAAAAGAAAAAAGAACAAGAAGTAAAAGCGATTCCTAAAGATTTAACCTTTATTCAAGTCTATAATGGCCTTTCGGCAAATGGTGTATTCCTGTCAAATGCACCATCATAGGCGATCAATATCTCTAAAGAGCCACGTGCTGGACAATAGGCCATAAATCATGACGGTTATGGAACTTACCGGCATCAATATGGCGGCAACAATTGGAGATAATTCTCCTCGAACAGCGAAGTACAATCCGATAACGTTATAAATAAAGGCTAGCATAAATGCACCTTTAATGAGATTTCTTGCTTGATTGAGCTTTGTCAAATACTTCAACAGTCGGTGAAAAGCATTGGCGCCCAAGATAGCATCACAAGCAGGAGTAAAATTATTTGACGCTTCGGAAACCACGATTCCTACATCACTTTACATCAAAGCTCCAGCATCATTAACTATAAATTTATAAGTAATGACAAGAAAGATATATCATAAGTAGGAATTGTAAAATACTTTGCTAATTTAACTTTTATTTTTATATCTAATCATAAGCGGTAACTTCAAACTTATTTTTCTTTTGTCTTGACACAAAAGAAACAAAAAGTCAAGGCTGTACCGACTCAACCTAAAATCATTGCATAAAAACTAAATTTAAAAAACTCGCCCTGATGTGACCAGCAACGGTCTGGCTTTTTCGCCAACTTGGTCTTTTTCTCTCGATTTACTAAAAATAGGCTCAAACAGTTTTAAATTTTTAACGTTTTTATTCCATGATTTCTTAACGGCTGATCCGCTAAGGCCGTTTTTTCTTGAAGAAATAGATTTTTGCGATGAATAACACAAAATGTTATAAGTATCTTGTTGATTAACCTTTCAACTATAGGTATAATTTTACTATTGTTAGAATTATGCAAAATATCATTTAATCCGGTAATTACTTAAAACATAATATTCAAATAAATAAAATATAGCTTTTTATACAAATACTAATCTTGCATGATACAAGGCAGAAAAAAGATTTAACCTTTATTCAAGTCTATAATGGCCTTTCGGCAAATGGTGTATTCCTGTCAAATGCACCATCATAGGCGATCAATATCTCTAAAGAGCCACGTGCTGGACAATAGGCCATAAATCATGACGGTTATGGAACTTACCGGCATCAATATGGCGGCAACAATTGGAGATAATTCTCCTCGAACAGCGAAGTACAATCCGATAACGTTATAAATAAAGGCTAGCATAAATGCACCTTTAATGAGATTTCTTGCTTGATTGAGCTTTGTCAAATACTTCAACAGTCGGTGAAAAGCATTGGCGCCCAAGATAGCATCACAAGCAGGAGTGAAATTATTTGACGCTTCGGAAACCACGATTCCTACATCACTTTGCATCAAAGCTCCAGCATCATTAAGCCCATCTCCGATCATCAGTACTTGATGACCTGCTGCCTGTCTTTGCTTGATATAATTTAGCTTATCCATGGGCGTTTGATTGAAAATCATTTGACTCTTTTCAGGAAAAAACGATTTTAGCCTTGCTTCTTCCCGATTATTATCTCCGGATAGTATCGTAATTGCATAGGTATTACCAAGCGTATTGACCAACTGTTCTACACCTTCTCTAAGTTGATGTTCGACGCTAAACCAGGTTATCATTTGGTCATCAATTGCAATATACACGCCCTTTTGATCCTCCTGCTGAGGTTGATTCATGAAGGCTGCGGAACCGATTTTAATCGTATGTCCTTCCAATACCGTAATCGTACCTTGACCTGTGACCTCCGTAAATTCCGTCACATCCACAGAATAAGGTGCATCGAAATTATTAAAAATCGCTTTACTGAGTGGATGATTGGACTGAAATACTGCCGTTTTTATAAGGTAAGCCTCCCTTTCGGATAAGGATCTGCCCGTATTGGTAACGTGGATATTTACATGATCTGTTATCGTCCCTGTCTTATCAAATATAATCTCATCTATATGTTGAATGCGATCTATGACTTGGACATTTTTGAGATAGAAGTGATTTCTCCCTAAGATGCGCAGGATATTTCCGTAACTAAATGGCATAGCTAAAGCCAATGCACACGGGCAAGCTACAATCAGCACGGCTGTAAAAGCATTGAAAGCTAGAGATTCATCCACAATCAGCCAATAAATCAAGGTTAAGACCGCAATACTCATCACCGTAATCGTAAAATATCGACCTATGGTGTCTATAATGGTCTGTGTCTTTGTATCCTTGTCGATCTTAAAAGAATCTTCATCCCATAGTTTTGTCAAATAGGATTGATCAACACGCTTTAAGGCTTGAGCCTGGATATTGGCACCGATATTCTTACCACCTGCAAAGATTTTTTCGCCTTTTTTCTTCCTGATGCGATCGGATTCTCCTGTTACAAAGCTATAATCTACAACAGCTTCACTACTCATGAGGATCGAATCCACAGGGATAATCTCCTCGTTTTTGACCATCACCATATCGCCGGCATCAATCTTATCCAAGGTCTTTGACTGCCAATTGTCACCAACCTTTACAAGGGTAGAAATCGGAAAATACGATTTATAATTCCGATCGAAGGTAATCGAATAAAAAGTATAATGCTGAAACCATTTTCCTATTAAAAGGAAAAAAACAAATCCGGCTAAGCTATCCAAATATCCTTCACCTGTAGCAGTTACAATCTCATAGACACTCCTAAAAAACAAGGTCAACATGCCAACCGCTATCGGAATATCTATATTTATCTGCTTCATCCGCACGGTCCACCAGGCCGAACGAAGATAGTCGAATCCGCTATACAACAATACCGGCAAAGCGAGTATTATATTCATATACCCGAGATAAAACTTAACGGAAGCCTTTTCGAATCCCAGATATTCAGGAAAACTAAGCAGCATAATGTTGCCAAAGGCAAATCCAGCCAGTCCGAGTTTGTAGAACAGGCTTCTATCTTGATTCATGGCTGGCTTATCGGCTAGCTTTTGCATGTTCAATTCCGGCGGATAACCTATAGCTGCCAATTGTTCGACAACCTTTCTCAAGGAGACCATTTCCGGATTGAATGTTATGGTTGCTGTTTTTGCTAGGAAATTAACTCGAGAATGAATAATGCCCGGCAATAATTTATTGATATTCTCTAGTAACCATAAGCAAGAAGCACAATGTATTTGTGGCAAAGAAAAACTTATTTTTGCTAAATTTTGCTCTCTAAATTCAAGCAAGCTACTGACGACACTTTCTTCATCCAAAAAGGCATAATTATTTTTTCGTGCCCACTGCTGACTAACGCCTGGCGTAACTTGAAAACTATAATAATCTCCAAGACCATTGTCTTGCAATACGGTATATATCACTTGACACCCATTGCAACAAAAATCCTTATCGTCTAAAACCGGGTGATTCTTAGGGCATTCATCCCCACAATGGGTACATACCACTTTAGGTTCAGACTTAATAGAGGTTAGTTCAAACATATCATTCGGATTAAGAAAAAGAAGCTTCTCCGCTGCTTCTTCTATATTGTCTTAACGAGTGCTCTATCCATTAAACAAAATCATCTTTTAAGTAGCCATCTCACCATCATCCAAGCAAAAGCTATCTTCATGCATTGTCTTACATAAACAGAGCACTCGTCTATTCATTTAAACACAATTCAATTACAAATCAAATTTTATTCCTTGAGCCAATGGAATCTGCGTACTGTAATTGATTGTATTGGTCTGTCGGCGCATGTATGCTTTCCAAGAGTCTGATCCAGATTCTCTTCCGCCTCCGGTATCTTTTTCTCCTCCGAAAGCACCACCGATTTCAGCACCACTGGTTCCAATATTTACATTAGCGATACCGCAATCAGACCCTGCTGCCGATAAAAATCTTTCAGCATCTCTTAAATTATTCGTCATAATAGCCGAAGACAACCCTTGAGGCACATCATTTTGAAGTTGAATGGCATTCTCTACACCTCCTTCGTATTTGATAAGGTATAAAATCGGTGCAAAGGTTTCATGCTGGACAATCGGCATATGATTTTCAGCTTCCACGACACAAGGCTTGACATAGCAACCTGTTTCGTAGCCCTTACCTGAAAGTACGCCACCTTCAACCAAAATCTTGGCGCCTTGCTCTTTTGCTGCCGCCAAAGCATTTAGATAATTATCCACAGCCATGGTGTCAATGAGCGGACCAACATGCATATCAGGATCTAATGGATTACCAATGCGCACTTGTCCATAAGCCTTGATTAATTTAGCCTTGACTTCTTCATAAACATCGGCATGCACAATCAATCTTCTAGTTGATGTACATCTCTGCCCACAAGTACCTACTGCACCAAATACGGCACCAATCAGCACCAGATTGAGATCGGCTGTTGGCGTAACGATAATGGCATTATTACCACCCAATTC
The DNA here is from genome assembly GCA_026928325.1 of Chitinophagales bacterium. Lineage (GTDB taxonomy): Bacteria > Bacteroidota > Bacteroidia > Chitinophagales > Saprospiraceae > OLB9. Next base: position 127,769 of record JAIXKS010000047.1, on the reverse strand, counting down.
CAATAAACTTTTTCCAAGACGCTCTGCAACAGTAGCACCGACGATTTTACCCATTCGCGTACTTCCCGTAGCGGAAATAAGAGCAACTCTCTTGTCTTTGGTCATCCACTCTCCTACTTTATAGTCACCCGTAATGATGCTGTTTACGCCTTCCGGCACATTATTTTCCTCTAATATTTTATGCAATAAATTTTGGCAAGCGATAGCACAGAGTGGCACTTTTTCACTAGACTTCCATATACACACGTCGCCACAAACCAAAGCTATCATAGAATTCCAAGACCACACAGCCACCGGGAAGTTAAATGCCGTAATGATTCCGACAATACCTAGTGGATGCCATTGTTCATACATCCGGTGTGCGGGACGTTCAGATTGCATCGTTAGTCCATATAATTGTCTAGAAAGGCCTACTGCTAAGTCACATAAATCAATCATTTCCTGAACTTCGCCATAGCCTTCTTGGAGGGATTTACCCATCTCATAAGAGACTAACCTACCCAATGCATCTTTATGTTTTCTCAATGCTTCACCATATAGTCGGACGATTTCACCTCTTTTAGGTGCCGGAACCTCTCGCCAAGTTATAAAAGCTTCTTGTGCCTTTGTAACTACCGCTTCATATTGCTCCTTCGTGGTTTGGCTAACACTACCTATGAGTGCGCCATCAACAGGAGAATAAGAATCGATATAAGAATCTGAAGGCAATGATTGTCGTCCTGTCCAAGTACCTTCATTCTTAGGATGCAGGTTGAGTTCTTTTAAAAATGATGTATCCATCTTTTATTATTTTTATAAAAAAATTTAAGTAAATTAATCCTACTTCATTCGTGCTTCATTCAGATAACAACCTTTATACATTTTGTATTTTTTTAGGCCGTTCTTTAAAAAAACATGCTACATTCACGTGGTCAAATAGCCATTCTAAATTCCCGTTCGGCCATTATTATTGATATGAAGCTCAAAACAGTTGCAAAATTAATAAAATTTACACAGAAAGCAATAAAACATACCATCAATGCACTACGAAAGCATCGAAATGAAGGCCTTTTAGGCATTATTTAATACATCCCAATCCATTTGACGACAAAGCTAACAGAGACTAAAACAAAAAAACACATTAGCTCACTAGAAGCTTGAAGTGCGAATATGGGATTCTGCAAAGTTGAGGTGGTGATTTGAATCTAGTGCTCTGTCGTATCCACCCGTCTAAGTACATCTAAGCTGTTTCAGTGGTTGTTGCCATCATAACTTTATAATTTTGTGGGTAGAGTTTTTCTAAGTTGGAGACTTTGGTTTGTTCAATATTGTCGAAGACATATTTAAGCCATTCATAGGGATTGACTTCATGTAGTTTGCAGATGGCAAAGAAGGAATAAATACTGGCTGCTCTCTGTGCTCCTTTATGTGAGCCGGCAAACAGATAGTTCTTTCTTCCGATGGCAATCGGTCTAATCTGATTTTCTATCAGGTTATTGTCTATCTCTAATAAGCCATCGTATAAATAGGCACTTAGCTTCTCCCATCTATTGAGTGTATAACCAAAAGCCTTACCTATCTGACTTTTGGGCAAAACCTCTCCGGTTTGTATTTCTTGATAAAGCCACTTGCCAAACGCTGTTATAATTGGTAATGACTTATCAAGGCGTAGTCGCTTACGTTGATCGCAGTTTGCTCCATCTTCTCTGGCTTGTCTTTCTACTTTGTATAACTCTCCTATATAACTCAGAGCTGTTTGTGCTCTGGATTTATCATTATCCAATACTCTTTCAAATTCTCTTTGCTCATATCACAACTGCTGCCGTATAAAAAATAATGATATGACGAACTTAGACTAAACACGGCTCAATGATACCAATTGCTTGATGTAGCAGAGATTAAAACGATTCATACGGATTTTTATACCATTAGGATAGCATACCTCAATGCTCCCGGGTGTAGCATCTGAGTCAAAATCCACCGGATAAAAATTGGTTGATTGCTGATGCTCTCGTTTTAGCTTAAGATGTCAGTATTGAAAAGTGGATTGAATAATTTGCTTTTGATTGCAAAATGCTCTTTGGGTGAGTCCGCTCCGGTTGAATTCTTCAACCAATCTTGTCATTTGCTCTCGCTTTGTCATAATTACTTTTTGCAGCAAAAGTAAATGACAATGGATTTATTACCAAGATGCGGTTGGTCGGATGGATACATTTCAAGTATTAGCTTGCCATTTATTCTTTTTAGTATTTTATATAAATCTTCGCTGATGCGGTGTATTGTCTCACGCTCAAGATTCTGAATTATAAAATTCTTTTTCCTCTAACTAATATACAAGAAGATACTCAACTAAAGTATATTTCTCTTATAAATCATTTACGCTAAGTAGTAATATATTCATTTTTATTCCATTTTGAAATTTTTGATCTATCTTTACGAAACCTTTATTTTCATTAAAGTAAAAAACAACATGATTTATAGTTTCGTCATACTCTGAATAAGCATCTATTTTCCAGCACTTTATCTTTTCAGTTACTGAATAATCAAAGTATATTGTATCTGTTATCTTATATTCAGAGTGAATATTTAAATCATTCCAAACTTCCCAAGGTTCAAAAGTTTTAATACTTGCTGACCAATAATTACCGATTCTAAGCGGGTATTTAATCATTGGAAATGGAGCTGTTTCATTGATGCAATATTGGTTGTGCCGCATCGGATGCAACCAAATCTCATCTTCCCTTTCTTTTAGCCCTGTTTTATCAAATTGACGTAAAAAATTTGATTTATTTACACCATAACTTGATAGAGTAGTTTCAATTTTCTTCTTATTTCCATAAAAATTTTGAGAAATATACAATATTTCTCTTTGAAGATCTGAAGATTTGAATTCATTTCCGGTTATCAATAGTTCAACTGTATCTACCATTAAAATATCTTCATGTTGAAAGTTCACCTCATATATGAAGCTCCTGCATGATTTATATATATTATTACTCAACTTTATTTCATCTATCATGATACTGTCTCCTTTCCCATTATCATCAACAATATAACCATAGACTTTTTCACTATCATAATGAAAGTTGTCCGAGCAAACCCTCAATCGATCAAGATCATTTGGTTTACAGGAAAATATAAATAAAGCACATACTATTAGCATTAATTTTGAAATTGGCGTATAAAATCCATGACATTTTGAAAGACCACTATTATAATATTTGAAGTCAGCTACCCGATAACAACGTTTATACATATTTATTTTTTCCTTAGTAAAAGTCAATGTTTGATAAAAGTATGGAATTTTATCTTTAATTTCTGGTATTAATTTTATCATTCTCATTTTTTAAATATTTTGCTATTTCACATTCTAATTGATAGTTTTTAGGGAATGTTGTCATGCCAAATTGTCCAACCAGGTTTACTTCCAGAAAATAGAAGCACCCATTCTTATCCATAACTAAATCTATAGAATCGGATTTTAAGTTTAGTTCTTCGAGCAATAATACCAGATTCTTTTTCAAATAATCCGGTAAATCAAACTTAATAATACGATTTGGCCTTTCTTTGTTATAGTTCCTAAAATCAATCCTTGTTTTTTTATCTTTTTGAGACAGAATCAAGCAACTATAAAAAATCTTATCAAGAAAAAAAACTCTTATATCAAACAGTTTAGGTATATATTGTTGAAACATAGTAGGATAGAAATAGTCTCCTAATTTATCTAAATCGCTCCGTAATACAATTTGAGTCATTGCGTAATTAAAATTTTGTTCAAAAATAAATACCCCCTGTGTAATATTTTTAGTGATAATCTTTTTGTATCTATCAAAAAAGATCGATGCTGATTTTTTTGATGTTGTAATTATCGTATCGGGAAATTTAATGTTGTGTACTCTACAGCGATTTAAAACTTCTATTTTACTAAGCATATTTTCAACAGGGTGATTTATACATATGTTCTTAAGCTTATATAAAAAATATTCAAGTAAAATGGACTGCTCTTTTTTAAGATGATTTCTAATTTCGTTGTCTAAAGTCAAATTATTTGTTGAAAAATATAATTATCAAATTTAAAGGTAAAGTTGCTCCGTCTGTACCAAAAGCATTTAAATTCGCTTAAGTTGTACACTTTATCATTAATAGTAAAACATATTTCATCATTGCAACCTAATTCTATTTCTTTTATTGTAATTATGTCTTTACTGGAAATGCGCAAAAACTTAAAATTAAAAAAATAAATCCAATCAATTACCTCGCTGGTTGAATTATCTTCTTCGGATGATACAATTAAAATCATTTATAATAAGGTCCTTTTATATTTGTACTAAAATCTTTGTTTACAGGCACGTTTTTCATAAATCCAAACACTTGAAATCCGTATGCATCATTCATAATCTTATCAAACATTTTAAAGACGGAGCTATTTATCTTGTTCTGGATATAAGCGTTTACGCCATTTACGTTTAAAAGCTCAAATAATGGCACAAAATCCTTATCTTTATGTCTTAGCCTATGCGCCAATATAAACTGAAAACGTTCATGGCTGCTATTGCCAAAGTCAAAATTATTAATCATTACTTTGTTAGTAACACAGTAATGATTGAGAATTAAAAAATTTATGTTATCTATCATATAGAGCACGCTATCTAACGTATTAATTATTATCTCATTGTTGTGTACAGGGTTTCTGTAGAGAGTATAATAAGTACGATAAATCTGGTCCAGATTATACGCTTTATCTAACATGTCGTTGACAAATCTGGCTCTGTTATTTTTCGCATAAAATAGAGTTTTCGCATCTTTCAGTACGCTTTTTTTGTCTGATAGACTCTTTCTAAATACTTCGTTATACAGTTCTATGTTATGGTCTAAGGATATCGTCAATCCATACTTCTCTTGGAAAACAGCGAGCGTATTGAGAAAAAATGTCGTATCATTATTTCTAAGTGCATAAATCAGTAGAGTTTCCATTTCCTTAGGATCAAAATCTGAGTGAACATCTAAGCTAAGATAAAAATCTCTTACAGAAGGATAATTGTAATCTAATTGTGGGAATAAAGAATCCAATACATAATCCCTAAGATTTACTTGCCCAAATCCCGATAATGTAATTAAGAGGAAAAATAATACTATTCTTCCTCTCAAATGACTACATATAACCACAATCATCATTAACACTTGTAGGTTCAGAGTCTTCTATATACATTGTACCACCATCCGTACAGTCTGAGAGATTATCAGGTGGCTTTGGAGAAGTACAGTCCGTGTCTCCAGTAGCACCAGGCCTGCCTCCAACTATGTCGTCTAGCTTATTAAGAAATAATGATTCCTCTCTTCCTTTTTTACAAAAATTATCTAACTTTAACATGATATTAAAAAATTTACAAAACACCCTCTCTTTTTAATCGCCTCCTCACACACGTGAATCAGCCGGGTAAGGGTCATATCCCGTCAGCCTTGGGTCTGTGGTATCGCCGGCCAAGCAAATACTCCAAGCGTAGCTGAAAACGCTCTATCATAAACTGTGATATCTCAGTATAGATACAATAGAAAAAGCGTGAACTTTATCCTTCTACTCGTTACAGAGATCCGACCAAGAACCCATACCACAAAGCAAAAAGGAAAGCCCACGCTTTTTCGTAGGCGTTTCCACTTTTACTTTCCTGTGGTATTTGAAATTTGGTCGATTTCTGGTACAGGAAAATCTTAAAGCGAAACGCTATATTTTTATGTTTATTTTATCGTAACTTTGTGTTGCAAAACATTTTTACGATGAGCAAAAGTAATCATTTTTTGACAAAATCTGGTTTCGTACAGCTGATTTCATTAATCGATGATTCCATTATTACAAAAGAAGTCAAAAAATGCGATTCTGACCGATGCACCAAGCGATTCAAAACCAATGATCATTTTATAAGCATGCTATTTTGTGCGTTTTAAATTTCGAAAAGCTCTGTATATACTTTGTCTTAATTTTACTTCATTAAATTAAAACAAAGTAGGATTAATACATCCCAATCCATTTGACGATAAAGCTAACAGAGACTAAAACAAAAAAATATATTAGCCCACTAGAAGCGTGAAGTGCGAATATGGGATTCTGCAAAGTTGAATTGGTGATTTCGCTATCAATTACTGCATCTATCAAAATCATGACAAACATTTATTATTTTATCCTTCAAAAATAGAATTTTAGAAAGAATTGCCTAATTTTGTGAAAATCTGTTCAATCAGCATACGAAAAACATCACGATGAGTTTAACCATAGAGAATATAATTTTAGTTGGTTCGATTTTACTATTTATAAGTATTATTGTTGGAAAAACCTCTTACAAATTTGGAGTTCCTACCCTATTGCTATTCCTAGGCATCGGGATGCTCGCAGGATCGGAAGGTATCGGTGGCATTCGGTTTGAAGATCCCAAAATTGCACAGTTTATAGGCGTAGTTTCGCTCAACTTTATCTTGTTTTCGGGAGGACTCGATACAAATTGGACCTCCGTAAAACCCATATTGAAAGAAGGGCTTATCCTCTCGACATTGGGTGTATTGTTAACTGCGCTTTCGCTAGGGACTTTTGTGTATTATGTTACCGATTTTACATTTTACGAAAGTATGTTGCTTGGATCTATTGTGTCCTCGACCGACGTCGCCGCAGTTTTCTCGATCTTGAGGTCAAAAAGTCTCGCCTTAAAATCCAATCTACGACCCACATTAGAGCTAGAGAGCGGAAGCAACGATCCCATGGCCTATGTGCTGACCATTGCATTTTTAACTCTAGTTATCAATCAAGATCAAAGCATAGCTTCTATTATCCCTCTGTTTTTCAAGCAGATGATCCTAGGTGGTGTCGCTGGGTTGGCTTTTGGAAAGTTAATCAAAAAGATAATCAATCGCATCGACTTAGACTTTGAAGGACTTTATCCGGTATTGATGATCGCCCTTATGTTTTTCACCTTTGCAGCGACAGACTTTATAGGTGGAAATGGCTTCTTGGCAATCTATATATGTGCGGTTTTCCTTGGTAATCAAGACCTCATCCAAAAGAAAACCATCATGCAGATGTACGACGGATTGGCTTGGTTGATGCAGATTATACTATTCCTGACCTTAGGCCTCTTAGTATTTCCTTCAGAAATCACACCATACATTGGTATTGGCCTTTTGATTTCGCTATTCCTTATCTTTATAGGGCGACCATTAAGTGTCTTTATCAGTTTGATGTTTTTTAAAATGGATCTCAATAGGCGCATCTACATATCTTGGGTTGGGCTTCGTGGTGCTGTTCCCATTGTATTTGCTACCTATCCATTATTAGCCGGGATAGACAAATCGTATATGATCTTCAATATTGTATTTTTTATCTCTGTGACATCCGTGCTTATTCAAGGGACGACCCTTTCTATAGTTGCGAAATGGCTCAAAGTAGCCCTTCCTGAATCCTCGAAACAGATTTCGGAAACAGATAAAATATTATTTGAATTTCCTAAATCCTTTTTAAATGAAATCATCGTCAAGCCCGATTTTTATGCAGTCAATAAAAGGATTGTCGATCTGTGTTTTCCTAATTCGGCATTTATAGTCATGATCAATAGGAATGGAACTTATATCCGACCAGGCGGTTCTACCGAATTAGAAGAAAATGACATTTTAATGGTCATCGGGGATAGTCAGGAGGATTTGGATTCTGTTAAAGCATGTTTGTACAAGCCAACCGTTGCTGCTTCAACGTAGATGATAGTTTATTTTATCTTTTTGTTGCAAACTTTTATGAGTCTGATGGCTTCATTTTATGAGATATCTAAAAAAAAAGCACTTCAGAAAAAATCCGAAGTGCTTACGCTTTATTAATATCATGAAAAATTTAGCCCTTGATTATTGTATCATTCCATTAGTTTTTCGACTATGGCCAAAATCTCTTGTTCCATTACCTTGGCTTGATCTAACATGTCCGCAACTTGCTGCTTGGCATTGGCTACATAGGCTTGATCTTCAAAACCTACGCAATTAATTTTAACATTTAGACCTGCGCCTTCGATAGCGGTACGAACACAGATGGCACCTACACCGGCATCTGATACAGAATTGGGATTGCCGTGCGTGGCCATGGCTTTGATTAATTCCATCGACGAAAGACTTACTCGCATCACTTCCATAGGTGCTTCGATAGCGCCTTTCGTAGCTGCATTGAGTGCCTCTTTACGCAATTGTTTTTCAACATCTGTTGCTTTAGGCATGCGAATAGCTTCTATGATTTTATTATAAGCTTGCGTATCAGCATCCACTAAACGCAATAATTTGTCTTTAATGGCCTGACCTTTTTCTGCCCATTCTGAAAAGTAGGTAATCTTATCATCCCATCCTTTCTTGTGAGAACTCAGATTGGCAACCATGGTTCCTAGTGCAACGCCCAAAACACCAACATAAGCCGAGGCACTACCACCACCAGGTACAGGCGTCTCTGAAGCGGTCGAATCGGCAAATTCTGTTAGGGTCTTATAAGCAAGTGGTCTTGCCGACTTATCTTCCAATAAGTATTCTATCACTTTTTTATCTGGATCGAAAGGCGCTAATTCGTCCAATCCTAGTGTTCTTACTGCAATATGGATTAATTCTCTTTCAGATATTCCTACAGAACGTCTTTGCTTTTCGAGGAAGTATTTTCCTGCATCGACCAATACGGATTTAGGTACTAAGCCGACCAATTCTGAACCGGTAACGCGCATTCCTCTAGCCGTCGCACTCTTACAACATTCATCAAATGCAATATGCAATGGTGTGTCATTGATATTAGTCAAGTTCATCGATATCTGCGCTACGCCATATTCTTCGATATACCATCCGATTGCTTTTACCGACTTACACACTCCGGGTATTCTGATAGGTTGACCGTTTTCATCTAGCACTTTTTTGCCTTTCTCATTGGTTTTGACACGACCTACTTCTCTGACATCAAAAGCTACTGAATTAGCTCTTCTTTCGGAGGTCGTATTGAGATTGATATTATAGGCAATAAGAAAATCTCTTGCACCGATAGCTGTCACTCCAGCGTGTGTATTCATAACTGCGGCACCATAATCTGGTTTCCATTTGGCATCTTTAATCTTAGTGGCAAATCCCTCATATTCACCAGCTCGGATATTGGCCAAATTGCGCCTTTCCGGTTGTGTTGCAGCGGATTCGTACATATAAATAGGAATATTAAGTTCATTTCCGACACGCTGTCCAAGTTTATGGGCATAGGCCGCCGTTTCTTCCATGGAAATATTAGCTATAGGGATCAAAGGACATACATCGGTCGCACCCATACGAGGATGTTCGCCCTTATGTTTGGACATATCTATCACTTCTCCTGCCTTTTTAATGGCGCGATAAGCCGCTTCTATTACGACATCCGGATGTCCAACAAAGGTCACTACCGTACGGTTTGTGGCTTTACCAGGGTCAACATCCAGCAATCTAACACCTTCGACAGATTCAATTTCGTCTGTAATTTGTTTAATCACCTTCATGTCCCGACCTTCACTAAAATTCGGAACACATTCTACAATAGGTTGATACATCATATCTGATTTGATATTTTGTATTTTAAACAGATTTATCGAGAATTAGTTGTTTATTCTTCCTCAATAATATTATAAAATTTATTAGTGCTCTGTCTATAAAAAGATTTAAATAATAATGGAAGTTATTTTTTTTAAAGATCAAGGCAAAAAACGCAGGCATAGTGGTAACTATG
>JAIXKS010000047.1:114883-117866 GCA_026928325.1 Chitinophagales bacterium | reverse complement strand
GATTTGAAAAAAGAACAACATTTCATTAAGATATTTTTGTGGACGGAGCACTAGTTATTGAAATTATACTTATATTTGAATCAAATTTCCAAGATTTAGGTATGAAGTGGATCGGATATATACTGCTAATCATCATCGGAGGACAGCTATCTGCGCAAAAAGTAACTGTTTCGCGTGAAATTCTGGTAAGAAATAATTTCAACTACGATATTTTGCCCAATATAGGTAGTAATACTATGTTTTACCATGATCGAGGTAGCGAACAGATATTTGAAGTTTATGATGAGTCCTTGAGATTTATCGGAGAAGTGCAACCCGAATTTGAGGTGAAAAATATTCAGCCCATCGCTGTAATCCCAATGGACACGACCTTTAATTTTTACTATAGCTTTAGGGATGAAGGCTATCTCTATACTCGGGTTATCGCCTTTGATCACGAAGTAGAGCTGGCAGATTCATTGACCATCTCGACAAGAGACAAAAGGAAATCCAATACCAGTGCAAGATATATCGTATCTCAAGACAAATCTAAAGTTTTACTCTTCACGCCACTAGAAAAGCAATTATTGCTTCAATTGGTCGATAATAAAAATCTCAATGTCATCTATGAACATACCTTGCAAATAGAAGGCATCAATCTACGTTCGGAATTTGAAAAAATCACGCTCACCAACCAAGGCGATGTTTTTATAATTACCCGCAAAAATTCGCTTTGGAGCCGAGACAAAGGCAAGGGCTTTAAATTGATTCATTTCAAACCGAACCTACAATCCACCCTAAAAACATTCAATCCAGAAATCGGAGAAATCACCATGATCAAACTCGATTATGACGAAAAAAACAATCGATTAGCATTAGGTGGTTTAGTCAGCAATGGTAGAGATGACACAGCCATTGGTTATTTTGGGTTTTCGATACCGCCATCTAAAATCCCAGATGATTCGGAAATCATTATCAACAAGTTTAGTCAAGATTTCATCTCCGAAGCAACTGGAAAAATCAACAAGAAAACCAAAGAACTCAGTGACTATCGAATAAAAGATATGCTGATCCGCTATGATGGCGGCGTCATATTATTTGCAGAACAGATCAAAGAGTTTGTTCGTCGAAACCAGATGTCCAATCCGGCACAATTTCACAGTGGCCTACCTATAACCGGATATGTCGATTATTACAACGAAAATGTCATATTGATGGCTACTTATCCGGATGGTACGGAACATTGGAAGAAGGTTTTATACAAAAAACAGTTTTCACAAGATGACAATGGCGTTTATTCTTCCTACTTCCTGTTTCAGACACCTTCAAGGTTGCGATTATTGTACAACGACGAAATCAAAACCAACAATACAGTGTCTGAATACGTGTTGGATCCTATCGGCAATTTTGAACGCAAAAGCGTGTTGAGCACCGAATATCAAAATCTAAAGCTTCGCTTCAGAGACGCCATACAAACAGGACCAAACAGCATCATTGTTCCAAGTGAGCGCAATACTCGGATTTATCTGGTAAAAATCGACTATGACTTATAATAATAAGGTTATCGAGGTAATTTCATAATGTAAATCAGCCGCTTGATACTAAATCTACCAGCTCCATTAGCGATTAATAGTAGTAAGCCACCCATAATGGCAAGATTTCTCATAAAATAAATAGCATGAATCCGTTTATATTCCGGAGCATCATCCCAAAATGAATACACAATCAGCGTATAGGGTAGCCAATATAACAATAACAAACCCGATCCTAAACGCGCATGATAACCAATCAGCACAAGTAAAGCACCAATCAAAAGAATCACAATCAGCACTTTGAGCAACAAGTCCTGATGCCAAGTAATCCCATACGCCGTCATCGTAGCCTTCGTCTTATTAAAAAATACAATTGCATCTAAGGCTTCATATATAAAAACAAAGGCAATTAATATCCGTGCTAATAACTCTGCTATATCCTTCATGCTGCAAAGGTATAAAATGAACCAATGAAAATACAGGTTCGGAAAGCCTTTTTTACATAATTTCACCATAAAAGACCGACGTCTTCCAATCTACACGACATAATGGAGGCTCGTTGATAATATCATCATGCCGAGTACACACGATCAAAAATTGACTTACCCTAAAAGAAAATCAGATGAAGAAGAAATGAAAAAATCAAGATTGTGGTAATTGCCAAAAAATTAGGGATATTTATATATTTTCGGATATTTGTGGGTTAGTGGTAATTAAACCAACTTAAACTTAAAAAAATGCAGAAAACAATTGTAATCTTGATTTTTACTTTAGCAACAATAACTTTTTGTAATGGTCAAAAAATTGAAATAGAAGAGGTATTTAGTGGATATAAATTCACCCAAAACGGAAATCAATTGTCAATGAAAGATTTAGCCAAAACTATGGAATCTAATAAACAGGCGTTCTACTTAATCAAAAAAGCACAATCGAATGAAACGCTTGCTTCAATTATTGGATTCATAGGCGGCGGACTAATAGGTTGGCCAATTGGAACCGCTATTGGTGGTGGCAAAGCAAACTGGGCATTAGCAGGAATTGGAGTTGGTTTTATAGCAGTTGGAATTCCAATTTCTTCAAGTGCAAATAAAAAAGCAAAAGAAGCAGTTGAACTATATAATTCATCGTTGAATTCGACATCATTTTATAAATTTAAGCCTGAATTTGAAGTAATATCAACCGGAAATGGAATTGGACTTTCAATGATATTTTAAAAAGCGCCTCAACATTGGCTATAAGCAATTACTTTTTATCGCCTACTTTTGATAATCCTCGCAGATATTCAGTTAGGCGTAACCTTGCAAAGTTAAGGATTAAACCACACACTACTCATAGCTGGAGATGTTATCAGCAATCTAGTGCTCTGTCTATAAAAAGACTTAAATTATAATGGAAGTTATTTTTTTAAAGATCAAGGCAAAAAACGCAGGCATAGTGGTAACTATGACGAGTATTTTTAACGATGAGATTTG
>JAIXKS010000047.1:63662-114823 GCA_026928325.1 Chitinophagales bacterium | reverse complement strand
AAGACTTAAATTATAATGGAAGCTATTTTTTTAAAGATCAAGGCGAAAAACGCAGAGATAGTGGTAACTATGATGCGTATTTTTAACGATGAGATTTGAAAAAAGAACGACGCTTTATTAAGATTTTTTTGTTGAAAGAGCACTAGATTCGAATATCATAGTAAAGCTGAAAGACAAAACGACCGCTCACACCGACAGATCAATACCGAATCAGACAGTAGCCTAATTAAAAAAGTAATAAACGCTACCCTTAACAGAAAAAATGATAAGCCCAAAACATTTTAGTAACTTTGCCTGAATGAACAATAAGGCAACGGAAAATATCATCAATGAATATCACTTAAACAGACATCAGCCGGATAAGCCCCAGTTTGCCATTCACGACCTGAATGGTTATGTAGCGAAAAATCAGGGTGAAACTACCAAACCGCATATTCACAGCTATTATCAGATTGTTTGGTTCAGAAAGGGAAATGGAAAGCACTTTGTGGATTTCAAGGAATATAACATTTCTGATAATACTGTGTTTTTCATTGCAAAAAACCAAGTACATTATTTCGATAACAATACCGATTACGAGGGTGTTTTATTGCATTTTAATGAAGCGTTTTTAGTACAAAAAGAAAGCGAAACAGACTTTTTCCTGAAATGTAATTTGTTCAATAACCCTTATCAGCAGCCACATTGCACTGTCGGAAAAGAAACCGAAGCCATTTTGAACGAATATATTTTACAAATAGAGAGAGAGTTTGAAAATGCGGATGAATTTGGAAAAGAAGAGTTATTGCGGGCTTATCTAAAATCTTTTTTAATCCAAATACAACGCATAAAGCAATCCTGCGAAAAGACACAAAACAACCTTCCGTTTGTGTTGGACGAAAAGAGAATACAACTCATTAAATTTATCAATCTGATTGATGAAAATTACAGCAAAGGATTTTCTGTTTCTGAATATGCCCGTTTATTGTTAGTTTCGACAAGAACCTTATCAGACCTTACGAATCAGCTGTTGAACAAAACACCTTCGCTTATGATACAGGAGCGTATTATTTTGGAAGCCCAGCGTTTATTGCTTCATTCCGATTTGAATGTAAATCAAATTGGTTATCGTTTGGGTTTTGACGACCCTTCTTACTTTGTAAAGTATTTCAAAAAGCATACTGAAATTTCTCCTTCGGAGTTTAGGAAGGTTATTATTTCAACTTCTTGATGGCATTGCTTTCAAGCAAAGATTTCATTTGTGTTATAGCAACTTTATTGAGTTGTGTCAGCCGTTCGGTTTGTGTTAAACCTTGTCGGATAAGTAAAGCATTGATACTTTGGCGATGGCCTTCATTTTCTTCGCTCGGCATAGTTCAAAAACTATTTTGACTCTGCACTCGCTTATCGAAAATGTTCCATATTGCTCAAAACAACTAATTGTTCCAAAGTTGCATAATCTCTGATGTTTCCCGTTTTGTCTTGATTTTTATCTCGCCATTCCTTGACTGTAATACCGAAAAGTGCCACATTTAACAAATCTGCTTCGTTGGCATAAACAAAACTTGCCTGTTGTTTGGTAATTTCTTTGGGTATCAGATTTTCTTTGATTGCATCAGTGTGAATGTGATAATTTACTTTGGCTAATGTCCGTTGTAAATTCCACTCTAATTTCAAGCGGTCCGTTTCTTCTTCTTTTAAACGTTGAAATTCTTTGATTAGATACAATTTGAAACTTGCTGAAATCCAAGAGGCAAATTCAAAAGCTATATCTCTATGAGCAAAAGTTCCACCGCCATATCTGCCTGTTTTTGATATAATTCCAATAGCATTGGTTTTGCCAATCCACTGTTTTGATGATAGAACATAACCATTGCTCCCAGCTTCATTTTTAATGTTACGGAATTCAGTAACATTAAAATTCGGGTTGTGAATTTGCTCCCATAAGCCCATAAATTCAACGGTATATCGGGTACTCAACCAATGCGAAATAACCAAGCCTGTGGCTTCTTCATTTTTATGTTTCGCAATATCGGTAAGCGAAATATAGTCGTCTTGTTGTTGAGTAATAATTACAATCTCTCTGCCCTCAACTTGTATTGTTTTGTTTTTTGCCATTTTACATCAATCTGTAAGGGCGAATTTACAAAAAAGATATAAAAACTTTGATTTCCAAATTGCATTTATTGGCTTCTGTCAATTTTAATTGTATCGAATTCGGAATAATCAAAGTCCGTTTCCTAAAATTACCATTCATTTTCGTTTTTGTCCATTTCCTATAATTGCTGTAATACAGATCTTTGCAGTATCAATTTTAAACAATTAAAAATCTAATAAAATGGCAAAAGCATATTTAGAAATCAGTCTGAAAATCAATGATGCAGACAGGGCAAATGCAGGTGGTGTTTATGCAAAATACAAAACACCGTTTTTAGAAACAATCAAAGGAGCAACATCCAAAGAACTTTTAATCAGAGACGAAGATGTGCAGGTTTTACACGGTTTTGAAAGTGTAGAAGATGCCAAAAATTATCTTTCGAGTGAGTTGTTCAACAATGATGTTGTGGTAGCTTTAAAACCTTATTTGCAGGATAACCCCGATGTACGGATTTATTCGGTGGCTTAATCAATATTTTAAGAAGAATAACAAGCTGTCAAAAATCACGACGGCTTTTTGTGTTTACAAAAAATCAATTAAATGAACGAAAGAATTATCATTATTGGCGGCGGTTTAAGTGGGCTTACGTTAGCTTATCTGTTGTCGAAAAGAAATATAAAAGCGACCATCTTGGAAGCTTCTGACAGATTGGGCGGAAGAATACAAACCATAAAAGGGAATTTGGAAACACCTATGGAATTGGGTGCCACCTGGTTTTCGGATATGCATCCGAATTTGCTGGCTTTGATTGACGAATTGGGCTTGCAGAAATATCCGCAGTTTTCAAAAGGCATATCCTTATTTCAAACCAAATCATTTGAACCCCTCAAAAATTCTTTGTTCCGGAAGCCGAAAACCCATCGTACCGATTGGCGGGAGGAACACAAATGTTGATTGATACTTTGGCTAAAAAATTGTCTCCTGAAAACATAAAGCTGAACACAAAAATTACCGCCCTAAAAGAAGTTGAAAACGAATTATCAGTAGAAACTTCAAACGGCAGCAACTTCAAAGCAGATAAAGCAATCATTTGCATACCACCACAATTGGCAGGTTTACAGATAAAATTCTCACCCGATTTGCCTGATAATCTGACCCAAATTCTGCCAACCGTTCAAACGTGGATGTCGGGTGCATTGAAATTTGTATTGGAATATGCAGCACCTTTTTGGCGGAACAACGGCTATTCGGGAATGCTGTACAGTCACGCAGGAATTATTATGGAAATGTACGACCACACCAATTTTGAAGAAAACAAATTTGGTTTTACCGGTTTCCTTAGTGGCGGTGCGTCGGCTTATTCTCAGGAAGTAAGAAAAGAATTTGTGCTGCGACAATTAGCGGAACTTTTGGGAAAAGAGATTTTGAACCCGGTTTCCTATTCCGATAAAGTTTGGACAGATGAATTTGTTTTGGCAGGGAATCAAATTATCCAAAGACCACACCAGAACAACGGACACCCGCTGTTACAGCAAAGCTATCTAAACGGGAAGCTGTATTTTTCGGGAACAGAAACCGCCACAGCATTTGCAGGATATATGGAGGGTGCGGTTATTTCGGCAATGAAAATATCGGACAAGTTCTAATAACAATCCCACTCACCGTTAAGTACATTACAAATATTGGCAAACGCAAAAAACTTACAAAAAATACGTAAATAGCTCGTCTATACCACTCCAAATTTTGATATTTCTTCCTTTTCATTTTTTTGACCAATACACAACCCGACACAGACAGCAAATGGCAAAGAACTTATAATAGCTCATTGGCAAAGTGGCACGAAACGACTTTGATTTCAAAAATCTTCGTAAATTTGTCGTGTCCACCATACAAGAAGTTTAGTGGTAAAAACCTAGTAAACCCATGAATAGAGCAATCACCATAGTTTTTTGTTTATACACTTTTATCGCAATTGGGCAATCCGATTCCGAATTGTATAGATTTTCTGAAGATATTTTATCTCAAATTGATAAAGATACTGTACCTTGGAAATATCAGATAGGTGCTACGGCGTTGTCTTTTTCAGGTTATTATCGAGAAGTCCTTCAAATTTGGGACAAAAACGGTGTTAGAAAACCCAAAACTACGGAGCAAGACAGCTTATTTTTTATGAATAGTAAAAAAGTCAATGCCAAGGATTATATCATAAAGCAATCGAAAAACGCGCAAATCGTAATCATTAACGAAGCGCATCACATGCCCAAACATCGCATATTCACAAAATCCCTTTTGAAAGAATTATATGCCAATGGCTACCGATATCTTGGACTTGAAGCATTATTTGACAGCACCATCAATGTAAGAAAATATCCCATAATAGAAAGCGGCTATTATACCAAAGAACCCGAATTCGGCAATTTACTTTCGGAGGCTTTAGACATTGGTTTTACCCTTTTTGGCTATGAAGTTTCTAGTAATAAAAACGGTAAAGAGCGGGAAATCGAACAAGCCCAAAATATTCAAAAATTCATCGAAAGTGTCCCTGCCGGAAAAGTTCTTATTCACTGTGGCTTTGCACATGCCTACGAAAACGACTATCCTGCGTGGGAAAAAGCAATGGCAGGCAGGTTAAAAGAGTATATGAAAATAGATCCTTTAACCATCGACCAAACTATGTTTTTAGAAAGATCGAATAGCGAAAATAACCACCTATTTATCGAACTCAACAATACAAATGAACCGATTGTATTGATCAATGAAAATGAACAAGTATTTAATGGGAATATAAATCAAACAGATATAGTCGTTATACATCCGCCTACAACATACGTTAATAATCGCCCTAATTGGCTTATAGATGGGAAGAAGGGATATACCATACCTCCATCTAAAATTAAAAACAACGAATCTTTGATCATTTTGGCGTACAGAATGAATGAATTTGATAATGATGGAATACCAGCGGATATTATAGAGATTACCGATAACCATATACCGAATGAACTTTACTTGACAAAAGGAAGCTATACGATTGTCATAAAAAATAAAAAATACAACATTATTGATAAATACGAGATTGAGGTTAAATAACAGAAAAAGTAGTTCGATTCAACAAAAAATCCATACAAAATGAAAATACTTTTGACCATACTCGGGCTTTTAAACGGTGGATATATGCTTATAGACGGGATTTATGTGATGCTTCAAGGAAAGTATATCGGTCCCGAAAAACCAGGACCTTGGGCGATCTTATTGGAGAAGTTAAGTATCGATGTTTTTAAACTCGGTCCACTTTTTATCATTTTCGGGCTGCTTTGGCTCGTTTGGCTTTATGGACTGTGGACGAACTCAAGTTGGACTTATAATTTTGGGCTTATCAATGCCTTGCTCACCTTGTGGTATCTTCCGTTCGGAACTTTGTGCTCACTTCTTGTATTTATAATTTTATGGACTCAAAAACAGCAATTAGGCTTCTAAAAAAATTCAATACGTCCAATAAGTCATATAAAAAATAGTTGTTTAATCATGAAGATGGTTTTGCCTCGAGGTGGGTATAAAACTATCAAGAACCATCCTTCCACTATACTCGCTAATTCTTTTACATCTACTTTTTCGATAAAAAAGTATTATCGCGGTATCGATATGGATTGGCAAAAATGCCTCATTCGTTAAGCAGGATGAACATGGATTCAAATCACCTTTTTATAGTGACGTACAAGTAAGAATCTATAAAATTTGGAATTAAACCTAACATAATATTTTAAATATCTTCCTAGCTTCGTATTATAAATATCTCAAGTTAATAAAAAAAATTATTATATTGAAAAACAGTGGAATAAAAAATTTTGGCATTTGTGAAACCTTCGTATATTTGTGAGTTGGAAGCAAGTGTACACGATACGCCACGACAGAATCGACTTACAATAATTTACTCTCTTATAGCAAAATAATTGGATATAAAATTGTAAATTCGCACCATACACGTTTAAAAAAATGAGCAGAATCAGAATAAAGAATTTTGGACCAATCAAAGAAGGCTTTTCAAGCAATGACGGTTGGATTGACATAAAAAAGGTTACTGTTTTTATCGGCAATCAAGGTGCGGGTAAAAGCACAGTCGCAAAATTAATTTCTACTTTTACATGGATTGAAAAAGCTCTTGTCAGAGGCGATTACAATAAAAAATGGTTTGAGCGAAAAAACAAACTTAAAAACCAATATCTAAACTATCATCGCCTTGAAAATTACTTCAGAATAAATGGAGTTGATAAAACTGTGCTTGAATATGAAGGAGATGCGTTTTCTATTGTTTATGAAAATGGCTCTTTGACAATCAGCGAAGTGCATAACAAGGAGTACCCACTTCCACAAATTATGTATGTGCCTGCCGAAAGAAATTTTATTGCTTACGTTAAAACGCCAAAGGAATTAAAACTTTCATCTGATTCGTTAAAGGAATTTCTGACAGAGTTTGATAACGCAAAAAATGAAATGAAAGGTTTGGAAAATCTACCTATAAATAATGTTGGTGTAGAATACGACAAACTGAATGACACTTTGAACCTAAAAGGAGAAGGCTACAAAGTGAAATTAACCGAAGCATCAAGCGGTTTTCAATCTCTTGTTCCGTTATATTTAGTTTCTAGTTATTTGTCTAAATCTGTAAAAAAACAAAGTGAAACAAACAAAGAAACGATGAGCAGTGATGAAATGCAACGTTTCAAAAAAGGTGTTGAAGAAATTTGGAACAACAACAACTTAACTGACGAACAAAAAAGAGTTGCCTTGTCCGTTCTTTCAGCAAAATTCAATAAGACAGCTTTCATAAATATTGTAGAAGAACCCGAACAAAATCTTTTCCCAACTTCGCAATGGCAAATGTTACAAAGTTTATTGAAATGTAATGCAATGAACAAAGGCAACAAACTAATTTTGACGACACACAGTCCGTATATTATCAATTATTTAAGCATTGCCATTCAAGCCGAATATTTGGATAATAAAATCAGAAAATCATCAAATAGAGATATTTTATTGACCAAATTGTATCAATTCGTTCCAAAAGATTCATTGGTTTCTGCTAACAATGTAGTTGTATATCAGTTAGACGAAAAAGATGGGAGCATTAAAAAATTAGAAACTATTGACGGAATACCTTCCGACAAAAATTTCCTAAACAAAACATTAGCGGAAAGCAACTTGCTTTTTGATTCTTTACTTGAAATTGAGCAAGAATTATGAGTGTGAACTTTTTTGAAACAAACTGTAAAGAATCTTCAAGAAACGAAAGGCAGTTTGGAGTATGTGATGACCAAAACGGAACAAAAGCATACACAGACACAGCAGATGATACAAAATGGATTGCAAAAGTTACAAATGACGATAAAATTGACATCTCATTTACAGCCATAGACAATTGCACAATCGTTTATAAAGCAGGAACAAAGGAAAAAGAAAGTTCTTGTGACGGCATGTTAACTTTTACTGAAAGTTTGTATTTAGTGGAGTTGAAAAAACAAAGCACAGGCGGTTGGATTTCCTATGCAAAGGGACAATTAGAAAACACGATAAAGTTAATTTCAGAAAATCACGACCTTTATAATTTTCGCTATAAAAAAGCTTTTGCGTGTAACAGAAAGCACCCAAATTTTACAGTAATTGACACAGCAGAAAGAAAAGCCTTTTTTGAAAGGACAAATGGTTTCAGACTTGACGTGCAAGCAGAAATTAAAATCAAATAAACGAGATAAAACAAACACCAGTTGCCAATAACTAAGGTTTCGTGGCGCACGAAGTGCAAGCCATGAAACCGCTGTTGAACGAAACCGGCTACATAGTCTCCCTTATGGGTTTATCGATTTGTTTTTATGGATAAGTAATAGGCGAAATCCCGAGCTTCTTTCTTAGATGTAGAAGCAAATAGGCTGTATTACCGTATTCTTCCTATTTTCCTTGGTTTGATTGCAAACGATCCACAACTGCAACATGACGACTGTAATTATCAAATTTCCGCTTGCTGCACCCAAGAATTGAAATATTTCGTCTGAACCTTGCTAGTGCTCTGTCTATAAAAAGACTTAAATAATAATGGAAGTTGTTTTTTTAAAGATCAAGGCGAAAACACAGGCATAGTGGTAACTATGGCGAGTATTTTTAACGATGAGATTTGAAAAAAGAACGACATTTCATTAAGATTTTTTTGTGGACAGAGCACTAATAATTCTGAAAATCCTGTAACTTTGTCGCAGGCACGATTAAGGTACTTGCTGGTTCTTAATGCTTCCGACGATTTTTTTGTTGCCATAACTAATATTTTTAAAATTGAATGGCAAATTTACGGATTAGTGCGGAAGGCTACCGGAGGTTTTGTTCAACATCATGACGTATAGAAGAAAGCCCAAATAAAAAAGAAAAGCCCAGAACTTTGAAGTCTCTGGGCTTTTTGCTATACGTTGTTCAGCGACACCAGCTTTAGAACGTAGGTGGTTTTGTAGCTTTTGTAGTCTCCTTACCGTGGTTTTTTGTAGGTCAACTTTCTTTTCTTTGTAGCGATTTTAATGTTTAGATTTCCTTCAGGCATATAGATGCCCTTACCCACAATGCAGGTGTTTTGCTTTCTTTTGCCGATCTGTTTTGTTTCTTTCTTTGTCATTTTAGTATTGGTATTTTTTGAGGAGATCCTCGGTTTCTCATATTTTCGATATTTACCAATTCAACGCCTGTTTTCGACACATTCACATACGTGGCTATGCGCTCCAATTTGCCGATATTACATACGCTGCACAGCGTGATATCCACACCATACGTCATCGCTGCCAATATCTGTACAGGTAGCTTTACCTTGCGAGGTGGTGGTGCTATTGCCAACTGTTCGCAGATACTTTTGATGCGTGCGCCCTTGTGCTGATGACTCAAAAATCCACTGTGCCGTATCTTTACAAATCCTCTCGGTAAGATGTGTTGCTCAAACCTTCGCAAAAATTCCTCATGGCTCAGCGTCATCTCTTTTTGCTTATGCCCGTCCTGATAATCCTTGTACCGAAATGTGATTGTTTCTGCTGTTATCTCTTTGATTCGATGCGTGCTGATCGCTACTTTGTGCGTATATCTACCTAAATATTCCAACACCTGCTCTGGTCCGCCAAATGGCGCTTTGGCATACACATTCCACTTCTTGTAACGGACCGTTTCTAACATGATCTTGTGCTGGTCCTCGTCTTTGACTTTTAGAGCGCCTGACTTTTTTAATTGTTGTACTCTGTCCAGAAAATATCCCTTGAATATCTTTTCCATCGCTCGCCTCGGAAACAGAAAATTGCCGCATTTTCGCTTTTCTTTCTTCCATAAGCCCTCCTTGTCCAATCCGCCGCCTGTCACGATACTATGCACATGCGGATGAAAGGTCAGATCCTGTCCATTCGTATGCAATATACTGATGATGCCTGGTGTACCTCCTAAATATTTTCCGTCATTACCCAGCTTTCTCAGCGTATAAGTACCGGCTTCAAATAGCAAGCCAAACAATACTTTTCGATTGCCCATGACCAAACTTCGCAGTTCCGCCGGAAGCGTAAATACCAAATGGAAGTACGTCGTCGGCAGCAGTTCACTGTGTCTATCCTGCAACCATTGTTCCCGCCTGAGTCCGCCGCAATTCGGACAATGCCGATTGCCACAGCTATGATACTGATGATGTACGTGATCGCAATGACTACATCCATAGACGTGTTTGCCTATGCGCGCCGTGTGGCAATCTGACAGTCGCCTCAGTACTTTTTGGCTGTATGGATTGAATTGTTTAGTGGATGGATGATCAAAGATTTTTCGCTGTAATAACTGCTTAATCTGTGCTTGTTCCACTGCTCAGTTTTTCCATTGGCGATACTATGCCCAACTGTGTATGATGCTGTAAGTGGAGATATATCATCGTCGTTTCCAACTTACTATGACCAAGTAAGGTTTTGATCACGTGGATATTGTTACCCTGATTGAGCATGTGGGTAGCAAAGCTGTGGCGTAGCGTATGTGCCGTAAACCGTCCGCTTTCAAAGCCTGCTTTCTGCATCGCTCCGTTCACTACTACCTGCATGCTCCGTACATGAACCGCACGACGGGTTTGCGTACTCGTAAACAAATACTCTTCTGGACGACCTGCTGCCACATAATACGCCCGAAGATCTGTCAGCAACGTCTGCGGAAGTAAGGTAAACCTGTCTTTGCCGCCTTTGCCTTGTACTACTTTGATTCGCTTATTGGCACTGTCGATATCCCTGATTCTCATGTTGCACACTTCACTGATGCGCATACCCGTACCATACAGCAAGCCTACCACACATCGCTCCTTCAGCGTCAACTCCGCTTTAAACAGTTGCAACACCTGATCCTCTGTCATAATATCGGGCAACTGAAACTGCTTTTTGGGATACAGATTGCTGGGTACTACATAAGTCACAGGCATTACCTTTTTGAAGAAAAAACTGCATGCCTGTGCCACACTGCGGCATTTGGCACGACCTACCTTATGGTGCTCTTTGATAAACAACAGATACTGTTCGATATGCTCCTGGCGTAGTTCCTCAACCTGCATATCGTTGTAAAATTTAAACAGCAATGTCAGTTCCTGTATGTAATTACGGACGCTTCCCTTGCCATATTCCTGCACTTTTAATACCCGAAAACTCCGCTCAATCCAATTTTTTCCGCTTTCATTGAGCACATTTGATGAAATTGTGTTACCTTGCATGATAATTATTTTTAACGTTAATAAATGAAAGGTAAAAGTGGGATCTTTTGTGAATTGTTAGTGCCTTTTGGTACTACTATCGCTCACCGTAGGTGTCGCTTGAACATCAGTTTGGCAAAAACGGCAGGAAATAAACCTAACTTCGCATTTTGAATATCTTCATAGCTTCGTATTATAAATATCTCAAGTTAATAAAAAAAGTTATTATATTGAAAAACAATGGAATAAAAAATTTTGGCATTTGTGAAACCTTCGTATATTTGTGAGTTATGTGGCATTGCAAGAAAACCGCTACAAATAAAATAAAACGATTAAATGAAAGCAACGGAAACTAAAGTAGAAGAATTTTTATCATCAAATAAAACCCAATTTGTAATCCCTGTTTATCAAAGAAATTACGATTGGACAACGGCACAATGTAAACAACTTTTAGACGACATTCTTGAAGTTGGAAGCAACAAGAAAATGAATGCCCATTTTATCGGGAGTATTGTATATGTTCACGATGACGTTTATACATCTTCACGCATAAAAGAACTTACTATAATAGACGGCCAGCAGAGAATTACAACTATAACTCTCATTTATTTAACGCTTTATCAACTTGCCAAAAAAATGGGCGATACTTCTCTTGAAAACGAAATAAACGAAACTTATTTAATCAATAAATTTGCACCCGAAGAAGAAAAGTTAAAGTTACGCCCTACTGAAAATAATGATGAAGCCTTAAAATTTTTGTTGCGAAATCATCAAGAGGAAGAATTCAATGGATTTTCGAGATTAATTGATAATTACAATTATTTTAAAGAAAGAATTATCAAAGAAAATTTTGAAGCAGTTCTTTCAGGGCTTTCAAAGTTAATGTTTGTTGAAGTATCATTAGACCGTGAAAAAGACGACCCACAAAGAATTTTTGAAAGTTTAAACTCAACAGGTTTAGAACTAACTCAAGCGGACTTAATCCGAAATTATATTTTAATGGGTTTAAAACGCAGAGACCAAAACAAAATTTACCAAGATTATTGGGAAGTTATAGAAAAATATGCGAAAGACGAATCTTCCAATAAAAGCCGAGTTTCAGAATTTATAAGGGATTACTTAACCGTTGAAAACAACAAAATTCCAAATAAGAGCAAAGTTTATATGGAGTTTAAGGAAAAGTACCCAACCACAACAGTTGATGAACTTGAAGCCACGCTTAATAAAATTAAGAACTTAGCAAAACACTATAACAAACTGATAAACCCGAAAAATGAAACTGATTCGGATATTAGAAAGCAATTGGAATATATCAATCGTTTGGAAATAAATGTAGCCTATCCATTTTTAATAAGGATCTATGACGATTACATAAATCAAGCCATTGATAAAGATACATTTGTAAATATTTTAGAACTTATTCAAACTTATACGTGGAGACGATTTATAGTAGGATTGCCTACCAATGCACTCAACAAAATATTTATGAATCTTTATGATAAGGTTGATAATGAAAATTATCTATTCTCTATTCAAAAATCCTTGTTGCAAAGGTCAGGAGTTCAGCGTTTCCCACGAAATGAAGAAGTAATTGACTCTTTAGAAGTTAAAGACGTTTATAACATCAATTCAAAAAACAGAACATACTTATTAGAGCGTTTAGAAAACTATCAAAATCACGAACCTGTAAAAATTGAAGGAAATCCAGATATAACCATAGAACATATTTTCCCACAAAACCCAGACGGAAAATGGAAATTAGAGTTAGGTCAAGATGAGTACAACGAAATGAAATCTAACTATCTAAACACAATAGGAAATTTAACCTTGACGGGCTATAATTCAAAACTAAGCAATAAGTATTTTACTGACAAAAGAGATTTGGAAAATTCAGGATTTAAAGACAGTCGTTTATGGCTGAATAAATATATTGGAATCCTTGACAAATGGGACACTTCCGAAGTAAAAAGGAGATTTGATATAATCGCTGAAAGGTTTTTAAAAATTTGGGCTATTCCTAAAATTGACCTTGAAGACATTGCATCAAGAGAAGAAGTAAATATCTTTGAAGCAGATGACCCAAAAGGCAAGAAATTGGATTATGCTATCTTCTTCGACCAAAAATTAGAAATGCGTCAAGTTGCTAAACTGTATCAAGAAGTGATTAGACAACTTTTTGATTTAGAACCGCAAAAATTCTTCACTTCTGAATTGGCAGAGAAACTCACACTAACTAAAAATCCAACAGAAGGAAATCCAAGAACGCCTATGCCAATAAATGACAGTTATTACATTGAAGGGAATTTAGATAACATTGGAAAATTTGACAGGATAAAATTGGCTTTACAGGTATTTGACCTTGAAGATGAATTGATGATAAAATATGAAGATGAAAGAGCAACGACCACATAACAGCCAGTTTGCCAAAATGGCGGGTAAAGTGCTTCGATTGAACGTTTTAGATAAATTGAAAGTTCGTTCTTCGATTGAAGTTTATCGGTAAAAATTCGCCACTTCGGCAAGCTGGTCAGACGTTAGCGGTTATTGCAAAACAAAACCCAAAACAATTATTTCCAATAATCCAAATATTTTAAACAGTAAACAAAAATTAAATTAAAGAACGAAAAATGAATGTAACTATTACCATTATGACAGCAGTATTACTGCTCACTTTATTTTCTCCTTTTGGGGTTTATTATGGAGTAAAAATAGCAAAGAAAAAGGATTATAAAGCCCATCGAAAAATCCAAAATATTATTTTTATTGTTTGTGTTGTCGGAGTATTAGCTTTAGAAGGATTAATTCGTTCAGAAGGCGGATCTGGCAGCTTAGCTTCTTCAAGTAATTTTTATGATACTAAATTCTTTAAAATTACTTTATACTCTCATATTATTGTAGCAATTCTAAGTTACTTACTATGGGCAATTCTGATTATAATTTCCAATATTAAATTCCAAAAAAGTCTTCCTGGTAAACTGTCAAAATTCCATAAAACAACAGGTTATATTATTTTTGGCGGCTTAATTTATACAGCAATTACAGCACTTTTAGTATATATGATGACTTTAAATATTATATAAACATTATTTGAAATCTTCCATAAGCTTAATACGCTGAAAAAGCAACAAACCGCTAACATCATGACGTATAGAAGAAAGCCCAAATAAAAAAGAAAAGCCCAGAACTTTGAAGTCTCTGGGCTTTTTGCTATACGTTGTTCAGCGACACCAGCTTTAGAACGTAGGTGGTTTTGTAGCTTTTGTAGTCTCCTTACCGTGGTTTTTTGTAGGTCAACTTTCTTTTCTTTGTAGCGATTTTAATGTTTAGATTTCCTTCAGGCATATAGATGCCCTTACCCACAATGCAGGTGTTTTGCTTTCTTTTGCCGATCTGTTTTGTTTCTTTCTTTGTCATTTTAGTATTGGTATTTTTTGAGGAGATCCTCGGTTTCTCATATTTTCGATATTTACCAATTCAACGCCTGTTTTCGACACATTCACATACGTGGCTATGCGCTCCAATTTGCCGATATTACATACGCTGCACAGCGTGATATCCACACCATACGTCATCGCTGCCAATATCTGTACAGGTAGCTTTACCTTGCGAGGTGGTGGTGCTATTGCCAACTGTTCGCAGATACTTTTGATGCGTGCGCCCTTGTGCTGATGACTCAAAAATCCACTGTGCCGTATCTTTACAAATCCTCTCGGTAAGATGTGTTGCTCAAACCTTCGCAAAAATTCCTCATGGCTCAGCGTCATCTCTTTTTGCTTATGCCCGTCCTGATAATCCTTGTACCGAAATGTGATTGTTTCTGCTGTTATCTCTTTGATTCGATGCGTGCTGATCGCTACTTTGTGCGTATATCTACCTAAATATTCCAACACCTGCTCTGGTCCGCCAAATGGCGCTTTGGCATACACATTCCACTTCTTGTAACGGACCGTTTCTAACATGATCTTGTGCTGGTCCTCGTCTTTGACTTTTAGAGCGCCTGACTTTTTTAATTGTTGTACTCTGTCCAGAAAATATCCCTTGAATATCTTTTCCATCGCTCGCCTCGGAAACAGAAAATTGCCGCATTTTCGCTTTTCTTTCTTCCATAAGCCCTCCTTGTCCAATCCGCCGCCTGTCACGATACTATGCACATGCGGATGAAAGGTCAGATCCTGTCCATTCGTATGCAATATACTGATGATGCCTGGTGTACCTCCTAAATATTTTCCGTCATTACCCAGCTTTCTCAGCGTATAAGTACCGGCTTCAAATAGCAAGCCAAACAATACTTTTCGATTGCCCATGACCAAACTTCGCAGTTCCGCCGGAAGCGTAAATACCAAATGGAAGTACGTCGTCGGCAGCAGTTCACTGTGTCTATCCTGCAACCATTGTTCCCGCCTGAGTCCGCCGCAATTCGGACAATGCCGATTGCCACAGCTATGATACTGATGATGTACGTGATCGCAATGACTACATCCATAGACGTGTTTGCCTATGCGCGCCGTGTGGCAATCTGACAGTCGCCTCAGTACTTTTTGGCTGTATGGATTGAATTGTTTAGTGGATGGATGATCAAAGATTTTTCGCTGTAATAACTGCTTAATCTGTGCTTGTTCCACTGCTCAGTTTTTCCATTGGCGATACTATGCCCAACTGTGTATGATGCTGTAAGTGGAGATATATCATCGTCGTTTCCAACTTACTATGACCAAGTAAGGTTTTGATCACGTGGATATTGTTACCCTGATTGAGCATGTGGGTAGCAAAGCTGTGGCGTAGCGTATGTGCCGTAAACCGTCCGCTTTCAAAGCCTGCTTTCTGCATCGCTCCGTTCACTACTACCTGCATGCTCCGTACATGAACCGCACGACGGGTTTGCGTACTCGTAAACAAATACTCTTCTGGACGACCTGCTGCCACATAATACGCCCGAAGATCTGTCAGCAACGTCTGCGGAAGTAAGGTAAACCTGTCTTTGCCGCCTTTGCCTTGTACTACTTTGATTCGCTTATTGGCACTGTCGATATCCCTGATTCTCATGTTGCACACTTCACTGATGCGCATACCCGTACCATACAGCAAGCCTACCACACATCGCTCCTTCAGCGTCAACTCCGCTTTAAACAGTTGCAACACCTGATCCTCTGTCATAATATCGGGCAACTGAAACTGCTTTTTGGGATACAGATTGCTGGGTACTACATAAGTCACAGGCATTACCTTTTTGAAGAAAAAACTGCATGCCTGTGCCACACTGCGGCATTTGGCACGACCTACCTTATGGTGCTCTTTGATAAACAACAGATACTGTTCGATATGCTCCTGGCGTAGTTCCTCAACCTGCATATCGTTGTAAAATTTAAACAGCAATGTCAGTTCCTGTATGTAATTACGGACGCTTCCCTTGCCATATTCCTGCACTTTTAATACCCGAAAACTCCGCTCAATCCAATTTTTTCCGCTTTCATTGAGCACATTTGATGAAATTGTGTTACCTTGCATGATAATTATTTTTAACGTTAATAAATGAAAGGTAAAAGTGGGATCTTTTGTGAATTGTTAGTGCCTTTTGGTACTACTATCGCTCACCGTAGGTGTCGCTTGAACATCGTATTGGCAATAGGCGGGCTGAACAGCTTCGTATCAACGGAAGTGCAAAATTCAACTTTTGTGCTTCGATTAAACCTTAGTGCTAAAAATTCCGCCCGCCACAAAGCTGGACAAACGTTAAACACAAAGCAGACAAATTACTTCGATTAAATTGAGTTTATAAAAAAATATTATCTTCGCATCCATATTTATCGGTAAAATCTGCCAAGTGATATTCATTCCTTGCCATTTGGATATATTTTCACCAAATAACAACATATAAACTAAAACCATGAACCACTTTTATACCGTTTTATTGACCGCAATATTATTTTTAACAAGCTGTTCGAATGCTTCGCAGCCAAATGACCCAATCCCGGAACACGAAACTTTGACTATACATTCCATACATCTGAATGAGGAAAGGACGATCAACGTTTGGACACCTGAAAGCTACAAAACATCGCCTGACTCATTGATAGTTTTATATATGCCAGACGGGGGAATTCAAGAAGATTTTCCACATATTGCCAATACGCTCAATGACTTGATCCAAAGCAATCAAATTCCGCCCGTTATTTTGGTTGGAATTGAGAATACGCAAAGAAGGAAAGACTTATCAGGACCAACTCAGATAGAAAAAGACAAAGAAATCGCACCCGTAGTGGGCGGTTCAGCACAATTTAGAGATTTTATTATAGACGAACTCATTCCTGAAATCAACCAGAGATTTAGAACTACCAACAAAAAAGGTATCATCGGAGAATCCCTAGCAGGTCTTTTCGTTACAGAAACCTTATTGTTAAAGCCTGAAACATTCGACTTCTACATTGCGTTTGACCCATCGCTTTGGTGGAATGACCATTACCTTGTCAAAACAGCCCATGAACATTTCGACCAGTTTCCAGATAGTCCCAAAGTATTTTGGTTTGCGGGCTCTAATGCAGAAGATATTTCCCCCTACACCAAGGAACTCGCTAACATCCTCAAAACTGAAAATAAAACCCAGCTGAATTGGATGTATTCTGACGAACCTAAGGAAAAACACAATACCATTTTCAGAGCGGCCAAAGAAAAGGCGATAACCTGGACATTGAACAATATATAAGTTAAAAAAACGACATTCAACGGATGATTGGAAAAACTTGTAGGTTTAGATCTGCGCTTATCTCTGAGCACTACCCTACTTTTAATACGTCTTATCAACCCACATTCCTAAGTACAATCAGATAAAATCCAATCCATATTTCCTCTCTGACTTTTTATTAAATGCAATCCAATACCTTACAATTTGCTAATTCTACTATGGAAATATTTATAACCTTGCGTGATTCTAACTTCATATAATCCCGCAGGATGATTTTCCATATCTAGCAATTCGATTCCACCGCCTAAGACCTTCCTTTCTACAACTTGTTTTCCCAACATATCGAATACTTTCAACGTCAAATCGCCATAAGTCGCATCGGTTTCAGAAAGGTCAATATTAAAATACTGAAGGCTTGGATTAGGATATATCGCAAAACTACCATCGCTAAACGACTGATTGAAATGAACAACCCGAATATCTGAATCAACCTCTTTTCCGTCTAAATCCACCATGCGCAACTTGTAGTATAAATACGGATCGCTGTTTCGCTTGATGACCTCGGGCAGGTAATCATAAAACTCATAAGACTTTAAACCCAAACTATTACCTGCCGCTGCTACCGTACCTACTTCAGTCCATTCCTTACCATTTTGGCTACGTTCGATTGCGAAGTAGTCACTGTTAATCTCTGAGGAAGTAACCCAATCTAACTTCACTTGAGATTCGTTGACTTTATTGGCTTTAAAAGCCGTTAAGATAATCGGAAGCGGAAGATTCTGGGTTGGAGCTATCAAATTGTCTTTGTATCTAGGAAGACAAAATGTAATCGCACATCGATAATAAAACCAAGTTCCTAGATTGACCGGAGGTACTATATCTGTCATAACAAGCTCCACTGTATTAGAAGGTGGAAATATTTTGAACTTACCAAGGAAAACTTCTGTATTTAATGGAAAGACCACCGAAGGATCGAAAGGTGCGGCACTACCTCCAAAAAAAGTATATTTATGTCCTGCTGGCTCTCCGATAAAAGGGTCATCTGAGTATATAGAATCTACTTTATATAATGGAAGGGTTGAACTTTGCTCCGTAAGGACAATACTAGAAGCCGCATCAGTTTTAACCCAAAAATTGGCAAATTTTGCCCAGGGCTCAGTAAATGTTTGAATAGCTTTAGCTGTTGCAACAGCTTCGTTTTGTGGGCCCTTAAATTCTAATCTAATATAATCTAATGATGCTGGTGGATCATTCGGGTCGCAAGTCTGACCAAAACTTGTATTTAGAACCAACAAGCAAAAACTGCAAATAATTATTTTGGCTTTCATAAGAGAATATTTTAAAAGTGAAGTTGAACAAAACGATTTGGGATACCTGCTAACGATTCTGATAAGATGATATCATTGTCTGCTGCTATAGGTGGAAATCCTTGGAAAATATATTTGACATATCTATCCATATTTACATCGTATGGAGTATATACATTATTTAAAGAAGCCTCAGGATCTCCGCTTAAGGCTTCTGATAATATGAGTTCACAATCACCAGCGACCGGCGGAAATGGTTGCGGAATAAATCTTACATATCCGTCTTGATTCACGTCTCCAGCCCACATCGCATAAATGCCATTAATCAAATTCATATTGGCATTGGATGTCACCGATGGATTATTATAAGCTTCAGTTGTACCCGTACTGAAGTTTTTAAGTGTTGGATTTACCAGATTGAGACCTGAGGCTGTTCGTATAGGTAGGTGGTTTCTATGTCTAAGCGCTATGATGCCGTTAGCCACTGCATTTTTTAATCGTAGCGCTGAACCGTCATAACTCACGATCGATCCGTCCGTAAGAATAAATCCACTCGTTTGAGATATAATCGAGGTAGGATTTGCAGCATCTCGAACTTCGACGAGTATCCAATCCGTAGCTTCTGTAGGAATTGCTGGTGTAGTAACAGTCGGTGCGTTAAATGGCGCAACCGTATAAGGTGTTGTCAATGGAATGAGCCCATTGGTATTCAACAATTTCGTCATGGATGATCCAGCAGTCATAGCTCCCGAAAGAAAGGCCTTGAGATTGGCTTTGCCAAAGAAATTCATTCCCGATAATCTTACGTCTGCAACCGTTGTGGTGGCGGACACTTCATTATCGGTAGGATTTGCTGAACTATTGTCAAATTTCCAATCCGTGGTGTAGTAAGCACCTTTAATATCCGCTTCTGTTCCGGTAATGTCACCATCTTCATAGGTGCCGGTCATGGTATTCTCATATCCGGTAATACCTGAAGCAGTAACCTGCCATTCACGGGAGATGAAGTCACTAGCATCGCCATATTTTAAGGTGAGTCCTGTTTCATACACTCTTGCTCTTGTCGTTGCACTTGTATAGTCTGAACCACTAATATTGCAACTAACCGGCGTATAATCCGTTGCTGAACCTATTTCAAAGTTTAGAACTTCGTCAGCATCGATTTCTTTTACCAAAAATCCAGTTCCATCGGTTACTACATATCGACTGCTGCTTGCATTGTTGATATCACCACCCACTAAGATGACCAAATTATGGTCCGCAATATTCACTCGATTATTATCATTGAGAAAATCAAGGGTAGTGCTAATTTTCATCTCATCCAGTAAGGTGACATTTTCATCATCTTTTTGGATTTCGACATATCTAAAAGTTGCACCTCCCGATGTAACATCAGAATTGTCATCACCGATAAATGCCACCTTAGAAGTAGCACCAGAGGTAAAAGTACCGGCATTGGTCAAATCCTTACTAACTTGAATTATCCCATTATTGATGATGGTACTTCCAGCCTGATTCGTTAGATTAGATTCTACTCGGAGCGTAGCTCCATCCTGAACCGTGATTGTGCCGCCATTATTAATAAGTTGCGCCTGCATCGCAATGGATGTCATTATCAAAAACAATATCGCATTTAGGTATCTCATATTGGCTTTGGATTAGGTGTTTATAAAGTAAGTGTAAAATTATATATATTTTCGAATGCTACAAAATAAATATGACATTTTAATATATATAAATTATTTTAATTTATATATATTAATAATCTTATGTTTAAAATAAAATCTTGAAACAAATAAAAACGATTGGAATCTTATTATTGAACTATTGCGTATATCTAATACTGCGCTATATTACCAGCGAATACTTATAAATGTATTGCTCCCAATTTTATTTCTTCTACACTTTCCGGATTAATCAACGTCGAAATATCACCAATTTGATCATATTGATTTTCGGCAATTTTTCGGAGTATCCTTCGCATGATTTTACCCGATCTGGTCTTTGGGAGCTGCGCTACAAACTGGATAACATCAGGTTTGGCGATAGGACCGATATGCTTCGTTACCATTTCAAAGATTTCCTTTTTCATCCCTTCAGGATCTGTGACTTCTTTGGTTGATTTCACAAACGCATAAATACCTTGCCCTTTGATATCGTGCGGAAAACCAATCACCGCTGATTCTACGATTTCCGGATGTTGATTAATGGCATCTTCTACTTCAGCTGTTCCAATGCGGTGCCCAGATACATTGATGACATCATCGACTCTACCGATGATTCGATATCTTCCATCTTCGTCTCTTTTTGCCGCATCACCTGTAAAATAATACCCTTTATAAGGTGCGAAGTAGGTCGTCCTACATCGCTCATGATCACCATAGGTCGTTCGAATCATTCCTGGCCAAGGATATTTGATGCACAACAATCCTTCGACGTTATTGTCATGGACGACCGCTCCATTTTGGTCGAGAATGACAGGCTGTACACCCGGTTGTGGATAAGCGGCAAAGCAAGGTTTGGTATCCGTGATTCCCGGAAGGGACGATATCATGATACCTCCATTTTCTGTTTGCCACCATGTATCTACAATCGGTGCTTTTCCACGACCTATTTTAGCATCGTACCATCTCCAAGCCTCTTCGTTGATAGGTTCTCCAACTGAACCCAAGACCTTGATACTTCCAAAATCATACTTATCGGGTTCGTCCCATCCGGCTGCCATTAAAGCTCTCAACGCAGTTGGTGCCGTATAAAATTGATTGACCTTGTATTTATCGATAACTTGCCAAAATCTACCTATATCCGGATATCCTGGCACACCTTCGAACATCAATGTTGTTGCTCCTGCTAATAATGGTCCGTAAATTATATAGGAATGTCCCGTCACCCAACCTACATCAGCTGTGCACCAATACACATCTCCTTGTTGATATTGAAAAACATTCAAAAAAGTATAGCAAGTATAAACCATATATCCTGCGGTCGTATGCACAACCCCTTTAGGCTTACCGGTAGAACCTGAGGTATAAAGCACAAATAATGGATCTTCAGCGTCCATCGCTTCGGGCTTGCAAGTTGTATCTTGTTTATCAACAAGGTCATGCCACCAAACATCTCTATCGGCATCCCATGCGATATCGCCACCTGTGGTTTGGTTGACCAATACATGGCTGACGCTATCACAACCCAAACTAAGCGCCTCATCCACAACTGCTTTAACCGGTATCGTCTTGGGACCTCGGCGATTATAATCCGAACACATCACAATCTTAGCCTGAGCATCTTTGATCCTATCTGCCAATGCATTGGATGAGAAACCTGCGAACACAACAGAATGCGTTGCGCCTATCCTAGCACAAGCCAAAATCCCGATAGCCACTTCAGGTATCATCGGCATATAAAAACACACTCGATCGCCCTTTTGTACGCCTAAGGCTTTCAACGCATTGGCACATTTACATACTTCCTCTAATAACTGGCGATAAGTAAAACTCCTTGGTTGATCCGTTACTTCATTGGGTTCCCAAAGTAGGGCTATCTGATCTCCTTTATCGGCTATATGTCTATCAAGGCAATTCTCCGTGATATTCAATTGCGCACCTTCGAACCAGCGAATATCCGGGGTTACCATATCATTATGGAGGACATGATCCCACTTCTTTATCCATGTGAAGTGATCCGCAATCTCCGCCCAAAATCCTTCCGGATCTTCGACACTCTTTTTATAGCTAGCCTGATATTCGGCCAAAGACTTAATCTGTATTGACATGACGAAAAGGTGATTTTGATTTACAAACATACATAATTTTATGATTCGAGTGTATAAAAATCTTAAGGATTCTTAAAGATTTTTCAAAATAATTGAATTTAAAGCCTATATTTTGACCTCCTATCTCAAAAACTATTTCATAACCATAATTTTAGAAATATAATATGTCCAGCATATTCTTATTTGAAAAGTATAAAAAATGATTACTTTTGTAGCTGAATTTTAAAATTATCA
Organism: Chitinophagales bacterium; assembly: GCA_026928325.1. Classification (GTDB taxonomy): domain Bacteria; phylum Bacteroidota; class Bacteroidia; order Chitinophagales; family Saprospiraceae; genus OLB9. Next base: position 92,032 of record JAIXKS010000047.1, on the reverse strand, counting down.
TGACCTATGCATACGATTAAGTATATTTTTGCTTCTTTTATTGTTTCTGTTTTATTAATGGTTTCTTGCAATCAACCTGTTCAGCAAGCACCTCAAACCGATGCCACAAACAAATCGAATCCGTCTGAAAATATCGTTTATATCGACATTGATACGCTTCTAACCCAATATGATTTATATAAAGATAGAAAAGCTGCGCTTGAGGAAGAATCGCATGCAGCGGAAATGTCTTTAGGTGTAAAAATCGAAGCTTTCCAAAAGCGCGTAGGAAATTTACAGCAAGAATTTGCGCAAGCTCAGCAAAATGCTGCCAATATTGCGCCTATTGAATTAAAAAAGTTGGAAGACAAATTCATGAAACAGCAACAAAATCTTGCTAAAGAAGAAGAATCTTTGATGAAGCAAAGAGATAATGCTGCCATGGAGCTTGAAAAAAAATTGCGTGATTTACAGCAAGATCTTCAAGACAAAATCGATCAATATCTTGAAAAAGTAGCGGATGAGAAGGGATATGATTTTGTTCTCATGAAAGGCGTTGGCGGTAGTGTCATGTATGGCCGAAAAACATTGGACATCACCATGCAAACCTTAAATGCCCTCAACGAAGAGTATAAAAATTCTAAAGGTTAATTCACGATACTTTAGTGATAGTACAAAAATCTATGGGCGTTTCAACATGGACTTCTTCCATAGATTTGTTGAGTATGCGGGCAATCAGTTTGTGAAGCATTTCTCCTTCGATTGAATGTCGTAATTGGATAGTGACTGCACAAGTACTTTCAAATGATTTATCTATAATTTCAATGTCTAATTCTTTTAGAACATTCATAATATGCCCCATTTCGGCATAATCAAAACCCAACCGATACGAGGAAGTTATATATTTTTCAACAAGATTAGCATCGTCTAAAGCTGCTTTTGCGGCTTCTTTATAGGCTTGAATTAATCCGGAAACACCCAATTTGGTACCGCCAAAATATCGCACGACAATGATCAGTACATTGGTAAGGCCAAAACTTAAGATTTGCCCGTAAATCGGCTTCCCGGCTGTTCCTGATGGTTCGCCGTCATCATTCATCCGATAGCGATCTTGACCATCTCCTATTTGGTAAGCATAACAAAAATGTCTGGCTTTATGATGTTCACTTCTGATGGCATCCAAATACGCATTAAGCATCTCTTCATCATCAAATGGGTAGGCAAAAGCCAAGAATTTACTTCCTTTTTCCTTGTATTCCCCGAAGGCGGGACTCTCTAATGTTATATAAGCATCCGACATTAAACAAGATTATGAAGTAATAAAAAGAATAGAGATAACAGCTAGGAAAAAACCTGCGATTTTATATTTGGTTACCTTTTCTCTGAATAACAATATACCCAATATAGCGGACATAACCAGAATACCTACATTATTGATTGGAAAAACGATGGCTCCTCCAAAACCTTGTTGCAAGGCCAATAAAAGTAAATATATGGAGAAAAAATTGGGTACACCCAAGATAATGCCCGCAGCTATGTTTTTCCATGCTAATTGAGTTTTACCTCGCATCAACTGAACGATTAAGATAATCAATCCATATGAAGCCGTAAATAAAAACAAAGATGCTACAAAGCTAACATCATTATTATCTGCCAATTGTTGTTTTTCTATATAATAAAACCCACTGTCGATGACGCAAGATCCCAAGAAGGTAACAATAGGAAAAAGCCATAGATAGCCTACCCTTTTGGTCGAATTACTTCCATCATTAGCATCTGACTTTTCATAACTGAGGAGCACAATCGAAAACAAAGCAGCACCTATTCCAAACCATTTATAAGCACTACTAGGCTCATGATACACCAAAATAGCTAGAAGCGTAGGCGCAATTAAGGACATCTTTTGAAAAATCGAGCCGATGACCATACCAAAATGTTGCATCGTCAAGGCTAGCGTATTAAATACAATGATAAATACCAATCCAAGGCCGAAAGCATGATAAAACCAAGGCTGTCCCGCCAAATTATCCGGAAAGGGTATCCCTTTTTGGACAACGGCCGCTACACAAATACAAGTGATGTAATTGACGACAATCGCCTGTAAGTTATCGATATTATATTTATTAAACAACTTAAAAATGACCCCTATAATTGCATTAAATACAATACATAAGACTAAAATCCACATATTTTATTGGTTTTCGGGTTGAGTGATAATTTTAAGATTTTGTGGAATTATTTTAAAGTTTAGCTTTTCACGAGCTTCAAAGCCCTCACCATCTACATGATAATAATCGTCTCCATCCAATTGAATAGCTATTTCACGAGTTTTAAAATACTCAACAAGGTGGCTTTTGTGAATACTTTTATTAAAGAATCGAGGCAATAACAATAGGTATTTCCAAAGTGATACATGTCGAATCAATAAGACATCAAATAAGCCATCATCCAAAATAGCCTGTGGTGCAATCGAAAAATCATAACCATAAACCGATCCATTAGCAATGACAATCATCGTATAATCTCCTGACCATGTACGTTCAGAGGTAACAATATGCATCCTCCGCTTTTTAAATTTCATTCCTTCTATTAGGGATTGCTTGAAGTAAGGTAAAAACCCTCTTTTTTTATTTTTTTTAGTCTTGAAAGCTACTGCTGCATCTAAACCAATGCCGGCCACATTCACAAAAAAACGATCATTGACGCTGCCAGTATCAATGGTATCAAGATGTCCTTTGTTGATGATTTGAATGGCTTTAGTAATGTCCCGATCTATTTTAAGGTGATAGGCAAATCCATTTCCAGAGCCTAACGGGATTATTCCCAATGCCGTATTTGTTCCTTGAAGCGCATGGGCTACCTCATTAATCGTGCCATCGCCACCAGCCCCGATTACAGCGAAATACTGCGATGCTACGGCTGCCTTAGCCAATTCTATCGCATGGCCGGAATAAGCCGTAAACTCCAAATCATAATCATACTTGTCCTTGTCTAGGTTTTTATCTAGAACTTGGGCTATATCCTTTCCAAGCTTTGCACCGGAAAAGGGATTGACTATAAATAATATTTTCTTCCTTCCTTCCAAAATAAAAAAACTATATCCAATGATGATGTTGATACCAAGCCGTTGTTTCATCAATAGCTTCTTGTAAAGTATATCTCGGCTTAAAATTCAAATCCTGCTCTAAGTTCGCAACATCACAACTCCAATTTTTAGCTTTAATTTCATTGACGCGCTCTACATATAGCGTCGGGTATTTCCCTGTTATTTTTCCAATTCCTTCACTAATCCAAGCGCCTATTTTTACAATAAAAACCGGCAAATGAACGGTGACAACCTTTTTACCCAGACTCTTGGCAATAGCTCCCGGAAAGTCCTTAGCTCCGTAGATTTGTCCATCTGTACCAAAATAAGCGCGATGTGTCAACGGTGTCAAAGTGGCTAGCAACATCAGTTGAACCAAGTCTTTGACGTAGATAAACGTGAGCTTTTGCTCACCAAATCCTGCTGTCGCATTAATGCCTTTTTTAACCATTTGAAATACATTCAACAGGTCTTTTTCCCCAGGACCATAGACCGCTGAAGGTCGGACGATATTATAAGGAATATCTGTCTGCTGTTTGAGCCATACTTCAGCTTCCTGCTTGCTTCGACCGTATTGAGTCACAGGATGCGGATCGGCGTCATGCTTCACGATACCATTCGGTTGAAAATCTGCTGGTCCATAAGCGGCAAGGCTGCTAACAAAAAGCAACTTTTTTAGCGGAATGGTAGATTTGCGAATGGCTTCGACAATATGCACCAAATACATTTTATTCACTTGGATGTACTCCGAATATTCCGGTGAACGTGTTAAACCTGCATTATGAATGATATAATCGGGTCGAATCGTCTCCAACACCGATGCTAGGCTATCGATATCGTTATAATCGAGAAAAGTGCACGTACAATCCAACTTTTCTAGCATTTCGATATTGCTTCCCTTGCGTACGCCGGCATATACTTTTAATCCTTGTTGCCCGGCTGCTTCTACGAGATGTCTTCCTATAAATCCATTAGCACCGGTAATCAAAATCTTTAACTCCATGCTAAATTTTCGTTTTATATAGCCGATAGGTTTTGTATCGTTCACCATTTAGGTGTTCGGCAGCTGCACGCATAGGTTCGTTATTTTCTAAGACCCAAGACGCTTCACCGCCTATCAGGTTCCTGCTCTTTGCTTCAGCGATATTTTTGGCAAAAAATATCGCTTCAATGCCTGATTTTCTGTATTCTTTGAGGATACCTAGGGCTAAAACACGCACCGTTTTGGTCTTACCTTTGCCAAGTAGCAACCTAAATATTCCAAAAGGAAAGAGTTTACCTCGCTTGTTTTTAATCAGGACTTCATTAATATTAGGTACTGTCAATCCAAAACCAATCGGTTCGCCATGCTTTTCAGCTATAAAAGCAAACTTTGGATCTACAATCATCTTTAAGTCATTCTTCAAATACTCAAATTCTGCATCTGTAAATGGTACAAAGCCCCAGTTTTCGTCCCAAGCTTGATTGTAAATCTTTTGGATTCGCTTAGCTTCATTATCAATATCTTTCAGATTAAAATTCCGAATGGTAATACCCATTTTTTTGAGCCTTTCTTCTAGGGCTTCCGCAATACGAAGCGCCTTTTCGGAGGCTTTATTCGTATAAATCATATAGGCATACAAATCCATTTCCTTGGCAAGGCCATATTTTTCAAACAACCTACCGTAGTAGGGTTTATTGTAGGTCATCATGATTTTAGCTGGCTCGTTAAAGCCTTCTACTAAGGTACCTGCTGTTTCATTGGTTGTAAAATTAGTCGGGCCCATGAGATACTCATTGCCATTTTCTTTAGCAAAAGCACTAGCTTTATCTAGTAAGGCATTGACCACTTCTTGGTCCTCTATGAAATCCATAAAGCCAAAAAATCCGACTTTACAATTAAAATGATGATTGTAATTAGGATTGTCGATTGCGGCGATACGACCTACTATTTGATTGTTTTTCTTGGCCAAAAAATATTTCACCTTTCCATATAAATGAAAAGGATATTTTTTAGGATTCATCATGTCCTTTTGTCCAATAAATATTTCAGGGACATAATTAGGATCATCTTTGTATAAATCGTGTGGGAAGTTGATAAAATCATTGATGCCTTTATCAAAAGTAACTTCTTGTATTTCTATAGCCATTAGAATTCAATTATTGAATGTTAAAAAATAATTCTCTTGAGGTTTCAAAGATAAAATCCGAAGCATTTTTGAGCTGTAAATATGTATCTATTAAGGCCTCTATACAAACGATTATACAAAAATAAGGAATATTTCATCTTTTTTTAAAAAATAAAGGCACACATAATATAATTTTATGTCTGCCTTCAAATTTTACTACGAACTTATTTTATCTTACGAATTAATCGCTATCTTATTATCATCAAAGATTCCAATTTCATACGCTATTTTTGTCATGACCTCAACCGACCTGTCTATCTGCTCCGTTGTATGCGTTGCCATTAACGAATATCTGATCAGAGAAGAAGTACTCGGAACAGCAGGTGAAACTACCGGATTGACAAATACACCTTGTTCGAGACAAAGTTTGGTCATCTGGAAGGTTTTATAATCATCTCTTATAATGATTGGAATAATCGGCGTTACAGAATGTCCGGTATCAAATCCTGCTTTTTTAAGCGCAGCCATTGCATAGTGTGTATTGTCCCACAACCTTTGGATCCTTTCGGGTTCATGTTGGATTAAATCCAAGGCTGCTATAACACTTGCTGCATTAGCCGGAGCAATACTAGCACTAAATATGAGCGAACGTGCATTATGTTTCAAGTAATTCATCGTGTCCAAATCTCCTGCAATAAACCCACCAATGGAAGCCAACGATTTACTAAATGTACCCATGATCAAGTCCACACTATCGGTAAGACCAAAGTGATTGGCTGTCCCTGCTCCCAACGCACCTAACACACCAAGTCCATGCGCATCGTCAACCATGATATTGGCGTTATATTTTTTAGCCAATTCGACGATTTCAGGCAATTTAGCGATATCACCTTCCATGCTAAAGACACCATCGATAACTATGAGTTTCATTCTTTCTAATTCGCACTTACTCAACACCCGCTCCAGTGCCTCCATATTATTATGGCTATATTTGACAACTTTAGCGAATGAAAGTCTAGCTCCATCAATGATACATGCGTGGTCCAAATCATCCAAAACGATATAGTCATTACGTCCCGGAATAGATGAAATCACCCCAAGATTGACTTGAAATCCCGTACTAAAAACGAGCGCCCCCGGTTTTCCAACGTAATTGGCCAGTTTTTCTTCTAATTCGAGATGGATATCTAAAGTTCCATTTAAAAATCGCGATCCTGCACAGCCTGACCCATACTTTTCTATCGCTTTGATAGAGGCTTCTTTAAGAACAGGATGGTTCGTCAATCCAAGATAACTGTTGGAACCAAACATAAGAACATCTTTCCCGCCTATTTTAACAACTGTATCTTGTTCGGATTCAATCGTGCGAAAGAAAGGATATAAGCCCATTGCCTGGATTTGCTGTGGCAAATTATAGGCTGCCATTTTTTGTTTTAGAGGAGTCGTCATGACTTTTAAATACTTTAAATATTCAACGGATTAATTAAGCTAAATGCCGAATAACTTTGCAAATATCTATATTTTTTTTGGTTTATTTCTACATTGACCATGAATTTTTATCTCTTTATGCAAAATGAAATAAAAAGCGTTAAAAACAGCTATAACACATAATAAATAATTGATATTTAATATATATTGATTTTCAATTATTAACCAATAAAGACATAGGCATAAATTGATTGCGTCTCCTAAAACCTTCAATTCACATAATCTTCTATAATTAAATCTCAACCGAGTATTTCACATGATTTGACAATCTTGAATAACACTTGTAATCGATGCTTAAATTCTACACGCCGAAATGGATCATGATTGAGTCAATTTTTCCTTCATTTTAAAAAAAAATCGCCAATATATCCGCAATATTTCTATCTTTGGGTCCTCAAATATTAAAAAACTTATCAATATGAAACGTGTGCTCATAACTGGAGCGGCAGGATTTATAGGATCGCACTTATGTGATCGATTTATTCGCGAAGGATATCATGTCATTGGGATGGACAACCTACTCACAGGCAATATTGCTAATATAGAACATCTCTTTGCTTTATCCAATTTTGAGTTTTATCATCACGATGTATCTAAGTTTGTACATGTGCCTGATACCTTGGATTATATCTTACATTTTGCCTCTCCAGCTAGTCCCATCGACTATCTAAAAATGCCTATTCAGACATTGAAAGTCGGATCCTTAGGTACACACAATCTATTGGGCCTAGCCAAATCAAAAAATGCACGTATCTTAATCGCCTCAACATCAGAGGTTTACGGAGACCCACTAGTTCATCCGCAACATGAAGAATACTGGGGAAATGTTAATCCTATCGGGCCACGAGGCGTGTATGATGAAGCAAAGCGTTTTCAAGAAGCCATCACCATGGCGTACCATACCTACCATGGTTTAGAGACTCGCATCGTTCGTATCTTTAACACCTACGGACCTAGAATGCGCGTGGACGACGGTAGAGTGTTGCCTGCATTCTTTGCGCAAGCCATTCGCGGAGAAGGATTAACCGTATTTGGCAATGGAAGTCAAACGCGATCTTTTTGTTATATCGATGACTTAGTGGAAGGTATCTATCGACTTTTACTCAGTGATTATCACCTTCCGGTCAATATAGGCAATCCTTCTGAGACCACGATTCTTGAATTTGCTAAAGAAATCATCGAACTCGTCGGCAATGACCAAGCCAAAATCATCTATAATCCACTTCCTATTGATGATCCAAAGCAACGAAAACCTGATATCACATTGGCAAAGAAAATCCTAGATTGGGAGCCTAAAGTAAGCAGAACAGAAGGCTTGAAAAAGTCGTACGTGTATTTTAAGGAAATCGTATAATATTAAGTAGGTAATTTAGTAAAAGGCAGGATCAACTTTAGAATACATACAATGTTTGTTAGTATGTTCTTATATAAGCATATAGTTAATGCTTAACGATAGTCATCATCAATCGTGCTGCCTTTTTGCCGGATATACTGATAGCCCATCGATCGATGACCCGCCATAATCCAAAAGGTAGCTTGCGCAATTTTTCATGAAGTTTGAAGAAAAGTAATAACTTGCTATTGAAAATACGCGTTTCAACCTTTCCAATGTCGTTTCTCACCAAGGATCTGATTTTGTCTTGCGTAAACGAGTGCAAATGGGCATTATGTGGTGTGAGTGAATTGCAATGGATACATAAAGACTGAAGGATTACTTCATCATGTGGCGTTGTAATCACGAGTTTGCCACCTGGTTTTAAGACCATTAACAATTGTGCTATAAATAGTACCGGGTCTTTCACATGTTCGATAATTTCGGAGGCTACAATACAATCTATAGTTTCGGGCTTAATAGGTAGCGAATAAACATCGGCAACTAGTGCATAGTGATTTTTATGCGGATATGTTTCTAGGGCTTTTACCGGATTTGTTGTCGATATATCCATAGAAATGATTGTTTTTCATAGCGGCAAGACATTTTTGGATAACCATGCACCACCACAACCTACATCTAGTAATAACGTTGCATCTTTAGGAATTTCTGATAAAATATGTTGATGCAAGCGATCATTTTCAACTCGATGTGCATCCATAAATTCTTCAAAATAATCAAACGATTTTGCATCTTGCTCATAATGCGCCTGATAATTAAACAGCGCTTCGTTATCCGTCGTCGTCGGCAATAGTAATGGTACGTTCTTGAGTATATGAAATGCTCCATCGCCATTCCTTTCCTTCAAGATATGAGCTGATGGTTCGTAATACAGCGGTTGTTTCGTATTGGGATGTACTAGAAGTGTCGCTAAAAAGTCATCCATGCTCGATCTTTTCTGTTTTGAACACATTGTTAACACCAAAAATAAACAATGGTTGAGCATTGATTCCAATTCGATGTACATGGACTTTAAGAAACTGCTTGGATCGCCTTAAAATATATGCCAAACACCAAAAAAAATGTTAAAATTGAGTCCTTATTAAAAATTAAAATTCAGCCTAAATTTCAGGTATATTTAGAATTTTATTTCGAATTTTGTATTCAAAAAATATATAATTTGAATAAATGATTTTTTTTAATTAAAAATACGCCCATTTGTATTACAATATGTATCCTTATCTTCATATCTCCTTTATAGAAGTTGTGCGTCATTACAACTTTGTGAATAGCGTTTGCGTTAATAGAAATTATTAACATTTATACATTGGTATTGCTGTGATCAAATCCATCATGCTTTATTTTCTTCTTATGACTGTCCTTCCAGGATCGGATATCAATGCGGTGAATGCAGAACAGCAAAAGATGCTCAATGCAGTCAATTCCATTCGCGAAAGCGGTTGCCAATGCGGTAGAAAATACATGGCACCTGTTCAAAAGGTGACTTGGAACCAATTGTTGTACCAAAGTGCCTTGGCGCAAGCAGACGATATGTATCAGCATGATTTTTTTAAGCACTTTTCTAATTCTGGCTTGGATATCGGTCAACGATTAGATCAAATCGGATACAATTGGAAAGTTGCTGGTGAAAATCTCGGTAGAGGCCAAGACACCTTTGAAGAAGTATTAAAAGATTGGTTAAAAAGCCCATCGCATTGCAGAATGCTAATGAATCCCAAAGTTGATGAAATGGGCATAGCTCGAGTTCAAAATTATTGGGTTCAACATTTTGGGAAGCTTGCAGAGGAGTAATGCTTACAGCCTAATGCTCTGTCCACAAAAAAATAACTTCCATTATTATCTAAATTTTTTTATAGACAGAGCACCAGTGCTCTGTCCACAAAAAGATTTTTCGAATACCTCATATTTCATATCTCTCCCTTGCTTCAATATCGCAAACGAAATAAAGCGGTACAGATTTTAAAAAAAGTATATATTTGCAGTTTGATTGAATTATAACAGATACATGGAAAGTTGGGAAAGAGATTTTGAATGGCTAAGGGTTCGATCCATCGTAAAAGATGCTTTGAAGCGATCTTCCCTACCTGATTTCCAAGCCATACTTTTTTTAATTGGTGTGCAGGAATTAGGGCGAATTCCTAAGAACAAATTCACAAAAGAGGAAAAAACCGACCTCATGCACATTGCGGTTTGTACCTTGCTGGAAATGAAAGGTTATTATGAATTTTTAGGAAGAGACCAAGATGGATGGCCACATTGGAAAGAAATCAAACCTTTCGACATCAAAGGCGAACAAGAACAAGAAGCTTATTTGACAGATCTAATAATAGAGTATTTTAAAAAGTACAATGAAATTACCCCATTTGAATCTAATTAAATATAAAAACATGAAATACATCTGGATTGGGTGTTTGACCCTTATCTTAATGATATCTTGCAAGCAAAAAGAGGAAACTTATACGATCGAAACAGAGTATGGAAAAATGATCGTTCAGTTATTAAATACAACGCCCAAGCATAAAGAGAATTTTATTAAATTAGTTAATGAGGGCTTTTACGACAGTTTGTTATTTCATCGAGTTGTCAACGGGTCATTAATACAAGGTGGAGATCCGACTTCTAAGACTGCAAAACCTAGAGAACCGCTAGGAAGTCACGATGTTGGATATATGATTCCTGCTGAAATAGGAACACCCCATTTTAGAGGTATGTTGGCAGCGGCGCGACAAGGTGGAGATGCTAATCCCGACAAACTATCATCAGGGTCTCAATTTTATATCGTACAAGGTGTGCCCGTCAATGACGAAGAACTGGGACTTCTTCAAGCCATCCGAAATTTCAAATATTCCGATGCACAACTAGCTAAATACAAAAAAGTCGGTGGTATTCCCATGTTGGATAATGACTATACTGTTTTTGGCGAAGTCATCCAAGGTTTAGACGTTTTAGAGAAAATATCCATGGAACCTACCGACGACTTAGAGCGGCCGTACAGAGACATCCGAATGAAAATTTACAAAACACCATAAATCAGTTATAATTCATGTTGAAATATTGTGCGTGGATAGCAATAGCTATATTAACTGCATCGTGTTCTGTACCTAAATCGGCCTTTGATGTGGTAGCCCAAAGTAAGCAAGCTCCTGTCAAGATCGAATTTAATAATCGCTCCGAAAATGCCCTTGATTATCATTGGGATTTTGGCGATGGTATGTATTCAACGGAAGTTAATCCTAAACATACCTATCTACTATCCGGAAGATATAAGGTGAAACTTACCGCTGCTAAAAACGACAAAAGTGCATTGTCGGAATCCGAAATATTTGTACAAGCACCTGAAGCCTGTCTCGTAATATTACATACTTCCGAAGGAGACATGATCGCCAAATTGTTTGGAGATACGCCACGGCATCAAGATAATTTCATAAAGCTAGCAGAAGAAGGATATTATAACGATTTACTATTTCACCGCGTAATTAAAGGATTTATGGTTCAGGCAGGTGACCCAGATTCGCGAGAAGCCGGCAAAGGTACAGCCCTAGGCAAAGGTGGACCCGATTATACAATTGAACATGAAATCAAAGACACCTTATTTCATGTAAAAGGAGCGCTTGCCGCAGCTCGACTTAGTGATGATGTCAACCCTCAAAAGTCTTCTTCAGGATCTCAATTTTATATCGTTCATGGGCGCCCACATTCCTCAGAAGAAATAGAAAATAACGAGTACGAAAAAGGCATTCGATATAGCAAAGAAGCTAAAGAAGTATTAGTCACCATGGGAGGCGCACCTGCCCTCGATCAAGAATATACCGTTTTCGGCCAAATCATAGAAGGATTTGACGTGCTGGATATGATCGCAGAGCAAAGGACAGATCCTAGAGATCGACCTCATGAGGATGTCAAAATTTTAAAAATCACCGTTATCAAATAATTGATCGATTATGGACATTTTAGGGATAGACATTGGTGGTACCGGGATTAAAGCCAATATAGTAAATTCGAGAACCGGTAAACTTAAAGCAGAAAAATTTAAGATAAAAACGCCAAATCCAGCTACACCAGAGGCCATCATCCAAGGCTTGCAACAAATTATTGAGCATTTCAAATGGGAAGGCAAAAAAATCGGCATCGGATTTCCGGCAGTTATCAAAAATGGTTTTACAGCTACTGCTACCAATATTGATGAGCAATTTATCAATTACAATCTAAAGGGCAATTTTGAGCAAGCCTTAAAGTGTCCTATAGTCGCTGTCAATGATGCAGATGCTGCCGGGATTGCTGAAATGTCTTATGGCAAGGGCAAAGGTGTGAAGGGATTGGTTATTTTTATCACATTAGGCACAGGTATAGGCTCCGCTTTGTTTTTTAACGGAAAGTTATTGGCCAATACAGAACTTGGGCATCTCAAGTACAAAAAGTCTGTTTTTGAAAAATACGCTTCCAATAGTGCTCGAGAACGACTAAAATTGAGTTGGAGTAAATGGGGCAAGGAGTTGAATGTATATCTCAATCATTTGTATTTGCTCTTAAACCCAGACCTAATTCTAATAGGTGGCGGTGTTTCTAAACATTTCAACCAATACAAAGCCTATATTGACGTTCCCGTAAGGGTCGAAACCGCCTCTTTACTCAATGATGCAGGTATCATCGGTGCTGCTATGTCTGCTGCTTTGGAACCATAAACGTTCTTCGACACCTTTGATACTACTTCCTATATATTTGCAGCAAGGGTACATCCTTGCTTGATAGCCGTCTTAGCATCTAATTCTTTAGCTTCATCTGCGCCTCCTATCAATCGAGGTTCTTTGCCTAAAGCGATGAGCGCATTATAGATATTACGAGAAGATAGCTGTCCGGCGCATACGATAACATGATCCACTTCTAGGATTTTTGCTTCTCCTTTGATTGAAATATGTAAGCCTTGATCATCCACTTTTAGGTATTGAACTTCAGCAAGCATGTGAACATTCATGGCTTTGAGATGGGATCGATGTATCCATCCGGTAGTCTTGCCAAGGGTTGCGCCATGCTTTCCAGTCGAACGTTTCAATAAATAAATCTCTCTAGCCGGTAGTTCGGGTTCCGGCATCTTCAAGCCTCCTGCCTCCAGGTAATCTTTATCAACGCCCCATTCCTTTAAGAAGGCAGATACCGCATCTGAATCAGGCTTCTTATACGTCAAAAAAGTGGCAACATCAAAGCCTATTCCACCAGCACCAATGATGGCAGCCTTCTTTCCAATGTTGACGGTTCCACTAAGTACCTCAGTATAAGACACAACTTTAGGGTGATCGTGACCTTCAATGGTGAGTTGGCGAGGTTCGATACCATCTGCCAAAATGATTGCATCATAATCGGTTGCCAAAAGCTCCTCCACTGTTGCAGGATGATTCAACAAGACTCGAACCTGATATTTCTTCATCATTTGTGTATAAAATCGAATGGTTTCGCCATAGTCTTCCTTACCGGGAATGTTTTTGGCATAATTGAATTGACCACCCAATTGACCATCTGCTTCATAGAGCGTAACTTCATGCCCACGCATCGCTGCAATATGCGCAAAAGCAAGTCCTGCCGGCCCGGCTCCTACAACCGCAATTCGCTTGGGATGATTGGTCGGAATATACTGCAATTCCGTTTCATGGCAAGCTCGTGGATTTACTAGGCAAGATGAGATTTTCATTTGAAAGGTATGGTCTAAACAAGCTTGATTACAAGCAATACATGTATTAATTTCGTTAACACGGCCTTCCATAGTTTTCAAAATAATATCGGGATCTGCCAAAAATGGTCGTGCCATGGACACCAGATCTGCACATCCTTCGGCAAGGATTTCTTCTGCAACATCCGGTGTATTGATCCTATTGACCGCTATTAATGGTATTGTTACTTCCTTTTTGAGCTTTTGTGTCACCCAAGCATAAGCTTTTCGTGGAACCATCGTCGCTATCGTCGGGATTCTTGCCTCATGCCATCCTATCCCGGAATTAATCATCGTTGCTCCAGCAGCTTCGATTGCCTTGGCTAAGGTTACGACTTCTTCCCATGTCGATCCTTCTTCTACAAGATCCAACATAGATAGCCGATAAATAATGATAAAATCATGGCCTAAGGCTGCTCGAGTTCTTTTGACAATTTCGATAGGAAAGTGCATTCTATTTTCATAGCTTCCGCCCCAAGCATCGGTCCGATGGTTGGTTCTTTTGACAATAAATTGGTTAATCAAATAACCTTCTGAACCCATGATTTCTACGCCATCATATCCTGCTTCTCGGGCTAGTTCCGCACAACGCACATAATCATCGATCGTTTGCAAAATATCACTTTCCTCCATCTCCTTTGGTTTAAAAAAATTGATTGGCGCTTGGATTGGAGAAGGTGCAACAATCTTGGGATGATATCCATATCTTCCGGTATGCAGGATTTGCATACAAATTTTACCGCCTTCCTGATGTACTGCATCTGTAATCAATCGATGTTGAGGCAATTCCTCTTCTGATCTGAGCATCGCTGACATCGCCGAAACACAGCCTTGTTCGTTGGGAGCAATCCCACCTGTAACGATTAACCCTACTTGACCACGAGCCCGTTCGGCAAAGTAAACGGCTGCACGTTCAAAACCACCTGGAATTTCTTCCAGATTGGTATGCATGGAGCCCATAATAACTCTGTTTTTTAAAGTTGTCCAGCCAAGATCTAGCGGTCTAAGAAGATGTTCGTACATAATTATCATTAAATGTAATGAAGTAAATAATTTTAAGCTCGTGCAATGTAGGCAAAACTTTTGCCATTTCAAAAAAAGAACGGCCATTCTCGAATAGATAGCGTACTTTTGCTACCCATTGCACAAAATTAAAAAATTATTGGAAACTTTCTTATTAATCCTTGCTCCCTAGCACTCAAATGATGCCAAAAACTATCCAAGTCCATTGGCTAACCTTAATTATCGTTTGGATAAATGCGCTATCATACCATCTCTTACGGTCTTACTTCCGTAAAAATAACGGTGATGCATCAAGTTACCAATAAAGCTTTTATCATCTTCCAATCCAGTGACATCGTATTGAAGGCAATTATTCGGGCAAGTGAAATCCAAAACTCCGTAGATTCCTAATCTCGGATGCTTCATCATTGCATTGGCGATTTTCAGCGTAAAATCCTGTTGATTGAAATACACATGCAACAGCTGACTATGTACGTCTATGTCTTGTAAACCACGTTCAAAAATGTCACTTTCTAAGTCAGCGGCCATAAAGAAAATCTGGTTGAGTTTCATATCGGGTTGCTTGGACAACCAAGTTTCGTACAATCCTTGAAATACCCGATTGCCCATGCTGTGACAAATAAAACTTATTGGTGCTTGAGGATGATAGGCATGTAGCAAATCCGATATCTCCACCATAAAAGAAGCAAATTGACTACCCTTTTCATAGGCGGCATTTACCGCTTTATGATACGGAATAACAGAAGACCATTGCAAGGAAAGCGCCAACCCATAAGGATGCGACGAACAATCAAATACTTTATCTTGGATGGTATAGCCACTTTTCTGCATAAAGAAAATATTATTCGCCTGATATCCATGAATATAAACGATAATCCCTGATTTTTCAGGTTGTAATTGTGCTATTTCTCTTTCTAATGCTTGTAATAATGGATCAGGAATAGCCCAAATATTCTTTTTCAGGAGACTCTTGTTTTCTATAGCCATATTCCCAAAGGAATAACGTTTCTCAGGAGCTAGCACACCGCCTTCATCATAAATAAAAAAATGAGAAATGCCTTGATTATCAATACTATTCATATAAAATAAAAATATTATATCATTGATTTTTTGATTTAATAATTATTTAAAAAACTAGTGCTCTGTCCATAAAAAGACTTAAATTATAATGGAAGTTATTTTTTTTAAAGATCAAGGCAAAAAACGCAGACATAGTCGTAACTATGGCGAGTATTTTTAACGATGAGATTTGAAAAAATAACGACATTTCATTAAGATTTTTTTGTTGACAGAGCACTAATTTTCATTTCCATCATTTATGCCATCTTTCTATTGACATGGTCTGCGTCATCTTTCCATATCCGCCAACCTTTCAATAGTAAAATCGAGCCTATGAGGACAACGATTGAATTAAAATACTGTGGTAAAATCTGCACAATTTGCAGGGCGTTTACGATCGAAATCACAAGGCATCCAAGAATGACCATCGCCATCATCTTTGACCATTTTTTTCTTCTTGCGTAAAAATACCATATAGGGATGAGTAGGTTTGCCCACAGAATATTCCAATTGTATTTGGTAGGAATATGGTTGGTACCAAACCACATAAACAGCATCAACAATCCTCCTAAGGTCAAGATAATGACCCATAAAGTATCATATAATTTTGTCCACTTGAAGCTTTTCCCTCTTGCTTGCATCAAAAAGATTCCTAATTCTATTAGCCACAAAGTAAAAAATAAAAATCTTGGTGTCCATACCAACGGAGTGTTCTCAGAACGATTATCGAATTCTAACAAACTTCTATGTTGTAGCTCGAGTTGTGTCGTCGATGCACCTCCAAGCGTTGCTCCAGATATAGCAATAGCCAGATAATCTGGAATAAACATTTCTTCTGACAGGGAGGTCTTTTGATCGGCTGGTGCACCTATTATCAAGTCAATACCAAAATCAGCCCAAGCCATCGGTCGCTGGTATTCCTTAATGATGCTGCGAAAAGTCTTTTCAGTTGCCCTTTGTTCATCCCAATGCAAAGTAGCTATATTCTGCTCTAATACATCACGGATTCTCGTAGCGCAATTATCCTTAAAAAAATCGTAGGCATAGGCTCGATTTTCCGGAAGCATATTAATCTGTAGAAAAATGATGATTTTCTCTGCTGTTGGCTCATCCAAATTCAGGATTTGCTCCGTAACGGATCTCTTATAATATTGATATTCATACAAAAAATCATCATAGCTAGCCACGCTCAACAAATATGGCAATTGGCCACGCATAAATTTTAGCGCAAAACCCGGCGTATCAAAATCAAACGTTCCATAGTTATACACTAAATCTGATCCGGTCTCAAGATTTTGAACCCGTATCGCATTATGACCATAAATAGAATACAATTCATCGCCAGGGCTACAAGTGAGGATGGATATAATTACACTTGGAGACTGGCTCTCAACTTTTGATAAGCCGATGCCTAGTAAAAGAACAATCAGCATGCTTCTAAAAAAAAGATTCATCAAGCAAAGATATATATGTAATTCAAAACTAAGTATGATTTTATAAAATTATAAAGATAAAATGATCGTCTTGATGATAAATGGCCTTGGAGTTGGCAACTTGAAAGTCCGTATTTTACAGAGAAATCCAATGATTGCCTTAATACAACCTTGCCTCTTTTGAATATAAAATCGCTATTCATGTAAAATATCCCTCAACTTACCTATCCTTTTTGTACTTTTGCCTATTCTTTTTTGAAATACGTTTACTTGATTTGGAATACATACTTAAATATTTTCCACAGCTCACGATCCAACAGCGGGAACAATTCGCCAAATTGGATGCATTATATCAGGATTGGAATGCCAAAATCAATGTCATTTCCCGTAAGGATATAGACAATCTCTATTTGCATCACATCTTGCATTCGCTTGCGATAGAACAGTTTATAACCTTCAAATCCGGAACTTCAATTTTAGATCTTGGCACCGGAGGCGGATTTCCTGGTATTCCTTTAGCTATTATGTTTCCGGATTGTCAATTTACGCTTATTGACAGTATTCGCAAAAAAACAGTGGTTGCCCAAGCGATCGCTGAAGACCTCGGGCTCATCAATGTCAAAGTAGTTGTTGGGAGAGCTGAAGAGCTGAAAGAAAAATTTGACTTTGTTGTAACACGGGCGGTTGCTAAAGTAGATCTATTGCTACCTTGGACTAGAAAAGTCTTATCTCAAAAACACAAAAACGTGTATCCCAATGGATTGATAGCCCTAAAAGGCAACCTCAAGGAAGAATTAAAACTGTTAAAAAAACATGAATATAAGGAGATAGTGCAGGTAACCAAATATTTTAATGAACCTTATTTTGAAGACAAGTTTATCCTCTATGTTCAGGGTTAGGCCTACTTGGTTTCAAATAACTTACAGCCCATCTATTAGGGTGATAATTGAATATCCATGAAACAAAAAATTCAATACGAGATTTTGGCTATCATCTTTGCCATGGTGCTTAGTATGCTCATCGTATTACCCATTTACTTAAAAACAGGCGTTAACTACACCTATTTCGTTCCCAATATCTATGCGATTATTGTCTTTACTACCTTTGCCCGATGGATATTTTTGCTCGGATATTCTCCATTTGCTCGCAGCAATTGGTTTAGATTTGTGTTGATTTTTCTTCCTATCCCGTTATTCATTTATCAAATCGACAGTTTACTAGATTTTACTGGTTATATCGACGAACATGGTTCTACCGGATTTTTCAAAGACCTTCTGGATCCTGGGAATTACGCTTTTGCTAAATACATCCGATACCAATTCCTTTTCTTCAGTACGAGTTCTTTGATAACCATCATCCTCTTGCCGATCCGAATGATTATTTCATTTTGGCGCACGGTCAACACCAAAAATCGGGTATAAGTCACCTCAAACACAAAGGAAACCCAAATTACCGAATGTGCAAAATGGATTTCCTTCATCGTTTATTCTAAAGTATAGTAAAATTATCTCTTATACTTCTCGTGCGTCATCATCCTCAACGGTTGCGTTGTCATCCTTTGTGGATTCGTCTTTTCCTTTGAGGTAGGATGGCAAGTTCAATCCCGCCATATTAAAGAGATCATTGAGCGGCGGAACGGTCTTCATCATCCCTGAGACAAAATTAGCCGTTGTTCCATTTTCGCCGCCATGGTTTGTACCACTGTCCCAAACCGTGATTTTATCAATTTTGATATTTTTAACGGCTTCAACTTGGGTTTTAACTAATTCAGGCAATTTTTCGATAAGTAGCAATTGGAATGCTTGAGAAGGATCGCCACCGGCAGCCTTCACTACTTTTTCGTAACCTTCGGCCTGCTTGGTCAATATCTCGTAAAGTCCTTGAGCTTCGGCCTGCATCTTCGCATATATCGCATCAGCTTCTCCTTTAGCATTGAGTCTGATGCGCTCTGCTTCTGCCTCAGCTTCTATGATGGCGCGTTGTCTAGCGATTTCGGCAGGGACGACGACATTGGCAGTTTGGCTCGATCTTTCTCGCTCAGCTCTTGCGGCTTCTGCCTTTTGTTCTGCAGCATAAGCGTCTTCTAAGGCCTTGGCTTGTTGTACTTTTTCCGCAGCTATAGCTTGACGATTGGCTTCGGCTTCTCTTTCACGACGAACTGCCTCCGAATTGGCTATCGCTATTTTTGCTTCGTTTTCTCCTTGAATAGCAATCGCATTGGCTTCAGCCATCTTGACCCGCGTATCTCGTTCTGCTTCGGCCTTACCAATGGATTCCTCCTTATTGGCTAGGGCAATCGAAACTTCCTTATCTTTTTGCGTCATTGCAATTTTCACATCGCGCTCTCGATTCGTCTCGGCGATTTGTGTATCTCTTTCTCTATCTGCAATTGCCTTACCTGTTTCTCCCATTTTCTCTTGCTCTGCTACGCTCACTTTTGCTTCGTTGATCGCTTTAGCCGCCGCTTCCTTACCCAAAGCTTCGATATAACCTGACTCGTCATTGATATCCGTAACGTTAACGTTAATCAATTTTAGACCGATTTTCTTCAATTCGGTATCGATATTTTTTGAGATATTATCTAAAAACTTGTCTCTATCGGAATTGATCTCTTCAATAGACATCGTGGCTATGACCAATCTCAGCTGACCAAACAAAATATCCTTGGACAATTCTTGGATTTGATCCGGACGAAGACCAAGCAAACGCTCTGCCGCATTGTTCATACTATCGGGTTCCGTTGATATAGCTATGGTAAATCTACAAGGTACATCTACACGAATATTTTGCTTACTTAGAGCACTCGTCAGATTGGCCTCAATAGATATCGGCTTTAAATCAAGGTAAGAATAATCCTGAATTACCGGCCAGATAAATGCGCCGCCTCCGTGGATACATTTGGCAGAGGAACCTCCGGTTTTTCCATAAACTACTAATATTTTGTCAGAAGGACACCTTTTATATCGCGATATCAAAGCTAAAATCAGCCCTGTCAAGACAATGACCAAAATCACAATCAACATCAACGCAGGTGGAATGGTTGGAATCATAATAAATCTATTTTTCAATGGTTAATTAAATGGTTATTTTTATTCGTAACTACGGACGATCAACATATTATCGTCCTGTATATCTTCAATAATGACCTTGCTCCCAGTCGGTATGGCATCTGAAAAAGTCACCGCCTCAAGTACGCGAGAGGTACCTTTATGGCTGACCGTTATTTTTCCATAACCCTCGTGATTACCCGGAATACGCAAGTAAACATCGGCCTGTGCACCCAATATTTCTACTGGATTAAATGTATTGTCTTCTTCAAAATTTTTGACTTGCTGTGCTAAGTAAAAATATAAAAACACAAAAATAAGCCCAACTGCTACAGCTGCAAGGGTTAGAAAGAATTTATTGGGAATCGACTCGTACAACAATACACCCGCCCAACTAAATCCCATAAGAAAATTAATGGCATTCCTTATGGTAAAATACTCCATAAACCCTTCTGGATCACCTATTTCTACATCTGCATCTATATCACTATCACCGCCCAATCCGGCAAAAGTTAAAATCATTTGTACGAAAAACAACAAACTCACTGCGATGGCTATATACCAAAATGTACTCAAATAGGCATCTGCCTCAGTCAAAAAACTAAACATAATCTGTTTTTTAAGTATTCAATATTACAACAAACTTTAATCTTGATAAATTACAAGTTTCGGATAAAGTTAGTATAAATTCAGACAAAACTACTACTTTTTAAGATAAAATTATTTAAAAATTCTTAAAACCCATATTTAGCTACGCATTTCAAAAGCAGCTTTTACAAATATTTTAATTATTGTAAAAATAACACTAACTTTGCACCCTTTACAAAAAATCTATTTATAGATTATGGCAGCTTTAATCCCGATAAATAATAACCAGAAAACCAAAATCATTGCCACAATAGGCCCTGCATCTTCTTCCAAAGAAGTGTTGACTGATTTGGTTAAAGCCGGCGTTAATGTATTCAGATTGAATTTTTCGCACGGCTCACATGATCAACACCAGCAAGTGATCGACCATATCTTACACATTAATAAGACTTTCAATGTCCACGTCGGCATATTAGCGGATTTACAAGGCCCAAAACTTAGGGTCGGCAAAATAGAAAATGACGCCTTAGAGATACAACCGGGAGATATCCTGACTTTCGTCAATGAACCATGTATCGGAACCAAAGAAAAGATTTACATGAGTTACGATCATTTCGCCCAAGATGTAAAACCCGGCGAAAAAGTTCTCGTCGATGATGGTAAAATCGTTTTGGAGGTGGTATCGTCCAATAATAAAGACGAGGTTAAGCTCAAAGTTGTATTTGGAAGTACACTTTCTTCAAACAAAGGCGTCAATCTTCCCGATACCAAGGTGAGCCAACCTTCACTGACGCCTAAAGATATCGAAGACTTAGATTACATCCTGACGCAACCGGTCAACTGGATTGCCTTGTCTTTTGTGCGTCAAGCCAAAGATATCAAGGATTTAATCAAGCGCATTCAAGCTAAAAATCACTTTGCAAAAGTCATCGCCAAGATAGAAAAGCCAGAAGCCATTCGCAATATCAAAGAAATCATCAAAGCTTCTGACGGAATCATGATCGCAAGAGGTGATTTGGGCGTTGAGTTTCCTATAGAAAAACTTCCAGGTATCCAAAAAATGATTATCCAGCGCTGTATCCAAAAATCAAAACCCGTAATCGTCGCGACTCAAATGATGGAAAGTATGATGGTCAATCCATCACCGACCAGAGCAGAAGTAACGGATGTCGCTAATGCGGTATTAGATGGAACAGATGCCGTAATGTTGAGTGGAGAGACTTCCGTTGGTGCGCATCCTCCACTCGTGGTAGATGCCATGCGTCGGATTATCACCGAAGCCGAAAGACACTACCACATGCAAGGTAAAAGAGCTAATCCAGATCCTGAATCTGAAACGTTCCTTTCCGATGTTTTGTGCCTGGGTGCGCCAAGGATAGCGGAAGAAGTCAATGCAAAAGCGATACTCGGTCTTACCGTCAACGGTTATACCGCTTTTAGGATGTCTTCGTATCGACCTAAGCCTAAAATCCATATTTTTTCGGACAAACCGCATATGCTTAATACCCTTAGCCTGGTATGGGGCGTACGCTGTTATTTGTACACCAAGTTTACAACGACCGACGAAACGTTTGAAGACCTCAATCAAATCCTCAAAGACGAAGGTGTAGTCAAAGCGGGTGATATCGTAATCAATACCGGTAGTATGCCATTGTATAAAAAATTCCGAACCAATATGCTCAAAATAACAGTTGTAGAGTAATTTTTTTTAAATCAGTACTGATATGTTCTCAAAAATTATAAAATCGATCCTTGTTTTAGTTGTCATCGGATATGCAACAAAAAGTCAAGCACAGTTCACGGGAGGTTTATATACCAATGGACATCACCTTACTTGGGCTTTAGGATATAATATCAATGATAAGTTTTGGGCAGATGCTCGGTTTTTATCGGGATATGATTTAGATTCCTTTACGCCTGAAATAGCTTTACACTATAATTTAGTTCGACGTCCGAATCACGATTTTTATGCAGGGCTTGGTGCCATTGTCAATAAAGAAACCGGGCTTCTCGTGCCCTTTGGACTGTCATTGCATCCCTTTGAAAAACTGAGAAACCTATGTTTTGACCTAGAAATTAAGCTATTTATTGACGATTCCTCAGACCCGTATATTTTAGGAGGATTTGGGCTTCGATACATTATAAAATAAGGTTCATGTGCCGTGGATGGCTCGTTTTTTATTATTCTTTTTGCACAATAAGGCCTTCCGGAACGTTTCGATTAACCCTATCCGTCGGAAAATAGTAGTAAAATTATTAATATATCGTGTACCTTTGAACTATGAAAGCACGTTATTAGTTTAATGTCCATACATAATTTTAATAATGAAATTTACAGGTAGGCGTTTACTGTCCTTTTTATTTATATTTTGTTCGGGAGTTGTCTTGCTTTCCGGTCAGGATGCCGATTCTCGCAAAACAGAGCGTGAGATTAAGGTCGAAGACCAGTTTGTACAGGTCAAACTGCTAGAAATATCCGGTAAAACAGATCAAGCCATTAAATTATTGGATACCATCCGACGCACTAATCCAAACAACGGCACCATCTATTTTGAATTAGCTAAATTGTATTATTCTAAAAAAGATTGGGAGCAAACCGAGGCCAACCTTAGTCAGGCTAAAAAAGCACAACCGACACAAACGGCTTTTGTCGAATTTGAAGTAGAATATTTGCTATCTCAAAACCGAAGGTCTGAAGCCACTATGGCACTCCAAGGATTAATCGATTTAAAGCCTTCCGACATCAATTATTATAGAAACCTCATTGACGTTCAGAAACAAGATAAGCATTATGCCGATGCCTTAGCTACCATCCAAAAGATGGAGGCAAACCTAGGTTCGACAGAAGAAACAAGCCGCCAAAAGGCTGAAATACTAGTGCTCGATGGAAAAGCAAAGGAAGCTGTTCAAGTTTTAGACGGTCTGGCAGCTAAAAATCCGAATTCAACATCCATACTCAAGCGCATTGTATCTATTTTGCAGGCGGAAAACTTAGGAAAAGAGACCCAACCCTATTTGCAAAAGATCCTCGATATTGATCCTCATGATTCAGATGCTAAACTTGGCTTGCTCTTGCTCACCAACAAAAACATCAAGGAAGATGAAAAGCTAATTACCCTTTATCCACTCATCAAAAACCCGAATATCAATATAGATGCTAAAATCGTGGAATTAATGCCATTTTTAGAAAAACAGATGGCCACAGATGATAGTTTGCTCAATAATCAATTGATCGATGTCGGTGACATGTTGACCCTAGCCCATCCCAATGAAGCCAAAGCCCATGCGTTTTATGCAGATGTGTTAAAAAATAGTGGCAATATCACCGCAGCCATCCGCCAATACGAGCGCACCTTAGAACTGAATAAAAATATATTTTCAGTGTGGGAACAACTGATGTATTGTCTGAATGCTACGGAAGACTTTGACAAACTAGACATCTTGGCCAATGAAGCCATGGACTACTTTCCGAATGCTGCCATATCTTATTGTTTTGCAGCAAAAGCGGCATTGAAGAAAAATAATTATAAAAAAATGGCGTCACTCCTCGATGAAGCTCAGCTAATCAGTGCCGGAAATCCAATCATAGAAACCCGAATATGGACCATCCGAGCAGAAAGCGAACTTCAACAGAAAAATCTTGTTAAAGCCACCGAAAACATTCAACAAGCTCTGACAGCGAGCCAAAACCAAAGTGCCGATGCGTGGGAAGTAAACGGAGATATCGCCCTTGCCAAAAACCAACCTAAAGAAGCCATCTCCTTGTGGAAAAAAGCCTTGCAATTCGGTGGCAATAAATCCAGAATTGAGCAAAAATTAGCAACCATTAAAAACCCATAAATGAAGCAAATCCTATATATAGCCGCCTTATTCCTACTCTTTAGCTCGTGCAAAACAAAGCAAATACTAGCACCAGCACCAGAAAAGAGTAAAGAAGAAGTCATTCAGGCTTTGCTTGAAAGAAACATCGATTTCAGATGGTTTGACGCTAAAATGAGTGCCTATATCGATGCTCCGGATGAAAAAATATCAGGTAGTATCCACGCCAAAATGATTCGAGACAGTTCCGTCCTTATCTCATTAAAAAAATTTGGTATCGAGGCCGCAAGAGTCTTTGCAGATCGGGACAATTATACCATTCTATATAGGTTTGATGCAGCATACGAAAGCGGACATCTTGACGAAATCAAGAAAATATTGGCATTTAGCCTCAATCTCGAAGATTTACAACAATTGCTAGCCGGCAATATCATCCTGCCCAATACGTCCACAACTGAGTTTTCAAAAGAAGATGACCACTATTGGGTCCGTAGTCAAGTAGATGGTTTACAAATCCAATATTTTATTGACAATCGAAGCCTCCTTTTGACCAAGATGACCATTACGGATAAAAGCAACCGCACCGCATTTATCACCTTTGATGACTACCGATATATCCAAGGCGTCGGAATGATAGCTTACACACGAAACTTTACAGTACCCTACAATAATAGCGGAACGGCGCAGCTTGAACTTAAAATCTCAAGTATAGAAATCAACAAGCCATTCGCAGTTAAATTTTCAATACCCGGCAACTATGAGCGGCTTTACTAGGCGATGGATTTATATGTGTTTGACGATTGTTGTGCTTCCTTGTATCGGGAATGCGCAAAGCAAACAGCAATTAGAAAAACAACGGCTCCAAATCATCAAGGATATCGAGCAAACGACAAAAAAATTAGAGTCCACCGAAAAGTCAAAAAAAGAGAGTATCGGGCAACTTAAAGCCCTAGAAGATCAAGTAAACAGCCGCAAGAAATTGATCGAAAACCTAGAAGCCGAGGTCAAACTCAACGAAGAACTCATTCTTGACAACGAACATCGATTGGATGAATTAAAGCAAAAGCACGACATCCTCATTACGCAGTACAAGCAATTGCTCCAAGCCAGCTATTTGAAAAAAATGGCCAATTCTAAATGGTCGTATCTTTTGTCAGCCGACAACCTAAATAATCTAATCATCCGTTGGCAGTATATCCGACAGTTTGACCGCTATACTGAAGCCAAATTTGATCAAATACGCCGAATTTCAGCCGAAATCAGCGAAAGAAATGAAGCAATCGCAAAAACCAAGGAAGCAACAGAAGCAACGCTCGAGGCATCTGCTAATAATGTAGCGCTACTAGAGAAAGAACAGCAGGAAAAAGACGCATTGGTCAAAAAACTATCCAAAGAAGAACAGTCCTTGAAAACTGATTTGGTCAAAAGAGAAAAAGAACGAGAACGATTGAATACAGCGATAGAAAAAATCATCATCGCCGAATTAGCCAAGGCTAAAGAAAAGGAAAAAGCCGCGGCTGCTGCCGGCTCAACCACGAAGAAAGAAATCGATAATTCCGGCTTTGCAAAAAACAAAGGAGCCCTTAATTGGCCAATATCCGGCGGCAGAATCACTGGAAGATTTGGAACTCACGCCCACCCGACCATAAAAAATGTAGAAGTCTCCAACAATGGTGTGGACATGGCCATAGCTAGCGCAACCAGCGTTCAATGTGTCTATGATGGTGAAATCGTAGGCGTTACTAATATTCCAGGATTTAAGAATATGGTGATTATCAAGCACGGAAGCTATTATACTGTTTATTCTAAATTGGATGAAGTCAGTATAGAAAAAGGAAGTAAAATCAAACGTGGTCAAAGTATTGGCCTCATCAGACCCGATGAAAGTGGGCAAGCAGAACTCCATTTTGAACTTTGGCAAGATAAGACAAAACTCAACCCAGAATTGTGGTTTAGCAGATAACGAACGATCCACACTAAAAGGATAGTAAATCCAAACTCAATGCTATAAAATAAAAAAGCCCGGAAAACTTACTCCCGGGCTACCTTTTCATATCAGGTTTGATGTGTATGCCTGCATGTAATTGGCAATCATAATAACCAGCATCACCGCCAGCAACAAAAACGCATACACAAAACGCTGATCCGTGAAAAGACTCTCGTCTTTTTTGTAAAACATGATCTATGAGTTTGATTTTTGGTTCTTAAATTTTATTATCTCAATTTGTTCGTCTAAAGAGATTAAGCCAAAAACGATACCATATGATTTATTGATAATATGAAAATTAGCCCCAAAATCACACCTGAATTAAGGTAAAAAATCATGTCCAGGATTTATCCTACATATTGTCTTCAAGTTATCAATGCCTTTCGTATTATCTATTTTCATAAATTAAGAATCTCTATCAAGTCAAAATTTATAAAAATACCCTAAAAGGGTAACAACTTTTTTTTCTGGAAAAAACTAAGCTTTCTCAGTACAAATAAAAAATCCATCATGACCCAAATTTTGGTATAAAGGCATGAGGATATAACCACTCATCGGTGCATAGATTTCTTCATTTTCATAGGTAGCCAAGAGTTGTCCTTGGTATATCGTATCAAAGTTTTTAAATCCCAACTCCATTTTCCATTGATTGGCATCATCGACATGATGGCGATATTCCACTTGGACATTAACGGGCATTTCTTTATTGTAAAAATTTAAGATGTAGTCATAAGTTCCAATCAAATCTCGAGCACCTATCAGCCCCACAGCACGCAAAAACTGCATAACCGCCGCCATACACCGATTGATGGACAACGCATCATCATGGTGTCCGCCTTCAAAGGCCATCGTCACCGAAGGTATGCCTTGATATACCTTGTCAAAATAATGCAACGTCGTACCTGACAATCCATCTAAGAGCCCCGATACCATCGGAGCTTGAATCTTCAATCCAATGGCACGACTTTCTTCAGTGCCGCCTTCGATCGTAAAAATCCCATCCGAAGAGGTCGTATGAAGGTCCAAAAAATATATTTTCGAAGGTTGAATCTGTTCAATATGGTGATTTATCTCCCGAATGATCTCATAAATCTCCTTATCTTCATCCTCCAAGGTCGAAGGATCGCTGCTGAGGATGGTCGCAATATGATCCTGATTCCACATTCTATTGATATCCTCGCGGATATAACGCTTGCCTTGTTGATAGGCTTGCATATTGCCGACTAAGCCAAAAATACTTCCCTTCAGTTTGAAATCCAGATGTTGATGGTGTTCCATTTCTAACATTTTAAAAAACATCTCCATGGCTCGAACGCCGGCACCTTCATTGCCATGCATCGCCGAGGTGACGATGACCAATGGTCCCGCTTCCCTACCCTGATATTGTCCTGTTATTCTATTATGCACCATACATCCATCCTTTTATTCTTATATAAAAAATCACTGTCCGCTCCTAAAAGATGCCGACACAACCATCGTCACTATCGGAAAGTCTTCCTAGCTTCATCTCGACCCTTGCCATCCTCCACATACTTGCTGCGACACTTCGTGCTCTGTCTATAAAAAGGCTTAAATCAAAATGGAAGTTATTTTTTAAAAGATCAAGGCGAAAAACGCAGGCATAGTGGTAACTATGACGAGTATTTTTAACGATGAGATT
>JAIXKS010000047.1:54640-63557 GCA_026928325.1 Chitinophagales bacterium | reverse complement strand
GGCGAAAAACGCAGGCATAGTGGTAACTATGACGAGTATTTTTAACGATGAGATTAAAAAAAAGAACGACATTTTGTTAAGATCATTTTGTTGACAGAGCACTATACATATCAACGCTAAAAGTAACAAATATCTTGCAATTGAGCCTGATTTCTCACCAACAAAAAATATATTTTTAAAAAATTTTCCAGCGAGATGTGTCACTATTATCACTATAAATCCGTTATCCTATCAATATGTGGCTCAACGATCTCTTCAAAAAAAGCAAATTTTTGGCTTCTTGCAATCATAAACAATTGCAAAAGAAACCTATAAACATATTATATATATTTAATATATTTATAGTCATGGGCTTGACCATGAACTTGTTGGCTTTCCAAACCAAGCAAGATTCATCCATCGGCAATAAAATCACAACCAATGCCTTAGCGCTTCTAGATCAGCCTTATGTGGCCCATACGCTCGATGATGAACCGGTCGAAAAGCTAACTTATCATCTCGATAAGTTTGATTGCGTGACTTTCGTCGAATATGTATTGGCAAAGACCTTAGCAGCAAAGGATGCGACCGATACCGATAATCAGACCTTGGAAGACTACCTCCGACAAATCCGATACAGCCATGGGATCATCGATGGTTACGGCTCGAGATTACACTACTTTAGCGCTTGGATACACAACCTTGTCAGCCTAGGATATGCCAAAGATATAACATCAACCGTCGGTGGCATACCCTACAAAAAAACCATAAATTTCATGTCCGCTCATCTAGACAAATACCCCAAATTAAAAAATCCGACTACACTTGCAGCAATCAAACAAGCCGAAGCAAGCATTCGAGATCTGGAACTCTACTATATACCGAAGCATACCATCTCTGCGCTAGCACCTCGCATTCAAAACGGAGATATCGTCGCAATCACCACTAATATACAAGGTCTAGACATCGTCCACACCGGATTTGCCCTTTGGCAAGATAAGGAATTGCACCTGCTACATGCCGCTTCAGACATAGGCAAAGTCATGATATCAAAGGAACCTTTAGCGCAATATCTCGCAAAACACAAGGCGCAAACAGGAATCATGGTGGTAAGAATCCAATAACCGAATTAGGATTTTTTTATTCTGGAAAAAATTGACAAAATTTGCCATCTATGATTATCTTTGTAGAAGCTAAATGTAGCACTACCAAAAATCGTGGATAAATAACAAGTGCAGAAGTAGTCATAAAAGCAAGGTGAGATTAATAAAAAAAGCGAGTTGCCCCGCTTTAAATGTTTTCACAACGGAATAATCCTTATTGTGAATTGCTTTTGTTATGAGGGCAAAGATAGATATAAACAATAAAACAACAAAATATTATGATAAAGAAAATTTTGGGGCTGGATTTAGGAACGAACTCGATTGGGTGGGCGTTAGTAGAAAGAAACGAAAATGATAACCCGAATAAGATTTTGGCATTGGGATCTCGAATTATCCCCATGGATCAAAAAATCTTAGGCGATTTTGGTGCTGGAAATTCTATTTCTCAAACTGCAGAACGTACCGGTTATCGCGGTGTCCGTAGATTAAGAGAACGTCATTTGCTTAGGAGAGAACGTTTACACCGAGTACTACATTTGCTTGGTTTTTTGCCTGAACACTACGTCAAGGATATTGATTTTGAAAAAAGATTAGGTCAATTTAAAGAGGCAATTGAATCAAAATTAGTTTGGGAAAAAGATAAAAATGGAGCATTTACTTTCCTATTCAAATCTTCATTCAATGAGATGCTAGATGTTTTTAAATCCAATGGACAAGATATAAAAATCCCCTACGATTGGACGATTTACTACTTGCGTAAAAAAGCCCTGACGCAAAGAATAGATAAAGAAGAATTGGCTTGGATAATTTTAAATTTCAATCAAAAACGAGGATATTACCAACTTAGAGGTGAAGAGGAAGAGGAAAACCCAAACAAATTAATTGAATTTCACTCATTAAAAGTTGTAGATGTCATTGCTGATGAAGCCAAAAATAATAAGGGAGAAATTTGGTATTCAATGCATTTGGAAAATGGTTGGATTTATAGACGGTCAAGCAAAACAGAACTGTATGATTGGAAAGATAAATATAAAGAATTTATCGTTACTACTGATTTGAATGATGATGGAAGCGAAAAAACGGATAAAGAAGGTACTGTAAAAAGAAGCTTTCGAGCACCTAGCCCTGATGACTGGACATTATTAAAAAAGAAAACAGAGAAGGATATTAGTGAATCCCATAAAACCGTTGGTTCATACATTTTCGATAACCTTTTATTAAATCCAAAACAGAAAATCAAAGGAAAATTAGTTCGGACGATAGAACGTAAATTTTACAAGGACGAACTCAAACAAATTCTTACAAAACAAAAGGAATTTCATGCTGAATTGCAGGATGAAAACGTATTAATGGATTGTATCCGAGAATTGTATCGCAATAATGAGCATCATCAACAAACACTTGCTGCAAAGGATTTTGTACATCTGATTTTAGAAGATATTTTGTTTTATCAGAGACCATTGAAAAGCAAAAAATCAAGTATCAGTAATTGTTCGCTAGAATCTAGAACCTATAAAAATAGTGATGGAATTGCGGTCAATAAGTCTTTGAAGGTGATTTCAAAGTCAAATCCTTATTTCCAAGAGTTTAGATTATTGCAATGGTTAAAAAATCTTGCTATCTATCTAAAGGAAGATGATGTAAATGTAACCCATGAATTTGTGCAAGATCAAAATGATCTTCATGCAGTATTAGATTTTTTAAATACTAAAAAGGAAGTTGACCAAAGACAGCTGATCGAGTTTTTGATCAAAAGAAAACTGGATATTAAAAAAGTACCCAAGGCTGAAATCGAAAAATACCGATGGAATTATGTTGAGGACAAAAGTTATCCTTGCAATGAAACGCGGTATTTGATACAATCTCGTCTAGACAAGACTGACGGCGTGCCATCGGATTTTCTGACATTCGACAAGGAAATGGCTTTGTGGCACATTATTTACTCTGTCAATGACAAAATTGAATATGAAAAAGCGATAAGAAACTTTGCCGAGAAGAATAATCTTGACATTGAATCATTCTTTGAGCATTTTCGAAAATTTCCACCTTTCAAGAGTGATTATGGTAGTTATTCTGAAAAGGCCATCAAAAAGCTACTTCCATTAATGCGTTTCGGAAAATCTTGGGATTGGAATCATATTCATCCAAACGCTAAAGAAAGTATAGAAAAAATAATTTCCGGCGAATATGATGAAAATATCAAGAATAGAGTCCGTGAGAAAGCCGAACAGTTTCAATTAAATTCTGAAAATGATTTTCAAGGATTGCCTTTGTGGTTGGCTCAATATATCGTTTACGGCCGACATTCAGAAGCAGCGGTTTTAGGTAAGTGGAATACGGTAGAAGACTTAGAAGATTTTCTCAATGATTTTAAACAACATGCTTTAAGAAATCCTATTGTAGAACAGGTTATCACAGAAACCTTACGAGTTGTAAAAGATCTATGGATAAAATATGGTCATGGAGCTAAGGATTATTTCTCTGAGATCCATATCGAATTAGGAAGAGAAATGAAAAATACAGCGGATGAACGTAAAAAGATAACAAATCTTGTTACAGAAAATGAAAATACAAATTTGAGAATTAAGGCACTGTTAGCAGAATTAGCCCTTGATCGTAATGTAGAAAATGTCCGCCCTTATTCTCCTACGCAACAAGAGATATTAAGGATTTATGAAGATGGTGTTTTAAGTTCTGAAGCAGAAATCGAGGAGGATATTTTAAAAATTAGCAAAACAGCCCAACCAAGCAAATCTGAACTCATTCGGTATAAGTTGTGGCTTGAGCAACGATACCGATCTCCATATACCGGACAGATCATCCCACTAAGTAAGCTATTTACACATGAATACGAAATAGAGCATATCATCCCGCAAAGTCGCTATTTTGACGATAGTTTTAACAATAAAGTGATTTGTGAAGCAGCAGTTAATAAGTTAAAGGACAAGCAACTTGGCTTTGAGTTTATTAAAAACCATCATGGCTATAAAGTCTCTGACAGGATCTCAATCCTTGAAGTAGAAGCTTATGAAGCATTTGTCAAACAACATTACGCTAAAAACTGGTCGAAGCGAAATAAGCTTTTGATGGTGGATATACCTGAAAAGATGATTGAACGGCAGCTCAATGATACTCGATATATCAGTAAGTACATTTCTAATCTATTGTCCAATATCGTACGGAATGATGAGGCAGACTCTAATGATGATGGTATAAATTCAAAAAATTTGATATCTCTAAACGGTAAAATCACTACTCGCTTAAAGCAAGATTGGGGATTAGAATCGGTATGGAATGATTTGATTTTACCGCGTTTTGAGCGTATGAATCAACTGACTAATTCTAATGATTTTACGGCATGGAATGAAAAATATCAAAAATTTTTACCAACTGTTCCAATAGAACTGTCCAAAGGGTTTTCAAAAAAGCGTATCGACCACAGACATCATGCTATGGATGCATTGGTAATCGCTTGTGCCACTCGTGACCATATCAATTTGCTGAACAACGAATCAGCTAAATCAGAGCTTAAACGGTATGATCTGCAGCGAAAATTGAGAATTCAAGAAACTTACCAAGGAAGTGATGGTAAAGAGCGCACCGCTTTTAAAGATTTTATTAAGCCATGGAGCAGTTTTACTACAGATGCGAAAAATGCCTTGGAAAATATAGTAGTGAGTTTCAAGCAAAATACCCGAGTTATCAATAAAGCAACCAATTATTATGAGAAGTACATTGATAAAAATGGAGAAAAAGTAAAAGGTATCGTAAAACAAGAAGGTACGAACTGGGCAATAAGGAAACCGTTGCATAAAGAAACGGTTTCAGGTATGGTACAGTTGGATAGAATAAAAGTGGCTAAAGGAAAAATCCTGACAGCCACAAGAAAGAGTTTAGATAGCTCCTTTAATGAAAAGGTAATTAGCTCTATAACCGATACGGGAATACAGAAGATTTTATTGAATTACTTAAAAGCAAAAGGCGGTAATCCTGAAATTGTATTTTCGCCTGAAGGAATCGAAGAAATGAATCAAAACATCGCCTTGTACAATGATGGAAAGCAACATCAACCGATATTAAAGGTTCGTGTTTTTGAGCAAGGCAGTAAATTTGCGCTGGGCGAGACCGGAAATAAAAAGGATAAATACGTGGAAGCAGCGAAGGGCACCAACCTATTTTTTGGAATTTATCAAGATAAAGATGGAAAACGTTCTTATGATACAATTCCCTTAAACGTAGTCATCGAAAGGCAAAAACAAGGATTGACTTCTGTGCCCGAACTGAACGAAAAGGGTCATCAATTACTGTTTAGTTTGTCGCCAAATGATTTAGTGTATGTGCCGAGTGAAGAAGATGCTGAAATGAACATTAAGAATATTTATAAAGTTGTGAGTTTTACTGGAACTCAAATGTTTTGTATAAGAGGAGAGATTTCAACTTCAATTGTTAATAAAGAAGAGTTTTCGTCTTTGAATAAAATGGAAAGGTCTATTGAGGGAATTATGATAAAAGATGTTTGCATCAAACTCAAAGTAGATCGTTTAGGTAATATTTCAAAAGCGTAAAGATATGCAACGATATATAGAACAACTTATCGAAATGCTCCATCAAGCTCAAAATAATCGTCCATCACCGCACGATTTAGTGCTGCCGGAAGAAATGGAAGGTCTACGAGGCATGATTGAGCTTGAAAAGTCTTTGGAAGAAGACGAACAAACAATGGAAAATATTTTTGGTGTTCCTCAAATTTATTTTCCACCCGAAGATCGATTGTCTGACGAACAAGTACAACAATTGAAAAAGGCGATTATTGATTTGTGGCATGCCTATCATTACGAAGCAGATTTTAGAAAAGGTGAATTCAACGAACGCCAACAATACAGCAAGTTGGTGGCAAAATGGAAAAAGGGAGTTCCTGTTCTTCGTGGTACTAATGGGACATGGCATCTTGAAATGTTTGATTACGAACAATATTGGGATGAAGATGAATTGCGTTATCTTTCTGATGAAGAGTATGATGCTAAGTTTCCGATGAAAAATTTTGATGATTTTGATGACGATGAAACTTTTTATAAAGAATAACCCATGTCAAAAACAGCCCTAAAAAAAGAACTCCAAAAACTTAGCAAAGAGCAATTAATTGAGCAAGTTTTGGATTTGTACAGTAACAACAAAGCAGTAAAATCATTCTATGATTATTACCTTAATCCAACCAATGAAAAGGAACTTTTAGAAAAATGTAAAAAAATAATTGGAAAGGAATTTGGTATAGAAAACCCTATGCGGGCTGGTTTGAAATTTTCCGTTGCAAAACAAGCTATTTCAGAACTAAAAGGATTAAAAGTTTCACCCGAAGTTATCGCCGATGCCATGTTGTATCTGGCAGAATGTGCTTGTCAATTTACCGCAGAAAATGGTGATATGGACGAACCGTATTACATCGCTGCTTGGAACAATTATAAAGCTGCTTTAAAATTTATAGCAAAAAATGATTTGTTGCCCCAATTTAAAATTCGATCAAAACAATGTGAAATATGGGCTTCTCATTGTGATTATGGTTTTGACGATGATATTAGCGATGTTTATTTCGAATATTATAACAATTAAGAAAAGAAAGCCATGCTAGAATTTGACAAATATTACCATATTTATAACCATGGAAATGGTGATGACAATCTTTTTCGGGAAGACGAGAATTACGATTTCTTTTTACGAAAGTATCATCACCACATCGACCCAATAGCAGATACCAAGGCTTGGTGTCTGATGCCCAATCATTTTCATCTACTCGTAAAGATTAAAAGCGAGGCGGATATCGTCGATTATTTTTCAAATCTACCAGATCCACCTTCGTCGTTTTTATCATCTAACTTTTCTAGTAATCGTAACTTTTCTAAAGTTTCGAACTTTAGAAAAGTTCACGATAGAAAAGTTGACGACGATCCGGAAGGATTAAAATCGAAATTCCTTTCGAAACAATTTTCTAATTTCTTCAGCGCCTACTCGCAAGCTTTTAATAAGGTATATCAACGTCGTGGTTCTTTATTTTTAAAAAACTTCAAGCGAAAAGAGATCGAAAACGATTTCTACCTTAAAAATATCATTCTCTACATTCATCTCAACCCGATAAAACACGGGTTTACGCGACAGATTGATAATTGGCCATGGCATTCTTACGATACTTTTATTAAAGAAGAACCCGAATTGATCCAAAACTTATTTTTTGGAATAGCAGGATATAAAGAAGCGCACCAAGATAAATTATTATATTTTAGAGAGTACGAGCAATTGGAAAATGACTTAAATTAATCATCATCTAAAATAAAAAAAAACAATAAAAAGGTCTTAGACAGCATAATTCCTTAGATTTACAACAACAAAATCAATAAATTTAATACTTTTCTGCCTTTAAAAGCTCCATTTGGCAAAATGTTTGATATAGCTATGATACAACCTTAGTCTATGATTAAACGCACGCTATACTTTGGAAATCCGGCATATTTATCTGTTAAAAACAAGCAACTCACCATTAGAATTCCGGATCAGGAGAATCCTCGGACGGTTCCAATCGAAGATATCGGAGTCGTCGTCGCCGATCATCCACAAATAACCATGACCCAAACGGTGGTAACTGCACTTCAAGAGAACAATGCCGTGATTATATGGTGTAGTGCTAATCACATGCCGATATCCATGTGTCTCCCGATACAAGCCAACGATACATTGAGCGAAAAAGTAAGGTATCAGTTAGAAGCGAGCGAACCACTAAAAAAGCAACTTTGGAGGCAAACAGTTATTGCCAAAATACAAAATCAAGCCAAGCTACTCCGACATTTAGGACACAAAACGCTCCATATAGATAAGATGATCCCAAGAGTCAATAGTGGCGACCCCGAAAACTATGAAGGTCAGGCAGCAGCCATCTATTGGCAGGTTTTATTAGATAGTTATGAGGTTACTCGAGGTAGATATGACGGTGGTCCCAATGTCCTATTTAATTACGGATACGCCATTTTAAGGGCCGTCATCGCACGGAGCCTGACCGGTAGCGGATGTCTTCCTGTCCTAGGAATTCATCATTCCAACAAGTACAATCCCTATTGCCTTGCCGATGATATCATGGAGCCTTATCGACCGATAATAGACAAGTATATTGTAGAATACCTGAGCGACAAGGAAACCTACGAAGGTGAATTAACCAAAGAAGATAAAGCCTATTTGTTGAATATTCCTGTATTGGACATCAGTATCCAAGGAAAATCCAGTCCACTCATGGTAGGTGCACAACGCACGACAGCCAGTTTAGTCAAATGCTATCAGGGCACTGCCCGAAAAATTTTATATCCGGACCTAATATGTTAAACAGACTTAATAAATATCAGATTATGTGGGTTTTTGTACACTTCGACCTGCCAACCGAAACCAAGAAGGATCGGAAGGCATACGCCAAATTTAGAAAATACCTCTTGGATGATGGTTTTAATATGATGCAATTTAGCATCTACGTCAGACACTGTAGTAGCCGCGAAAATGCCGCAGTTCATAAGAAACGCGTCAAATCTCAACTGCCGCCTAAGGGTCATGTTATTGTATTTGATATCACGGATGCACAATTCGGGAAGATGGAGATATTTCATAATATTAAAAAGGCAACCATGAACCAAAATATGCCCAAACAGCTTGAACTCTTCTAAAGCAAAAAAGATTTTTATTAGAATTCGCCCTAGTGCGCTGTCTATAAAAAGACTTAAATTATAATGGAAGTTATTTTTTTTAAAGATCAAGGCAAAAAACGCAGGCATAGTGGTAACTATGACGAGTATTTTTAACGATGA
>JAIXKS010000047.1:0-52190 GCA_026928325.1 Chitinophagales bacterium | reverse complement strand
CGAGGGCAAGTTGTCGCAAATATCAGTATTTCAAATAACAAAAGCAATTCACAACATGCTCCCGATCGCTCCAAATTCGTTTTCTGTTGTCGCAAATATCAGTATTTCAAATAACAAAAGCAATTCACAACTAATCGTGACGATTTTCCAAAAAAACGTAAATTGTCGCAAATATCAGTATTTCAAATAACAAAAGCAATTCACAATTGATTTACAAAAACATAAAAAAATTAAAAATAAAGGATATCTACGGTTTATCACCTTGTTTAAGACGATGTTTAATTGGGATTAAAAATCACCTTATATGCAAAACACCTGTTGCATGGCAAGAATATTATGCCAAAGTAAGCTTTAAAATGAACCACAATGCTATATCCTTGTTTGTAACTCTAAGTAAATCAAACATATAATATCTCATGATGTCATTTATTAAAAAAACCAACAAAAATTATCCACTTTTCATCCTATTGACTGTTGCTTCATTCTTCGTGTTTCAGTCATGTGGCAATTCTGAAAGCGACGCGAAAAAAGCCGAAGGAAGTAATGAAAATACTTCAGTGCAAAATCCTCAGGATACGCAATCTCAAGGCTCCCAAGTCTTCCATTACACATGTCCCAACGGGCATAATCACGGTGCTGACAATATAGGTGGATCATGTCCAGAATGTGGAGGTCAATATGTTCACAACGACGCCTTCCATGCAAATGATAACGCTAATATGCAACCTATCCAACCGATACAACAGCCAAATCCAACCACGCCTACCATCCAAATGGAAGGTCCTAAAAACGGAGTTTATCACTATATCTGTCCTAATGGGCATGAAGGTGGTGGAGATAATATCGGAAGTACTTGTGCGGTATGCGGAACAAGTCTCGTACATAACGATGCTTATCACAATTAGGTCACGATGATGCACGGAGGATTCGTTACAAGCCTCAAATTAGCAATCAATCAGGGAATACGAAAATGATTTTTGAATCCAGCAGTTGGATTACGAAGCATTAATGCCATTCACATCTAAGTTCTAAGCTCCTCGAGTTTAAAACCTAGTGCTCTGTCTATAAAAAGACTTAAATAATAATGGAAGATATTTTTTTAAAGATCAAGGCGAAAAACGCAGGCATAGTGGTAACTATGACGAGTATTTTTAACGATGAGATTTGAAAAAAGAACGACATTTCTTTAAGATTTTTTTGTGGACAGAGCACTAGAATCGTGATAGCAAATATCATTAAATGGCGATGCTCAAACCACCGATTCCTTCATTTGTCTCTTAGTAGGTTTTCGTCATATCCGACGGAAAAACTAAATTATACTCTGTCAGAATAGAACCCGATTTTGGAGCAGGCAAGATTGTATCGTCCGTTTCAAATACGGAGATTACCGCAATTTTTAGATTTGGATTGAGTTTTTTTAGATACCAAACCGTACCGCCGTACTGCTTGCTATGGTAATCACCGTTGTAATGGATCCATAATTTTCCGGATTCCAGATTTTCAAATATCGACTCTGCCATCGTCGCATCCTTGACGGCTTGAGCTGCGACAAAATTCATAGCAGCTTCCCCTGCATGAGCTCCCATCATTTCCTTCATTTCGGGATAACCAGGCGTTTCTAAGGTTACCTCGACCGGAAGCCGCATCATATACTTCTTTTCTGGTGCTGCAACAGTATTTAAGCTATCTAATCCCTTTTTGGCTACTATAGAAGCATATCTCCTGGGTATATTGGTGGCTATAAATCTTAGATGTTCATCCTTTGCAAAATCTACCAATGGCTTATAATCCGTTTTAAAATTACTCCACAACCGCATCGAATCTTTCAAGCTCTTTTCATCCAATTTTCCACTGAGATAATCATCCAATTGAGACTGATTGTCCCGTTCAAACATTTCTGCACCTAAGACCAATTGACCGTTTTTCTTTTTGTACAGTTCCTGTGTCAATCTCAGCTGAAGCCAATGGTGAATCGCATTGTTATGATGCTCGCCAAAAAATACGACATCGTACGTTGCCAAGCTATGGACTACCTTATTAAAATTGACTGCCTTTCCCTTTTTATTGTAAAACTGGTAAGGTTTGGCATCCTGAGCCATCCCAATGGAAAGTTGGAGCATAAATACTGAAAGAAAAATGTATTTTGTCATATTTTATTGTTGATTTAATTTATTAATCGCTTCCGTTCTATTACTTACCTGGAGCTTGCTATATATCTTGTGGATGTGCTGCTTCACTGTACCGGTGGTTATACTTAGATGTTCCGCAATTTCTTTATATAGCATGCCTTTTGAAAGCAAGGTAAGCAACTCAGTTTCTCTATCAGTCAAAAGATCAGAATTAATAGCCGGTGTAATCTTCATTGCGGAAAATACATCAATGATTCGTCTTGCTATATTAGGGCTCATCGGAGAGCCTCCGTTGTATAACTCCCTTATCGCTTCAATGACTTTATCTTTGGAAGCGTTTTTGAGGATATACCCTTTTGCACCAGCCTGCATTGATTTATAAATTTTGTCATCGTCTTCATATACCGTAAATATACAACTCTGGATCCTAGTACAACATTCGGATAAATAACGGATAGCATCAATACCACTGGCTCTTGGCAAGCCTATATCCACTATTAGTATATCAATATCCTTAAACTCAGGTATAAAACGCATAGCATCTTCAGCATTAGAAAAAGTATGATTACAGCACATGTCATCCTCTAAGTTGATGTATGTTTTAAGCGTGTCGGCAATTACTGAAATATCCTCAAGTATGGCTACATTAATCATGGGATTTATTACTTTGACTTACAAATGTAATAAAAAATATTGTTAGCCCGGGTTTTTTATGCAAATTGAACACCAACAGTGATTATAACATCAATTGTATTTTGGAATAAGACAATAAAGTGTTGAAACTAGTGCTCTGTCTATAAAAAGATTTAAATAATAATGGAAGTTGTTTTTTAAAAGATCAAGGCGAAAAACGCAGACATAGTGGTAACTATGGCGAGTATTTTCAACAATGAGATTTGAAAAAAGAACGACATTTCATTAAGATCCTTTTGTTGACAGAGCACTAGTAACTATACAAAATACAACAGAATAATATCATTGTATATTACCTTAATAACAAACAGATAATACATTACATATTATATTATATTATGTATTGTATTTACAGATAAGTATAAATTGCATGCCATTCCCTGTATTTATGATTTCTATAGTGCCATCGATATCGCTCATTCTTTTTACCATATTATACAGTCCATTGCCTTTTTCCATTTCTTTAGCAACATCAAATCCTTTTCCTCCCAATTCCTGAATAATCAATCTAAAAGAATTTGTTTTCTCCTCCGAACTGATAAGTACCTTTTTTGCACCTGAATATTTAGCAATGTTATGTAATATTTCCTTGACAGCAAGAAAGATATTTCTCCTTTTTTCGCCAGTAATGACCATCTTATTCTCTGCTATAATTTCAAAACTAATATCTATATTATATTCGTCAAGATATTGAGACGCATACCTTCGAATATAGCTTACAAGATTTTCTGTATTATCATATCTCGAATTCATCGCCCAAATAATATCACCCATATTGCTAACAAGGTCATTACTGTATCCTGCTATTTTTTGAATTTCGTCTTTATCTGATGAATCTAGCAACGCTTTGTCACTCAAATATTTAATCACACTCAGCCCTGAACCGATTTCGTCATGCATTTCTAAAGCGATACGATTACGTTCCTTTTCCAATAAGTTTTTCTTCTCAATTTCTGACTTTTGAATTTCAATGATGAAATTCTTATTATGTATTTTTCTTAGAACAAAAATTGTCACAGCTAATCCCACAAGCCCCAAAAAAAGTAACGCTATGATAAAGAGGTATTTTGGATCTTTCCATACCGGAGGAGGCATATATACATTTAATTTCTGTGCACTTAAGCTTCCGCCTGTACCACAAAAATCAATATCAGGCACTATTTTTTTGGTTTTAAGTATCCACTTTTTCAAAATGGCCGTACATGGGATTGCAATAGAATCATGGATGCCACCACCTCCACATCTCCACTCATATTTCTCAGTAATATTATTATATACATGAGAAGCTATATAATTCTCACCTTCTATCACACCTGCCTGGGCTGAAAAATTAAAATCATACTCCGGAAGTCCTACATGCATTATAAAAACATCGTATATTTCATGCCAAGGTGGTAGCTTACAACCAGGCACATCGCTCCAATATCCTTGCGTCCAGGTAAACTGAAATAAAGAATCTAGCATCTTTTCACTAAAGCATGGGCACTTAAGTTCTTCATTAGTCTTGAGGAAAAACAAATCTTTCCAGCCGTCACTTGGCTTATCTTGGAATGTAATGATTGTTGTATCTATCTGATTACTTTGAGCCTCCAGAACAGATAAGAAAGAAAATATTAAAATTACTAAGCCTAAAGCTAATTTCAATCTATGATTACCCATATGACTAGTAAATATACTACAAATATACACGTTGTATGAAAATTTTATACTATAACTTTTGTTATACTAAAATGATTTCGAATCAGGTCAAAGATTTTTTACATAAAAAGTTCATTTTAGATATACCTAAAGCATTTGAATGCTGATAGATTTATTGAATTTAGAGCACAAACCTAACTGATCAAGCTGCTATAAAATCTATTCGAGCATTCATATATCTTATCACGAGCTTCAAGACCTTTGTTGAAGCTCTTATTTATGTTTATGTAAGGATTTGTAATGCAGCGTGAAAAAAAAAGTAGTTTTTTTCAAAGTCAGACTACGTCCTCAATGGCTGATTAGTCATTATAGATTTAGTCTAGCTAGTATAACATCAATCAATTTTGTCGTATCGGATGTTTCTGAAATTAATTACAACCTTTACCTCCAACCTCGATTCATAAAAAATAATATTACAAAGTTGACAATATTAATGAGGTCCTACAATATAACTTTTGTTATATGCGGTCATAAATAATAATTAAATGGTTCACTAATATGGCAGTTGGCCACCCTTAAAACCATATAAATAAGGTAGTTACATTATTTTTAGATTCTAATTTATGCGTTTCAGATTTTCTTTTAGGTTAGGAATAATTACGATTTTGTAGCGCATCGAATAACTTTTTATTTTTTTATTAGGATCAGAACATCATTGTAAGTGGATTATTTCATCGCCCCTGTGCTCTGTCCATAAAAAGACTTAAATAATATTGGAAGTTGTTTTTTTTAAAGCTCAAGGCAAAAAACGCAGGCATAGTGGTAACGATGGCGCGTATTTTTAACGATGAGATTTGAAAAAAGAACAACATTTCATGAAGGCCCTTTTGTTGACAGAGCACTAGTGATAATTAGTTTAAAAAAATCTTTCTAAGGATTCAAAATCCCAATAATTATTGCTGTATCTAAAAAAGTGTCTATTAAATTCAAATAAAATCTATATGCTCATTGCATCAATTCTCACAAAAAGACCTTCAAATAAATCAAAGATTGTTGCAATTCCGCAAATTATACTTTATCTTTGCGAACAAATGTTCGTACCAGCCATGAGTAATAAATTTTATAGCCTACAAGTTTCGGGCATCCGCCGATTGACGAGTGAATGCGTAGAAATCACTTTTGATATTCCTGAAGACAAACGTACCCTTTTCGCTTTTAAAGCGGGACAGCACTTGATATTTAAGTACCTACACAAGGGAGAAGAATTGCGACGCTCCTATTCACTCTGTAGTGCCCCAGCTGAAAACAAATGGTCCGTAGCGGTTAAAAAAGTAAATGACGGCCGATTTTCAGCCTATGCCAATAACAAACTCCAGATTGGCGATCAACTAGAAGTGATGCCGCCTACAGGCAAATTCACATTAGATTATACTGGTAAAAAGCAGGTAGTCTTTTTCGCAGCAGGATCTGGGATTACACCAGTAATCGCACAGATAAAAGACATCTTGTACAACCATCCGGATCTACAGGTTATGTTGTTTTATGGCAATAAAAATTTTAGCTCCATCATGTTTCGAGAAGATATTGAGGCGCTAAAAAACCAATACTTACAGCGGTTTACAGTGCATCACATTTTCTCACGCGAAAAAACCGGCATTGATCTCTATTATGGAAGGATAAATAAAGACAAATGCAATCAATTTGCAAAATTGCTTTTCAATCCTGCCGACGTGGATGACGTAATGATTTGCGGACCTAACGAAATGATTTTCGAAGTCCAAGAAGTCTTACAACAAGCCGGTGTCGATAAAAATAGGATTCATATAGAGCTATTCAATACTGACGGTATCGGAAAAACAGATAAAAAAGATGACCTTAGCGAACATGATCGGACTAAAGAAAGCCGCATCTCCTTACAGATGGATGGCAATATTTATGAATTCAACGTTGGATATGCCGATAAGAGCATCCTCGATGCTGGTATCGCTCATGGTGCAGACCTTCCGTATTCTTGTAAAGGTGGCGTATGTAGTACATGCAAGGCCAAAGTCACAGAAGGTGAAGTCGTCATGGACATTAATTATGCCTTAGAAGCAGAAGAAGTGGAAGCCGGATACGTATTATTGTGCCAATCACATCCAAGAACCGAAAAAGTCGCTGTTGATTTTGACCAAAAATAAGCCTATGAAAGCGCCGGTATCCGAAAAAAAACGCCATATCATCAATGCAGCTGCCGATTTGTTTCAAGACAGAGGGTATAGTGCAACGAGTATGCGCGCCTTGGCGACAAAGGTAGGTTTGGAACCATCTAGTATCTACAGCCATATAAATTCGAAGGAGGATTTATTGGTAGAGATTTGTATGAATTGCTCGGAATTATTTACGCAAGGCATGCAAAGAATACTCGCTTCGGAAATTTTGGCCGATGAAAAGATCAAATCCCTCATCCGTCTTCATATCCAAATGGCTTATCAACATCCGGCATCCGTGACGGTATTTAATGATGAATGGACCTTTTTGCCAGACGATACTAAAATTATCTTCCTATCCTTGCGCAAGAATTACGAAAACAATTTTAAAAGAATTCTTATTGATGGCAAAACTCAAGATTTATTTGAATTTGAAGACCAAGACCTCGTTTTCAGCATCATTATGAATATGCTCAAT
This sequence comes from Chitinophagales bacterium, assembly GCA_026928325.1. Taxonomy (GTDB): domain Bacteria; phylum Bacteroidota; class Bacteroidia; order Chitinophagales; family Saprospiraceae; genus OLB9. The sequence continues at coordinate 45,063 of JAIXKS010000047.1, read as the reverse complement.
TGGCCTTATTCTGCAACCAAAAAATACAAAAAGTCGCTTGTTGAATCCGAATTAGTCACTGCCATTTTAAAAATCCTTTATAAAAAGCCTTTAATTCATTAGACAATTATTAAAATCTTATATTATGAGCCCAAATTATTCTCTTGAAGCGAATTTCCAGAACCGAATCGACAACGAAGAAAAAATCGAACCTCGTGACTGGATGCCGGACGCCTATAGAAAAACGCTCGTTCGCCAGATATCCCAACACGCACATTCTGAGATTGTAGGTATGCTACCTGAAGGTAATTGGATTTCAAGAGCGCCTAGCCTCAGAAGAAAACTAGCCTTACTCGCTAAAATCCAAGACGAAGCCGGACATGGACTTTACTTGTATTCAGCAGCAGAAACGTTGGGAACAAGTCGAAGTGAAATGATCGATTTGCTACATGCCGGCAAAGCCAAATACTCAAGTATATTCAACTATCCTGCATTATCTTGGGCCGATATGGGGACGATAGGTTGGCTAGTAGATGGTGCCGCCATTGTCAATCAGGTAGCATTGACGAGGACATCTTTTGGACCTTATTCTAGAGCTATGGTGCGCATATGCAAGGAAGAATCTTTCCACCAACGCCAAGGATTCGACATTCTTTATACCATGAGTCAAGGTACCGAAGCTCAAAAAGAAATGGTGCAAGACGCTGTCAACAGATGGTGGTGGCCTTCCTTGATGATGTTTGGCCCAACCGACAAAGACTCTCCGAATAGTGCACAGTCCGTAAAATGGAAAATCAAAAGATTGTCCAATGACGAACTCCGCCAAAAGTTTATCGACATGACCGTACCTCAAGCGGCTGTCTTGGGCGTCACCCTACCCGACCCGAATATCAAATTTAATGAGAAAACCGGACACTATGACTTCGGCGAAATCAATTGGGAAGAGTTTTATCAAGTCATCGCAGGCAATGGACCATGCAATAAAGAGAGATTGGCAGCGCGGATAAAAGCACACGAAGCCGGTCAATGGGTGCGAGATGCAGCAACGGCCTATGCTGAGAAACAACAGCAAAAAAAGTCCATTTCAGTAGCATAATTTAGCCATCCTTAAAATATAGTTTGTATGAAACACATCTTTACTTTGGTCTTTAGTCTGTTTATCATTTGCGTCAATGGGCAAATTTTAAATAAAATAGATATGCGACTATCCAAAGCACCCGTACATCAGCCACAAAATGTCGTCATTATGATGAAAGATCAGACTGACATCTCTTCGGTGCATACGATCTATAGTAAAGATGCTAAAGCGACCTACGTCTATAAGCAGCTATATCAAAAAGCCAACCGTACACAACAGGATATCCTACGCATACTTCAGAATCAAAACATCAGACATCGTTCATTTTACATAGTAAATATGATCGCTGCAAGCTGTGATTATGACATGATTCAACGATTGAGCGACCGTGACGATGTCGCCTATATCATAGAAGACAGCAAATTTACCATGCATCAAATGCCAGAACGCGACCAGACAAATTCCGGCGGGGAACGAACACCGATTTGGGGACTCAATAAAATCGGTGCTCCTAGCGTTTGGGCATTGGGATACACGGGTCAAGGTGTCGTCGTCGGAGGACAAGATACAGGATATGCTTGGGAAATCAATACCATCAAGGCGAAATATCGCGGATGGGATGGAGCTATAGCAGATCACGATTACAATTGGCACGACGCCATCCATAGTAATGCCAATCCTAATAACCCATGCGGATATGATAGCCCCGAGCCATGTGATGATCACAATCATGGCACCCACACGATGGGCACCATGGTCGGTAGTTTAGACAACAATGGTGACGATATCGGGGTAGCTCCTGGTGCACAGTGGATCGGATGCCGCAATATGGATGAAGGCGATGGCACACTGACGACCTATGTCGAGTGTTTCGAATGGTTTTTAGCGCCATATCCGGTCGGTGGTGGTTCTGGCGATCCAACAAAAATGCCACACGTCATCAACAATTCATGGGGATGCCCACCTGTTGAAGGATGCAATACCACCAATTTTGATGTTATGGAACTAGCTTTAAATAATCTTAGAGATGCTGGATGTGTCATTGTCGTTTCAGCCGGAAATTCAGGGTCAGCTTGCGAAACTGTCAATGACCCTGCCGCTATCTTTGAAGGCAGTTTCACTATCGGTGCTACCAACAGTAGTGATGTCATAGCCGATTTCAGCAGTAGAGGTGCCGTAACCGTCGATGGCTCTGGACGAAGCAAGCCCAATGTATCCGCCCCAGGCGTAGGAATTCGTTCTTGCATTAAAAATGGAACTTTTGCAAATTCAAGTGGCACGAGTATGGCTGGGCCACACGTCGCCGGTTTAGTAGCCTTAATGATATCAGCTAATCCCAATTTGGCAGGAAATGTAGATCTTATAGAAACCATCATCGAACAAACGAGTACGCCGCTGACGACTACCCAAAATTGCAATGGTATCCCCGGTGCTTCGAGCCCAAACAATACCTACGGATATGGCCGGATTAATGCCACAGCAGCAATTGAAATGGTGTTACCTGAAAATTATACGCCCTACGTCCTTTTAGATAAGAGTATCGTCGTCAATGATAAGAATGCAGGGATCGTATTGACAAGTGCCAATAACCATATCTTTAGAATGAGTGTCACTAATTCCGGTACTTTAAATATCACAGAACTAGGTGTTCCCAATGAACATTCTGTTTTTATAAAAGACGCAAGTTTGCGACTTACTGACAGCATTACAAAAATAATCATGCGTTCGCCAGATGATCAATATTGGCAACTTGAAATGAATAACGATGGAAGTTTTTCGACAACAGCTATCGCAATGCTTCCTGATCATACGGAGGTTACATCAGGTGATTTAGTTATTCAATCAACAACCAAAGGTCTGTTAATGACAAGCCCAAACAACACTTGTTTTATAAGTAAGATAAGTAACCGAGGCGTATTGGTATCATTTCCGGCGACATGCTTAAATTAATATTGAAAAATTAAAATTTTATATTATTAACGAACAAAAATAGGTTGCAATATGAAAGACTGGCCTTTATTTGAAATATTCATCAGATCCAAAAATGGATTGAACCACAAACACGTGGGTAGTTTACACGCTTCAGATGCACATATGGCGCTTCAAAACGCACGGGATGTCTATACACGTCGCAATGAAGGCGTTAGTATATGGGTAGTAGAGTCTAGCCAGATTACCGCATCAAATCCCGAGGAAAATGAATCCATGTTTGATCCGGCAGCGGATAAAATCTATCGACACCCTACTTTTTACGAATTACCTGACGAAGTAAAACACATGTAATTTTATGGATGCAAATTTAAAAGATTTCATACTTATGCTGGCTGACAACAATATGATTTTAGGTCAGCGCTTGGGCGAATGGTGTGGCCATGGTCCTGTACTAGAACAAGATATTGCTCTGACAAACATCGCATTAGACTTAATCGGCGAAGCTCGAACCTACTATCAGTATCTTGCTGAAAAAGAAGGCAAGGCCGAGGATGACTATCCGATGCTTCGTAGTGAAAGAGCCTTTAAAAATGTACTTTTGGTCGAGCAGCCTAATGGCCACTGGGGCCAAACGATCGTCCGACAGTTCCTATTTGATTGTTGGCATTATTTCCACCTAGAAGCAATGGTCGAAAGCAAGGATGCTACCTTGGCAGCTATAGCCGAAAAAAGTATCAAAGAAGCCAGATACCATTTGACATTTTCGGGAGAATGGATGATCCGACTTGGTGACGGTACAGAGGAAAGCCACGAAAAAATGCAAGCATCTTTAAACGATTTGATGCCTTTCTTTGACGAAATGTTTGACCCGGCCTCCTACGAAGTTGCCTGTATCAATCAACAAATCAGTCCGGACTTATCAAGCATTCATTCAAAAGCCATCGCGAAGGTTCAATCGGTCGTGAGCGAAGCAACGTTAGATTTGCCAACGGATTATTTTGCTAGAAAAGGCGGTAAAACCGGCCTCCATAGCGAGTATCTAGGTCATATTCTATCAGAAATGCAGTACCTCCAGCGGGCATATCCGGGAGCCACTTGGTAATCTTGACGTTTTTTTGCCAGCAAGAATCTAAAGCCAAAGCTCGGTATCAAAAGGTAAGCAACAATAAATACGAAGCATATGATAAAAGCATTATGCCGCCTGATACTCAAATTATGTGGATTTAAATGGACAGGAATCGACCCTGAGACAATCCCGCAAAAAGTGTATGCCGTCTATCCGCATACTTCCAATTGGGATTTTCCTTTGGGCATACTTTTAAAATTTGGTATGCCACTAAATGTCAATTATATCGCCAAAGACTCTTTATTCAAATGGCCTTATGGATTTATTTTTCGAAAATTAGGAGGTATTCCCGTAGAACGCAGCAAAAGTTCCAACTTTGTTGATACGATGGCTTCCCTATTTAGCCAATACGATGAATTATCCTTTGCCATAGCTCCGGAAGGTACTCGAAAACGAGTCAGAAAATTCAAATCGGGCTTTTACTATATTGCGTACCAAGCAAAAGTTCCGCTCATCTTAGTCAAATTTGACTTTGGAAACAAGGTAGTGGATTATAGTGAACCTTTTATCCCAACAGGAGATTACAAGAAAGATATGACCTTCATTATCAATCACTTCAAAGGCACTCAAGGTGTCCATCCCGAATTAGCTTGCCAATGGGAAGACGAAGATTTATAGCCATTTAATCTGTACCAAAATGTATAATTCGCATTCAACGCACCATACCATAAGCGATTAATTGCTTATCTTTGCGCCGCAAAATTCAAAAAAGCGTAATGAAAACAATCTTATCAGGCATTCAGCCAACAGGTACCATGCATTTGGGTAATTATTTTGGAGCTATTCAGAATTGGGTCAAATTACAAGACGAATACCAGTGTTTTTTTAGCGTTGTGGATTATCATGCCATGACCATGCCCTACGATGTCAAAAAACTGAGGACCAATACTTGGGAAATGGTCACAAATCTAATGGCAACCGGTGTCAAGCCCGAATACCTGTTTATTCAATCCTTAGTACCCGAACATACGGAACTCACTTGGATCCTGAATTGCTATTGTTCCTATGGTCAGTTGACACGAATGACCCAGTTTAAAGATAAGAGCCAACAAGTACAAGAAGGTGGAAAAGATGACTTCATTTCCGTAGGTTTATTGGGTTATCCTGTGCTCCAAGCCGCAGATATCTTGATTTATAAGGCTGATTATGTACCTGTAGGAAAGGATCAAGAGCAACATCTTGAACTCACACGTGACATAGCACAACGATTCAATCATCAAGTAGGAAAAGAGTATTTCGCATTGCCCGAACCGCTATTTACCGAAACATCGAAAATAAGATCGACGGCGGATCCTTCTAAAAAGATGAGTAAATCCGCAGGAGAGAAGCACTATATCAGCCTTTTTGCTGACGAGGATACGATAAGAAGACAAATCAAATCTGCGGTTACAGATTCCGGCAATACACCTGAAGGAACCATGGCGGAAGGCGTTAGCAATCTTTTTGAATTGATCCGAGCATGTGGCAACATTACTGAACACGACCAACTCATGGAGCAATATCATGCGGGTCAACTCAAGTACGTTGATTTAAAAGAAACAACCGCCAATGCCATTGTAGCGCTTACTTCCAATTTTATCGCAAGAAAAAAAGAACTTGATGCCGATAAAAGACGCTTAAAAGACCAAATCAAGCAGTCATCATCCGAGATCAGAAAACACGCCCAACAAACCCTCAAAGAGGTTAAAGAACTTGTCGGTTTGTTGAATGTTTAATCATTACGGATCATATAGTTTTCGGAATTACAACAACGTTCCGCTTAAAATCAAGGCCGCTACAGAAAAGTAAATAATTAGACCGGTTACGTCCACTAAAGTCGCTACAAAGGGCGCTGAAGATGTAGCTGGATCTAGATTGAGTCTTTTCAACAATAGAGGAACCATCGACCCAGCAAGTGTACCCCAAAGCACGATGCCTATCAACGAGAAAAAGATAGTCAGCGCAATCAATAACCAATGCTCACCGTAATCATACCATTGGAAGTTATGCCAAGCTACAATCCTAAAAAATCCCATGGCTCCTAAAATCCCTCCTAATGTCAAACCTGACAATATCTCACGGTCCATCACAAACCACCAGTCTTTAAGCGTGATCTCTTTTAGAGAAAGTGCTCTAATAATTAGCGTTGCCGCCTGAGAACCACTATTACCTCCACTCGATATAACCAAAGGCACAAATAAAGCAAGAACAACCGCAGCAGCGATTTCCTCTTCGTAAAAGCTCATAGCCGTAGCGGTCAGCATTTCTCCAACAAATAACACGACGAGCCATGTCGCCCGCTTTTGAGTAAGCTTAAAAAAATTCGTTTGAACATAAGGATAATCGAGTTTGTCAACCCCTCCAAATTTTTGAATATCTTCGGTCTCTCTTGCCTCAAATTCATCCATGATGTCATCCACAGTCACTACACCGACCAAAATATGGGTATCATTAACCACCGGTATTACGACTCTGTCATAATCCATAAATTTATCGATTGCATCATCGACACTGTCTTTAATATTTAAAGAAATATAATCGCCATCCATCAAATCCGAAACTGGCCTTTCCGGCTCATTCATCACTAATCGTCGGATTTGAATATCATCGAGGAGTTTTCCGTCTTCATCGATGACATAGACCACGTTAGCCGCTTCAGAATCAATATGGTATTTTCTCAAATGCTCCGAGGCTTCGGCGACGGTCATGTATTTATAAATGGTCGCAAAATCTTCGTTGACCAATCGCGCAACACTTTTTTCGTCATAACCTAACCAATCAAGCGTGGACTTCCTGTTTTCTTCATTCAACAAAACTAAGTAATTGGTGCGGTCTTCATTGGACAAATCCCTAAAAAACTGGGTTCGATCGTCACTCGATAGATTGTTTAGTATTGCTCCGACCTGCGCAGTAGGCAATCGTTTGATTAAAATGATTTGATCCGGAAATTCTAGATACGAAAAAATATAAGCCTTCAAGTCATCAGAAAACGACTCAAATATAGGCAAGGCATGTTCTATCGGAATATTGCTCAATACCCCAGCAAGTTCCGCCGGATGAATATTTGCCTTTTCTTTATCGAATAAAGAATAAATGTCAAAAGGGACACTCCAGTCTATCTGTTTAATTCTTCTTCTAATCTTATCCATGATAAAAATATTTTAATAAAGCTTGCGCTAAACGTAGCCTTTCCGTCACTAAAACAGCTACTATATTTCAAAACTTATAAAAATACACACTTTCAGGCGATTAATCAAATTTTCAAACTAAATTATTCATTATTGATGATTTTAAACCGGATTTAGCAAAAAAGCAATGAATCAGGCACTTATACAAAATGCACCTTTTAAATCAGTACAAAAGTACTTTAACCACTGAATAAATCTTAGATCATACAATGTCATCACAAAAATTCCCGTAATAGCCGCAAATCATAGCACCGTACAAAAAAGTAGCATCTTATTTTGGCTACAATCATGGACTTGGCTTGAAAGCTGGGATGTAAAATGCAATACAGCAAAAAAACAATTTCCATAGAATATCGATATTTTTTCAAATATTCTTAGTGAAATCTCAAAATTTGATATATTTTGCAACCTGATATGAATTTAAATACATCATATAAACAGATCCTGTCGATTTCGGTGCCTATCATGTTGGGTAGTGCTGCGCAAAACATCATCGTACTGAGCGATAATGTATTTCTGTATCATTACAATTCGGTGGACTTTGCAGCAGCAGGATTGGTTGGTGTATTTTATTTGATCATTGCAAGTATAGGCTATGGATTTTCGAGAGGAGGACAGATCATTGTAGCTCGAAAATATGGAGAAAAGAACCACAAAGGCGTCGGCAATGCGTTTCAAGCCTTGATGATATTTGAGTTTTTTCTTTCTTTATTGCTTTTTCTTTTCTTACAATTCGGCATTACTTCGTTTTTTAAGCTATTCATTGTAGATCCACAGATATTAAGTAAATGCGTGGATTACATCCATTATAGGAGTTTTGGTATTTTCTTTAGCTATTTGGGCATTTCATTGATTAGCTTTTATACTGGCATAGCCAAAACAAAATTTATTATCTACGATACGATAGTGCTTATTATCGTCAATTTGGCACTCAATTACATCCTTGTCTTTGGCAAATTCGGCTTAGAACCTATGGGTATTGCCGGCTCCGCCTTGGCGAGTACCATCGCCGAAATCGTAGCCTTTATCATTTTTATCCTATATATGGTTTGGGATAAAACCAATAGAAAATATGATTTACTAGCTTTAAAAACATTAGAGGTCAAAGACGCCTTCAATATGTTTAAGATCTCTACTCCTATAGTTTTTCAATCTATCTTGAGTATAGGGTCTTGGTTTTTATTTTTCAGTTTTATAGAAAATGTGGGCCAACGCGAGCTAGAAATTTCCAATATTCTCCGAACCGTTTACCTGATATTGTCCATACCTTGTTGGGGCTTTTCGGCAGGTATCAACACCCTGGTTAGCGGATTTATTGGCCATAAAAAACGGCAGGCAGTACTACCTATTATATTCAAAACCACTAAACTCAACTTATTAATTACGCTGGCGATCTCTATCCCGGTAGTCTTATTTCCCGAATTTTTCCTTTATCCCATTTTTGGCAAAGAAGACATGACCTTAATCCTCCTATCCAAACCCTACTTTCCGATTTTACTAATCATTTTATCGATTTTTGGAGTAGGAGGCATCTTTTTCAATGGATTAATCGGTACGGGGCACACACAAACCGCCTTACGCATCCAAACGATTTTCACAGTATTCTACATTGTTTACAGCTATATTATGATTAAAGTGTACTATATTGACTTAAACTGGGCTTGGGCTGCCGAAATATTTTATTGGGTTGGAATCACTTTAATGTCCTATTTATATCTAAAAACTAATAAATGGCATTTCCTCAAGTTTTAATTACTGCGATGAAAAACAATATGCCGCCTATGGCTTGTTGTTATATAATAGAATATTGACTAATTCATAATTTTTTTCAATTTATAAAAATTTAAGAAATATGCAAAGAGTTTTCTTTCATGACAAAAATCCGAATAAGCGTGATTTGCGAGAGGTAGCGGATTATATTAACAAAGGCGCCATTGTCGTTTTTCCAACAGACACAATTTATGCCTTGGGATGCTTGATGACCAACAAACCGGGTATCGACCGCATCTGTAAGGTATTGAACAAAAAAGAAAAACAGGCTAAAATGTCTATAATCTGTCCTAATATTAGCGTCATTTCGCAATACACGCCACAGATAGATAACGACGTTTTTAAAACCATGAAAAGATATCTTCCAGGACCATATACATTTATATTAAATTCAAATAATTACGTCCAGAAGTTCTTTAAAAACAGCAAGGAAGAAATCGGCGTGAGAATACCGGATAATAAAATCTTAGAGGGTCTATTAGAATTTTTAGATGGACCACTAATCTCAACTTCGCTCAATGTCGAAGACGGAACAGTGAAAGTGTATAATAATCCCGACGAAATTGAGGAAGATTTCAACCATCAAGTAGATTTTCTTCTTGACGGTGGCATCGGTGATATTGCAGAGTCCACAGTCCTTGATTGTACGGGCGACGAAATAACGATACTCCGTGAAGGAAAAGGTAAAATCGACTAAATCAAGTAATCAAAGGCTGCCCAAAGGCGGCCTTTTTTATTTTCCAAATGTTGCTACCCAATCTAAAACGCCACCGAGTACATTGCGTACATTTGTAAAACCATGACTCAATAGCAACATTTTAGCTGTTCCACTCCTTGCTCCAGATCTACAATGAATAATGATCTCTGTATCTTGATGTTCCAATAGCTCCGGAATAGCTGCTTCCAAATTACCAAGTGGAATTAACCTTGCTCCAAGATTAAATTCTTCATATTCAAAAGGTTCTCTAACATCGAGAAAAATAAAAGAAGCATCACTATCTAATTTTTGCTTCAATTCGGTTACGTTTATATCTTCAGACATGATTTTTATATTCTTAATTACAATCAAAAGGTTTGCTGGCTGAAACAGTTACAGATATTGTCTCTCCCATCTTCATATTGGTGATTCCGTCATAAGGAGGAGACTGGGATATGATATACCATGTTCCCTCATCGTCACCTTTTTTTAATACATCGCCTAACTTCAGTTTTGAACTTTCGAGCATAAATCTGGCTTCTTCAAGCTCTTGGCATCTCAAATTAGGAATGGTCACATCGCCACCATCCTTCCTAGAGACAACACATTCAAGGGTTCCTCCCTTTTCGATGACAACATTGTCTTTACGACCCTCTTTAGAAATAATCAGTTCTCCATTATAATAAACTTCCAAGATGTGATTAGGCTCACCTGGGTCGTAAGTATAACTCTTGACGACACAATCAATATCTCGATATTTCAATTCAGTTTTTTTTTGCTCAAAAGCATTGCCATACAAGGTCGGTAAATCCGCTACGCGAACGGTTTCTTTCAAGTATTTGGTTATGGTCACATAGATCTTTCGATTTTCCTTAACCATGGATCCCGGCTTAGGGTTTTGGTCGGTGATCAATCCGCCTTTTTTACCTACAATAAATAAAGAATCGGATACGAACAATTGGAACTTTCGCATTTCAGACATTTGCTCGACTTCTGCCACCGATTTTCCAATAATATCCGGCAATTCCAACTTCTGGCCATGATGGGTATAGATGCGTAATCCCCATTGAATCAGGATCAAAAGAAGAACAAAAACGGCCAGAATTAGTAAGATCTGACGTAGAAAGGCTTTACTTTTGAGATAGCCCAAAAAACTCTCATTTTCCGTTTTATTCGCCATAAATAATTTATTTACAAGGCACAAATATAAACATTATTATGATTAACCCGAATTATGCATTAGAAAATCTATTACCCACCAAAATAGCTTCAAATCAGACGTTTCACGGGACTTATTATCTGGTAACATAAAAGTGCGCATCCTTTTCGATCATAAGTCTCTGATTTATCTCTATTTTGACACTCATAACACAACCTAATACATAGTCCGAGTTTTGCTAACCGATTTTGATTTATTCGGATATTGAACCCTTTACTTTTAATGCTATAAATACCGTTACCACTACGCCATAAGGTTCTACTATACATCAGAAAACCTAGCACCTGCTTAAGAAATCATAGCAATGGCTGAAATTCAAGCCCAGTAATGATACTTGTTGACAAGTGTAAACCTCTATAAAACAAAAGAGCGACTCTAATGAATCGCTCCTTTGTTTTAAACTATTGTGATGAAAAAAAAACTACATTTTGATTACTTTTTTATTAACAGTCTGCTTACCGTCTGTAATACTAAGTAAATAAATACCTTTATCCAATAGGCTCATATCCAATTGATTATTTTGACCGGATAAAACTCCTGTTGTCACCGTTCTACCAGAAACATCCATCAACTTGAAGGATTGTAAAGTCAATGCCTTACCTGTAAGCACGATATTTAACAATTCTTGGGTTGGGTTAGGGAAAACGAAAACATCTTCAGCAAGCGTGTAATCTACAGTTCCAACTGGAATAGATTCATCTGCATAGATGTCAAAATTCGTAATGCCGATCCATCCACCATTGCCATCATAAACAGTGAAAGAAAAGAAAGTTTCTCCTTCATAGCTCGCATCAGAATTATAGGTAACGCGATTATTATTCAAATCATCTTGCGTAAACACACTACCTACAGACAATGCCTGACCATTCAGCGTAATCGTTCCTGCCGCAGGGACACGCACGATTGTAAAGCTTAACTCCGCAGGTGCATTATCATCATCTTTAGCTTCCAACAAGCCATTAGAAACGAATAATTTGTCGCCCGGATGGATCTCCATTCTTTTATTGGTTACCAAATATGGATTCAACACATTGATATTGGCACAAATCTCCATGTTAAATTCTTGAAGCTTTCCACCTTGTCCTGACTGTGTATCTACTATTTTCAACTTCCAAGTACCGTTCATCTGGTCACCGTTAAAGATTTCTAGTTTGTCGGCGCCTTTTGGTACATCTGTTCTATACAATTTACCTGTATTGATCGGGCACTGGAAAAAGTCTGGTGCTTGATCATCAAGTCTTACGTTGATATTCTGCTGATTACCACATTGTTTGCTCCACAATAAGGCCTCCTTGCCTGAAGGTGAAACTAAATAAGCCACGATATCTACTAATCGACTGTGTGTTGCCTTAATCAAATTGATATTCAAGTCACTAATGATTCCACTTTCATTGATATCTAATGGCAATTCTACGGTAACATTAGCAGCTGTAGAAATCACGATATCTTGTTCACCGGATTTATACTCTTTACAAGCTAAAGCTTCGGTCAGGAATGCTTGAGTATCAGACCATGCACCATTTTTACAGTTATTATTAGCTCTAACTCTCCAATAATGGATTTGAGACTTATCCAATACAACACCTAATTTGTATTCTGTAGCACTTACAGTCTTACTATCAACAATATTTGAAGCCGAAAAATCAGGGCTCTTAGATATTTCTATATTATATGCTACCGCATCCGGTTTTGATTCCCAAGTGAATGTTATAATTCCGGAAAGGTTATCGGCGCCATTTGCCGGGAATACAGTTTGTACATGATCAATATTGCCACCTTCTACTGTTACATTAGTAAAAAGTGTCAAGGTATCTACACCTTCTCCAAATGCTTTTACGATAATCTGTCCTGAAACGCTTCCGACCACTTGATCCGTATTGATAAACAATCTATTGGTATCGCCAGCCTGTACTTTATCAAATTCAAAGGCTGCTTCTACGCCTGCTGGCAATGCTCCAGCTAAGATAAATCCAATCTCGCCATTAAAACCTCCTAAACCAATCGTGTTATAACTGATTGTTTCAGAATTTGGCTGACAAATATTCAAATTACTTGCACTAGCGCTAATCGATATTGTCGGATCTGTTGCTTCATCGATTCTTGAAGGACCAGTTGATGAAGTAAGGAAGATATTATCAACAGCTTTAATAACAATTCTAAATAAATTGCTTGTTTTATTTGGTATGATGATGGTGTAAGATCCATTATTAGGAACGCCAAGAGCTAGCGGTACTAAATTAGGGTCACCGTCACGAATTGCAGAAGAAAACGAGCCGTAAATATTGACTTTCTGGCAATTGATCGGAGCCTTGTCTGTATTTGCAACATCCCAAGTAACCGTTACAGCTTCGCCAACTTTAAATTTCTCATTTTTGTCAGGATAAGTCAACCTAAATGGTCCTGCCTGATCTGAAACATCTAATTTATATTCGTCCCAAACGACACCTGCCGCTTCAACATTATTATCTCTAACTGTCAATCTGAAAGTCAATACTCGAGACTTATCCGGTAAAACCTCTTTCTTATCTGCCCAGTTGCCTGAAAGGATAATAGATGGAGCCGGAACAAATCTAATATTACCATCTACGGATGGTTTGTAAGATCTAAACAAAGGTCCTTCTTCGCTATTAGTTCCAAGCGCAACTTTAGGCCCTAAATCATATTGTTCCCAGCAATAAGTAAGTACATCACCATCTTCATCTGCTCCATTTCCTCTCAATTCAAACGGAGTAGATATAGGAATAATGTATCTTACATTCGGTACACTAACTGTAGGATAATGATTATTAGTAACGACTTTTTGTGAACAACTATATGCATTTCCTCCCGGATTTGTTTTATTATAAATCTGGAATAAAGACGCTACGTGAAAATAATCATCATTATCACTAGCAACATTATCCGTACCACATGAACCCGCATAAGACATAATAGTGCTTCCGCTTCCTGGTTCATACGCCCAATTACCAGCTCTTTGCTGATCGGTACCTGGATCATTAGGCTGACAGATATTCCAAGTGTGTGATGCATCAAATTGGTGACCAACCTCGTGCGCCATCACTCGAGTTACTATCTTTGTTAAGTCATTATTATTATTACAAGTTACACCATTTCCTTTATTGGATTGACAAGCAGAACCACCTTGAGCTACACCTCCGATATCATAACATATAGAAAGTACGTGTCCTACATCATAAGAGTTGCCGCCTACTCTGTCACTAATCACCCTTGTATTGGTTCCCAATATTTTTTTACCTTCATCGGAATTTTCATAAGGGTCAGTCTTAGGATCTAAAAAAATCAGTTTGTCATTGTCATTAATAATCACATAACGCATAGCTAATTCCTTTTCGTAAATAGCATTCATCCTTGTGACCATGGTATTCATATCAGCAAGGCACTTTTCAACTGTTCCTCTACGAGCTACTTGTCCCCATTCTCCTGTACAAGCCATCGCCAATCTAAAAACTCGAAGATTAACAATGTCTGTTCTATTGTGCATAGATGGACCTGAATCGGCTTCGGCTCTTTCTTCATGCTCTACGCCACACATCGGTGTGTTGTCATAGATATCAGACTGGTGATTTTTAGTATAATAAACGATATAATCGCTTGTATTTTCTTCAGAATACGGATCTATGTAAACTTCTCCTAATTCCGAATAAACCGCAGCATAAAATCCAGCCGAACTCAATGCAAAACGCATGACGGATCCGTTGTCTTTGCTATACGCTTTATAAGATTTAATACTTGGGTAACGCGCTGAAATTTCTGCTTCCATCACAGGTGACTCAAATACATAATAAGCATCCAAACCGCCTTCAGCTGTAGGAATTTCCAACAATAATCCTTGGCTTTGCTCAAATTCCATAGGAGCCTGCCTTAAATATGTTTTTAAACCAGAGACATCCAAACCAAAAACTTCATATTTTGTAGGAATAACTGTTCTCTCGTCCGTACTTCGTAAACTGATACGGCTTTCATCCTTTTTTGTAAAGAAAGATTGCGCATCTGCCGAAGCAAATACGAATAAAATAATTGATAATGTAAAGATTCTTTTAATCATCGTGCTCAGATATTTGTAAACAATTTTGTAAAAGTAATAAATATAGAAAACAAACTAAAATTTTTAATTATAAATGTAGTTTTCAAGACAAATTTTATTCATAAAATGGCAAATATCGTCCTTAATACTTACCCATTTCACGATAATAAATCAAATACCACCCGGAGGACAACCGACCGAAACGACGCTCCATCGAGAAGCTACCAGACTGGTCAGATATCTTTTCTATCACGATGCCCTTCATGCTCAAAAACTCTCGATTAAATTGCCCATTCATGTCATCAAAAGGTCCATGAACAACCCAAGAATCTTCTTCCCACTTAAAATCCGGACCTACTACGTCTAACGAATCTTGCAAAGATCGAATTCCTTCTAGTGGAAAAATAATATGTTGCATCTGAAACAAACTATCCGTACCAAATCGTTCGTAAAACGATAAAAACTCTTTGGTATCGTACAAAGCAACATCCTCATCACTCTCCACAAATTGCTTATTTTTACAAGCAATCAAACCTACCATCAAGCAGGCAATAACTATAAAAAATTTAAATTCAGTCTTTTTGTAAAGCATATACTAAAACTAATTGGTCAATTTGGCGACAAAATAAAGTATAGTTTTTATTAAAACTACCTTTTTGTATCATTCCTTCGAAAAAAAATCCTTCCGGCCGATAAATAAAGGGCAATATACGCATATCTGCCCTAAAATCCAAAGATCGGATACCATACGATTTGTACATCGCTTCTTTAGCGCCCCATAAAGCATGATAGTAACTCAAGGCATTCGACATATCTATATACTCAAACTCGGCCTCACTAATAAATCGCTTGGCAATTCTGCTTATTTTCTCAACCCAATGTTGAATATCAATCCCACATGATACTGACGACCCGATTACAGCAGTGAAATTATGGGTATGACTAATGGAAATATGATAGGGCGAATCCTTAAGGTATGGTTTTCCATACTGATCCTTAACACATGCGCCACGGATATTGCGCTCGGATAATACATGCAATAAGTATCGGGAAGACAGCCATTCACTCCTTTTGCGAGCTTTAAGTAAGGTTAATTCTTCTAATTCTTCAGGATAAAAATCAATCCTTTCTTCAAAAAAAATATCTGGCTCCGTGCTTTCCCAGACACCCAAAACTCCGGTTTCTAATAAATTTTCTTTAAAGATTAATCCCAATCTACTTCGATTTAATTGTCACTACCATTAACCCATCCTGAAAAGTAAAAGTTTCATACAAGCCTCCTTATACCCGAATTACCTCTTAGAAAACTCTTGCGGGCCAAAATAGCTTCAATTCGACCCATTTATCACTCTTTTGCCGATGCACTAGAAAGCAAAGGGTATTTTCTAGTGCACTGTCCACAAAAAAATCTTAATGAAATGTCGTTCTTTTTTCAAATCTCATCGTTAAAAATACGCACCATAGTTACCACTATGTCTGCGTTTTTTGCCTTGATCTTTAAAAAAAACAACTTCCTAAGTCTTTTTATAGACAGAGCACTATGATAAAACTATCTATGATAACGAATTGTTTGGTATGTATCATTCGATTCCGAAATAGTATCGTCGCCTGCTTGATAAAAATTCAATACTGCAACGGACATAAACCTTCATGAACGAAATATCACCATGGAAGCTAGACAATTTAAGTTATTTAAAGAATTAAGAGGCCACTCAGGATCTGTTTATAGCATAAATACTGATGACACACAATTTTTCTACAGTGTTGGCGGTGATGGTTGGATCGTCCAATGGGATTTGTCGGGAACAAAATCAGATGGAATCCTGGTCGCCAAAACCGATGCCAAACTTTTTAGCACATGTCTGCTTTGGGATAAAAACACGCTATTAGCAGGAGATATGAACGGCTTATTATTTTGGTTCGATATCGACAAAAAAGAAATGCAGGCGGTAGTCAAAGGCCATCAATCATCCATATTCGACATCTTGCAAATATCGGATCAGGTATTGGTAACAGCGAGTAAAGATGGATACCTTTGTTTTTGGAACATTGCAAATCGCCATCCCATCCATTCCTATAAAATCAACCATAAAGGACTGCGTTGCATCGAGGCAAATACTCAATTAGATACGCTTTTTATCGGCGGTAGTGACCACCATGTTTATGAATTTTCACTCAAGACCAATACCGTAGTAGATACAATCGACGATGCGCACGAAAATAGTGTCTTTACGATCTTAAATCTCGACGATGAAGCTCTGATAACCGGTGGAAGAGACGCTATGATGAAAGAATGGCAGACAACACATCCAGCCAAATTATTGCAAGCCCTACCTGCACATTGGTACACCATCAACAGTATCGTTGACATGCCAGATACTGGCCTTATAGCCTCTGGATCAAGAGATAAAACCATAAGAGTTTGGGATAGAGAAACCCTACAGGCAATTCAAAAAATAGATGTTCAAAAAGGTGGACATATCAATTCAGTCAACAAACTACAGTGGTCCGATAAATATCAGTCCTTGATATCGGCAAGTGATGATCGAACGATCCGAATCTGGCGTATGGAGTTGTAAAAATCCTCCAATTTGAACCAAAGCCTCAACCATTCCATCAAAATCTTTGCATTAATATAAGAATAATGATTCTAAAATAGAGCCGGTTTGCTACTTTTGGCGCAGAAATCAAAAAATATGGAACTCAACAAAGTAAAAATAATAGGATTTGATGCCGATGATACCCTTTGGGTAAATGAAACATATTTTCGACAATCAGAAGCTGTATTTTTTGATTTGCTATCTGAATTTGCATCCCGAGATGACTTAGCTAAGGAGTTGCTCGCCACCGAAATTGCCAATCTCGAACTCTATGGATACGGTATCAAGGCCTTTGTGTTGTCCATGCTGGAAACAGCCATGCACATTGCTGGAAATGATTTGCCCATCCAAACCGTTGGAAAAATCATCGAACTCGGCAGACACCAACTCAATCAGCCTGTAACCTTGATCAACAATATCCAATTGGTCCTTGCATCTCTATCCAAAAAGTATAAATTAATCGTCGTCACTAAAGGCGATTTACTCGATCAAGAGCGCAAACTTCAAAGTTCCGGGCTTCTACCTTATTTTCATCACATTGAGGTCGTTTCTGAAAAGAAAGTCGCTGATTATCTAAGGATATTCAAGCGATTGGATATCCTTCCTTCCGAATTTGTCATGATCGGCAATTCCATCAAATCCGACATCCTACCTATCCTAGAATGTGGTGCTTCTGCGATTCACATTCCATTTCATTGTACTTGGGAACATGAACATGTCGATGTCACGATTTCAGATGCTGGTTTTTATCAATTTGAGCAAATCCATGAAATCATACCACTATTGCTGCCCTAAAAAAAATGGCTTCACCATCTACAAAGAGAAAGTGAAGCCGGTACATATCCAAAATTTTATTATATCCGTCTTGTGTTATTTCAACATCTTGAAGTGATAACTGAAATTTTTAGGTAGCGTAAACAAAACTTCAGGTTCAGGATTATTCGCGATTAATTCCGTCTTCATCACTGCCAAATCCGCATCAAAAGTGGTTTCAAAATTTGTCGTAGCAGCAAAGATGATTTCTTTATCATCTTTTGTATAGAATGCCTTGCTACCAAGTCCTCTATAAGTTTTATCCGTCAATTTGTCTGTATTGATGATGTGCTTCCATGTAAAGGATGCACCACTATTCGTATAAGTACCTAAGCCGGCTTTTCTCCATACTTTAATAATCTCATCGTGTGTCGCCGCACCTGTAAATTCGCCACCATATTGTGCTTCCACTTGCGTTAATTTTTTAGAGACGATATCGACTGCATGTGTACGGTTGGTATAGGTGAAATAAACACTCTTGTTGGTTGCTGTAAGTAAGGTATGCGTTCCGGCAAATACGGTTACAAAATCATTGGTTGTCAAATCATAATATGTCACAAACAATTTTTCATATTGGATGGCACCGGATTTATAACCATAACCTTGTGTGGTTATATATACCTTGGTTTGATCTGGCGATAGAACTGCGGTACTATTTTTAATCAAACCTGCTGTCGTATAGGTACCTTGCTCCGGCTGTGCCAATACATGTGCACTAACATCAGGGCTTATCGTCCATTTATTTTTTGCAGGGTCATAGATACCCATGTGATACTTTTTTCCTCCGCCAGTAACATCACTCTCTAAGTTGAGCTGATTTACTAATCGACCATCTTTCAAAATAATAGGCGTTTCTGTTGGAACTACAACCCAATGACCATCTTTAGGATCTGCCGGTGGCGCCACAAACTTTACATCTCCAGGTTTAGAAATCGAAAAATAAGCTAAACGAGAATTTTTAGGAGCACCAAAAGGTACCACCAAACTTTCACATGTGAAGACGACTGTACCTTGCTCATTGACATCAAAATCATGTCCACCCGAATAAAAGTCATTGAGTCTTTTGATTTCCGGCTTATCATTTTTCAAGGTCACTCTAAAGAATCCTCTTTTGTCCCCATAGACATTATCTCTTAATGGATCGTACTTAAAGATAAATTCCGACCCTGTATTGGCGCTTGGCTTAGGACTATCATCAGAACTACAAGCATACAAAAACATGGTAAGAAAACCAATCAAAACATAAATAGATGTGCGTTTCATTGTTATAAATTTAAAGTTAATAAATCTAGGAAAACTTCCCTTTTTTCCTCTACATGCAAGGTACTTATAACAACAAAATGTTTCCATGAGGCAAATCACTCATTTTAATGATTTTAATTACAGTAGGTCATACAACCATTATAATCGACTGACAAGCAAACATTTATACAAAAGCGACATTCAATCCGAATTATTCACATTTAGTTATATTACGACCAAAGACAATCCAATAAGCCCAAGGTCTTTTCAATTCTATAAAGAAGGTTCGCCAAAAACTGTTTAATAACCGGCTATTACCGAATGAGTGTACACTGGCCTTTTTCGGATTTTCTTTCACCTAGACCATTGGTATATTCTAAAATATAAGCATAAACCCCTGGAGGCGCAAAATCACCTGTATTATTGCGTTGCCCATTCCAACCAACGTTAGGGTCATCACTCTCGAAAAGTTGTTCGCCCCAACGATTCCAAACCGACAAATGGTAATAACTGATACCTTGGAAGTAACCTACAGGTTTAAATTCGTCATTCAAACCATCACTATTAGGTGTAAAAGCATTCGGCATCAAATAATTGACATAAGGTAATATCTGGATATACGCATATGCTGTATCTGTACAACCGGTTCGGTGCAAAACGACTTGTTCGATGACATAGGTACCTGTATCGCGGAACGTAAATGTAGGATTTTGAAAAAGTGATATTCCGACTGTATCAAAATGCCATTGCCAAGCAATGCCACCAAAAGATTCATCTTTAAAGTCCACTGTATTAAACAACAAGTTGGGTTCTTCCGGCGTATATGAAAAACCGGCTTTAGGGCTATCTACTATTTTGATGAGATTACGCCACGTTTTTTCTGTCTTACATCCTAGAGGAGAAGTAATTTGCAATTTTACAGAATAAACGCCCGTTTCAGTATATAAATGATTGGGACTAAAATCGTCTCCAAATGATTGGTCTCCAAAATCCCACAACAATGTATAGGTATCATCAATCGGATAACTTAGATTGTTAAAAGTAATCGTCGCCGGCTGACATCCGGTAAATGTATTAGGTTCGATAACAATCAAAGCAGGAACCGGAAAATAATTAATCGTTTTAAAAATCGTATCTCGGCAACTATTAATATCCTCAGCAATCAGTCGAACAATCTTATCTCCGGGAAGTTCAAATTCAAAAGCAGGATCTTTAACCGACGATTTACCTTCGCCAAAATTCCAATCCCAACGCTCAATAGGGCCGGCACCACTAACAGATAAGTCTTTAAAGACAACCGGTCCTGATATGCAGGTATCGTATTTGAATGAAAAATCAGCGTCTATGGATGGATAGATATTAATCGTGATATTAGCCGTATCGATACATTCGGATGCACCTGCTAAATCCCTATTCAAAATCATAGTAGCATTATAAGTGCCTACTCCCGGAAATGTAAATGTTGCGTCTCGACTAGAAAGCGTCTCAATCTTCCCATGGATATCAAATTCCCAGCTATAGGATTTGATATATTTGATGTCTGTGCTTAAATTTTTAAAATCTACCGTTTGATTGCCACAGCTATTGATCGTAAAATCTTGACCATCCTTAAAAGAGGCCTTGATATCGGCATGAACTGCCTGCTCGCAAGTTGTAACATTAAACTGGAAATCTCGCCGTAAGGAAGATAACAAAACACCATTTCTGTATTCCTTTACACAAACACCGACTACATACTGGCCGATGACATTTGGTGAGCCGTCGATAAGACCCGTTTCCGCATCAATATACACGAGCGGATCTCCAGCCATAGGTTTATCAAAGGAATAATTAGGCGCTCTAAAAGTTACTTCTCTATAAGGAGGTGGGCATCTACTAGGATTGGGTGTGACTCCATTGCATGATTGAGCATTTCCTCCATTTGTTCCTTCCGAACCACCCGCTGTCAATGGTGCGCAGAACTCATACACCAAGCTATCTCCATCCACATCCGTAGCGGAATGGTTGAAGTTAATCGGTCTATTCACACAAATCACTACCGGTGGAAAGCTCGAGAATACAGGGCTATTGTTACAAACACGCTGGGCTTCCGGCGTAATTTCGGTAGTAAAAGCAGCTCCTGTTCCTCCCGGATCTACGAGGTTTAACACGGTATTATTTCTACAACATCGTTGAAACGAGATCATATAAGACTCGTCAATGATAGGAAGCGTCACTTCAAATTTATACGTTCCACTTTGCACACCGACATTAGCGGGAACTAAAATGCACGGGTTTTCATTATTGATGTCAATGTCTTTTTTATCTTTAACATAGATATTGGTAATCGTCCTGACATATTTCCAACTATTGCCGGCGCCTCTGTATATACCGAAATTGGCAGGATTATCAAAATCAGCACCTTGACTTTTAGAATCTCGATACATCGTGAAAGTTATTTCGTATCGAACTTCATTTCGATCTGAATTGATGCCTAGGCAACGATATACAACATCGCCACCTATGATATGTAGTCCATAACTCACACTTGGCAAGAGAACTATGAATACCATCCAAAGAAAATCGATAACCCTAATTTTTTTGCTCCTCATGTTAATATTTGCATTATGCAACAAATAATACAGACCCTTGGTTGTTAGTCATTGATTATGTCAAAACCATTGTAAAACTGTGTCATTTGTTTAATTCAATTCAAAGATAAAAATATTTATACAAGATAACGAGATTCAAGATAAAAACAATACGTACATTTGTAATAATATTATCAATAAATCTTCTTAACTCGTTGTAACATAGTGCAATTTTAAGAATTTTTATTTACAATTTTGTGTTTTTTAAAACGAATTAACGCTTAAATAGTAGATTTGTCCTAAAACTGACTATTATTATTGTTTTTTAAACGAAAATATAAAAAGCCTAGCGGAATATGGCCGAGAAGAAGCTTAATTTCAAAAAAATCATCAATAGGCTTATTATATTTATAAGTATTGGAGTTGGAGCCCATATACTTTTTGTCTTGTTTACCACCGAACGAAGCCTGCTCAGCTATCTCCAACGGTTAAGTTTTTTCCACATCATTATCATCATAGCCTTATTGTTTACGCCATGGATATTGTACGCCCTACGAGTATATGTATGGTCAAAGTTTCTGAAGGAAAAAATTAATTATCGAACGTTGCTCAAGATTGTCATAACTTCAGAACTTGCTTCTGCATTGAGTCCCACAGCCATCGGAGGCGCACCGGTAAAAGCTGCATTATTGCTCAATTATGGCTTTTCCGCCGGCAGCGCAGGCTTTTTGCTAACTTATGGTGTAATAGAAGATATTATTTTCTATACGACCGGCATTCTACTTGCTACCTTCTTTTCGATCGGCGTAATGGGTGATGTAGGGCAGGCACTACAAGCTCTGATTTCGGAACATCTCCTTACTTTGATTATCATCATTGCCCTACTTACGCTCTATATAACTATGTTAAGGCTCAACAAGATTCCCACTAAATTTAGATTGTGGACCTACTTACCTCAAGGCATAAAAACTAAAATTCTCAAATTAAAAATTAAAATAAACGAGAGTTGGACTGATCTCAAATCCAATTTTAAACGTGCGCTAAAGTCTGGTAAAAAATTCATGGCATTTAGCCTGATTATGTTGTTTTTTCAATGGATGGCTAAGTTTTCAGTCTTAATCGTTGTACTCCACGCCTTCGGTATTCAATTTGAAGCCATACAGATCTATTTGAGGCAATGGGTCGTCTATGTTACTATGTTGCTCGTACCAACGCCGGGAGCTACAGGAGGTGCCGAAGCCGCCTTTTTGCTTATTTTCGGAAAGACCATTCCTGAGGAATTATCCTTCCTGATTGTTTCCGTATGGAGACTGTTTACCTATTACTTCGTCTTACTTTCTGCTGTTATTTTTTACAATGTATTGTCTATCCTCTACAACAAGGAAGAAGAAATATACATCGAAGAAAAAGGGTAACTCATTCAGGCTCATATTCATAAAAAAGTATTATAAAAATGATGTTAAAGCCAGATTTTAACACATTCAACTGATAATTTTGGTTTATCTTTGCCCTTGATACCTTTAGTTGTATCCAATTTAATACCATAACCTGAGATTTCTGATATGCCTCTAATTCGAAGTATCGCTCTTATTATACTCATTTTTTCACAGTTTTATTCTTACGGACAGGATACGATTCCTCCTATTTTGCTAAAGCCTGCTCGAGATACTTCCTTTGAATGTGGTAAAGCAACGCAATTAAATGAAAAATTGACTGCTTGGTTCAACCTCGCTGCGGGTGCAGAATTTGAAGACAATTCTGGGATCTACGATATTATCACGAACATCTCATTAGGAGAAGCCATGGAGATTTTCAATAACTCCAAAGGAACGCTTTGCGGAAATACACAATATGTCGAAGTGATTTTTTCAGCTATTGACGCTTCCGGCAATATCAGCGAACCCGATACAGCTTCATTTTATACGATAGATACGAGTGCTCCTACGTTCAATTACGTGCCTAATGTTCAATACGCTTGTCATAATTACATCCGAGATACGCTGATAGCATGGATAAAAGACAAGGGAGGATATGTAGCAACAGACGCATGTTCGGATAGTGTAGTATGGACGACTTTTACGTATGGTTTTTTTGTAGATAATGTCC
This sequence comes from Chitinophagales bacterium, assembly GCA_026928325.1. Lineage (GTDB taxonomy): Bacteria > Bacteroidota > Bacteroidia > Chitinophagales > Saprospiraceae > OLB9. Next base: position 20,719 of record JAIXKS010000047.1, on the reverse strand, counting down.
AGATATCATCGGGAAGTGGCAATATCGCCAATGGTCCCTACCCAAGAATCCCGGATGGAACGTGTGCATGGACCATGAAAATCAACTTTTTTGTCAAAGATGATTGTCAGAATCAAAGTATAACACCGGGTACAACTTCCTTTAGTGTTATCGATACGATTAGTCCGATATTTTTAAATTTTCCTGAAGATGTAACCGTTTCATGTCAAAGCATTCCTACAGCAATCGCACCCGAAGTTTTGGATGGGTGTTCATCGAATTTAACACCGACACTCGAAGAAGTATCTACTCAAGCCGGAGATGAATCCTCTTGTGATTATTACAACTATGAAATCGTAAGAACTTGGACCGTTCAGGACAAATGTGGTAATGCCACGTCACAGAGCCAAACTATAATCGTCCGTGATACGCTTGCGCCTCAAATCGAAGAATTAGACGACATCACGCTAAGTTGTGCTGAATTTGAAATAAAACAAGATAGCATATTCGGCATTTTTAGAGACAATTGCTCGATTACGACAGTCACATTTACAGATGATTTGATGGATGGACAATGTTCAAAAGTCATCACGAGAACTTATACTGTTGCTGATGTTTGCCTACAAACAGCCCAATATCAGCAACAAATCGTCGTAAAAGAAAACCTAAAACCCGTCATCATCCAACCGGCACAAAATGTTGCTTTAGCATGCGACGACTTGGCAAATCTCGATGGTCGGTTTTATGAGTGGGTACTTGACATGGGTGGTTCAGAAGCAAGTCCAGTCTGTGGCGCTATCTATGCCTTTGCGGCAATGAAAGGTTCTTACGATGCGAACGATCTTAGTACATTTCCAGGAATAACGCCTACCGTGATGCCTCCATTAACTTGTCCGTCCGGTCTTGAGGGTTGGCTCAGGTATGCAGAAGTCGATTTCGTTTACTATGACTCTTGTGGCAATGTAAGTGTTACACCAGCTATTTTTGGCATCCAAGACATCACCGCACCTGAAATCACAGCATGTTCAGAAGGTACAATCACGATAAGTACAGAGGAATGCCAACCTTTAGTCAAGGTTAAAACACCTGAAATCACCGATGATTGTGTGTCAACTACGCCAACCATCACGCAAAAAATCATTACAGAACTTACGTCACAAGATCCTCCAGGACCAGAAGCGATTTTTGATCCAGTAACGGTCCATATCGGGCCATTTAATCCACATTTGGATTATCCATTTGAAGACGGCATTATACAGGTAAAACTCGTCAATTTAGACATCGACGATCCTACTGAATATTTTAATATTTACGATGAAGATGGCACTTTCGTAGGAATTTCACCGAGAGGTCCGATGCAATGTTCATCCGTGAGTTTTGATGTGATCTTAAATAAAGAAAGGATTAAAGATTGGGTTCAAGATGGATATATTGATATCAGATTCGAACCTAATGTAATCCAAGGAGATCCAGTTTTTTCGATTAATAATATCTGCGGCAAAAGTACCATTGAGGTAAGTCTAAGTTTCGATATAGGTGTTAAAGACGGGATTAGAACCTACTATATTTTAAATAGTTCGGATACGATACAATATACACATGCGGATTCAATTGAATTGGTCTTACAACAAGGCATCAACAAAATCGACTTTATAGTCATCGATTGTGCTCATAACATAGCTACATGTTCAAAAACGATAGAAGTTATCGATCAAATTGCACCTCAAATCCATTGTCCATCCGACATTTCTTCTGTGCTTGCTTTAGGCGTATGTACCGACGAAATCAGTATTCCTATCAACTTTACAACCCTAGAAAATTGTGCAGGCAATCGCCCTTATTCGCGAATAGCTCCGGGATCGGACGAGGCAACATATATCTCCTATTCCTTTGATCCTATCAAAGGTGTCTATGAGGCACGAAACAAACAACTCGTTTTTAATGACATCTTTCCTATCCGCTATATTGACCATCCTGCCACTTTAGAAGTCGAATTTTTTGGAGATAACAATGAAGCCGGTGAGTCTTTTGAAATTTATGCTTCGGACGGAACGTACATCGGCGCAACCAATATCGTCAATGATGCAGGATGCACAAAAAAGAGCATCACGGCATTCACCATAGAGCGTGACCTTTTCAATCAATGGATTTCAAATAACCAAATTTCTTTTTTAGCGGTCCCTATGAATAGTAGTAATGGTATCAATCCTTGTATAGAATTGAGTGGCAATGCGACGATCGACCGCATCTCCTACATTAAAGCGAGACTATCCTATTCTGACGCAGCTTTCACGTATAGTGTGTCTGGAGCGACTACGATTCCGGAAAAAGCCATTCCAAATGACGTTTTAAATTTTTTCATCACCCTTAACGGTGGTAAAAACACGGTCGAAATAAAAACCCAAGATGCCGCTGGCAACACAGGAAGTTGCTCCTTAGAAATAAACGTAATCGACCAAGAACCGCCTACGGCTATTTGTAAAAATGCAGCCATCGAAATACATCCTTCGGGACTAATCCATGCGATCTTAGATCCGGAATTAATCAATAACGGAAGTTTTGATAATTGTGGAGATGTAACCTTATCTGTTGCTCCTTCTGAATTTGATTGTAGCTTTTTGGGTGCCAATATCGATGTTATTTTAACAGCAAGAGATGCACAAGGCAATGAAGATCAATGTACTACCTTAGTCAAAATCAACAGTTTTCCACTCAACCCGACCTATTCATCCGGGTTATGTTCTAGTGATACGCTCAAACTCTTTGCCAATGTTCCGGATGCACCAGTTGAAGGTACCTATACTTTTAAATGGCAAGGTCCACAAGGTACCGAGTTTTTTACGGAAAATCCAGTCATTCCTAATCCCGATGAACGATTCAATGGAACGTACACGCTGACTGTGACCGGTTTTAACGGGTGTACTGCAGTAGGTTCTGTTCTCGTCAATGTCAAGCCATTGACCAACCCTGAAATCTCGACGTCATTAGCTACGGTTTGTACCGGCACGGAAGTTATTTTGTCGGGTACAGCTTATAATGGAGACGTTTTTTATGATTGGTTTGAAGGTATTTACCCAACTGGTGTTCTACTAGGAACCACTCGAAATCCTGACTTAGTCATAACGCCGGCGATATCGGGTCCGCATTTTTACTATATGATCGCCCGTAATCCGGATTGTAGTTCGAATCCTTCGCCATTATTGAAAATCACCGTTGAAGAAATCCCTCAAGCGGTAGTCAAAGATATATTTCAATCTCCATGTGAAGGTGGACAAATCGTGCTATCCAGCACGACCAACAACCCAAAATACACCTACGAATGGACAGGTCCTGGAGGATATACAGCCACAGGTTCAAATCCGCCACCAATCAAAAATATCAATGAGGATCATGCGGGAGATTATCTGTTGATTGTAAAAAATGGAACTTGTGTTTCAGATACAGCCATCACGAGAGTGACCATACTCGAATCGCCCGCAACACCGATTATTACTGGACTTGACATCATCTGCGAAGGAGAAGTTTTTTCTTTGATAGCAACGCAATCCCCTGGAGCGGAGAAATATGAATGGTATAAAAATGGTGTTCTATTTACGACCACACAAGATAATAGCCTCATCATTCCAAATGCACAAACTTCGCTACAAGGAGATTGGACGGTCACGGCATTTAAAGGCAATTGTACCTCGCCACAATCTAGTGTTAAATTTGTAGGAGTTGATGCCATCCTTCAAATCGGCGTTATTAATTCAGGACCAGTATGTCAAGGAGACAGCGTAACGTTGCAAGCTACTTTTGTACCCAATGTCACCTACAAATGGTCTGGACCTGTCAGCAATATACCCGATGTTTACAACCCGATCATCCCGGGAATACCTGGAGATTATTCGGTGACCATCACAACACCGACAGGTTGTAAAAACAACGCCAATACGACGGTATCTCTTATTGCCGTTCCTGAAATCACAGCCCTTAGTTCGGACGAGCTTCCTTGTCTTAAAAATAGCGATACAATAAGATTATTGCCATCTGTGTTTCCAAACTCTGATCAATATAAATACCAATGGACAGGACCTGATAACTTTAATTCTAATGATAAACATGCTTATGTTACTGACCTTTCTATTCAAAAAAATGGCAAGTACACGCTCGTTGTATATAATGGGAAATGCCCATCCGAACCTTATAGCATAGATTTAGAATTTAATATCACGCCAGAAACACCGACAATCATTGCGCCCGATTCATTTTGTGAAGGAGACAGCATTAAATTAGAAGTGTCCGGTGCCATCAGTGGTGCTGTTTACGAATGGAGTACACCTAAAGGGACACTCGTCTTAAATAATAGCTTTCTCAATATACCTGATATCAACAGTTCTTATGCAGGTAGCTATTCCGTAAGGATAAACGGATCGGGCTGTATATCTTCCTTCTCACCTGCTATTCAACTAACGATCCGAAAGAAACCATCGACACCGGTTATTGATTTCAATGCTCTAGTATGTTACGGTGATTCTATCTTCTTGAAAGTGCAAGAAGCGGAAGGTGTAAATTATCATTGGTCAGGACCTAACAACACGGATTTTGCAGGAGATTCTTGGATAATTCCTTCGAGTACAAAAATCAATAGTGGACTTTATACCGTAGTTGCTGAAATAAACGGATGTAAATCCTTACCAGCACAGCAGGTTAATATATCTGTGAGAGACGAAATTAAAACGCCTCAATCTAATGATGATACGTTCACTATTTGCGGCACTCAAGATGCAACGCTAGAAGTCTGTATTCAAAACAGTACGTTGACTCCAGATGCGACCTACACCATTTTAGATGTCATCGATCAGCAAATCCTAGCGCAAGGCAAAAATGCTTGTCAAACAATACCCAACATTATGGATCTAGGGCCAGGAACTTTTTTCCTCAGTATCCAGGCAACCGTTGGTGGGTGTCATTCGCTTCCTTCGGACAATTTGGTACTCAACATCAACACACCACCGGATCTAAAAGCCACAGCCGTAGAAAAAAATATCATTGTTTGTCCAGGAGAAAATGCTCGATTGATAGCACTACACGGTCCTCCTCAAGTGGATATCAAATGGACAGCGTCGCGCCCAGAAATCATTATTGATGATATTCACGCCATTTCGCCGAACATATCCGGGCTGTCTCCTGGAAATAACGTCATTTATCTAGATTACTCCGTCAATGGATGTCCGGAGTTTAGTCGAGATACAGTTCGCATTTATGCGGAATTTGAACCCGATGCTGAAGATGACTACTACCATATTCAGTATGGAAGTCAACAATTGTTTCAAGTATTAGCTAATGACCTATTCCCGGCCGAAAGTCAAATTACGATAATCAAGCAACCTGATTATGGCAGCGTTAAAGTCGATGGTCAGCATATCGTTTTCACGCCAGATGTTCGTTCCATAAAAGCGGTATCCTTTACATATCGAGTTTGCGCTTCATTCTGTGATTTCTTATGTAGTGAAGCCACGGTGTATATCACCTTTGATGAAGATATCGAATGTCTCGTACCCACTATTTTTACACCAAATAACGATGGTATCAACGATTATTTCATCATTCCTTGTTTAGAAACCGGAAAATTCCCTAATAATCGAGTGACTGTCTTTAATGAATGGGGCGTAGAAGTATATTCAGCGAAACAATACAAGAATGATTGGTCTGGAAATTATGGAAGTTCGCCTCTTCCTGCAGGCACATACTTTTATGTGGTCGAATTAGGAGATAACAGCAAACCTATCAATGGATTTTTAATTTTGCAACGATGAGAAGAATAGTAGTATTATTGCTCTTTTGTTTGGGTTTAGGCTTGGCAGCCAATGGCCAACAGCAACAGATGTACACCCAGTTTATGTACAACAAGCTCGCCTTAAATCCGGCATTTTCAGGGAATGAATCTTATCTTTCAGCTTCACTTTTGTACCGCGATCAATGGAATGGATTTCCAGGCGCTCCCAAGGCTCAGGTCTTCAATGTCAATTTACCGAGAATCGGAAATAGAATCGGTCTCGCTGTTAATTTCGAAAGACAAACCATTGGTATAACCGAAAAAATCACTTATGAATTGATGTATGCTTATAAGTTTTTGCTGGGTGATGGAACATTGAGCATGGGTATGAATGTGTCTGGAAGAAATTATAAGCAAGATTATACTGATAGCCGCCTATTTGCGATACAAGATATCACGATTGATCCATCCATTCCGCAGACTATTCAATCCATCAATCTCATCAATGCAGGATTTGGCGTTTATTATAACACCAATACCTTTTTTATTGGAGCGTCAGTACCTAGAATGATCAAAGCGGACATTGATTTTGACAAAAACAATCTCTTTTCCACAGAAGTAAGACATCTTTTTTTGATGACTGGAGGTACTTTCATTATCAATAATGATCTTAGACTTACACCTCAACTACTTTTTAGAGCTGCGGAAAACACGCCTTTTGGCATCGATTTAAATGGTTCATTAACCATCAAAAACACGTATTCGGCCGGGCTTACCTATCGTACCGGAGGCACCCAAGGAGACTTAGGTGAATCTATCGACCTCATTTTTAGCTATCAACTGTCAGAACAAATCATGATGGGCTTTGCGTACGATATAGGCCTTTCAAAGTTAAGAACAGCGAGTAATGGTAGCCTAGAAGTGATTCTCACCTATAATATGATACCTAAAAAAATAAAATCCGTCATTATCAATCCAAGATATTTCTAATGTACAAACAGCTTTTATATACAGTAACATGTTCATTTTTGGGTCTTGGCGCGATGACTGCGCAAGGTTCTACCAAGGAAATAGTCAATAAAGATGCCATAAAGACCGTAAAAATCTACAATGAAGATGCCGTCAATACAGCCAATATGGAATCTTCTCCTGCCTTTATCGGAAACAAAATAGCCTTTGTCTATACGGAGTCTAAAGGAAAAATATTTGATAAATCGATTGATCAGTCTTTCTTCCAATTGGGTGCTTCTGAAGTTAATCTCGATAATTCTTTAATGGAAATGAAGCCTTATCACAAAAAAATCAATTCAGAGTTTCACGAAGGTCCCATGAGTTATGACCTCCAAAGAAATGTCATGTTTTTTACGAGATCGCATAGAGAAAAACGAAACCGTAAGGGTGTAGAAGTAGATACTTTTTACCTTAGAATTTTTACAGCAGACCTCAATTTATCCAATCCTTCAGCAGAACCGATCAATATCAATATTGACAATTATTCTGTTTGTCATCCTACGCTTTCGCAAAATGGCCAAATGATGATTTTCTCATCAAATCAACCGGGAGGCCACGGCAAAATGGATTTGTATGCAGCTTATCTCGACGGCACTACATGGACAAGTATTACCAATCTTGGAACTCTAGTAAATTCAATAGACAACGAAGTTTTCCCCAATTTGATCAATGATAGTCTTTTGGTTTTCGCCTCCTCGAGACCCAGTGGATTTGGCGGGCTTGACATGTATGTATCCAAACTAGAAAATGGGATGTGGTCTGCTCCTGAATTGTTGCCAAAGCCATTCAACACCGCATTTGATGACCTCGGACTTATCGTTAGAGAAAATCTACGTTCGGGGTATTTTGCAAGTAATCGACAAGGTGGTCAAGGCAATGATGACATCTATCGATTTGAATCGGATATCCCTATTTTTGGGCAAGACAAATCTGAGATGGTGACGGCACAAGTAAGAGTTATGGACAAACTAAGCCTAGAGCCGATGCCCAATGTGGCCGTTACCCTAACGCCGCTTAGCATTGATGTCAACAACTTTTCGATGTCCAGCTATAACATTGATATGCTTTCAGGCAAAGATCCGGGAGAATTAATCCTTAAACTTTCGCCAAAAAAAGGCCATGCCTTTCCACCATTATATACGAAAAATGATGGTGTAGCCACATTTCAAATCAAAAAAAGTCAGAAATTTTTGATCAATTTCTCTGCAGATGGATACAGCACGCTTAATTTTATATACGATTTCTTATCCCATGGAAATCATGTTAACATCGTGTTAGAGCCAGAAGAAGATATAGAAATCCCTAAGGATATCGAAGAAGAAGACATCACTAATAGCGATGATCTATTTGAAAATAAACGATCTGGTGATATGGTCATCCTTGACAATATCTATTTTGGATACAACAGCAGCAGTATTGATACAGTATTTACACCAGAACTTACAGCTTTATATAAATCGATGTTGAGCAATCTTAAAATGCGCATCAAAATCGATGCACACACGGACAGTCGAGGTACCGCCGATTACAATCTTCAATTAAGTATCCATCGAGCTAATGCCGTAAGGGATTTTTTAACATCGAAAGGTATCGACGAAAATCGTATAGAAATACGAGGATATGGTGAATCCAAACTTAGAAACCACTGCAAGGACAATGTCCCTTGTACAGAAGAACAGCATAAATACAATCGGCGAACAGAAATCATTATTCTAGAAAATTAGAAAATTGTTTTTGTCCGTTCGTTGCCTATAAGCAACAACTATTGCATTTTCACAAAAATGATTGCTTCATCGACAATAGTGCATATTTTCGAGGCTAAAGTTAGACGAGCGTGATATTACCATGCTTTTCGACAACAAAACCTCTGCAATCTTGGAATATTTGAGATTTACACATCTTTGCTGATAGCACGTCAGTCACTTACCAATACAAAAGGCAAAAACTTCTCATGTTTCTTGTACTCATCCTTGAGCATATCCCGTAAATGAACATTGTCCTTCATGATAAAATACATGGCACCTTGAGCTCTAAACACCCTTTCTGTCGGGTCAACACCCAACTCTATTTTATATAATGCTTGAATGGCTTTATTAAATTCCTCATTCAATGGATATGCTTGATTATCCTGATTTGCCGAGATGGATGTCCATACAAAAGCTTCAAGAAAGGGCGCACGCCTAGATAAAGTTTTTTTGATATCGTACAAGCCCGCACCTACTTTGCCTATAAATGTGCCATCGTCCATTACTCGAATTACTGAAAAAAACTTAACGGCTACATTCATCAATGCATCCATCGAGATCGTATCCTTAGGCAAACTGCGGTCTATTGTTTTTTCTACCCAAGTTTTCATGATGGTGTTGAACATCGTATCAACGCTCAAATCTGCAAAATACACCTGTTGCAATGCTGCGTCGTCAGTGATTTCCATCAAAGCCTCATGATTGGCATCTGATGTAAATCCGGAAACAAGATAGTATATAAACATCGTGTTATCACTGACCAAGTCTGAAAAACATTGAGCTTGTATAGGTTTAAAAACTTGCTTGGAAATAAATTTTCGCCGGCCGTCATCATGACGCTTAATTTGGATAAAATCCGCATAATGATTCGTAATATCACATGGAACTTGTGACCTTCCCTGTTGTAAAACAAAGCAACTTACTATACAAAATATCCAGAATCGCAACATAACCGTCTTTTTTAAAATACTTGAAAAGAACACGTCCATTCACAAAAAGAAAGTAAAGGTACATATTTCATCAAAAAAAACAACGCATATATTTTCACCTTTTCACAAGCTTGCCTATTATTTCATTCACGTTTCTTTTTTGAGAATTCATACTACAAAAAAGAAGAAAACAAGTATATGGTACAATGTTTGCACCGTATGATATATTATATTTCGTATGACATGAATTTTTCAAAGTGGACAAATATTATCAAGGTACTTTTACTGAGGTTAATCGACGAATTAGAACGGCGTATCAATGAAAAACAGGGCGTCGATAGTTCCGATTCTTTTAAAACCTCGTTATACTCTTCCGTGAAATTTCTAATGCTTGAACAAATCGATGATCTCGCAGGAGAAGTGACCGGATATGCCCGTAAACAAATTCATGATTTAGCAACTACGATTGTTCAAAAATTGGCGCATGTACTATCGTCTTTGGTTTACGTATTGATTATGGTGATATTGCTTATTATCGTATTTTTATTTTTAACGATTGCTTTATCGATTTATTTAGGAGAACTTTTGGGTCATCCATACTACGGTTTCTTAATTTCAGCAGCGATTTTCGGCATTTTAACCTTGATCCTATCGAAATGGGGACAAATCACAATTTCAGAGAAAATCAAAGCTTTTATTAATAAACAAATATAGGATTGCTCTAAAAGAGCTCAACAGAAAGCACCACTTCATGGCCTAAGGCTTCATTAAGTAGCTTAATAATCTTTTCTTTCGACATGGATAACTCCTTTTTTAATGCTGAAGATTCTAAATAAATCTTGAGTACACCATCCCGAAACATAATTTTGGAGGTATAACCAGCAATAGTAGGTCCCATCATTTCCTTCCACACATCACTAATATGTGACGTATAATATCCTTTAGCCACCCGTTTGTTACTCGCGAGATAGGCACCGAGTACTTCCTTGATATTTTTATCGTTATGTCTTCCCAAAATAATTAAGTCACTTCCGGTTATAATTGATTAAACAATGACAAAACTAGTAAAATTCCACTAATTACCATATTTTTTTTATGGTTGTGAGCGCAAGTAACCCCAAACCAAGTGCTCTGTCCACAAAAGAAGTTTAATGAAATGTCGTTCTTTTTTCAAATCTCATCGTTAAAAAAATAACTTCCATTATGATTTAAGTCTTTTTATGGACAGGGTACTAGCCAGAACATCAAGGCAATTCCTTAGAAAATAACACATCCTCAACCATCTAATTTTTGAAGATATGGCAAAACACGCATCAATTTTATTATTAGAAATGCTAAACCTGCATACCAAAATCCTAAATCATCTAATCATAGTAGTAAAAATATTCAATCCAGACTATTTACGCTAAACTTTAGACGGATAAAAGTAATGGTTTCCTCATAAAAGTATAATTTTGCAACATAAGTCTTATCATTTCAAAATTTAGATTTTATGCGATTAATATTAGCTACTCTATGGTTATGCCTAACCATCCTGAATCTTCAAGCTCAAAACGAGATATTTATCAATTCAAAACCGGGTTTAAGTCCGGACGGGCGTACCGTATATTTTTCTTTTGAAGGTGATATATGGAAGGTCAGTAGTGAAGGTGGCGTTGCAGAAAGGATCACGGCGTTGATTGGCGAAGAGATTAATCCGCGAGTATCACCTGATGGAAAATGGTTGGCCTTTAGTTCAAATCAATATGGCAATTTTGACGTCTTTGTCATGTCGCTCGAGGGCGGCACCATCCAACAATTGACCTATCATACCGGCAAAGACGAAATGGAAAATTGGTGTTGGGATAGCAATACCGTATTATTTACATCTGATCGAAGCAATGGATTTGCTAGTTATAGTGTAAAAATATCCGGAGATACACCCGTGCGTCTTTTTAAAAATTATTTCAACACTACCGTTGGTATTACCCAAAGTCCGGATGGTTCTTACATTTTCACCAATTCCTCAGAAGGTGCTTGGCAACTTTATAGAAAATACTACAAAGGTGAAAATAATTCAGACTTACTAGCCTACAATCCAAAGACTAAAACGTTTAAGCAATACACCAACTATCTCGGTGAAGATTTTCATCCTTCGACGGATATAAACGGAAATATTTATTTTGTTTCTGATGAAGAAAATGGAGAATACAATCTATACCGAATTCAACAAAATCAAAAACAAGCTTTGACGCACTTTGACGCTTCGATCAAGCATCCTTTTGTGGCTGCACAAGGGAATAAAGTCGTATTTGTCAAGGATTATCAGATATATATCTACGATGTATATGCCAACCAAAGTAGGCCAATTTCGATAAAAATAGCTAAAAATCAATTATTATCAAAAGCCAAACATTATGATACAACCGGTGAAATTAGTTATTTCGACATCTCTCCCGACGGAAAGAAGATTGCTTTCGTAAGCCGTGGAATTATCTTTGTTTCAGATATCAAAGGGAAATTTACCCGTCAGATTACCGATGGCACTGAAAGAGCTATGGAAGTAAAATGGCTCAAAGACAACAAGACTATCCTTTATAATCAAACGTGGCAGGGCTACCAAAACTGGTTTTCTATGGTGGCTGATGGCAAAGGTCAACCCAAACAACATACTTCAGAATTGCGCAACAATAGAGATATTACGATTAATACAGCCTACACTGCCGCAGTCTATCATAGTGGAAGAGATGAAGTCCGTATTTTGGATCTAGAACAAATGACTTCAAAAACAATCGTTCAGGATGAAATATGGGCGTTTCAAAATTCTATACCATCCTTCTCTCCAGATGATAATTACGTATTATTTTCAGCTCGAAGAAATTTTGAAAAAGATATCTTTATTCATGATATCAAGCATAACAAAACGATAAACCTAACCCATACTGACATATCGGAAAATGATCCGGTTTGGTCTCCAGATGGAAAATATATTTACTTTTCAAGTGACAGAACTAGCCCAAGCTATCCGTTGGGCAATCAACAATCCAACATATTTCGAATGGCACTTGACTGGTTTGACCAACCCTATAAATCATCAGAATTTGACAAGTTGTTTACGGAAGAAGCAGAAGCGAAAGAGGCAAAAAGCGATGCTTCGTCAGACAAGGCCGCAAATAAAAAGAAAGCAGCTATCGATATTTCCATCAACCCAGTAGGCATGTTGGAAAGAATAGAACGGATAACAGATCGGTATGGCTTCCAATTTGATCCACAAGTTTTCGCTACCAATGACAAAAACTTACTGTTTTTTAATGCACGACAAAATAGTGACACCGTTCAACTCTACAGAACTGTTTTTGAGCAATTTGAAAAACCAGCTACTACTCGTATTTTTTCAAAAAGGGCGGATCTTTTCGTCCAGAACAAAAAAGACATTTACTTTTTGAGCAATAATCACCTATATAAATTAGAAGGCGAAAAAACACAAGCCGAAAAAATACAGATTCAATACAATTTTGAAAAAAACTTGAATGACGAGTTTCAACAAATGTTTTATGAGACTTGGGCCGGTGTAGAAGAAAACTTCTATGACACCCAATTTCACGGTAAAAATTGGGTAGCTATAAAAAATAAATATGCAGCCTTTCTTCCGGGTATAACCAATCGATCTGACTTTAGAACCTTACTTAATGATATGCTCGGCGAACTCAATGCCTCACATCTTGGGTTCAACTCTAATGGTAATGAAGAGTCGAAGCCACTTTCTTATATCACCCACGAAACTGGCATCCTATTTAAAGAAGATAACCCTTATATCGTAGATAAAATATTGCGAAAATCTCCAGCTTATCATAAAAACATAGACATAAAACCCGGAGATAAACTCATATCTGTCAATGGTAAAAAAATAACCAAGCAAACCAATCGGTATGCGTTGTTTACCTCACCGCGATTTATGTCTGAAATGACCCTCGAATTTGAAAGAAAGGGACAAATCATCAAAACCCTTATCCATCCCTATGATATGGGTGCGCACAAAACCTTGTTGTATGACGATTGGATTTTTACCAATCGGCAGCATGTGGATGAATGGAGTAATAACACCATTGCCTACGTTTATATGAAAAATATGGGACTTGGTTCCTTGGATCAATTTCTATTAGACATGGTCGAACAAGAATCCAAAAAGAAAGGACTAATCTTGGATCTACGATACAATACTGGCGGAAATGTGCACGACAAGGTACTCAATTTCTTAGCGCAAAGACCATATCTTCAGTGGAAATACCGAGAAGGCGCATTTACCTTACAACCCAATTTCGCACCAGCATCCAAGCCTATCGTCCTAATAATCAACCAATATTCCCTTAGCGATGCAGAAGTGACCGCAGCTGGATTTAAGGCACTCAAGTTGGGTAAAGTTATAGGTACGGAAACCTATCGATGGATTATATTTACATCAGCAAAAAGATTGGTTGATGGATCTTCCTACCGACTTCCTGCTTGGGGTGTATATACACTTGATGGGATAGACCTTGAAAAAACGGGTATCAAGCCAGACATATACATCAAAAATACTTTTAAAGATTTGCTAGAAGATCAAGACCCACAGCTCAAAAATGCAGTCGAGGAGATTTTGATGCAAATTAAGCAATAGAAACGCTATTACGAGCCAAAAAGTGTCAAGTCAGTCGTTTTTCAAGACTTATTGTTTCTGTGGCCATAATAATGTAAATAGGATTTTATCTAAAACCTGGCATTCGTTATGGCGGATCGTCCTATCCCTACAATCTTGTGCGCTGTCAACAAAAGAATCTTAATGAAATGTCGTTCTATTTTCAAATCTCATCGTTAAAAAAATAACTTCCATTATGATTTAAGTCTTTTTATAGACAGAGCACTAGGATTTTGAATTAGAATTGAAGATACATTCAAATCCTTGATCCATAATGCGAGATAATCTCAACATATAGGCACACAAAAAAGGGAAGCCAAAATGACTTCCCTAATGTCGGGGCGGCAGGATTCGAACCTGCGACCCCCTGGTCCCAAACCAGGTGCGCTAACCGGACTGCGCTACGCCCCGAAAACATTTTTAAATACTTTTTCTGATGTATTGTATTTAAAAAATTTTTATTATAAATACCGAAAGCGGTGGGGGGGGGATTCGAACCCCCGGTACCGTTTCCAGTACGACAGTTTAGCAAACTGTTGGTTTAAGCCACTCACCCACCCCACCGTGGTATAAATTGCACTTAAAAAAGAAAATCAATCTTTATGATTTTCATGCCTTCTTTAAAAGCGATGCAAAGATATGACTATTATTAATCTTTACAAGCAATCACACAAATTTTTTATAAATTTTGTGATTTTTTTTTGTGGGATATACTGGACTCGAACCAGTGACCCCTACCCTGTCAAGGTAGTGCTCTAAACCAACTGAGCTAATACCCCAAAATATATTATAAGGACTCCAATTCTAATAACAATCTCCCGGGTTCTTTATATCCGGGCGAAATCCTTATAGGTTCTAATTTTGCGTTCATATAGACAAGAGAAGGATAACTCATTCTTCCATTTAACAATTCGTAACTCAACGCATTGTATCCGCTTCTGCCCTCATCTTGCCATTCATAGCGTTTACCTTTGTAAACTACTGTTTCTTTTTGTTCGGCATTAAACTTCACCACATAGAAGTTTTCATTTAGATAACTAATCACTTGTGGATCTGTAAATGTCTTTTCATCCATCACTTTACACCAGCCGCACCAATCTGTATATACATCAATCAAAAACTTCTTTTTGTTGTTTCCTTCCGCTATTTTACTGGCTTCTTCGATAGTAATCCATTGTAATACAGCTTTTTCTATCTTCTGATTACAACTAGATAGTCCACATAAAACTATCATGAATATAATACCGTATTTAGCCATTGAATTCAAAGAAGCCACAAAGATAAAAATATTAATGTATTCCTTTATCCATTTACTAAAGTTGTTTGAACTTTTTTTACTAAATAATTGACCTTTTCCTTGAAAGACTGATCCGTATCCATCATATCTCTAACGGTTTTGAGCGAGTGTAAAACTGTACTATGGTCTCTGCCGCCGAAAGATGCTCCTATGGATTTCAAGGAGTTATTGGTATAATTTTTAGCTAAATACATAGAAAGCTGTCTTGCCACTACGATATCGCGCAACCGAGTTTTAGATTGAAGAGTTTCTACTGGAATATTAAAATGTGTAGCAACCAAAGCTTTTATATTTTCAACAGAAACTTCCTTATCGACCGGGCTAACAAATTGCTTGACGATGTTTTTCACTAATTTCATATCAATTTCTGTTTTATTTAGTGTAGATTGTGCTACCAACGAAATAACAACACCTTCGATTTCTCGGATATTATTTTTAATGTGGGTACAGATGTACTCCTTTATTTCTTGGGTTAATACCAAGGTTTCCTTCTCTAATTTCTTATCGAGTATTCGAATTCTAGTTTCAAAATCAGGAACTTTCAAATCAGCAACAAGCCCCCATTTAAATCTGGATATGAGCCTTTCGTCCACATCAATCAAGTCCTTTGGAGATCTATCCGAAGTCAAGATAATCTGCTTTCCTGTTTGGTGGAGTTGATTGAAAATATTAAAGAATATCTCTTGGGTTTTTGGTCTATTGGCTAAAAACTGAATATCATCGACGATCAATACATCTATCATCTGATAGAAATGCATAAAATCATCCACATTATTATTTTTAACGGCTTGAATCACTTGGCTAGTAAACTTCTCTGTAGTGAGGTATAGGACTTGTTTGTCACTATTATGATGAATTACTTCATTCCCTATCGCTTGCGCCAAATGTGTTTTACCTAAACCCACATCGCCATAGATAACTAATGGATTAAATGCTGTACCTCCTGGCTTTTTGCCAATCGCCATACCAGCCGAACCCGGGAAGCGGTTGCATTCACCCATGACAAAAGACTCAAAGGTATAATTTGGGTTAAGCTGCGTATCCACTTTTATTTTTCGAATGCCAGGAATGACAAAAGGGTTTATCATTTTGACATCTTCCTTTTTTAGCGTAGATTTTGGTTGTTCAGGTACACCATGACCACCGATTTGTCGATGATTTTCAACCATAATCTGGTATTCTAAGCTACCTTTTACTCCAAGTTCGGTTATGACTGCCTTTTTTAATACGTCAACATAATGTTCCTCCAACATTTCATAAAAAAACTTGTTGGGAACCTGAATTGTCAATGCATCTCCTTCTAATCTAACAGGCGTTATGGGTTCAAACCATGTCTTAAAGAGCTTAGAATCTATACTTTTTCTTATTACATTGAGACAGTTATTCCATACAAGTATATGATTCTTTACCATTCCAAAATTTAATATATATGTTTTAAAATTATGTTCCTTTTACCGTTCAAAAGTGTAATCGGCTTTTGAATTTCCTCAAAAATCTCTGTTTCTACTTAGGATCTTAATTCCGGGATTAGGGCAAAAGTGCGGCTTTTTTTAAAAGAAAAAAAACTTATTGCAAATAAAATTCATATATTTATTTTCATAATAAATAACTCATTTTCAATTATTTATATTACTTGTTTAGTAATTTGTAATTTCCTATAATTATCAATAATAACATATTATAAATGTCTTAATAAATAAGTGATTGATAATTCCATTTTTTTTCTATCACCCTACTAATAGATTTTTACAGCTCACACAAGTACCCTTTTTATTGCGTTCAAACACCACATCGATTCGCCCTAAAACGATGCCTGCCCAACCAACTTGATTGATGATAACGGGTCTCCCTTCCATATTAGGCAGACGCTCTGGCTGATTCAAAAAAGTATGTGTGTGCCCACCGATGATTAAGTCTATATCCTTGGTCTGTTGAGCCAAGATAACGTCTGATATTTTGGTGGATTCCTTTTGATATTTATAACCTAGGTGAGATAGGCAAATGACATAATCACATTTTTCTTCATGCTTTAGAAAGGTAGCCCATTTTTGACCTTCGACTACAGGATCCAGATAGCGCGTACTCAAATAATTCGCCTTCATCACAAGCCCTTCCAATTCGATACCTAATCCAAAAACGCCAATTTTAATGCCATCCTTTTTAAAGATGGTGTAGGGTTTGGTTTTACCTTGCATGATGGTATCATTAAAATCGTAGTTGGAGATGATAATCGGAAAGTTGGCGTGTTTTAACTGTCTTTCTAAGCCATCCATACCGCCATCAAAATCGTGATTTCCTAAAGTAGAAGCATCGTAACCCAATTCTGACATCATCTTGATCTCGATTTCTCCTCCAAAAAAATTATAATAGGGTGTTCCTTGAAAATAATCTCCCGCATCTAATAATAGGACATTTTTTTGCTCTTTGCGCACGCGCTTGATCAAGGTAGCTCTTTTTGCTACTCCGCCCAAACCCTGATTTCTACTGCCATCCATCGGGAAAGGATCCATTCGACTATGAACGTCATTGGTATGAAGGATAGTCAATTTTGTCAGATTTGGATCAGCACTATCCGCTAATAACGGAAAAGCTCCAGAGGTCAATAAAACTCCCGTATAGGCTGCATTTTTAAGGAAATCTCTTCTTTTCATGATTATTCTATAATTCTGGCTTTTAAATCGGGTTGAATATGCATACCACGACCGTATTGTTCGCGTAGATGATTTATCATCAAATCCCGAATGAAGGCTTCTGTATTGTGTATTTTACAATCTTTCAACATATCCATATTTTCGCCACCAATGGCGACATAATCCGGTATCACAGCGTAATAAATTTTATCTTCTTGCAAGGGTTCTCCCTTGATTTTAATATTTTTGGCTTTGCCATAAGCAATTTCAAAATATACATTTTTGCTAACCGGCCATCCTCCGGATTCTGCTATCCTATCGAACAATGCATGAACGACGCTTCCTTTCAATTCCATGATATAGGCAATATTGTCAAAGGGCATAATTTCATAAATTTTTCCTACTGTTATCTCTCCAGCGCCTACGGAGTTCAACCGAATACCTCCATAATTTTGAATCGCAAAATCAAGCGGTTCTGCAACCATTTTTTGAGTTTCGTCAAATACTACATCCGTAAACCAATTGGTCAAACCTGACCATGGCTTGGCCTTAACCATTTCGAAGTCATTATATCCTATAACCTCATTCATGGTTTCTTCGAGTTTTAATCGATAGGGTTCCAACATGGCTGCCACCTTAACATCGACGGGATATGAAGCTCGTTCGATTCGATAGTTTTTTGTCTGCACGTCCGCCACATGGTAAACTTTGCCACAGCCAAAACCCATCATCAAGCCTAGAAGCCAAACCAACCTTATTTTCATCAAACTTTTCATTACATTAATAATTGTGCTTCGTTACGAATAGCGGCCTTGGCATAAGCTATCGGGTCAACATTATTCGAGGCCATTTTCATCCTTGCGTTTGCGATTAGTTCTGCCGCAGTCGAACCGTCAGATTCTAAGATAACAGATTGAACTTGTTCTTTAACCAAATGAATGATTTCCCACAGTTTATCACTGATATACACTTGTTGAGAGACATTGTGCTCATATTCTTGCTGAATGGCAATCAACATGGCTTGCTTTAAATCCATAACGGTCATCTCAGATGATGACAAGCGATATGCAAGATTGTCTATATTCATCCTTTCGCAAAACATCATCAATCTTTCATAGGCTTGCAACCGCAAAGGAAGCACTTCTTTATTTTGACTTTGTCTGAATTTCAACGCTTCTATTTGGTATTGTTGATTCAGGAAGTTTCTAAACAAATAAAATACGGTTGCAAATACTATTAAGGCTGGAATTGTATATTTTAAAACATCTAAAAAGGCATCCATCTGATTCTGATATCTATTTTAATTAACAAGGCAAAGATATTATAAAATTTATATTTCACGGTTAAATAATAAAAATAGCCCTTTTCGATTTTCAAAAAATAGGACAGGTCCTTTCAAGCAACTCGACAAATCTAACGAATTCACAAAACAACAATAATAATTACACCTTTACACCAATAAGAATCAACATTTCAATCAATCCATGCTTCCGATTACCCCTTTGGATACATGAAACAATAGAAATTCTGTTTGTAAATTATCTAAAATATCCTTCATCCTCGATGAATTGGTATCCGTTATAAAAATCTGGCCAAAATCATGATCCAGCAACATTTCTAGCAATCTTCGCACCCTAAGGTCATCCAACTTATCAAAGATATCGTCGAGCAATAATATCGGTTTTGTATCCGTATGTTTCTCAATCATCTTAAATTGTGCGATCTTCAATGACAAAACGAAGGATTTGAGTTGACCTTGAGAGGCATAGTTTTTCAAGGGAAAACCATTCATCTGCAGGACGAGATCATCCTTATGAATACCTTGGGTCGTCCTTGCCAAGTAGCGATCTCTTTCATGATTTCGTTCCATTAGATAGTCTAAGGTGTGGTTATCCAAAGGGCTTTCATAGATTAGCGTGCATGTCTCTTGGCTTTGAGCAATGTCGGCATAGGTCGCTGCAAAGATCTCCCCCAGTTTTTCAACCTCTTGTTTTCGACGTTGATGAATTCTAGCAGCCGGCGCATGCATTGGTGTAGTAACGGACTCTAACAGTAAACTGTCAAAAGTATTTTGCTCTTGAAAATTTTTCAATAATGCATTGCGTCTTTTCAACAGCGCATTATACAATAAAATGTCAGATAGGTAATTTCGATCCGTTTGTATAATCGTATTATTTAGAAAATTACGCCGTTGTTCACTGCCTTCGAGCATGTATTGAACATCATCGGGTGCAATGATGACTACAGGATAATGTCCGATATGATCACCGATAGTTTCCGCTTTTTTACCCGAAGCGATGATTTCCTTTTTGCTTCCCGCCTGAACTTTAACGACGATTTGCTCCGGATAATCCTGCCGTACTACTTCACATTCAATCCGAAAAAAATCTTTATCTTGCATGATAACATTTCTATCTCCGGAAGAAAAATAACTCTTACCCAAACACAAATAATACAGAGCATCAAGAACATTTGTCTTTCCCATACCATTCAGTCCAGTCAACACATTGACTTTCGGATGAAAAGCAACATGGGCGTGTTCATAATTTCTAAACTGCGTTAATTTAAGGTTTTGAATAATCAATGAATCTCATTTTATGATTACAAGCCACAAAGATATTAAGAAGTTCCTACAATTCAACAATTTCACCGGTTTACCACTTTCCACAACGAATTGACAAATCCCACTAATCCAAGAATCAACAGTCACTTTACC
>JAIXKS010000004.1 GCA_026928325.1 Chitinophagales bacterium | reverse complement strand
TCCATAATACGGCAACAGCAACGGGAACACCACCAAGTGGCACGCCAGTAAGCGACGATGATACAGAAGATGTACCATTAGGCCAAACTGCGTCAATAGACATAGTGAAGGCAGCAGCAAGTGATAATTACGAATTAGGAGACGTAGTGGTATATACGTTTACTGTAACGAATACCGGAAATGTGACATTGAGCAATGTAAGTGTAAGTGACCCACTTTCAGGGTTAAGTGCAGTAACACCTGCATCAGTAGCGACATTAGCTCCAGGCGCAGTGGCAACATTTAGTGCTTCGTATATTGTAACTTTAGAAGATGTACACAACGGAAAAGTTGACAATACAGCTACTGCAACAGGAACACCGCCAAGTGGGTCAAATGTAACCGATAGTGATGACGAAACGGTAACGGTACTGACTTCAGATATTGAAGCGATTGATGATACCTATGGCCCATACAATAGTTCAGTGGGTGGCGTAACGACAAGTGTTTTAGAAAACGATTATTTGAATGGCGTTATCCTAAATCCAGAAGAAGTTAACTTGACACCAGGCATACCAAGTCATCCGAATTTGGTGATGAATCCTGATGGAACGATTACAGTACCAGCAGGTACACCTGCTGGTGTTTACACCTATCCATATACGATCTGTGACAAGATAAATCCGACGAACTGTGATGATGCGGTAGCAACAATAACAGTAGTTGCACCAGAAATCGAAGCAGTAGATGATACCTATGGTCCGTACAATAGTGCAGATGGAGGCGTGACCAATTCAGTATTAGAGAATGATAAGTTGAACGGAAACCTTGTTAATCCATCAGATGTTAATTTGACACCGGGCGTACCAAGTCATCCGAATTTGGTGATGAATCCTGATGGAACGATTACGGTACCATCTGGTACACCAGCAGGCGTTTATACGTATCCATATACGATTTGTGAGAAGTTGAATCCGACGAACTGTGACGATGCAGTAGCAACGATAACAGTAATTTCACCGGAAATCGATGCTATAGACGATACTTATGGACCATATAATAGTTCAATTGGTGGTGTAACAACGAGTGTTTTAGAAAACGATTATTTGAATGGCGTTATCTTAAATCCATCAGATGTTAATTTGACACCGGGCGTACCAAGTCATCCGAATTTGGTGATGAATCCTGATGGAACGATTACAGTACCAGCAGGTACACCTGCTGGTGTTTACACCTATCCATATACGATCTGTGACAAGATAAATCCGACGAACTGTGACGATGCGGTAGCGACGATAACCGTAGTTGCACCTGAAATTGAAGCAGTAGATGATACCTATGGACCTTACAATAGTGCAGATGGAGGAACAACGCCAAGCGTATTAATTAACGATATGCTTAATGGTAATCCTGTAAATCCAGCAGATATTAACTTGACACCGGGCGTACCGAGTTATCCGGGATTAGTGATGAATCCTAATGGAACGATCTTTGTTCCATCGGGCACACCAGCGGGAGTATATACCTATCCATATACGATTTGTGAAAAGTTGAATCCGACGAACTGTGACAATGCGGTAGCGACGATAACCGTAGTTGCACCTGAAATTGAAGCAGTAGATGATACCTATGGACCTTACAATAGTGCAGATGGAGGAACAACGCCAAGCGTATTAATTAACGATATGCTTAATGGTAATCCTGTAAATCCAGCAGATATTAACTTGACACCGGGCGTACCGAGTTATCCGGGATTAGTGATGAATCCTAATGGAACGATCTTTGTTCCATCGGGCACACCAGCGGGAGTATATACCTATCCATATACGATTTGTGAAAAGTTGAATCCGACGAACTGTGATGATGCTGTAGCGACAATAACAGTCATTGCTCCAAACATCGAAGCAGTGGATGATACCTATGGACCTTACAATAGTTCAGATGGAGGTACAACGCCAAGCGTATTAATTAACGATATGCTTAATGGTAATCCAATAAGTGTATCAGATATTGATTTGACACCAGGTGTACCGAGTTATCCGGGATTAGTGATGAATCCTAATGGAACCATCCTTGTACCATCGGGTACTCCAGCGGGAGTATATACCTATCCCTATACAATCTGTGATAAGATAAATCCGGCGAATTGTGATGATGCAGTAGCGACGATAACTGTTGTTGCGCCAACAATTGAAGCAGTAGATGATACTTATGGACCATATAATAGTCCTGTAGGCGGAACGACACCGAGTGTGCTTGTTAACGATAAGTTGAATGGAGTACTTGTAAATCCATCCGACATAGATTTGACACCGGGCGTACCGAGTTATCCAGGATTAGTGATGAATCCTAATGGAACCATCACAGTACCTGCGGGCACACCGGCTGGGGTTTACACCTATCCATATACAATCTGTGAGAAGTTGAACCCGACCAACTGTGATGATGCAGTAGCGACGATAACTGTTATAGGAGTAACAGAGAGTTGTGTTGATTTAGATTTGAAAGTATTGTTAGAGGGGCCGTTTGTTGATAAATGGGATGGACAAACAATGACGACAAAATTGAACGACTTAGGATATCTACCAGGACAAAAACCGGTAACGTTTTTTGGAATACCTACGGCGGCTGGACAACCTTATAAGATAGCACCTTGGAGTTATTTTGGAGCAGAAGGTGCAGGGTATGATAAGGCAATCCATGGTCCTAAAGCGGGATATCCATCTACAGTTACTGACTGGGTTCTAGTAAGCTTAAGAGAGACAACATCACCATCAAGTACAGTATGTCAGAAGGCAGCCTTATTACATAATGATGGAAGTGTTGAGATGATAAGTGGTTTTGATTGTTGTGAAATTGATATTAATAAGACATATTATATTGTAGTAGAACATAGAAATCACTTAATCGTGATGTCAAGTCAGAAAGTACCAGTGGTAAGCGGAACGATGACCTATGACTTTACAAGCAAACAATCATATAGAGGCTTGTTAGGCTTTGGCCAGAAGTTTATCGATGGTAAGTTTGTAATGTATGCAGGTAACGGCGAGCAAGTACAAACGAGTTCAAGTGTAAAAGATATTAATACGAAGGATCAAGACTTGTGGTTAATCCACAATGGAGAGAATAGTCAGTATAATATCAATGACTTCGAACTTAATGGAGACGTCAACGTTCAGGATAAGAACCTTTGGTTGGAAAACAACAGTATATTTACGGATGTACCTAGGTAGTTTTCGAGCAAAAGGATAAGATAGAAGAGCGACGCTGTAGAAATGCAGCGTCGCTCTTTTTCTTTTAGCGCTCATATGATACAAATATCAAGAGTGCTTATATCCTAATAAATAAATCTTTATTGTAATTATCGCCCAACCTTAAACAAAATCATCGTATTTTTGTATTTAGATTAAATATAATTAAGAACAATTGAAATGAATACAAATAGAAAAATATATTTAGATAATAATGCCACGACACCAGTAGACCCTAGAGTTGTGGAAGCTATGTTGCCTTATTTTTATGAGATTCCAGGAAACCCAGCGAGCCGGAATCACCCTTTTGGATGGGCTGCTGAAGAGGCCGTTGATTATGCAAGAGAGCAAATAGCCGATTTGATTCATGTAGATCCAAAGGAAATTATATTTACCTCAGGTGCAACTGAAGCAGATAACCTCGCTCTAAAGGGCGTATTTGAGATGTATAGCTCTAAAGGTAATCATATCATTACCTGCAAGACGGAGCATAAAGCTGTATTAGATTCTTGCAAAAAGATCGAAAAAATGGGAGGCCAAGTTACCTACCTCGATGTTAAGGAAGATGGTATCGTCGATTTAGAAGTGCTGGAAGCTGCTATTACCGATAAAACGATATTGATTTCTATCATGTGGGCTAATAACGAAACTGGTGTCATTCAGCCAATGAAGG
>JAIXKS010000068.1 GCA_026928325.1 Chitinophagales bacterium | reverse complement strand
TGCCTGCGTTTTTTGCCTTGATTTTTAAAAAAATAACTTCCATTATGATTTAAGTATTTTTATAGACAGAGCACTGGTAAGTGCATATAAATTACCTCATTCTTTGCTAAATCGCAGCGATAAAAATCGAAAATGTTTACTTGTTTTCTTGGAGATATTTTTCTAATTCCGGAAATTTTGATTTAAAAGCATTAATCTCTGCTGGCGTCATTTTTATGCCATTCATATATGGGATAATGGTCGTGTTGAAAACGTCGTGACTAATGAGTCTGTTTTTGGCTTTATAGGCTTCATCCCACGTAGTATATTGACCTGTCGTGTAAATATTGTTATTATTGTTCGCATATTTTTCGATGAAAACACGATTATCCGACGTAGTGAGTTCGTTTTTTAGCATTTGAACGGTCTCAGCAAATTTGATTTTAAACAGCGGTCGATCCTTAAAATTCTCTTGAAAGGTAGTCCATTGGGCATCGATTTGGGCATCGGGAACTACCGGCCAGTTGTATTGGATCATCAACGGTGTATTTTCCTCGGGAATCAATCTTAAATCAATCCGTTTATTGATGCTTTGTGCCAATCTATTGGGTCGATTGTTGTCATAATTTTGTACCATTGGGAAGTTGGCACCATAGCCTTGGATGATGATATTGTCTCTATTGACGCCGAGTTTTACCAATTGCTCGGCGATGGTTTCGGCTCTTTTGAGCGAGAAGAACAGTTCTGATTCCGGTTTTCCTGTGACGGTCGTATGGCTTTGGATGATGACCTTTGTTTTTGGATAAATATCTATCGTGTTGGCAAGATTTTTAAGATAGGTTACATTACTAGGGTTTAGCAAGTCGTGGTCTTCATTAAAGAGGATCGAGCGTAGGACGATTTCCCTTCTGACCATGGGTTGTGTGGTCTGCTTTTTTGAAACTTCCAAGAGCGCAGCTAGTTCATCGGAAGGCAAGGCCGCAGCATAGATAAATTCTGGAATATCCGCGATATTAAATTGGTCTAAAATCTGATCTTTAAAATAACAAACGTATAAATCAAAACCACCGAAGGAAGACAGCCGATTTGAAGCCATTAAAGCCATTGTGCCGTCTGTAGCTACCTGAAATCCGAAGTCATCTCCCGGTGCATTAATGGGAAGACCTAGGTTTTGTGGCTTTTGCCATTGGTAATGTTCAAAAGTAGTACTAAACACATCGAAGCCACCAAAACTTTCATTTCTATCTGAAGAGAAATATAAGACCCTGCCATCTTTGGTCAAGTAGGGTGTTATCTCGTCAAAAGAACTATTGACTTCTGCTCCCATATTGACAGCCAATGACCATACGCCTTTAGATCGTGTAGCATAGTATAAATCATAACCGCCAAATCCATGATCTCTCTTTGCAGAAAAGAGCATGATGCTATCATTAAAGAAATGGAGGTCTTTGTCTCCTAATTCAGGTCTGAAGGGCATATTTGTTATAGAAGCAAGGGAGTCGATTCCTTTGATTTTTTCAATGGAAAAGGTATCAGACACCAATTTTGAAGGACCGACTATAGGCTTTCTTAGATAATACATGATTTTGCCGCCATCACTAAAACCTTGGATAATTTCATTGGCCGGACTATTTATGTTTTCACCAAGGGATTGAATTGAGGTCCAATTACCATCGACCAATTCAGTATAATAAATGTCGGCAGTATATTTTCCTCTTACGGGATCGACAAAACCTTCATCATTGAGGAGACCACCTATTGAACCGGGTTTTGCGGCCGAAAAATAATATCGAAATAGATTATTTGGGCTCTGTAGTGGGCTATATTCGTCGTATTTAGTATTGATTTTGCTACCTAAATTTTCTACAAAAGCAATTTGCGGATAGTATTTCCCATTTTTGGCAAACCCACATTTTTTAATCTGGTTGATGGTATGATTCCATGCTGGTGAATTTCTCGGTATTCTAGCCAGATATGCCTTAAAAAACCTTGCGGCTTGTACGTAGTCACCTTTAGACATCAAGGCTTCAGCGATGAGGCTGAAACGTTGATTATCTCTGGATTTTAACTTATCTGCATGGATCATGTCCTTGATACATGGATCCGGTTGGTTTGTTTTTAGATAACAAATACCTCTTTTGATCAGTAGGTCGGGTTTTTTATCAATACTGCCATAGTTGTTATATGCGGCTAAGGCAGACTCATATTTTCCGGCATTAAAAAGGATATCGGCTTTTTTGAGTTCGGATTTTTGTCCAAAAATCGAAGCCACAAAGATTAAATTTTGTATCAATACAAAGCAAAAAATTGTGGCAATCCTCATATTAGTACGATATATTGACATCAAAGTTTTCAAGATATTCAGCAACGCGTTTAAGGAATGATCCGCCCAACTCTCCATCTACCACTCGATGGTCATAGGATAATGAAAGAAACATTTTGTGTCGGATAGCGATGACGTCACCGTATTCTGTTTCTAAAACAGCCGGTTTTTTTACGATGGCACCCGTCGCAAGGATGGCAACTTGTGGCTGATTGATAATCGGTGTACCCATGATGCTGCCAAAGGTACCAACATTCGTAATCGTGAAAGTACCGTCTTTGATTTCTTCCGGTTTGAGTTTGTTCGTACGAGCTCTAGCTGCTAGGTCGTTGACGATGCTCGCTAGACCTACGATATTCAATAGGTTTGCATTCTTGATAACGGGAACGATGAGGTTTTTGGATGGCAATGCAGTAGCCATACCGACATTGATATCTTTTTTGACAATGATGTTGGTACCCTCAACGGATATATTGATCATCGGATAATCACCGATCGCTCTCGCGACAGCTTCGATAAATATAGGTGTAAATGTAATATTGAAACCGTGTTTATCGATAAATTTCCTTTTGTTGGCTTCTCTCCACTTGACGAGATTAGTAACGTCAGCTTCAATAAAGGAAGTAACGTGCGGCGATGTTTGTTTGGACATAACCATGTGTTCTGCGATAATCTTCCGCATTCTGTCCATTTCAATGATTTCTACATTGCCACTTGGAGTGGTCGATGGGGTCGGTTGATTGGGTCTTTGAGCCGGAGCAGAAGGTGCTGATGGCGGTGTAGAAACGGTTTGCGGAGTAGCTTGCCCTCTTGTTTTTAGATAATTTAAAATATCGTGCTTAGTCACTCGATTATCTGCACCTGTACCGGGAATGGTAGCGAGTTCAGCTTGTCCGATGCCTTCTTCTTTAGCGATACTTCTCACTAATGGTGAGTAAAATCTATTGTCGTCCGATGCAGGGATAGATGCAGCAGGCGCTTCATGGGTTAATTTGGCGATATCGTGGCTGATTTTTTCAGCTGCTGCCACCGCTTCTTGAGCTGGTGCTGATGCAACAGAAGAAGCTGTAGTACCAGCAACTTCACCTTCAGTAGCTATGATAGCAATTACCTTTCCTACTTCGACGACACTTTCTTCAGGAAATAATATTTCCGTGATAACACCTTCTACAGGAGAAGGAATTTCGGAATCCACTTTATCGGTAGCGACCTCTAAGATGGTGTCATCGATAGCGACCTGATCTCCTACTTGTTTTACCCATTTAAGAATAGTAGCTTCAATGATACTTTCTCCCATTTTTGGCATTACCAATTCTACTCTAGCCATAAATCCTGATTTCAGTTTTTAAAGAATGGCGCAAAATTACGAATTATTACGCAAAATAAAGTATCTCTTAGACCTTTTAAGGGAAATTCAAGCCAGAAACTACATTTTTTTGACGAATCTCCTTAGCATATCTAGTCCGTACATGGTTGCGGCTTCGATGTTTTTGTCTCTAAATTTTCCACTTGTCAGGAGATGGGTTGTTTTATGTGTTTTTGTTCCTACACATAACCAGATCGTGCCAACAGGTTTGTCTTCTGTGCCTCCGTCCGGGCCTGCGATGCCCGAAACAGCGACGGCAACATCAGCTTGCAATAGGTCGATAACACCATCTACCATGGCCATTACGGTTTCTTCGCTGACAGCACCATGGGTATCTAAGATACTTGGATTGACATGAAGGATGTGTTGCTTGATGTCGTTACTATAGGCGACAATACTGCCATTGAAGTAGGTCGATGAGCCGGGAACGGAAACAATTCTCGCTGCGATATTACCACCGGTACAACTCTCGGCTGTTGCAATTTTAACTTGTTTTTGAATGCAAAGTTTTTGCAATTCGGCTTGAAGGGTTGTTCCATTTACTCCATAGACGATTTCACCCAAGGTGTCCATGATTTGCTGTGCGTAAAACATCACTTCTTGTTCGAGTAATGCAGTTTTGCTACCGGTACCCGACAAGCGCACTTTTACTGCGCTAATGGACGGAAGATAGGCAATCTTAATATGATCGGGCAGTGACTCAACGATATGCGAAATCTGGTTTTCGATGATTGTTTCTCCTGTTCTCGCTGTAAGTATCGTGAAGTGAAATATTTTTTGATCTGATAATGCCGTCAGCATTGGGATGACATGATCGTGCATGATGGCTTTCATCTCGAAGGGAACACCCGGCATAGAAATGATGTACTTTCCATTTTTTTTAAATAGCATTCCCGGTGCGGTACCCATACTATTATGCAATAACTCTACGCCTTGAGGCATTTGACATTGGTTGCGATGGTGTGGCGAAAGTGTTCTATTTAATTTTTTGAACATGGACTTGATGCGGTCGTAAACCGACCAATCAAAATACATCTCAACACCCATAAAATCCGCAATAGCAAGCTTGGTTACATCGTCTTTTGTTGGCCCTAATCCACCGGTCATGAGTACAATATCTGCGACTTGAAAGGCCAAATTGAGCCCATCCACAATATCAGCATGTTCATCAGCAACGGTAAGGGCTCGAACCAAATGGATGCCGATGTCCGATAATTGTTGAGCAATCCAACCAGAATTGGTATCTTGGATTTGTCCTATTAGGATTTCGTCGCCGACGATCAGGATGCAAGCTTTCATGGAGGCTATCCTTTGAGTTTAACCATTGTCAATATCGTAGCAATCGCCACGGTTTCGCCCGTTTCGTCGTACACATCGACCAGCCATTTGACGATACCTTTTTCAAAATCTTCGTCCGGCCTTTTTTCTTGTTTAACTTTTTCCTTGACGGTAAGCCTTACGCCGATGGTCATGCCAGCATAAACCGGTTTTGTAAATCGACATTCATCGAGGCCATAATTGAGCATGACCGGACCTTTAGCGGCATCGACAAAAAGTCCTGCTGCTGCGGACAAGACAAAATACCCGTGTGCTACCCGTTGCGTAAAAGGTGTTCCTTCGAGCGATGTTGCGTCTGTATGAGCATAAAAATGATCCCAAGATACATTGGCAAAATTGACAATATCGGCGTCGGTCACAGTTCTTTTGTGAGTCACTAGCGTTTCGCCAATTTCAAGCTCTTCAAAGTATTTTTTGAATGGATGTTTTACGTCTTCAAGGTATTTGCCTCCATACTGGTATTGTTGCGTGATAGCGCTCAGCGTGGTCGGTGAACCTTGGATAGCGCAACGTTGCATATAGTGTTTTACGCCTCTCATGCCACCCATTTCTTCTCCTCCACCGGCTCTACCCGGACCACCATGTACGAGAAGCGGCATTGGCGAACCATGGCCGGTACTTTCCTTGGCAGATTCTCTGTTAAGGACGAGGATTCTACCGTGATGAGTCGCAGCTTGAATGGTATAATCTCTGGCTAAATCATTATCATAGGTCACGATTGAACTACAAAGCGAACCTTTGCCCATTCTGGATAATTCGACGGCTTCATCTAGATCTTGGTACGGCATAAGAGTGGATACCGGGCCAAAGGCTTCGATCTCGTGGCTGCCTTTATTCTCAAAAGGATGATTATTTCGCAGTAAGATTGGCACAAGGAAGGCACCTTTTGTTAAATCACCATAAGTCACTTCGTATTGATCAAGGTTGCCATAGACCAATTCAGAATGTTGAAGTAACTGACTGATTTTGTCCTTCACTTCGGCTAATTGAGTTTTTCCGGCAAGTGCACCCATGCGAACACCCTCGACTCGAGGATCACCGATGACAGTAGATGCCAAGGATTTAGCCAATTGAGATTGAACTTCTTCGATATAAGCTTCTGGCACAATAATCCGACGTATGGCAGTACATTTTTGACCGCATTTGACTGTCATTTCTTTTCTGACCTCTTTGATGAAAAGGTCAAACTCCGGTGTTCCAGGTGCGGCATCTTGTGCTAAGATAATACAATTGAGCGAATCTGCTTCCATATTAAACGGAACAGCTTCTTGGATAATATTAGGGTTGGATTTTAGTTGAATCCCGGTCGAAGCCGATCCGGTAAAAGTGACGACGTCTTGATAATGAACATGGTCGAGCAAGGTATAGGCACTACCACAGATGAGTTGTAAAGCGCCTTCTGGCAATATCCCTGAATCAACGATATCTTGAACCATGACTTCAGTCAGGTAGGACGTCAATGTTGCCGGTTTGACAATCGCGGGCATACCAGCGAGCCAATTGACTGCACATTTTTCCAACATACCCCAAATCGGGAAGTTAAAAGCATTGATATGTACAGCTACGCCTTCTTTAGGTACCAGGATATGATGTCCCATGAAAGTACCGCCTTTACTTAGACCTATGGGTTCACCTTCAACAAAATACGGAAGATCAGGAAATTTTCTTCTAAGGCTAGCATTGGCAAAAAGGTTGCCGATACCGCCTTCGATATCTATCCAAGAATCTACTTTGGTAGCTCCAGTTTTATAACTAACCTCATAATATTTTTCTTTTCGCTCTAATAGATAGAGTGCAAGCGTCTTGAGCATAAGCCCACGTTGCTGAAAGGTCATTTTACGGAGGTTTTTATTGCCTACTTTCCGGCCATAATGGAGCATTTCTTCAAAATCTAAGCCTTCACTTCCGGCTATGGCGACTGTTTCTCCATTACTGGCATCAAATAAAGGCTGTCCTTCACCTTTGCCAGCTATCCATTTGCCCATGGCATAATTGTGTAATCTCATATCGACTGAATATTTAATGGTCGTGCGAAGATAGTAAAAAGAAAGCAGGTATCTGTACAATGCAGAAGAAAATATATGGTATGATTTGTAGTTTTTAGCTACCATTAATAAAAAAAGGCCTCAAGCCTTTTTTTATTAATAGATATGTGTGCTGATATTTATTTTGCGGCTTTGTCCACTTTGATTTTCTCAGGTCTATTTGCTAATTCCCATGCAAGGTGGAAGATTAATTTTGTTCTTTGCGTCATCTCGTCAAAATTGATTTTTTCGACAGTATCGCTAGGTCGGTGATAATCTTCATGGATGCCATCAAAGAAAAAGATGGCCGGGATTCCTTTTTCAGCAAAATTATAGTGGTCTGATCTATAGTAGAATCTATTGGGATCTTCCTCTGAATTATACCCGTAATCTAGCGTTAGTTGCGTATATTTTTGATTGACGTCTTCGGTGATTTCATGAAGTTCTGAACTCAGTCTATCGGAACCGATGACATAGACATAATTGGGATCTTCCTGATATTTGGCATCAGTTCTACCAATCATGTCGATATTGATATTGGCAACGGTGTTTTCTAGCGGGAATAAAGGGCTTGTCGTATAATATTGGGAACCTAAAAGACCTTTTTCTTCTCCAGTAAACCATAAGAAAACAATACTTCTTTCTGGAGATTTACCTTCATAAGTAGCTAACTTAAATGCTCTTGCTAATTCCATAACTGCACTAGATCCGGAGCCGTTGTCATCTGCACCATTGAAAACTTCATCACCTCTTTTCCCCAAATGGTCATAATGTGCAGAGATGACTATAAATTCATTAGGCTTGGATTTGCCTCTTATGGTGCCTACAATATTTTTGTCTTTCAATACGGTAACTTTCTTAGACATATTGATTGCAAAGTCGGTAGGTAAGACGACGTGATTCGGTTTGCCTGCGGCCATTTTTTCTCTTGCCTTGAGCATCTTTTTTTCATTTTCTCCAATGAGCGCCTTAGCTATCGTAGTCGATATAAAAACGTTATTGGCAATCAAAATCGGGTCGTTTCCTTTATCTCCCAATTGCAAATTAGGCATCATCAGGTTTCTTCGGTTGTCTTCAACTGTTTTTTTAAAGTCCTCATCGATGATTAATACCAATTTGACGCCTTTTTCTTTGGCTACTCGGAGTTTTTTATCGATATCTTTACTCCAGTCTGATACATCTTTAGTACCGGTAATATAGGAAACATCTTTTTTGTTATTCCATGGTTCTCCACGATTGATCATGATGACCTTGTCTTTTACATCGACTTTTTTGTAATCGCTATATTTCGGGTCGTCGATACCATAACCTAAGAAAATAATGTCACTAGCTCGGATGATTTCCTTATGTTCGTTTTGCTCTGGTAGCGCTATATAATCCCACAAAAGTCTATATCGCTCACCATGAATAAACAAGTCTGTATCGGTCCATCTTGAAAATGTGAAGGAAACTTGCTGAAAATAAGCATCGTTATCTCTTCTTCCTTCCATCCCTAGTTTTTTTAAAAATCCACTGATATAATCCGCGGCAAGGGTAGAACCTTCGGTACCTGTTTCTCTTCCTTGTAAGGAATCTGAAGCAAGAATCTTTAGATAGTTTTCAAGGTTTGTCGATGATATTGCATTGGCTAATCTATAGGAGTCATCGCTTGTACTTTCTATTTTGGGTTTACTTTTATCTGGCGTTGATATGTGGCTGACATATTGACTTTTACCTATAAAAGCCATTGAAAGCAACATGGTTGATAAAACGATTTTTTTGATATTCATATAATTTTAAATCTTTTACTGTGTCTAACCCTTTCGCATTAATAACGGTTTAGGATTAGTTGCTAAATAAACAATTTTTAACATTTAGAAATCTTGTCAACCCTTGCTTGATGGCGACCACCTTCAAAGTTGTTGTTAAGAAAACTATCTACGATGCGTCCTGCCGTCACTTTACTTACAAATCGAGCCGGAATACAAACGATGTTGGCATCATTATGATTGCGAGCGAGTTTTGCAAGTTCTGGTGTCCAACAAAGGGCAGCTCTGATGTCTTTATGCTTATTTGCGGACATACAGACAC
This sequence comes from Chitinophagales bacterium, assembly GCA_026928325.1. Lineage (GTDB taxonomy): Bacteria > Bacteroidota > Bacteroidia > Chitinophagales > Saprospiraceae > OLB9. Next base: position 22,456 of record JAIXKS010000068.1, on the reverse strand, counting down.
CGTTACCACTACCACAAAGTACGATGCCGAGATCGACTATTTTTTTTTCAACCTGATTGGAAACAGGGTGCGCATAGTCCGGATAATCGACAGATTGATCACTATTAGGACCTAAATCGAAGACTTGGTGACCAAGTTTTTCAAGTTTCCTGACTAAATATGCTTTGTATTCAAATCCGGCATGATCGGATCCTATTGCTATCTTCATTTTATATTACTGATCTATTGGTGAATCATCAAATTTAATTAAAGGCTCAATCATATCCCGTATTTCCTTATTGAAGGCTTGATCGTCGATGCGTCCTACCAATTCAATCATTTTTTGAGCAGCTGCAAGCCGGTATTCATAATCGCTTTTGAAGCTATCAAATACTTTAGTCTTGGTTTGAGACTCATAAAAATCAATAAATTGTTTGGTTTCAACCGCTAAAATTCGGAGATGTTTTTTGGCATCTTCATAATCCTGTGCATCGATTAAGACTTCGATGAATGAAGTAATTCCGGCATCATATGGGAAGTTGAAGTGCGGGAATCCTTCAAAGAATTTATTAGTAATAGCGATTGCTTTGTCATTCTTACCTTCACGAACCAATTCTCTCGCTGTTCTTAGCATAACAAGCTTCATGGCTTGCACTTCAGGCATATAACTTTTATCTACATAGGTCTCTTTTTTATCAAAATTACCCCATACCCATTTGTCCATGACATTTTGATAGACCATATCTGCATTGATATCACCAAATCCGTATATGCTAGGTAGTTCGGATTTGACTTTTAGATTGGTAGGTGTCACACGTAGAGCCAGACCTTCCATTTCGGTATAATCATTGAGGCCGAGTAATTTGGAAGGTTGGCAAGTAATCGCAAAGTAAATAGGTCTCGAATAGAAGTTGGACGCGATAACGTCCATAATAGCGAGTTCGTCTTTTAGGATGTAGGTACCACTTTCCGGGAAACGGAATGGAATGAAATCAACCCATTCGCTACTATCAATCTGACCTGCAAAAGGTAGCTCGCTGTATTTATTCTTATCAACCGGAAGGTAGAAATTTCGGGTTGGAATAAAACTTTGACCTTGGATGACATTAGAAGGGTCGCCGATTCTTCGGAGTGCTTCAAAGATATTCATAGGCGCTGTCATATCCTCACCGCGTGGGTTGACGAAGAACACCTGATTATTGGTTTTCCCTCTATATTGATCCTCTGTCAGCGTCAATCTTAATGGAGGAGAATCATTGACCTTATTGCGGAGTTTGTTGATATACCAATCTACGGCTATGAGGCTCAAGTTCACTACACGAACATCTCTTCTGATGTTCTCGACTTCTTGGGCATACCAGAGAGGGTAGGTATCATTATCACCATACGTAAAGATGATGGCATCTTTTTGAAGACTATTGAGGAAGTTGGCCGCATAATCTCTAGAGGCATAATGGTCTTTTCGGCTGTGGTCATCAAAATTCTGGAAGCCCATAATCAATGGTGCCGATAACACCAATAATCCTGCGATAAGCGCCGGTGGAATACCGGTCATCTTTTTGGATAACATATCGTAAATCGCCACGACGCCTAATCCCATCCATATACAGAAGGTCATAAAGGAACCCACGAGCACATAATCCCGCTCCCGAGGTTCATTCGGAGGCTGGTTGGAATAAATGATAATACCTATACCGGTTATGATAAATAAGACAAAAAGAGTATTGAAGTCTTTGCGCCTTTTCATAAAATGAAAGACCATTCCAATCAAACCAAAAATGAGCGGTAAGAAATAATACCTATTCGTAGATCTATCATTTTTGATTGTATCCGGAAGGTTATCCATGTTGTACAACCGCTTTTCGTCGATGGATTTAATCCCTGACATCCAGTTACCCTTACTCACATCCCAAGGATAGTACCCTTGGTCAAAAGTCTGGCGACCTACAAAATTCCACATAAAATACCTGAAGTACATCCAATTGATCTGATAATGCAGCATAAACTGGAGGTTATACTTCATGGTAGGTTGTCCTTTACTATTGCCGTTGAGGTATTCTCTCCACATTCTATGCAATTGAGGCCGTCCCGAATCTGAATGACCTATCCGTGGAAACAACATTTTATCTTTGTTAGCATATACGTAATCATACTTTTCATCGACGACTTCGTATTTATTGCCCACTCTTCCGTAGCGTTCTGACTTTGTTAAATCGGTTGGTTGAGCGTCATAGTGTGGTCCGCTTAATAGTGGGCGCTCTCCGTATTGCTCTCTATTTAGGTAAGGAAGTAGGCGCAATGCATCGCTTGGAACGTTCATATTGATGGGTGTATCCGTATTGGCACGAATGACCACAACCCCGACCATAGAGAAAGCGACTGTTATTAAAATAGCCGAAATCGACATTAATTGCAAGATCTGAGACCGCTTTTTTTCAGAGTAGTACACCAAACCATAGGCTATACCTACGAGAATAATAAGTGTAGGAACGATTCCGGACTGCATAGGTAGTCCAAGTGTATTGACACAGAAAATCTCCATGGCTTGCCACAACGTCGGGATACCAACGATGATGAACTTCATGATGAAAACTATCCCTACTACTCCAGCGACCATAGCCAAGAAAGCACCTGAAAGCGTGTGTTCTTTGTATTTTTTATAATAGATCAATAAAGCTATCGCCGGCAGAGTCAAGATACTTAATAAGTGAACGCCTACGGAAAGCCCGGTTGCAAAAAAGCTCAATATCAACCATCTATATGCGACTTCTTCGTCTTCTATGAAGTAATATTTAGTTGCTGCCCAAAGGGTCAACATGGTAAACATAGAGGACATGGCATAAACCTCACCTTCTACTGCTGAAAACCATACAGAAGTACTAAACGCTGTAGCTAAACCCGCAACAAGACCGGCAAATGATAAAGCGATGTTTTGGCTTTGAGTGGTTTCTGTTTCTCTACCTACAAGGGCAAGTTTACCGAACATCATCGTAATCCAAGCGACAAACATGGCAGCTAAAGAGGTACTCAATGCTGACATGATATTGACAGCAAGGGCGATATCTGAAGGATTATCTGAAACGATGGTAGCTATCCACGCAAAAATTCGACCGATAATTAAGAATAATCCGGCTCCCGGTGGGTGAACTACCTGAAGTTTATAGGCTCCAAGGATAAACTCTCCACAATCCCATAGGCTCCCGGTAGGTTCTACAGAATTGAGAAATACGATAAAGGTGGTAACAAGAACCAGTAATCCGGTAATGTTTGAAAATCGTTTAAATGCCTGCATATAGTTGTTGTTTCTTTGATTATTTAGGTCTAAAAAAGCACAATAACCCACAAAAGTAATAAAAATACTTTATAATCTTTACGAATGATTATGAAGTTGTATTACTTCCTATCCATTAACTACTTTTAAATATAGAATATTGTTCATGAATCCTTGGGATTTATTCAAAATAAATTCATTTTTTTCATATCATAAAGTGCTCATTTTATAAATCAAGGCCAATGGCAATTATGAATCCCGTGTTTTATACCCAATTAGCCCCATTTGTATTCTTAAGCCTCGGATGTTGGTGTATTTTTTATGATGAATCTTACGACCGATTCAAAAATCATTTCGGTTCAAGTAGGTAATATGGGCGTTGAGCTTGCAGATTTTTATAGGAAACACCATAATTTTGTTAACTTTGTCAAACCTTTTATGTTTTAAATAAAATAAGAATAGTTTCAACATTGTAATAAATATGGGTAAATTTCTTTTGCTAACTGTTATCTTGTATTATATATATACAAAATTTTTGCAACCCATTTCAAAAATTGAAAAGCAGCGCAATGAAAATCAAGATAAACAGAACAATTCTGAAAACAACCATAGTGATGAATATGTTGATTATGAAGAAGTAAACTAAATAACCCTAATTTTAATTGTGGATTACACACCGTTAAAAAAATTTATTAACAAGCGGCATTCTTTGGAATCGAATTACTCTATCATTGATGAGACCGATGATTTTGTGATTGTATTTAAGAAGAATGGGATTGCTGTTCAGATTACGGACAAAGAAGCCGATGATTTAGAACGGACATTAGTAGAGCGGTATAGTGGTCAAGTCTATGTATTAAATAGAATCGATCAGCCGGTAACTGGGCTGGTTATTTTTGGAAAAACCAAATTGTTTGCGCAGCAGTTTACGGAGATGCTAAAGCAGCGGGAAGTCAAAAAAACTTACCTTGCGCTCGTGGCAGGCCAACCAAAATCGGAACCAACCGAATTAAATCACTATATCAAAAAATTGCACAATCGGGCCATGACCGCCGACGAAAGGGTAGATGATTCTTATAAAGCATGTAGTCTAAACTACACCTTACTAAGGTCTTTTGACAATTACCACCTTTTGAAGGTAGATTTGATTACTGGACGATTTCACCAAATTAGGGCACAATTGGCTACGGAAGGCATGCCGATAAAAGGCGACTTAAAATACGGGTCTAAAAGACCTAATATCGATAGAAGTATCGGGCTTTTGGCCTATCAGTTAGAATTTGTACATCCAACTACAGGTAAAACCTATAAATATACGTCACCATTACCAGAAAATGACGTTCTTTGGAGTTTGATTGATAAAAAAACGGATTTAGCTCCGGAACGATTTGAAACACCACCTCCGATAAAATAATTTTTTTTACATAAATAGACCTATGAGTAATCCAACCGAACCAACATTTACAAATATTAGTGCATTGGGAGAATTTGGCCTGATTCGCCAACTCACCTCCGACAACCCAACGGTGCAACCGACAACCCTTAAAAGCATCGGTGATGATGCAGCTGTTGTCGAAAATGACCTACCTTGTACGGTAGTTTGTACGGATATGCTGGTTGAGGGCATTCATTTTGATTTGATGTACACGCCACTCAAACATCTGGGTTACAAAGCGGTCATTGTCAATCTTTCGGATATTTATGCCATGAATGCAGAGCCTCGACAGATTACGGTATCTGTCGCTATATCCAGCAAGTATTCTGTAGAAGCCATGCAGGAATTGTATGAAGGGATATATATGGCATGTAAACTATACAATGTAGATCTCATCGGAGGAGATACGACCTCATCACCTAAAGGCATGGTCATCAGCGTGACTGCAATCGGGCAAGCCAACAAAGAGGATATCGTCTATCGCAATGGTGCGAAAAAAGGAGATATTCTATGTGTAACTGGAGACTTAGGCGCAGCCTACTTGGGCTTACAGATATTGGAGCGAGAAAAACAAATCTATTTGGCGCATCCGGGTGTTCAGCCGGAATTAGAGCAAAATCAATATTTGATAGAGCGACAACTAAAACCCGAGGCTCAGCGAGGCGCTATCGCTTATTTTAAGAAATCAAACATAAAGCCTACGTCTATGATTGACGTGTCGGACGGTTTGGCCAGTGAACTGCTACATATTTGTTCTCAATCCGGAACAGGAGGATATATTGAAGAAAGTAAAGTGCCTATTCATCCGGATGCGGAAAGAATGGCGCTCGAATTTCAGCTTGATCCTATAACTTGTGCGCTCCACGGAGGCGAAGATTTCGAATTATTATTTACGATTGATGAGAAGGATTTAGACAAAATCCGATATATGCCCGAAGTTTTCATCATTGGAGAAATCACAGATAAGGAAGATGGTGTAAAATTGCATACTTCAGGTGGAAATATCCACGATATAACAGCTCAAGGGTGGAATCATTTTAGAGAATCTTAGGAGATAAAGATGAAAAGTGTCCCGATTTGTAAATTAAATTGGTATTCCGTAATAACCAAGCAGATAAAGGGCATAAGTAGGAAAGGCATTTTAATAGATTTCTTCGTCTTGTGTTCAAATCGCTTGTTGAACTAAACCTACGGTAGCCTTCCGTCGTCACTTGTAAATTCGCCATTCAATAAGAATACTTATTGGGTACTCGTCCTATTCCTAAATCATAGAGATTTGAGTAGGGAATTGTATGCAATCAAATCAAGGACAATAGGAAAAATACGGTAATACAGCCTATTCGCTTCTACATCTAAGAAAAAAACTTAGCATTTTGGCTATTACTCATCCATAAAAATAAATCGATAAACCCATAAGGGAGACCATGTAGCCGGTTTCGTTCAACAGGGGTTTCATGTCTTGCACTTCGCGCGCCACGAAACCTTAGTTATTGGCAGCTGGCATTTTGTTCTGTCGTCTGTTGGTTAGCATATTTGTCAATACGTTTATTTCTTGCGTTTATAAAGTCCGTAACTCCTTTTTTGTAAATCAAATATTCTTCAATGTCCGCAAATGTTGGCTTTGTTTTGAAATTGTCAAACGGTAAGTAAAATTTAATATTTTCATTCTCGCCAACAAGGTCGTTGAGTAGAAAAAAGTCAATGTAACCTTTAAAGTTCTCAAATAATTCAAAGAAGTCTTTGTAACGTCTAAATGTGTCGTAAAGTGGGCTTTGTTGTCCTGCGTAAAAAAGTCGAATACATTCTAAAGTTAGGTCAAATCTGTCGTCAATTAAGCTGTTTACTCCACGAGCTTGATTGATTGTAAACTTGTTGTCTATTTTATTTTTCGGGAAAAGTGTGTAAGCACCTATTGTTGAACCTATGTCAAAAAGTTCGTTTACTTCGTTTGGAATTTGTTTTATCAACCATTGTTTTCTTGTCTGATTTCTATACGAATGTGTTATGGCATCACTTCCTAAATTAAATTCTCCAAGTTCCGATTTGTGATATAAATATGCTCCACTTTTTTTATTGTCCAATTTAAAAATTTGTCCGTTGGGTAACGATTTACTCCATAGCATTTTATGATATGTGCGAAGTGTCGGACTTGTGCTGTCTGGGTCGCCACCATTTGCGTCTGTGTAAACATTGAACGTTATATCTATTTCCATTTTTCTGTCGTGTTATTCTTTGCGTGACGGTCGTTCTATGCTTGCCACTAACGGTTTGGCAGCTTGGCGAAGGCGGCACTTTTAGCATTGAACTTCAACCGAAGACGAAACTTCAAATATACGAAAAACTTTCAATCGAAGCCGTTTCCTTCCGTTTTTGCCAAACTGATGTTAGGCAATCGTGCTACTTTTTCGTTCGTTGGTTTGTCGGTCGGTTTGGGTGTGCGTTGGAACAGACACACTCTTTGCCAAGCTTGGGTTATAGCGTTGGCTGGTGCGGCTTGGCAATGTATGTGGCTGTTGAGTGTTGGCTTCATTGTTTTATGTTTATTGTCCCATTCTTGGGTTGTCAATCATTCTTTTCATGGTGTCGAATAATGCTTGGTAAAACGATTCGTCCTTTGCATAAAGTTTGTACAATTCAAGTTCCTTCTTTCTTTGCTGTCCCATCACATCATCTAAGATTTTCTTAAATGCCAAATCTCTGTTTTGTGCATCTTTGTTGTTGGCAACTTTGGTTTGATAGTCTGGATGAGCTTGAATGTGTTTGCTAATAGAGATAAATTTTATGCGTTGGTCTTCTGGTGTCGTGTCCCAACCATGAAACCATTTTTCGTTGAATGATTGAATTATTTCATCCAGTGGATCCTTTTCCTCGCCACCTCCGTGAGCTCCTCTCGGATTTGGGTTCTGCGGGTCTAATTCTGTTGCCGAATCATCTAAACCAATGCCATGATTCAATTTTGTTCTTTCAAGTCCATAAGTGGAAAGGTCAACCGATTCTAAAAGTTCATCAATCAATTCATCTTCTTTAGTTCTGACGATTAGTTTAGGTATCAGGAATTTCAAAAACCAAAATAGCTTTTCCCAATCCAATACTTCATAAGGCATGATGGAAGCCATTTGACCGTAAATCTTTACGAATTGCTTGGCTTTGATTTTAAAATCTGCCTTTTCTTCGTCTTCCAACTCCAATTCAACATTGAAACGGTTGGCTGCTATATCAATAATTGGGCTTAATTGCTGTGCATCAATACCATTGAAATATTTTGAAACAAAATCTTCTACTTCTTCCCATTCATAAACGCCTACTTCATCTAAAGTGCCTTTTAATTCGTGTAAAACATTAATATCTGTAGCACCGCTCAATGAAGTTGATGTATAAAATGGGTCAAAAGATGCTTTGATGTCGTCCACATTATTGAAAAAATCTAAGACAAATAAATCTTCGGTTTTCTTTCCTAATTTATATGCTGCCCTATTCAAACGGCTCAATGCTTGCACTGCCAAAACGCCTTGTAGCTTTTTATCTACATACATAGTGCAGAGCTTGGGTTGGTCAAAACCAGTCAAATATTTATTGGCAACTACCAACATGCGATAATCATCTGTATCAAAATAGTTGCGGGTGTCATTCTCTGAAAAGCCATTCAAATCGGCTTCGGTATATTCTATTCCCTCTACGGTTTTCTTGCCTGAAAATGCAATTGCAACCTTAAACGGATTGCCTTTATCTTCGATAATTCGCTTAATGGCTAAGTAATAACGAATGGCAGATTCAATATTTTGGGTAATGACCATGGCTTTGGCTTTACCTTTTAGCTTTTTGGTGTTATAGACTTTACTAATAAAATGCTCTATGATAATTTCTGCCTTAGTACCAATGGTTTGTTTATGCCTTTCTACATAAGCACGCAATTTCTTTTGTGCTTTTTTTGTATCGAACAATGAATTGTCTTCAATAGACTTTTCTATTTCGTAATAACTTTTGTAGGTGGTATAATTTGCTAGCACATCTAAAATAAATCCCTCTTCAATGGCTTGCTTCATCGAATACAAGTGAAACGGCTTAAATGTGCCATCTTCCTGTTTTGTGCCAAAGCGTTCGAGCGTGGCGTTTTTCGGTGTTGCTGTAAAAGCCAGATATGATGCATTGCCTTTCATTTTTCGGGCTTGCATGGCTTTTAATATTTTGTCTTGCCCGTCTTCTTCATCTTCTTCTGCAAAATTGCCCATAGCCTCATTCATTTTTCCTGCTGCTGTTCCACTTTGTGAACTGTGGGCTTCGTCAATAATGACTGCAAAACGCTTGTCGCTCAGGTCTGCAATGCCATCAACAATAAAAGGGAATTTTTGAATGGTGGTAATGATGATTTTTTTGCCTTGCTCCAAACTGTCTTTCAAGTCTTTTGATGAAAAGGCAGGAGCAACAATATTCTTCACTTCTGAAAATTCTTTGATGTTTTCTCGCAACTGTTTGTCAAGCAAACGTCTGTCTGTAACGACAATTACTGAATCGAACAAGGGATTTTGAATGCCTTTTGCTCCAGGTAAACCGTCTCTTTCGGGATAGGTTTCTATGAGTTGATAAGCTGCCCAAGTGATGGAATTTGACTTGCCGGAACCTGCGGAATGTTGTATGAGATAGGTATGTCCCACACCGTTTTTTGAAGCGTGATTGATTAGACTTCGCACAACGTTTAACTGATGATAACGAGGGAAAAACAGTGTTCTTTTACTTAAAGCATCTGTTGGTTTACCATCAAAGCGAACAAAATGCTGAATGATATTAGCTAAACTCTCTCGAGTAAATATTTCTTCCCATAGATACGATGATTTATGCCCGAATGGATTGGGCGGATTTCCTTTTCCGTTGTTGTTTCCTTTATTGAATGGCAGAAAAAACGAGTTTGCTCCATCTAATTTTGTACACATATATACTTCGTCTGTGTCCACCGCAAAATGCACGATGCAACGACCAAAATGGAGCAAAGGCTGACGAATATCTCTATCAGATTTGTATTGTTTAATACCTTGTACTTTGGCAGTTTGTCCTGTCCAAGCGTTTTTGAGTTCTAAGGTAGCAATGGGCAAACCATTTACAAAAACCACCATATCTATTTCTTCACGTTGGTTTTCGGTGTTATAACGCACTTGGCGAGTTACACTGAATTCATTTTTTTCAAAATTATCTTTTACCGCTTGACTACTGCTTGCCATTGGCAATTGATACAAGAGCGTAAAATGAGCATCTTCTACCTCCAAACCTTTGCGAAGTAAACGCAAAACGCCATATTTCTTAATCATACGGTCGAGGCGTTCCACTATTCTCAATTTCCAATCGGAAGCACGCTTTAGTTTTTCTAATTCTTCTTTTTGAGTGTTTTCTAAAAAATGCCAAAAGCGAGTTTCGTCCAAGGCGTATTGAGCGTTGAAATCATTGGAATGACCCATATAAAAGCCATTGCCAGAGCGATAGAGTTCTCTTGGCTCGGAAGCTATATTTAGGTCTGTATTTTGTTCTTCTCTACAAGTACCTGTCAAGGCTTTTTCTATTGCCGCTTCAAGGGCAGCTTCGTTGGTTTTGCTATGCATACTTATTTGAGCTCTTTTTTTATTTTTTCAACTTCTTCTTTCCCTAATGGGGTCAGTCGGTATTTTTGTTTGGAACTTTGGGGTTTGTCGGGAATAGTCATTTCTATCCATTTATTTTCTATGGCTGGGTCAAGATAATTTTCTCTAAAAGTAGGATTATGTTTCAGTTCTAATTTAGACATTATTTCACTTCTTGACATTTCATCTCGCATTATCCATAGCAATCTCTTGGGCAAACTTTCAATATCTACATATTCTTTGACTTGGTCGGTAACTTGGTCGGTAACTTGGTCGGTAACTTGGTCGGTATCATGTGCGGTATCATGTGCGGTTGCTCTCGCAGAGGGTCTCCAGAGGGTAACAACAAATGTTTTATTATCTTCAAAATCAGGCTCTTTCAGCTTTCTTTCTGCTGTTAGTGCATACATTTCGGGTATTCCCGTTCCGTAGCGTTCAATGGCACCGGTCAAAAACATACAATTTGCCAAAAGTGGATTATGGGGATAAGAACTGTGTGGCTCTTTTAGTTTGGTTATATCCAATTCGCTAGGCAAAGTTCCGGGGTTTTCTATCTCGATACGGTCTTTAAATACCGAAATCTGAATACTCGCCTTGCTGAAATAGTCTCTATGTGCTACGGCATTGATGATAGCTTCGGCTATTACAGCTCTGGGGATTTCATAAGCGGTTTCTACTTGGATAGATTGGCTTCTATCTCCAGTGCTCAAACTGATTTTTGAAAGCACAAAATCTAGGGCATCATCTGCCATTTTAAATACGGTACCTACGTATTCTTTATAGTCGGGCATAGGTTTGGCTACAACAAGCCCATGAAAGTGAGCACATTTTACGGTTGCTGCCGGGAAGAAATACTGAGGTTTTATGGCAAATGCCAATAACGCACTGTTAGTAAGCTTTCCATCTCGCAATAAATTGAGATGTGTCAATATTTTTTCTTTGCTATCGGTTTCTTTAAGCGGAAAATTTCTTTTCAGTCTTGCTGCACGCACAAATTCACTAATGGCTTCATCAGAAAGGTCTTCCAATCTAGCTTTTTGATGAACGGCTTGGTCAAAATCATCGGCATCTATTTTGCCTGTTTGTTTGAGGTACAAAATACAAGAACGATACAATTCTTTTTTCAATTCTGCTGAATCGTCAAACCGCTTTCTTGATACCAGCCCGCCTACTTTTTCTATAAACGCTGTTTCTTTGGGGTGTCGCTTTAAGGAATGGCTGCCTTTAATAAATATCCAACAAGGTTTTTGATACCCCTGTGCGGCATCAAATTCTTTTTCGGTGGGCGAAATACCTGTGGCATCTTCAAAACCATATTCCACCCCCAACAAACCCACATAAATAGTACTGTTTTTTACTTCTTGAATATATACCGTTTCGGGAGTGTGCCCTGTAGCGGCAATTTCTTCAAATAAGTAGGGTTCAAAGAACAATTTCAGCAATTCATCTTCACGGATATAGGTAGCCAGAGCTTGCCGTTCGCTTGCAAACTCTTTTTGTACACTCGATATAAAAATGACTTCTTTCAATTGTTAATTGTTAATGATTAATTGTTAATGCTAGTTTTAGTTGTTTTAATAATACTTGTAATTATTTTTAAAATTTCGACAGCATCTGCATTAATACTTTCAAATTGTTCTTTATTCAAATATTCCGTTTCGGTTAAGAGTTCGAGCCAATATATAGCTTCATTAATTTCTTTTTGAGCAATACCCATTTTGTGTTTGAAATCATTCTTTGTTTCTGCATGTTCGGCTTCTCGTACCATTGCACCAACACTTGTCCCACACCTTAATAACTGTTTGGATAAAACAAATTCCTTTTTCTGTTCACACAAAAATTGATACAGCCTTACAATCCTTACGGCAAAAGCAAAACTCTTATTCTTAATAACATTCTCTCTCATAATCCTTTATAATTGTTAATTGTTAATGCCATTAACCATTCATCATTAACCATTAATCATTAACCATTAATCATTTACCATTATTTTACCCGTTACTGCACTATCTATCAACGTGGCTTTGTACTCTTTTAGCTTTGCTATTTGTTGCTCTTGCAAGGCGATAGCTTGGTCTATCTTGGCTGATTGGGCTTCGATATGAGCAACGATGGCGGTTTGGTCTTGGATTGGAGGAATAGAAATATATATGGTTTTTATGTCATTAATATTAAATCTATTTACCTTAATACCTGTCGCAAATTTTCTTAACTCTTTAGCAAAAACTCTTGATGAATAAAACAAATATTTACTGTCAATTAGCTCTAAGTTTGGCTTTAATAACATCTGTTCTCCTCCTAATAATCCTAAATCACTTCTATTATAAAAAACTGAATGTCCTAAATCTTCGATTGTTTCAGACGTAGAAACAAAAATTGTATCGCCCTGATTTACAATCTGTGAATCTTTATAAAATTCACTATTAATATAGAACTCATATTTTTCATTAATCTCATTGACTTGGTAAGACTTGCCATATTGTACAGCTACATACTCACCATTACTTAACATTTCATCTTTAGAAAATGTAGAATTACCTCTTACGAAACGGCATATTCCAAATAACTTCTTCACCTCCCAATGCTCCGGAATTTCCCCAATCCATTCCACACCGCTATCTTTGAGTTTAGACTTGGGTGTCATTGACCATTCACCATTAATCATTGACCATTCACCATTATCCATTGACCATTCACCATTGACCATTGACCATTTCCCCGTTACTGCATTTTGAATAACAATCTGCTTGCGTTCTTTGAGCAAGGCAATCATTTTTTCTTTTTGGGCAATGGCAAGGTCTATCTTGGCGGTTTTTTCGTCAAGAAATTGAGCTATTTTTTGTTGTTCGGGGAGAGGAGGGATAATTGTATAAGCATCATTAATATATTCTTGTTTTAGATTAATCCTTGTAAAACCTCTCCCAACCAATGAAAAATAATTTCTATATACCTTGCTAATAAAAAGATAATTGAAAAACTCAGGGTTAATTTCATCGCTTGTTATTCTAAAGCCTTTACAAAAAGAATTTAAATACAACTCATTTTCATTTCCTAAATAAATTGAGTTTTTAGCAATATCATCTAAAGTTTCACTACTCATCAGAAACAGAATGTCGTTTTTTTTCACTCTATTTTGATTCTCGCTTTCAGCAATATTTACATATTGAAATTGGTTATTATCTATTTTCGCATTATTACAAATGTTAGTAAAAGGTATAAATGGTTTCATTTTCCCATTGTTATCCTTGCTAAAATCGTCTCCCTTTTTTCCACTTATTCCTGCATAAATATATCCAAGAAACTTTAATTTTCTCACCTCCCAATGTTCCGGGATTTCTCCCAGCCAATCTACGCCAGAGTTTTTGTATGTGGGGTATTTGTTCATAGTTTATTTCTTTTGTGCTTTTTTCAGTAATTCTTCAATGGCTTTTTGGTCTTCTAAATCGGCTTGCAAGGCTTCGGTTTTCTTGCGTTCGGTATCAAAAACGGCATACTCTTTTTCGGCAAAATCTTTGGCTTTTTCGTGGCTCACTTTTCCTTTATCGAGCAAAAGCGGTTTTCGACTAAACTGAATAACGCTGTCTGCTTCCTGTTTCCAAAAATCAATGCTTAACGGTATTTGCTCTTTTACCCGAAGCTCGGCTGTGTCCAAAAATAGCGTTACCATACGGTTGAGCGTGTCTATTTCGTCTTCGGATAAATAATTTTTGGCAATGATTACGTCTTCTTTGCGTACACGGCTTCCTTTCCACGAGGTTAAACCCATATTGAGTTCTTCGGCTTTGGCACGCTGCATAATTATCTCGGCTGCGGTATGCTGGGTGGTAGCAAAGAGCAATTTGTTTTGTACTTCGGCAAAAAATAGTTCGGTCTTTTTATCTGTTTTGTCGTAATCATCGCTCAACATAAACAAATCACGGATTTTCTGATAAAAGCGTTTTTCGGAAGAGCGAATATCCCGGATACGAGCCAATAACTCATCAAAATGGTCTTTGCCAAAATTTTTGCCTTGCTTCAAGCGTTCGTCATCTAACACAAAGCCTTTGGTAATATACTCTTTGAGCGTTTGTGTAGCCCAGATACGAAACTGCGTGGCTTGTTTACTATTTACCCGATAGCCCACGGCAATAATGGCATCGAGGTTGTAGAAATCTACTTTTCGGGTTACATTTCGAGAGCCTTCTTGCTGAACTATTTCCAAAATGGAAACAGTTGCTTCTTGCATCAATTCGCCTGATTCAAAGATATTTGCAAGATGTTTACTGATGGCTGGCACTTCCACGCCAAACAATTCAGCCATAGCTTTTTGCGTGAGCCAAAATGTTTCGTCTTCAAACCGAACCGAAACCGATATTTTGCCTTGTGGCGTTTCGTAAAATATAATGTTGCTCATTTTTTACAGACTTAATATCTCCATAATCAAACCATCGCTTTCTTTGTCCAAAGCCAATATTTCTTCACTTACTTCTTCAATGCTTCGCAAAGGCTTGTGTTGGTAGAAGTATTTATTGAAGCTGATTTCATAGCCTATCTTGGTTTTGTCTAAATCAATCCATGCTTCGGCTACATGCGGTTTTACTTCACGCAAAAAGTAGTCGTGTATGCTTTCGTTCAGCGGTACATTTTCGCTGTCTCGCAGGTCGGTTTGGGTTTCATAAATGATGTATTCGTCTTTTTTCCCACTTGCGAAATAGCCAAAATCGGGCAGTTGTTCTGCGGTGCAATCTAAATGGCTCAAGAGTTTTTCTAATTTTTCACCGCTTAGCTTTTCGGTTTTCTTAATCACTTTTTCTGCTGTTTCATCATACCAACTTACAGTCCCAAAAATTTGATTTTTCTCGCTTGCCGAAAGTTTGATTTTTTCTGCTTTCAACACTTCATCTACTTTGGCACTAAATACATTGAAATCGGTGTATTCGTCCGAGCCTATTTTTTGCAAAAGTAAAGTTGCTGTTGCTAATAAGTCTTTTTGTTTTTTCCAAGTATCTTTTGAAGTAAGCTCTTTCCGTTTCTTGGCATTCAAGTCCAACCCACTTTTTTCGCACCATTCCACTATTTCCTTTTCAATGGATTTGAGGTCGGTATATACTTTTTCGCCAAAGGTTTCAAAAGCCCATTGCATGGGTTCTTTCAATGATTTTTCAAACTGTAAATCGGCAATGCGTTCTTGGGTGAATTGAGCTTTTAGGCGTGCTGGACGGTCGATGCTTACTTTGTAATAGCCAAAATCGGTATTGTTAAACACTTTGGCTGCTAAACCATCTTCGCTTTGGCGTTCTACGTCTTTAAAGTTAAGGTAAGTGTTTTGAATTTCTTTGATGTGTTCGGCAGTCAATTCGCAGTTTTTCGCTCCCAGATTTTTACGGAGTTTTGTAAAGCGTTGCGAAGCATCAATCAATAAAACGTTGCCTTTGCGTTTTGCTTCTTTGTTGTTGCTCAAAAACCATATATAGGTGGTAATGCCTGTATTGTAAAACAAATTGTTGGGCAGTTGCACGATGCAATCTAACCAGTCATTTTCAATGATATGTCTGCGGATATTGCTTTCTCCACCACCAGCATCGCCTGTAAACAAACTAGAACCATTGTGAACAGTAGCAATTCTTGACCCTTGCGGACTTTGGCTTAATGGCTTCATCTTGGAAACCATTTCCATTAAAAATAGCAATTGTCCATCAGAAGAACGTGGCGTGGCATCTGCTTCTTCGGTATTGCCCCAATAGTCTTTGAGTGTAACTACAAAACGTGAGTCAATAATATCTTTTCCGTCTTTGATGTATTTTAAATCGGTTGACCAAGACTTTCCATAAGGCGGATTGGAAAGCATGAAGTCAAAGGTATGTCCCGAAAATTCATCGGTGGAAAGCGTAGAACCTACACGAATATTTTCGGGGTTATTGCCCTTAATCATCATATCTGATTTGCAAATGGCGTAGGTTTCATCATTGATTTCCTTTCCGTATAAATACACATCACCTTTTGCCCGAATCGCACCTTCTTCATCTTTAATGAAATTTTGCGATTCGGTCAACATTCCACCTGAACCACAAGCAGGGTCGTAAATAGTCATAACAGGTGGCAAATTGTCTTTGTTAGGTTCAAAAACAATGTGTGTCATCAATTCGATTACTTCACGAGGCGTGAAATGTTCTCCCGCCTCTTCGTTGTTTTCTTCATTAAATTTTCGAATCAATTCTTCAAACACATAGCCCATGCCCAAGTTTGAAAGTGGTGGTAATTTTCTGCCGTCCGGGTCTTCCTTTTCAAAAGGTGTAAGATTGATATGAGGTGAAGTAAACTTTTCTAAAACGTCCATCAACACATCTTTAGAAGCCATGTGTCGGATTTGGCTTTTGAGTTTAAACTTCTCAATGATTTCCTTCACATTTGGACTAAAGCCATTCAAGTAATCTTCAAAATTAGCTTGTAAAATTTGTTGGCTGTTTGTCGCTGTATCATAAAGCCTTTGCAAAGTCCATTCACTGGTATTGTAAAATACATAACCACTGGCATCTCTCAAACCTGTTTCATCCCATTCAGTAAAACCTGCTTCATCCCTTTGAAACGCCAATTCTTCCATAACTGCGTCTTTGGTCGGTTCGAGTAAAGCGTCAAGCCTTCTCAAAACTACCATTGGAAGAATTACGTCTCTGTATTTTCCTCTAACATAAACGTCTCTCAGGCAGTCGTCTGCAATTGACCAGATGAAGGATATTAATCTATTGTGTACTGTTTGATTCATTCTTTTTTTATTGTTTCAATTTCGTTTATCATTTCTGTCGAGCGTTGGCAAAAAATCAAGCTCTTTTGTTTTTTTTTTGTTTGGGCTTGCGTGTCGGCAAAAACCAAATGTGCTTGAATGTGCGTTGGCTTTTTTAGCATGTTGCCTAACGGTTCGGGGCTTGGCGTTCGGGCGGGAAAGTCCGCAGGAACTTTCACGTTTGAACGTCAGCCCGCCTGACGCAAAACCCTTGTTCAAGCGACACCTACGGTGAGCGATAGTAGTACCAAAAGGCACTAACAATTCACAAAAGATCCCACTTTTACCTTTCATTTATTAACGTTAAAAATAATTATCATGCAAGGTAACACAATTTCATCAAATGTGCTCAATGAAAGCGGAAAAAATTGGATTGAGCGGAGTTTTCGGGTATTAAAAGTGCAGGAATATGGCAAGGGAAGCGTCCGTAATTACATACAGGAACTGACATTGCTGTTTAAATTTTACAACGATATGCAGGTTGAGGAACTACGCCAGGAGCATATCGAACAGTATCTGTTGTTTATCAAAGAGCACCATAAGGTAGGTCGTGCCAAATGCCGCAGTGTGGCACAGGCATGCAGTTTTTTCTTCAAAAAGGTAATGCCTGTGACTTATGTAGTACCCAGCAATCTGTATCCCAAAAAGCAGTTTCAGTTGCCCGATATTATGACAGAGGATCAGGTGTTGCAACTGTTTAAAGCGGAGTTGACGCTGAAGGAGCGATGTGTGGTAGGCTTGCTGTATGGTACGGGTATGCGCATCAGTGAAGTGTGCAACATGAGAATCAGGGATATCGACAGTGCCAATAAGCGAATCAAAGTAGTACAAGGCAAAGGCGGCAAAGACAGGTTTACCTTACTTCCGCAGACGTTGCTGACAGATCTTCGGGCGTATTATGTGGCAGCAGGTCGTCCAGAAGAGTATTTGTTTACGAGTACGCAAACCCGTCGTGCGGTTCATGTACGGAGCATGCAGGTAGTAGTGAACGGAGCGATGCAGAAAGCAGGCTTTGAAAGCGGACGGTTTACGGCACATACGCTACGCCACAGCTTTGCTACCCACATGCTCAATCAGGGTAACAATATCCACGTGATCAAGACCTTACTTGGTCATAGCAAGCTGGAAACGACGATGATCTATCTTCACTTGCAGCATCATACACAGTTGGGCATAGTATCGCCATTAGAAAAACTGAGCTGTGGAACAAGCACAGATTAAACAGTTGTTACAGCGAAAAATCTTTGATCATCCAGCCACTAGACAATTCAACCCATACAGCCAAAAAGTACTGAGACGACTGTCGGATTGCCACACGGCGCGCATAGGCAAACATGTCTATGGATGTAGTCATTGCGATCACGTACATCATCAGTATCATAGCTGTGGCAATCGGCATTGTCCGAATTGCGGCGGACTCAGGCGGGAACAATGGTTGCAGGATAGACACAGTGAACTGCTGCCGACGACGTACTTCCATTTGGTATTTACGCTTCCGGCGGAACTGCGAAGTTTGGTCATGGGCAATCGAAAAGTATTGTTTGGCTTGCTATTTGAAGCCGGTACTTATACGCTGAGAAAGCTGGGTAATGACGGAAAATATTTAGGAGGTACACCAGGCATCATCAGTATATTGCATACGAATGGACAGGATCTGACCTTTCATCCGCATGTGCATAGTATCGTGACAGGCGGCGGATTGGACAAGGAGGGCTTATGGAAGAAAGAAAAGCGAAAATGCGGCAATTTTCTGTTTCCGAGGCGAGCGATGGAAAAGATATTCAAGGGATATTTTCTGGACAGAGTACAACAATTAAAAAAGTCAGGCGCTCTAAAAGTCAAAGACGAGGACCAGCACAAGATCATGTTAGAAACGGTCCGTTACAAGAAGTGGAATGTGTATGCCAAAGCGCCATTTGGCGGACCAGAGCAGGTGTTGGAATATTTAGGTAGATATACGCACAAAGTAGCGATCAGCACGCATCGAATCAAAGAGATAACAGCAGAAACAATCACATTTCGGTACAAGGATTATCAGGACGGGCATAAGCAAAAAGAGATGACGCTGAGCCATGAGGAATTTTTGCGAAGGTTTGAGCAACACATCTTACCGAGAGGATTTGTAAAGATACGGCACAGTGGATTTTTGAGTCATCAGCACAAGGGCGCACGCATCAAAAGTATCTGCGAACAGTTGGCAATAGCACCACCACCTCGCAAGGTAAAGCTACCTGTACAGATATTGGCAGCGATGACGTATGGTGTGGATATCACGCTGTGCAGCGTATGTAATATCGGCAAATTGGAGCGCATAGCCACGTATGTGAATGTGTCGAAAACAGGCGTTGAATTGGTAAATATCGAAAATATGAGAAACCGAGGATCTCCTCAAAAAATACCAATACTAAAATGACAAAGAAAGAAACAAAACAGATCGGCAAAAGAAAGCAAAACACCTGCATTGTGGGTAAGGGCATCTATATGCCTGAAGGAAATCTAAACATTAAAATCGCTACAAAGAAAAGAAAGTTGACCTACAAAAAACCACGGTAAGGAGACTACAAAAGCTACAAAACCACCTACGTTCTAAAGCTGGTGTCGCTGAACAACGTATAGCAAAAAGCCCAGAGACTTCAAAGTTCTGGGCTTTTCTTTTTTATTTGGGCTTTCTTCTATACGTCATGATGTTAGCGGTTCGGTGTTTATTCTCCATACTTGAAATTTGAGTAATGAAAGTCCCATTTGTCGTGGTAAAAATATAAAAACTTATGTCCTTTCACCTTAGTTTCTATAACTTCACTTATTAGTAAATTGAAATCTTCTTTTTGAATACTTGGTATTTCTGAGTAATTAATTTTGTGGAAAGAACCAAATTTTGTATTAACTCTAAAAATATTTAATGAGAAAACCGAGTTTAAATTTGTTTCCGCCAATGATTTAATTCCTGCTTTTAAAATTAGGTCTGCCAAACTTTCAATATTCATTTTGTGAGCAGTATTTGTGTCAATATCAATTTCTACATTAGGAAAATTAATTGTAATACAGTCATAAATAGTTTTGTAATTACCAAAGTCCTTATATTCTAATGAATAATTTGGTTTTAGTTTTGTTTTCTTTTCCTCTGTGAAATTCCCCCACGTATCATTAATTAACCTTATAATGTCTTCACTACAATTTTTTCTTACCGCATATTCATTACAATACTTTCCTGTCATAATGATTGATTCATTCAGGTAGTGTTTCAGAATCTCAAACCCTGAATGCTTGTCTTCTTCTGTGATTGGAAATGAAACAGAAGAAATTCCCATATTCAAGCGACCTGGGAAATGCATCATTTCTATCATTTTACTACCAAGCATATCCTTCTCCGTCTCTTTTGATTTCAACTGGGCTACTGCCGTGAACTTTCATTGCAACTGTCAAAGCAGTTAAATAATCAAAAAATTTATCAAGTTGCTTTTCATTGAAATGTTGTAGGCAATATCCTCTTAAATGATTTACTAGTCTTTGCTTGTCAAAATTTGAAGCAACTCTACTCATAGAAACAGACTTTACAAATATATTTCTTGCTTCATTCTTGTCTATTGTGTTGTTCAAAATCAAAAGCAATTCATTTGTACCTGCATTTATGTCCGTTTCTCCTTTTGGGAAAAATGCTTTTAGTAATTGAGAAAGATTGTCGTCCAACTCCGTCTTTTTTGGTTTTAAAAAGTCAAATAGTCCCATATTTTATTTGTTATATTGTTGTTCGGGTTTCGTTTTCTACACTGACCGCTAACGGTTTGGCGCTTGGCGCAGTGGCGGATTTCGGAGCACAAAACTGTCAATACACCACAAAAGTTGATGCGAGGTAGAATGTTCAATTAACCACTTCACCCGCCATTGAGCCAAACGCCTGTTATAGCCCGTTTTTCTTGTCATTTCTCGTCAAAGATTTGGTTTGGAAACAATGTCATAAGGTCTGTCACAGTTTGGTAGTCTAAGTTTGCGTTTAGGTCTGGAATGTTTATCACTTCTTTGTTCCGTAGTTTCTTTACAATAATTGAATTCTCATTTTCTGCTACCCAACGTTTTACCCTTTCCACTACTTCGTTTTTAGGTTTTTGATTTTCGTCAAGGTTCCATTTTATTCTTTTATAGTTGTCAAATGCCAATAAATCTTCTGGTTTAAGGGAAACAAGTTCAACGTCTTCAAATCCACGAAAGTCAACCTGAAAACCTTTATTTCTTACTAATGCTAAACCATAACCTACACATCTCAACCCAACACCTGCAAATAAAACTTTTGCATTATGAGGTTTAGCATTGTTAAAAACTTGCAACGCTAATTCTTTGTCATAAGTCAAATGTGTTCCATCTGCTGGACCTGTTTTAACCATTACAAAATAAAGTTGTCCGTTTTTCTTAAGAACGAGTTGTGGATTTAGGTTTAGGTCTGTTGTCCCATCAACTATTTCATATCCTTCCTGCTGAGAATATTTGTAAATAATATCTATACCAAATTCGTGTATTTCTTGCTTTGTCAACAAGTCATTTGGGTTAACATTTTCACCTGCTCTTTTTTCAGCTTCAGCGAATTTTCTAAAAATATCTTCTTGGTCGCTCATTTTATTAGTTGTTTAATTCGTTAAGTCCAATTATTGGATTGGGATAATCTGTTCCTTTAGGTGTGAATGCGATTGCTTCTCTAAAATATTCTCTTGCTTTATCATTGTTACCCATTTCGGCATAAGCAACTCCAATGTTGTTCAGATAGGTTGCGTAAATTTTGTTCCAAGTTAAACAGTCAGCAAAGGTGTGAATGAAGTTCGGTAGCACATATCTTATTTTGTCTTGGTCAAAGTAAAGAAGTCCACCGTAAGTTATTTTGTCTGAAAACTTGATTGCTGTTTGTCCGTCTGGAAAGCGGATACTTGAAATGCCTTCTGTCTTTGCGTAGGCTGTTATGCAGTCAATCGTCCTGTCTAACCAAAATTTATGATTTGCTTTCTCGCCCAAGCTCTCAAGTCCTAAAAATTCGTTGTCTTTTGAGTTTTTAAGTTGCAGATATATGTTTTGAAAAATTGCATTTACCCCGTTCAAATATGAAATGATTGCATCTCTTAGTCGTCCTTGCTTTTTATACTCAATACCAAGGTCGTTCCAATATCCATAGTCAAGTGGATTTTCTTTAGTCAATCGTTCAAGTGTTGATATATCTGTCATTACTGTGTCGTCTTTTAAAATGGGCTATAACGTTTTTCGGCTTGGCGATGTGGCGGAAATCGAAGTACAAATGTTCAGTTTTGCACAAAAGTTCAATCGAAGAACTGAAATTGAATTTAGCACTAAACCCGCCATATTGCCAAACCGATGTTCAAGCGACACCTACGGTGAGCGATACTAGCACCAAAAGGCACTGACAA
>JAIXKS010000053.1:29126-32990 GCA_026928325.1 Chitinophagales bacterium | reverse complement strand
TGAACCGGTACAGCCTTGACTTTTTGTTTCTTTTGTGTCAAGACAAAAGAAAAGAAAGACTAAAAATGTCACATATGAATAGATTTTAAGCCAAAAGTCTAAAAAGTGAATTATTTGAATTTAGTATTTGTGTTAAATCTTCACTTGTTTAGCTAATTGCCTCAGGCTACCTGAACATCTCTATTTTATTATGAAGACTTTTATAACTTGTTAGCACCAAAATTAAGCCAGCCTTAGCGGAGCTTCCGTTAAGAAATCATGGGATAAAAATGTTAAAAATTTAAAACTGATTAGAGTTATCGCTTATGAATAAATCATTTAGATCATAATTCAAACCACCTACTATTTATTCAATCCCCCGCGATCACTTCCTGCACCACCTTGGTTTTGCATATCGCCACCTTGTTTCAAGTCAGAGTTTTTGACCTTTGATTTACGTTCTTTGAAATTCACGTTACCAAACTTATATCTGAAATTAGCTCCGAATGAACGAAACGGAATGCCGATAGAGGAAGATTGTTTTAATACTTCGGTATCAATATTGGTTTTAAAATACTTGTTTGCACCAAACGGTTCGATGAGTGTGATTCCAACGCTCCAATCCTTAAATTCTTTGCGCAAGCCCAGTCCATAAATGGTAAAAGCCGGATTGTCACCTTGTATGGTTCGTACCGGAGAACGGAAAAACCCAAAAAAGTCAGCTTTAAATGTTCCACTGATTTTCATTTCACCATTGAGGAAGATGTTGTATTCATAACTTTTTCGTTCGGCCGCTTCACCATTGATCAATCCCTGTGCGTGATAAGTTGCTATATTTCCACCTGTACGCAATGTAAATAGATTGATGGTCTTCGAAATAAAAGTATTTAACCCAAAGGAATTGTTCGTGCCAATATTCTTGTAAGTATTGACGGATAATTGATTTTCATCCAATGATAAAATCTGCTCGATGATGTCGTCTGTATGCTTGTAAAAAAGGGCTGAAAAGGTAGAAAATCCTTTATAAGTAAAATTATATCCCAACTCTACTTGTTGAACGAGTTCAGGGTTTAATAGTGGATTACCAACCGTGCGATTGATGAAATCGGAGTTATTGTTAAATGGATTTATAAATTGGAGGCTTGGTCGTTGGATGCGTTGGCTATAGCCTAATTTTAGCGTTCTAAACCCGGTAAATGTCCGACTAATCGTTAAGTTAGGTAAAAAGTTGTCGTATTGAATATTGTCAAAATCGAGTTCTTGAGCTTGACCAAAGCGACCTTTAATCGCCGTTTGTTCGTATCTCAACCCTGTGATCAGGGAGTATTTTCTAGCAATAAGAAAATTGAAAGATGCGTATCCGGCATATACATCTTGGTAGTAATTGAATTGCTCGATAAGTGGCGTATATCCCGTATTGATATCGAAGGCTTGGGTGTTGTAATCGCTGACGATATTTCTAAAAATGGTTTTTACGCCCGTTTCAATTTTGATTTCCTTCGTGATTGGATGTTCGTAATCCGCTTGTATCGTAATCTCGTTATTGACGCCCTCATTGTTTAAGTCGGTATTTCTATTGAGTAGCGAGAGATCATGCGTCTCTTCTATGGAGAAGTCCTGCGAATTATTTTGTTTGGAATATTGAACGCCAATATTGAGTTCTTGCCCTTCTTTTTGAGCAAATTTATGGGTATAATCTGTACTCCAATCAAATCCACTAAAGAAATTGTCGCCTTTACTTTCGCGAATAAAATTGTCTAAAAATCCTTGTTGACTGATGCTGCCTCGAGTGGTGCCCTCGTTATCGAAGCCAAAGCCACGGTAGCTGAATGAACTATTGATGCTGTTGTATCCATTAAAATCATAAAAGGCATTAATCGAGCCGTTGGCACCTAGACTTGATGATTTATGAGTTCCCAATTGGGTGACTGTTCCATCGGTGACCTTGTCAATTCTCGTAAAATCATTGCTACCTGTTCCTGGAGTCGAGTAAAAGACAGCGGCACTCGAACTCAGGCCAAAACGCCCTTTTCCAGCATTAAAATTAGCGAAGAGACTATTCTGACGATTGCCTACAGAGGCGTTGATGCTACCGGCAATACCTTCTATATTTTGTTTTTTTGTGATGATATTGATGATTCCTGCGCTACCTTCAGCGTCATATTTGGCGGAAGGAGAGGTGATTACTTCTACTTTTTTAATCTGATCGGCCGGAAACATTTTGAGTGCATCAGCGACATTGCTTGAAAACATGCCTGAAGGCTTTCCATTGATGAGAATCCGTACATTTTGTGAACCGCGGAGCGAAACATTGCCGTTGAGATCTACAGAAAGCATGGGTACTTTTCGGAGTACATCTGTTGCGTCACCACCAGCTATAGAAGCATCGTTTTCTGCATTAAATACGAGTTTGTCGGCCTTATTTTCGATTAATAGTCGTTCTTCTACGATTTCCACTTCATTCAAAACATTGGCAGATGGAGGTATCAAAATGGATCCAATATTAGCATCTGGAGATTTTAATGTAGTCTCGACAGATACTTTTTTTTCCGGATAGCCAACATAAGAAATGTACACGTCATAAGCACCATTATTGACATCGCTAAACTTAAAGTATCCATGGTCATCTGCTAATACACCATCTAAAGTGATGGAGCTGCCCTTTTTCTTCAATGCAATACTAGAATAACTCAAGGCTTCTTGTGTTAAAGAATCTAAAACTTGACCTTCTATCTTTCCCTTAATGGTCGGTCCCTTGCTCCCACCACCAAATGGGAACTGAGCCTGAACGTGTAAAGCAAACAGTAGGATTAAAAAGCTGATATGATATTTCATTTGAAATGTTATTTATTGTATGGTATCAAAGTAAGGACAAATGTAGATTAAAAGTTTCATGTAAGAATCAAAATATAGATAAACTACAAAATAATTCAGATGAATGGCATAGACTTTGAATTATAGTAAATGTCGCTATAATTATCAACAATTAGGTCTTAAATCAGGCTTATTAAAAATAAAAATAGCATCTTTGCAATTTATATGTTTTTAAAATCCAATTATGAGTCAACAAGATCCCTTAGCTTATAGATCTCAGGCACAAATATCAAGAGCGGCTATCCAGCGGCTTTATGTATCTATGCGTCACCTTATCCAAAGAGGTGGATATAAGCCATTGGGGGTTTCAGGCGAATCCATGATTGAAGCAATGCTGTCCTTGCGACCCGAGATTTATGGATTAATAGCAGATGAGGAAAAAGTGGAGTTAGACGGGCTTCTGTATATTTTTCAGCGGTTGCCCAAAGGAATAGAAGATTGTCGATATATCAAGTTGATTTCTAGAGAAGGGTTTAATCATTCTAATTTTGAAAAACATGTGCCACCTCGTAGAAAGCGGGATTGCTATCGAGTCGATGAAGAACAGTATTTTATCGAAATGACTCGAGGCGGCAGCGATATTTATGATATATTGACGCACCTTACCTTTTTGTACATTGAAGCCGAAAAAATACGAAGAAATAGCCTGGATGTCAAAGGACGAAAAAATCGTTCATGGCTCATGCTTGAAGCATTAGTAGAGACGATGGATAAAGGCGGCGAAATAAATGTCGAAAGTGGATTTACCTATCTCAATACTATCTTGGGTCGAACCTATGATCAAGTGCAGATGGCTTATGAAAAGTTTGAAAACGCTGATGGTGTCAATAATCTATTTAAAATCGTTCATTCCATGGGGAGATTGAGCATGGACGAATTTATTTCGAATCTAGATAGAGAAATTACCTTTAGTCCTGCATTGCGCGAAAGCTTGGGACATCATGTATATGGCGAAAAATGGGCAGACAATATTAAAAAAATATTGTGGGAAAACAAGCTCTTTGAACGTCC
>JAIXKS010000053.1:26989-28702 GCA_026928325.1 Chitinophagales bacterium | reverse complement strand
AAAGCCGGTATTTTGGAAGGAAATAAAGGCGATATTATGATTCCTTCAGCCCATGTATTTGAGGGATCTGCGGATAATTATCCCTTTGATAATGCTTTGTCCGCTAAAAATTTTGAAGGTTCAGGCCTTGGAGTTTATGAGGGTACGATGATTAGCGTTTTAGGGACCTCGCTCCAAAATAAAGATATACTTACCTATTTCTTAAAATCTTCATGGAAAGCCATAGGATTGGAAATGGAAGGAGCACATTATCAAAAGGCGATTCAGTCAGCTTCAAAGGTCAGGCGAAGCATCTCTGAAAATGTCATTTTGAGATATGCTTATTATGCATCGGATAATCCATTGGAAACCGGCAGTACATTGGCTTCCGGAAGTTTAGGTTTAGATGGAGTTAGACCGACTTATTGGATTACATCGGAGATGCTCAAAGGATGCTTATTTTAATTCACAATTATAAATTATTAGAAATGAAATTTAATTTACTTTTAATTCTATGTTTTTTTGCTTTTTCAGGTCACTTGATGGCTCAAGAGGATAATGAAATGAAAGTGATAGAAATGGAACTAGAAAGCATGTTGAAAGACACAGTTCCTGCCGAAAAAGCTTGTTGTAGTAAGCCTATGGAAGGCAAATGCGGTAAATGTAGCTCTTGCCCTAAGTGTACGTCAGGAGCATGTAAGATGAGTACTTGTGGTGGTTGTAAAGAAAAAGCCACGCAAGGTTGCTGTAGTGCTAAAATGGATGCTGCTAATTCTTGTTGTAGTTCAGCAGCTATGAGCTGTTGTTGTGGACCTAAATACAAGAATTTTTTGGGTGTATCCGGTAGATATTATTTTACTCCATTGGATAATACAAGGTCTCTTTTGGCTAACAATGGTTTTCCATTGGATGAATATGCGGTTGAAATTCAAGTGCGTTTGTACAATTTGCCAAAATTATATTACTACGAACAATTGGGCTCGTTAAGCAGCAATAAGTTTGCTTCTGTCAAAGGTATCGGCGTCAAGCAGGATTTGCGATGGAATATCGTGAAAAGCTCAGCTTTCTTCTTTACACCTTATATCGAAGTTGGTGGTGGTTATTACAGAATGAATATCACAAAGGGTGTGAGCGGAAACTCAGTTACTTCTATCCTAACTTCTTCTGTAGAAACCAATTATGCTGATAACTTTGTATTGACAGGCGATTTAGGCTTGGATGTTGGCGTTGGATTTAAATTGGATAATACGAGATTGAGCTTCTTGGTCAATGGTGGATATCTAACCAATGTACCAACAGAATGGAGACTTGCCGGTTCATTGGTATTTAAAGAAAAGATTAACCTTGCAAGCCCTTACTTAGGAGCTACCATTCGTTTAGAATTAGAAAAGTAATTTGGGTTAAACCCAGATCACGCATTAGGTTTCGTTATGAGCGTCAAAAGAGCAATAAATCAGGGATTTATTATCGAAAATCATAGCCATCGTTATGGTTAGAGATAATAAATTCAGTAAAACGGCTGATTTGAAGTTATTTTGGCGCGTAATAGATTTTCTAATGTGTAATTTGGGTTAAAAACATAGATGTATAAAAAAAGCCGGAAATTTCCGGCTTTTTTTATATATTGCGATGGTAATAATGGTTAAAAACCTAAGCCCATATGGAACGCAAATACTTGAGTATAACCTGATTTTTCATTAGGACCCCAACGGCCGGGAGCTACGAGCTCAAAGA
>JAIXKS010000053.1:23831-26979 GCA_026928325.1 Chitinophagales bacterium | reverse complement strand
GTATAACCTGATTTTTCATTAGGACCCCAACGGCCGGGAGCTACGAGCTCAAAGAAAAACTTAGTGCTTTTGCAGATATCAAAGCTTTTATTCAATAGTAATGTATAGCCAAACTGACCTGTTCCCGATTCGAAGGCAGCTCTAAGGCCAACTGTAAATCCGCCATCTAGAGGTAGCAATACGCCCGGATGATATAGGAGGTGCACATTGAAATTTTCTCTTCTCTCGATGAGTGGTGCGATAAAAGGTACCATTTCCAAATCAATTAACAACTTCAAACCAGTAGAAAAAGTAATACCTGTAGGAAATCCTATCGCATAGTTGTCGTAGGTAAATAAATTGGTGGTCTCACCCTTATTTATTGAAATGATAGGTTGTACGACACCAACGTGGTATCCTTTAAGTTTCATAGCTGGAGGACTTTCAGGCGCTTCCATTTCCGTTTCCATTGCCATTTTGATTTCTTGAGCCTGCATCGGTACCGAAGAAAATGCCCAAAAAATCACGGCCATCATGAACCATTTTGATTTCATTTTAAGAATTATTTAAAGTTAAAAAATAATAATGACCCTTAGGTCTTGACAAAAAGGATGAACCCGTAAGACGGAAATGATCTTTATCATTTATGCATGTTGCGGGTGAAAAACAAACTGTTATTTAGGTTTGAATCCAAACTACAAGCATCCGCTGTTTTATCAGATGCAAATATATATCATTATTTTAAATATAAGCAAATAGAATGCACGTATAACTAAATTTTATTTTTTATGATGATTTTGGTCATATTAAGGATAGGTGTTTTTCAAAAATAAACTAAATTATCAAATATTATTATAAGGTATAAATAAATTTTAATTTAATAAACTCCATATTGCGTTTATGAATACTTTTGCACCGTACTGTATAAATGTGCTGAGATTTACACAAAATTGGAATGAAATATTGTGATGGCTAAATATCGCAGTAGATATGTTGTATCTAATTTTTAGCGATTTAATTCAGTCAAAAAAGTCTTAAATAAAATTTCTGTAATAATTATTTTTTAACCTCAAAATTGTAAACGAATGGAATCGGTTAATCAAAATGGAAAACCCAAAGGTAGGATGGATTATTTCATGAACACAAAAAATTGGTGGCAACCGCTTACTTTTATACTTATCATCAGCCTATTAGGTGTAGGACTCATTGGTGTCCAAACGTATGTAGATGCACCACCACTCACGAAGTTTAGTAAGCAGGATGGCTCCGTACTTTTTGATCAAAAGACGATTGAAAAAGGGCAAGAAGTCTTTCATAAGTATGCGTTGATGCAGTACGGAAGCTTTTTTGGTGATGGAGCACAGCGCGGACCGGATTTTACAGCGGAAGCATTGCACCTACAATCCAAATATATGATTGAATACTACAAGGATGCATTCGAAAAGGAGCATAATCGAGCTGTTGAACCTTATGAAATGATCCAATTTGAAGAAAGAGCTAAAAAAGAATTAAAGGAAAACGGACATGATGAAGCAAAAAACATCATTTATGTGAATGATGCTCAGGAGTATGCTTGGGAACACATGCAAAACTACTACGTTGCTAAATTTACTACACCGCCTGCGGTTAGAGGTGGCACCTTGGAAAACTATATTAAAAGTGAGCAAGAAATCAAAGATTTGACTGCGTTCTTCTATTGGGGCGCTTGGGTCTGTACCACGGAGCGACCTGGATCTGATTTTAGTTATACGCATAATTGGCCTTATGATCCGGGTTCGGGCAATACACCGACATCGCCGGTGGTGCTTTGGAGTGTTTTAGGCTTGCTAGCCTTTGTCCTCATGTGTGGTATCGTGCTCTATTATATCGGGCAATACAACCAGGTTTCAAGCAAGTTTTTTAAACCGCCTACCCGTGATTTATATAATACGGAGCGCGTTGAAAAATTTAAACCTACGGAGACTCAACGAGCCACGTATAAATTCTTTTTTGTAGCAATTTTATTGTTTTTCTTGCAAGTATCGAGTGGCTTGATTACCATCAATGACTTTGTCAATTGGTTGGGCTACTTAGGGATCACGGTTGCCGATGGCTTGCCGGTGACGATATCTAGGAGTTGGCACCTGATGCTGTCGCTCTATTGGATCTCGACATGCTGGATCGCTTCCTCTATCTTTATCCTGCCTATCCTCTCTAAAAAGGAGATACCTGGCCAAAAGAGATTGATTAATATTTTATTTGGAATGTTAGTCGTACTCGTTGGTGGTTCATTAGCAGGGATGGTGATGGGTCCTTTGGGTTTGATGGGTGATCTTTGGTACTGGTTAGGACATCAAGGATGGGAATTTGTTGACTTCGGAAAAGCTTATCAAGTATTGTTGATGTTTGTTTTTGCGATGTGGGCAGTAGTCGTTTATCGCGGTATTAAACCGGCGCTGATCAAGAAGCAACCTTGGAATTTGCCGAATTGGATTTTATATTCTGTTCTTGGAATTCCAATTTTATTCCTTTCTGGATTTGTGGCCAAGCCGGATACCAATTTTGTAATTGCCGATTTTTGGCGGTGGATGGTGATTCACATGTGGGTTGAAGCCTTCTTTGAGGTTTTTGTAACAGTAATCGTCAGTTATCTCATGGTCTTGATGGGTCTGGTGAGCCGACAAGCTGCGATTCGTGTGGTTTACTTTGCAACGATTTTATTTTTAGGCACTGGACTATTAGGTATCTCTCATAATTTTTATTGGAATGCAAAACCGGTCGCTACGATGGCCTTGGGAAGTGTCTTCTCTACCTTGCAGTTTGTACCGTTGATCTTATTGACGGTCGAAGCATGGAGATTTAAAAATATGCCCAAATTCGCAGTGGGTGATGTAGAACATAAAGATTTGGGCAATTTTGGATTCCCGATGGTATTTAAGTTTTTGATTGCGGTCAACTTTTGGAATTTCTTTGGTGCCGGCGTTTTAGGTATTATCATCAACTTGCCGATAATGAATTATTTCGAACACGGTACTTATCTTACGGTCAATCACGCACACGCTGCACTTATGGGTGTTTACGGAAATATTTCTCTTGCAGCGCTGGTTTTTGCATCTCGATTGACTATCAAATCTCAGTTTTGGAATGCGAAAGTGATTAATTTCTCCTTCTGGGCGATTAATATCGGTCT